>JAYUQG010000019.1:0-187365 GCA_043756865.1 bacterium | reverse complement strand
TTGCGCCATGAAAGAGTGCCGCCTGCGTCAGCAGTAACAGTAACCTTTCCAATTGTCTGAGTACCTGCATTGAGGACTGTTGTTGGAAGAGCGACGTTTGTGACTGTAGGCTTTGTCTTCACAGCGTAGAAGTTGTTACCAGCAATCGTCACACCACCGAAGGTGCTTGTGGCTGAGAAGAATGATGTCCTCACGCCATTCGAGTTCTGGCGCTCATACGCGATGAGTGCAACTCCAACGTTAGCGCCTGTTGCTGCTGCTCCTGTACCAACTGAACCAAGATTTGCGTACACGTCGATGACCTTGTTTGAGTTGTAAGGAACTGCAACCGAGATGCCTGTCCTTGTGGCTACTGAGCCGTCAAATGACTGGCGACCGATTTCTGTTGCACCATCCTTGAAGACGAGTTCAGTAATCGCGGCTGAACCTGTTGAGGTTGCAGTAAGTCCGGTGATTGTGAATGCGTCATTCTGAGCAGTGAACTTGAACGAAGCGACCTTCGGCATTGAGTTACCAACAACAATTGCTGCAACTGGTGTTAATGCGTCAAGTGATACTGAGAGTATGCCCTCGCTGATTGTGATCGTTTGCCCAGCTATTGTTGTGCTGGTTACTGCGATACCCGAATTTTGTGATGTGCCAGAAACAGCAAGTGCCATTGTAATGTAGTTGGCCGAAACAGGGGTTGCGTCAATTGTTCCGTATACCGCAAAGTTCATCGTCGTGTTAGCAGCAAGAGCTTCGTTAACCGAGAATGTTGATGTCGTAGCAATCGTTGCTTTTGTTACGGTGGTCTTCGTGCCATACACAACGTAAAGATTTGTAACTGTCGGTAGAGGAATGCTCCCGTTATTCACTAGGACGGAAATTGTATCGATGTTAACACCTTCAATGGAGCCTGATGTGACCCGCCATTCTCCAAGTTTGTATGCAGTCTGGGGCACAGTAATTGTCTGGTTTGCGTATGCGGTGAACTTTACGAGTGAAAGCGTACCCGCCGATACCGTTAATGGGTTTCCGGAGATTGACGTGTTGGAGATGTAACTTAGAGACGACATTCTATAGACATTTGATAACCCTCCTGGGACATCTAAACGAAGTGTATCTCCATTTGATAGGTCATTCGTACCATCGCTGTCATGTATATCAGCACGAACTTCGAGTGTGTAGTCACGTCCAGTACTAAGTACCATTGATGAGCCGAGGTTGAACTGCGTCGATGTGGTGCTGATTGTTGCAGTAGAGCCAATTTGGACTCCGTCGAGGAACAGTGCACCATTTCGAAGTTGTGTAACTGCTGCATCTGAACTGGAAAACCCGATTCTCAGATTTTCAACTTTTAGAGTTTCTCCTTGTGCGCGGAATGTGAATTTACCTAGAGTTATATTCGACCCACTCAATATTACGGTGCCTGAAGGTGATGAGGTGTTCTTTGTGATTGTGAGTGTTCCTGCGTTAATTGATACAACCCCGCTCGAAATTTCCGTAAAAGGAGTTGAAGAAACTGTGGGCGTCACTATGCCCATGCTGACGGCATCGTATAAAACTACGTCACCCGTAGCACGAAGCGAAAACTGGAAATTTCTGCTTGAGCCAGACACAACGTCGGCAACAATTTTTATCGCGTGTGAACCTGCGGGGAGTAAAATTGGTGTAGACGTGAGGTCGAAACTTGCATACCCTAGTGGGTCAAGGGCGCTCGTTTGTCCGAACAGAATGTCGTCTATATACAATCGATAGTTGACCACATCTCCAGCGTATATACTCCCCATCTGCTTAACTCTAATAGCAGACAAGATACCATTTCGCGAGCCCACATTAATTACCTTTTGCCAGACAGTGAGGTTGTTTTGCGCATCAACTGAACCAGGTATTGGAAAGGTTGTACTTGTGAAGTCAGCAGTTGTGACCACAGAAGAACTTCCGCCTCCTCCACCCCCACCAGAAACAGGCGTCAGGTCATCTTGAAATCCTGAATATAGGGCATTTGCAGTCGAAACATATACTGCATAGCCTTTTGTCTCACGAAAATCAGTGAGCAAATCTATGTCAGCAGAAGTCCGCGCTTCCCATGTGTTTTCAATTGCAACTGTGTCAGGATTAAACGGAAAAGTTGTTCCCGATAAATTCACGGTGAGGTCAATCTTGTTTCTCATGGCACTCACTATTCGAGATGGGTTATCAGTATCCGACACACTCTCTCCTATTTTTTTTGCATAACTAGGATTCGCGATTCCAAATGAGTACCAACCTTCCTTAGTGAAAGTGCGGGTAAACAAGCGCTCGTTGGGTGTGGTGCTCGCTTTGTAGTTAAACGTGAGGGGCTGCGAGGATGCAGTTTTGTTGTTCACAAAATAACCATAGAGGGGGGTAAACTTGGTTTGACCTAGCTCAGACATGGTTGCCCAGCCCGATGGTCGCGATGGGTCGAGCACATATATGGAGTAATCCGATGGCGCAGTTGAAGTCGAGAATGCGTGTGAATCTAGAATGCGCGGAGTCGAAACAATGTTCCATCCCGGTTCGAGCGTGACAGATTGGCTGTAACTAATAGCCGCGTATGCGGACTGTCCTGTGAGCATCAATAGTGCTCCGAATAAAAATACGGCAGAACGTACCAGTCGAAACCCTATATTGTTTTTCTCCATACCATAAAATAATCCCCCACGAATAATTCCGATTTGTAAGCTGAATTTAAACATAAAATACAAAAAATGCAAGTAACTACATATTTGTCTGAGTATTAAAAAACGGACGCGGGTCCGTTTGCTGTGAGCGTATAGCTCGCTAGTCGTCGAAGTCGACACCGCCTCCAATGTCGTCCAGGACACCGCCACCGCTGGAAGTCATTCCTTTGGCGATGACACCGAGGAAAAGCCCCAAGAGACCACCAATCCCGCATCCGATGAAGTACTGCGCAAGAAGAGTTGTCTCGATGGTGTGTGCAATAAGAACACCACCTGACGCACCAATCACTCCTGCGAGAATGATGCTGAAGAAGCCGCCGAGGAACGCAATTACTGCGGTTGCAACAGCAAAAATCAAGACAGTCTCGAAGTCGAAATTGCCCTTGTCACATCCGACAAGGAGTAAGGTACTGAGTGGGACGAGGAGCGCCGTGCGTGTCTGTACGAGATTCGTGAGCTACCTTTCAAATCAGCAACGTAAAGGAACAGAAGATTATTAAACCAAAAAACAGCATTTCGTCAATGAGCCACGTAGCTTGAATGCCCTCTGTGCAGAGTAGAAAGTAGAGGAGAAATTAAAAAGCCCCTTGGGAGGGGCTTTTGAATATAAAGGTGACGAATCACCTTGATAGATACAATATACACCCTTCAAAACAAATTGCAAGTAGTACGCCATGCTATACAACAGATTAATGTGTGTGTCAAATGTCTTCCCAGAATATCCTTCTTATTTCACAATTCGAATACCCAGTTCGACGAGTTGCTCGGGAGACGCCTCGGATGGGGCGGCCATCATTAGGTCCTTGCCTTCCCCTGTTTTTGCGAATGCGATAACTTCACGGATGTTGGGTTCATTCTGGAGAATGGCAATAAGTCGGTCGAGTCCCCACGCGATGCCGCCGTGTGGCGGTGCACCAAAGGAGAATGCTTCGAGCATGTGGCCAAAGTTCGCTTTGATACCCTCGGGCGTGTGTCCCATAATTTCAAATACCTTACTAAGCGCTTCCGGCTGATGGTTGCGGATGCTCCCACCGCCGATTTCAAAACCGTTGAGTGCAACGTCGTACTGCGTGGTGAGAATCTCACCGATGTGCTCCTTGTTCATGAGCCACTCCGTATGTTCGGGCTTTGGCGCGGAGAATGGGTTGTGAGTGAATGTCCAGCCACCTCGGTCCGCTTTCTCGAAAAACGGGAAGTCGATGACCCAGCAAAAAGCGAGCAGATCAGGGTCGTTCTTGTCGGTACGAATATCAGGTTTGTCGCTACCGTACTTCTCCATTGCCTCTGCATATGACATACGTGGGAAAGGTATCTCTTGAATCTTCTTGTGTGGAGCATGTGTCTGCACAAGCTCAATCAAAAGCTTTTCGTTGAGTGCCATAACATCCTCACGCTCAACGAAACTAATTTCCATGTCGAGTTGGGTGAATTCAGGCTGTCGGTCTCCGCGTGTGTCTTCATCGCGCATACAGCGGGCAAACTGAAAATATTTCTCAAAGCCTGCGACCATGAGGAGCTGTTTGTATTGTTGCGGAGACTGCGGAAGCGCATAGAATTTGCCTTGTTCGAGGCGAGATGGGACCAGATAGTCGCGCGAACCTTCGGGGGTTGATTTGGAAAGCAGTGGAGTTTCGATTTCGATAAAACCTTCTTTGGAGAGAAAGTTTCTTGCAAACAGTTCAATAGAATGGCGTAGACGAATGTTTGCCTGCAGGCGCGGACGACGAAGGTCGAGGTAGCGATACTTGAGACGAATGTCCTCGCTAATGTCTCGTCCGTCACTCCGAATATCAATAGGTGGTGTCTGTGCTTCGTTCAGCACGGTGATGGCGAGTACCTCTACTTCGAGCATGCCGTTGGCTTCATTCGCATTTACATTTTTTTCGGGACGCGCGTTCACTTTTCCGTGCACTTCGAGTACCCATTCAGGACGCACTGTGCTCGCCGCCGCGTGTGCCTCAGTGTGGAATGGTAAGGCAACCATCTGCACCTTTCCCGTTGCGTCGCGAAAATCGATGAAGATAAGCTTCCCTTGGTCGCGCCTAATGTCGACCCAGCCTTTGAGTGTTACTTCAGTTCCAATACAGTCCTTGAGGCCGGCGATGAGTGTGCGTGTGGTCATAAAATGCGTGTTTAAACTTGGTATTAGGAGCGAGTCATTCGTCGTTAGTAAAATGCAACGATAACTGATGTTAGAAAATTATACTATCCTATTCATGTCAGGTTGAAAAGGCGATGTGTGTACGATGGGGGGAGCCGTTTTTCCACATGAATCCCTCGATGTAGAAATGTGTAATTGCAATAATAAAGAAGAGTTCGAGTGTGGTGGTCGTTCCTCCCCCTTGGACAACATAGGTCAGAAACACCCCAAAGAGCGGTATAACAACAATGAGTATGTGTACGCTTGGGATGACGTATCGATAAAGCATGTTGTGCATCACGAGTCGATTGCGATTCATGTCATGGGTAATATAGAAGACAAATGCGGTGACATCGTGCACCACGCGGAGTAGTGAAATTGCAAAAATTGGATACCCGAGCGCCACGGCAACCATACTTACTCCCCCAATACTCGTGGTCCCCCATGCATACAGTTTCCCTTCTCGTGTTTTCGACTTACGTGTTATCAAGGCAGTGAGTATGAGTGAACACGCAAAGAGTCCGAGGGTGATTGGGAGTGCGTATTCCCACGCCACTGCCCTCCACGCCGAAGGGTAGATGAGTGCATACAGAAATATGCCGAGTGCAATATTAGTAAAACGCCACGCCGTCACGGCATAGCCACGGTGCCGCATGAGTGTGGTGGCGATGCCCGTCTGCTGTGAGACGTTGTGGTAAAAGGTATAGAGAATAATAAGGAGCACGCAGACTTCTGTATTCCACCACGAAAGTAGTAGTCCCGAAATAATAATGACGGGAATACCGAGGAGTAGATTGCGTTTGTAGTAGGCAAGATATTCCTTGTCTGCAAAACTAAAATAGCTTGCAAAAATATGCGGAAAGTTAAAGAGGAGCGTGTACCAGAGCAACTGCTCAGGTAGCTGAGGCAGTGTACTTTTAACTGCTCCGGCAAACGCGAAATGATCCAAGAGCATAAACAGGAGTATCGCGGGAATCACCAGATAAATACCAAGCAACCCACGTACGCTAATCGTCTTCATGTTCGCTTCTATGAAAAATAGTCAATCTTCATTCGCGTGCGCACTTCACGCATGGTATCCCCCGCCACTCGGCGTGCTTCTTTTGTTCCAGCCTCGAGAATACCCATCACATGACGTGGGTCACGCGCAAGCTCTTCGCGACGTTCACGAATCGGAGTCAGGAGCTCGTTGAGTACTCCCGCAAGCCGCTTTTTTAACACAACGTCACCGAGGCCGCCTTTTTTGTACTGTTTCTTGAGGTCTGCAACTTCTTTTTTGTTTGGGTCAAACGTGTCGAGATAGGTAAACACTATGTTGCCCTTCACCTCTCCGGGGTCAGCGAGATGGATGTGATTGGGGTCCGTATACATTTGCATGACTTTCTCCTCAATCTCTTTTGGTCCGTCGGAAAGATAAATTGCGTTCCCGAGTGATTTTGACATTTTCGCTTTACCGTCGATGCCGGGCATCCGCGAGTGTGCTGAAATAATCGGAGTGATGCGTCTGAATGTTGGGCCGTAGATACGATTAAAACTGTCGACGATTTCATTTGTCTGTTCGAGGACGGGTAGCTGGTCTGCACCGACGGGTACACGTGACGCTTTGAACGAAAGAATATCTGATGCTTGGGAGACAGGATACGCGAGAAAACCCGCGGGGACGTTCTCTCCGTAGCCTTTCTGCTTAATTTCCGTTTTTACTGTCGGATTCTGTTTGAGCCGCGATACAGTGACGAGATTTAAGAAAAAAATTGTAAGTTCCGCAATTTCAGGAACTGCAGACTGAATAAACATCGTGGTCTTTTTGGGGTCCATACCACATGCGAGGTTGTCGAGTGCGACTTCAAGCACTGCACGACGTACCTTTTCTGGGTCACTCGCATTATCAGTTAGTGCCTGTACGTCCGCAATCATATAGAACAGCTCCCCGCCCGCCGCTTCTTGTTGCAACTTAAGGCGACTCTCTATTGACCCCACAAAATGTCCTAAGTGGAGCTTTCCTGTGGGTCTATCCCCCGTAAGTACTCTTTCGCTCGCGTCCATCATTATGTGGCAATTTTAGCAGGAATAAGGCCATTTCTCAAGGCAGCAAGGTTTGAGTGCAATTAAAAATGATGTATGTCGTAGAGCTGCGAGAGGATTGTGATGCGGTGTCGGAGGTTGTAGGTATCATGTCAAAATCCGATATGCATAGGATGCAACTAGGAAAATCACTCTCCCGCTCCGCTTTTCTTGAGTGTGAAGAATCTGCGGGTGATAAGAATGGTGGAAATGAGCACATACAATACCGACATACCAATGGCGGGGATTTCCTTGCCCCAGGACATGATGACGCTATTGCCTTCGGGGGTGATCAGTACGAGAAATACAGAAATAGGAATCCACCAATAGGAGAAGTTGCGCCATGCCAAAAAGACTTCGTTGCGCATTTTGTAGGTAATGAGGGAGAAAACAAAAATTATATGCATTGGTAGTAAATATGAAAGAGTAGGGTATAAGTAACCATCGCACCATCTCATGTTGTAGCATTCAGCCTCCCCCCCCAATTCACTCCACATCAAGAAACCGATAAAAACTAATAGATAAATAAACGAGGAATATAGTATGTTTTTTTTTGTCATGTTCACAATTAGTTAATCTTTGTTACCGCACCCCGACCATTACTGCATAAAGTATACCATCCTCAAGCTTTGCAGACAGTCGATACCAATACCCCGCAGCAAGCCCTTTCGTACTCCAGTTGTAGATATACTGCTGACTTGTGCTATCCCACTTGAATGTTGAACCACTGCTTGCGGGGTCTGAGTAAGCAGATTCATCGATTGGCGCACTCATTGTGGAAAGCTTTTGCGGTGTGAGCCAGATCGGTGATGCTGAGGATTGTACCGCAGTACCACTCGCATTCTTGAGCTGAAATTTCACTGGTACTGTCGAGCCGCCCTTAAAGACACTCATGCTTTGAGTGGGGTTGTACACCGTATCATTAATGGGCTGAGTGAATCCATTAAAGCGATAAAGCACCTTCAGGGTGCCTGCGGCAAAAGTAGTGAATTCATATGTGTCAGATGAAAGTGTGCCGATCGTACAGTGGATGGAGTATGTTCCCACGCTACTTGTACTTGTCGCGGTTGTCGTACACTGCGGCACACCCAAAATACTCGTAGACACAACATCACCATCCACAAAGCCGCTCATTGTCGCCGTAAGTAGCGGGAGTTGGCTGCCAAGGAACACCATCTGGCTGTTGGCAGTGATCGTCAGTGCGGGTTTTGGCATAGTAACAACACCGTTTGGTTGAGGGGGAAGTGAAAAATCCATTACGCCATTACCATCCCGGTCGATCTGCATTGGCGAGATGGTGGTGATATCAGATTCGATGGATACGTTCACGCGTGTGTTTGGTGTCGTCGGAATATCCTTCCATGTGGTGCTTGCGATCAATATGTCGCCCTGCAATTCCTCGACAGCAAACGTGAATGTGCCTGTGGCGTATCCATCCATGATGATGTGACCGGTAGATGATGCATCGGTAAAAAGATATTTCACTTCACCGATCTGTGAGAAATATGTGCCGGGGATTTGTGTTTCGATTTGTCCTGTCGTTGTTGAAACTCCGGTATGTCGACCATGGTCATCATAGAGATCGAGCGTGAGGGGTGAGTGGAGTGTGTAGCGAAGACGAGGGCTTGTGTCTGTGGGTACTGTTTTCGAAAGATATGTGTAGTCAGCGAGAGGTTTGGTGCTTTGTGTGAGGATGTCGGTGATGAAACTCATGAGCTCGGGGACTTCGAGTATGTCGCCGTGCTCACGATTTATTGTGGTCAAAAAATTACTTCGTCCATACTTCTTCAAATTCACCCAATAATTTACCGCCCCCGCTGACGCTGAAGTCCACAATGCACTCGGTGTCACCACCGTACCATCCCCATCCATCGTCGTGTCATAGCCCGGAATAAGCTGCCATGAGCGTGTGTCTTGGCAAACAGTGTCACTTCTACTGCAATACACATTTGGCTTTCCCTTAAAAGTAATCCCCTTCACGGTCTTCGGTATTCCCCACCCAGCAATTTGCGTGAGAGAAACTCCATCCGGTGGAATCCATGTGTCGGCAACATTGTGTGTCGCAAGTGCACGCATGTGTGCGATGTGGTTGAGGGTTGGAGGAATACCTGAGGACACGAGCAAGTTTTGGAGGAGCTCACGGTCAGATGCAGTTGTCAAAAACGAGTGCAATTCGTCCCAATTTCCGATGAGATTTCCATATAGTGCACGCCATGACACGAAGCGGTCGTCGGCAGGAAGTCCCACTACCTGCTCATGCACGCTCGTGAAATATCCACGACTTGGGAGCAATGTATATGCCATGGGCAGTGTCGCGGCAAATGACTGCGCTTCTTCCTCCGTCACCGCCAGTCCGAAACCGAGGTCCTGGTTTTTTCCATAGAGCATGCCCGCAATCGCTTGCGGTGTCCCAACTTGAGGTACGGCGACAAAAACAATGTCGTCGACGAGTGCTTGCGTGGTTGTGGTGCCAAGCGCATCAATCAGTGCTTTAGTGACGAGTCCTCCGTATGAATGTGCAACGATGGTGACTTTGCCGGTTTTTGAACTCGCCGCGAGACGCTTTAGCTCTTGGATTATATACGGCGTTGAGGTTGACTTGAGATAGGAAATGTATGCACCGTCCTTTTTTCCGCTTGCGATAATTTCGTCGGGTGCAAGGCGCCAGTCATAGGGAATTGCAGTCCATTCGTTGATTGACATGCCTTCGCCAGAAATACTGTCCATCTTTTCAGTAAAAGTTTTGTAGTAGCTTGACCCAGACCAGTCTTCGCGGAGGATTTCTTTGGCATACACGTCGGTGTTATTGCTCGTTGCTAGCTCAGGGTTCATGTATAGTTGCGTCACTTGTTCGGTCCCAACTCCACCAAGAAATGGCTCCCACACCTTCACGCTGGTACCTGTCACTGGGTTATGACGATACAATGTACTCCCCATTATCCCCGGCAAGAAGAGCACATTCGAATTGCAGTTTTCGGCACAGAGCGCACCCGGCTCCTCCGTCAGCCACAACCCAAAGTCCACATTGTTCGAAACGGTATCCCCTCCTCCAAATGGATTCGACGCATGGGTCGGTCCTCCTGTGTTTCCCCACCAGTTTCCTGTCGCATCAATCGTACCCATGCTTGCGTTATAGATGCCATACGTCCCGTTGTTGTGAATGCTCGAGTTGTGGATGGCTGCGGTTCCTCCCGTCATCCAGATTCCATAACGACTGGTGTTGGCTATTACTGAATTACTGACCGTTGTCGTACCCGAAAGCTGCAGTATCCCGTAGTTTCCGTTATTGGTGAGAGTGGTGTGCTCCAAGGAGAATATACCTCCGTTATTTTTAATCGCAGGAAGCCAGTCATTGCCACCCGTCTGCGTATTGTAGGGAGAAGCACCGCCGTAGCGAATGATGGTGTTTGCTATGGTCGCGTATGCACCTTGGTTGAAGATGATACTGCGCCAGTCACCGGAAGCGGGAGTAGTGGAATTACCATCGCCATTCGTGTCCCCTCCCGCGGCGTCGTCGGTAATTGAAGTGACGACAACTTGTTCGCCCCCCGCGCTTCCTATTGTGAGTATGCCGTCGATGGTGAATGCGTTCCTGTTCACTGGAACCTTCACCACAGCCCCAGGCATGATAATGAGTGACGACCCTTGAGGAACAGCGAGAGAGTTCACGATGTACGTGAGTCCGTCTTTGGGGAGGGTTTGTGTCCCAGAGATACTCTGACTGATGAACAGTCCCATGGTTCCGCTGTTGCCTGCGTGATTCGTGAGCCCGACGTATGAGCCCTCAATGCTCACTGCATAGGAAGAGGTGTTGGTAAAGGTGTTGCTTCCGATTTCAAGTGCTCCTCCATTCGAAGCAACTCCTCGTTCCATAGTGTCGAACGTTGTGCTCGCAACAGCAAGATATCCTTGGGACGCAGTAACTCCAAACTTGGCGATATTTGAAAGCGTGGAATTTGTGATCGTTGTCGTGCCGGAGTTTTGGAGCACTCCATAGTATTTGCTTTGGGCGAGCTGGGAATTGTTGATGCTGAGCATCCCGCCATTATTCTCAATGAGCGGATACGTAAAGTATCCCCCTGTCCAATAGTTGGGCGGGGTTGCGCCGCCGTAGGTGATTATCGCATGTGTGATGATGACGCGTGCGCCTGCATTCATGGTGATCTTCTTCCAATCACCTGCTTGTGGAGTCGTTATGCTGCCATCGCCATTCGTGTCGCCACCAACGGTGTCGTCTGTAATCGAGGTAATAATCGCGTGCTCGGTTGCAGACGGAGAGCCGATTATGAGTGTGCCACCAACGTAGAATGGGAAAGTGCCTGCCGCCGCCTTCACCACCGTGCCGGGAGCAATCGTGAGCGATGAGCCACTCGGAATACTCACACTACTGACCACATAAGGGAGATGGTCTTTGCTCCATGTTTGATTGCCTTCAACGCTGTACGCCATGTACATTCCGCGTCCTCCGTTATTTCCACCATCGTTATTGAAATTGGTTGCGGCGTACACGGAAACGCCATAGTCACCTAAATTTGAAAAAGTATTATTACCGATAGTGAGACTTCCTCCGTAATTGATAATGCCGCGAGAAAGGTCGGATATCGTGGAATTGGTGATCGTGGTGGTGCCGGAGAATTGTTCGAGCGCGTTGTTGCTACTTTTTGAAAGCATAACATTCGTGAGTGTGAGCACTCCTCCTTTGTTGCTGAGAAGCGGGAAGTTGAAATATCCTCCTGTCCAAGGTTGATAAACGGAAGATCCGCCATAGCGGATGGTCGTATTCGTCATGTTGCCGATGGAGCCGGGGTTGAACATAATCTCGCGCCAGTCACCAGAATTTGGCAAGGTTGCTCCTGTGTCGCCATTTGTGTCCCCTCCCACTGCGTCGTCTTTAATTGAGGTGATGACAACTTGTTCGCCACCCCCACTTCCGATAGTGAGTGTACCGTCCACGATGAATGGGAATCTGTTGTCTGCGACTTTGACGATTGTGCCGGGTTCGATGGTGAGGGAGGAGTCTCTGGGAATACTCACGGAATTTATGAGGTACGGACTATTCGCCTTTGTCCAGATATGATTACCATTTAGCGTCCCGGACACTTCTGTTGTGGCATATGCTGTATTACAGAGAAAAATAGAGAGAGCAAGAGTTACAACAATGCCAAAAATACGCATAAGGATGAAGTAATGGTAAATAAGTGGTTGTTTTTAAACTACCTGAAATTTAACAGAGGGCAAGAGCCGTCGACTTTGGGCTTGCTACTGCTCCTCAGCAAGGAGTTGTATGACAAAGGTTGAGCCTTTGCCGGGGCCTTCGGAGTCCACCCAAATATTTCCTCGGTGTGCCTCGAGCATTTTCTTTGCGACATAAAGTCCGAGACCTGAGCCGTCGGTATTTTCTTTTTGCCCACCTGTGCCCCGGGTGAATTTTCCAAAAAGGTGATGTATGTCATCCGAGGAAAGTCCTATGCCTGTGTCTTTTATTTTTACGAGCACTACTCCGTGGACATTGTCTCTCTCGAGGAACACATTGACCTCACCTTTAGGGGTGTACTTGAGTGAATTGTCGAGAATGTTAGAAAGGACTTGGCGAATCTTTCCTGAATCAGCGGTTACAATGAAAAGTTCTTTTTTGGGAATGTGTAAATGGAGTGCGAGCTTCTTCTTCTCAGCTTCAACCATGAATTCTTCCGCAAGCTCGGTGAGCATTGCACCGACGTCGACTGAGGCAAAATTATAGACCATGGTTCCCTGCTCAATTTTTGATATATCCAAAAAGTCAGCCACCATGTCGGCAAGACGCTTCGAAGAAACAAATATTTTTTCGATTGGCGCAATTGCGACCGCAGGGAGTTTTCCAAATGAGTCCTCAAGCAGGAGGGAGGAATAACCCTTGATTGCGGTAATCGGAGTACGTAATTGGTGAGAAACAATTGAAACGAACTCGCTCTTGCGCTGGTCTATGATGCGCAACTGTTCATTCGTGCGTGCCAGTTGCCAGTTTGTCTCTGTAAGTCGTTTGGCAAGTTGGTGTATTTCATCACGACCCTTAATTTCCATTTTGATGCTACGAATAAGGAGATATCCGAAGCTGATTGTGGCGAGAAAAATTATGAGATCAACTGTCCGATCACTTAATGACCGAGATACAAAGATGCGCGCCAAAAAGATCGTGGAGATGATTGCCACAAAAGTCTGTGTGGCGATCATCTTGATGTTGAAGAGGTTATATCTGATGATTGCATACGCAATTGTAGCCATCAAAAGAAGTGTGTAGATAGGCCCGAGAAACACAAATGACGAAGACTTTAAAATCACCACAAAAATCACTGTTGAAATACCCATCAGCGAGAATGAAGCCATAACGCCGTAAGAGATGGTACGCAGTTGATCGCGCACGACACCTGTAGCACGTTTGAATTTTATTCCCAGTACAATAAAACTGGTTACAAACAAGCCTATGAAATCAATAAAGAAAATTGGAATTCCCGGTCCCGGCGTTGGCACCGGTTGGCCATTAATATACTGAAGGTCGGTGAACACCAAAGGAAGTAGCGAGAACGCCGCCGACGAGTACATGAGCAGCAATATGGAAGCCGTATAGCCCATTGGCATCGTAAAACGTTCGCCAGGGAATGTGTGTACGAGGAAAAGAAGCACTGGGCCAATAAATGAGCAAACAAACATCACTACGCGGATCCAAAAAAGTTGGTCCGTGGAGTTAATAAGTTCAGGGTGTAGAGAAATAAAATTAGTAACAACGTACGCGTCGATGAGTATGGCCAAGAGAATATAAAATCGGTTGGTCCAACTTTTTGGGTTGCGCAGAAATACTAGAACGCCTAGGTAGGTGTTCCCGATAAAAACAAGAATTCCCAAAAGTACTTCAATATTAAAGATCATACTCCAGCTTTTTGTATCACATCCATAATGATACACTGCTATATGCAGATCACCATCTATGCATGTGAATAATATAAATCTTTACCTCTGGAATAAACCTCTTCCCACGTCGACAGAGTTCTCTTTGCTTTCACCTCGTGAACGCCTTGAGGTCTTGGTGTGGCTCGGACATTTGGCTCCAAGCTCGCACAATACCCAGCCGTGGCGTTTTTTTTGTGACGCCGAGAATTCGTGCCTCATAGTGCTCTTGGCCCGCCATATCGTATTGCCGATCTCCGACGTCCGAGGAAGACAGGCAGTTATTAGTGTGGGTTGTGCTATAGAAAATATTTCCGTTGCTGCGCGTGCATACGGGCTAACCTGCGAGATTCACTATCCCCCTGTGGTAAAAGAAGTTGTTGCGCCAAAAGAAAAAAATGAAGTAAAAGGCCACGAACTCATTCCGCTCGCGACAATTCGTTTTTCTGAAGCGCTTCCTGACGAGGTCTCTTTATCTCTTCTGCCTGCGATACTGCGACGCATGTCCATGCGGGCTGAATTTGATCCTTCCCGTGATATTTCAAAAAAAGTCCTTGCGCGTCTTAATGAGGCACTCAACACGGATGGTGTTGAAATTCACACCATCTCCGACAGTTTACGTCGGCTTAGTATCAGCGAATTTCAGGGGCAAGCAGATGGTTATGTGTTAAATTCTCCGGAGTTCGCGAAAGAGCTCGGAGACTGGCTATTACCGAATAACACCGAATCCGCCGTGGGTATGCCGGGCAATACATTCGGCTTTGATGACGCTCAGTCACGTCGTATTCATGAGGGACTGCGCGGGCAAACTCCTCTTGATCCTGAAGATATGCTGCGCTTCTCGTTAGGTGGAAAGCTTGGGTTCGAAAAGTCTCCCGTTGTAGCTTTTGTAACGACACAGAACGATGAAGTACATGATTGGCTGAATGCAGGTCGTGCGATAGAGCGCGCTTTTCTTATTTTGGAAAGTGAGGGGGTTTCGTATGCAGTACATGCGGCGATAGTAGAAGTACGACTCATAAACAGGATCTTTGCTGCGACTCTCGGCTCTACAAACCCTTTGGCCGCAGTGTTCCGCATTGGATACCCGAAAGATTCCACAATCAAAGATGAAAGACCGCACTCCCCTCGCCAACCCATCGATGCGGTTCTTGTTGATAGCATCCCTTGACTACACGATTCGCCCGTAACGTTTAATCTCAAAAGTTTTTTTGTTAAAGTGTACGCGCTCTGGGTGGCCGTGTCCTAAGCGGATTCGTACGATTGCTTCGGCGAGAATACCCCCCGCAACCATTGCGGTCGAACCGAGCTGCGGAATAATGGTCGATGTGGGTATTTCGCAACGCTGGTCGATAATCCGCGCGAGTTCGTCACTTCGATAATCAGTTCCGATAAGCTTGTCTACGAAGTTAAAGAATCGACTTCTATCACCAGGGTGCGCATAAACTTCTTCCATGCTTTCGATAAGCATGTTATCATCCACTCCCCAGGTGAGCGGGAGGCTTTTGTCTTTGTCATAGCGAAGTATGTCAATCTGCACAGAAGATCCCAGGTCACTCACCATAAGGAGCGGCAAACCCCTTTTTCTCGCTTCTTCTCGCAAAGTGAGTTTAATGCGAGGGTCGTCAACCTCCTCGATGATCATGTCTGCCTTTGGTTCGCTGTCTTTTCCGTCAAAAAACACATTGAGTGTTTTTTCTTCAACACCATTTTCGTATACGTATACGTTGATGAATGGGTCCATTGCATAGAGCTGGGAGGCTGTTACTAATGCCTTGTTGCGCATGAGAGACTGCATGACATCTTGCCTTTTTGCGTTCGATTCAACCATATCTGCATAGCCCAAACGTACGCGGTTGATATTTTCCATCTTATAGCGGCTCTTGTCCGCGATTTTGATGTGTTTCGGCCGCATGTCCATTACGGCCGCGTGGGTCACATTATTTCCGACACTTGCCCCCGCTACGGCGATCGTGGTTTCTTCTAATATCTTTCGTATTTCTACCCATCGCAATTTATATTCCGGATCTGCTAGGAGCATCGACGTCGATGCTGTGGCAACGACCCGATGCCAAAACTCACTTGAATACCGCACCATCTCTTTGCGGTCGGGATAATATGCATAGATCCCATAGTCGATCTCCATACCCTGAGCCATCTCAACTGCTTTTTCATATCTCTGCCATTCTTCGTTAAAAAGATCACGGAGTGTTTTTCCTGTCGCATCTATCCGCGGGGATGTTGCCATGCCCGTGAGCCGCTCATTTAGTCCAAACAGTGTAGCCTGGGTGAGATCGAATTGCCTTTCTGGAGGTACGACCGTCTCGACTCCCTCGAGTTGGAGGATGAGGTTCTTTTTTTCGTCGTACGTAACAGTGCCTTGTTTGTGAGCCTCGCCCGCATCAAAAAGCAAAGGTTTTCCCGAATTTGATACAGAATTTTCCATCATTGAATTATAACAAATGCGCCCGATTCTGTAAGACAGAACGGGCGCGAACTATAAAGGTGCAAAAAGATTGTCAAACTCTGTTGCCCACGTCGAGCGACGTATTCCACGCAACGCAGGGCCGTCGGTTACTTTGGCATCAATCAGGCTGCGCAATTGCTCACCGCTTAATCTGGCTCCCTTTATTCGGCCTTTTTGCCCGAGTAGAATGCCTAAATTACTGAACGATGAGGCGGGAACTTCCTTGCCCACAAGGATACGGTCCGCATTTTCTGAGCCACCAACATACTTCGCAAGTGTGGTTTTTGGGATGTCCCCCGAAAGCATTATCAGACGAAGTAAACTCAGCAGTTCTTTCATGTCGAGAAAGTACAAGGGGAAGCTGTATGCAGAAACGCTCCGGTCTATACGTGCACTATTTTTCGCTCCACCGAGCATGTGTTTTACCTCCAAAAAGGAGGGCACCTGTCTCCCACCCTTTCGTGTGGTCAAACCCTTTTCAACGAGTTCATCGCGGAAAATCCCGACCAAGAGTTGCTCCTCTTTGGGAGCTTTCACTTGGTTAAAAAATTCGTTTACTGCCAGTGCAAACAGCCAAGGGGTGTAACTGAGCCTCGCCGGTTCACCTTCTGGTGAACTCTTGGGAGATGCAGGAATGCCGCAAATACGCGAAACAATAGCTACCTTACATGGACCTAGTGCCTCTTCCTCGTGGAAAACTTTGAGGAATGCCTCGTCGTCTACGTTGCATTGAAGCAGGCGTGCCGCTTCGTCAAGATTAAGGTCCGACTCTTGGATGAATCGCACACACATCCATTCTTCCCAAGGTTTCCCTTGTTTATTCATCGAGGCACGAACAAGAAAAATATCCGACTTACGGTCGTCTCTGTCAGTGATTGGCACTTTGCCATAGCGCAAGTATGAACGTCTCGCTTTGTAGACTTTTCGACGGAGTCTCTCAGAAATCCATCCTTCGGCGCTCGCAAGCTTCGCATGTTCGACCTGGAAAGATACTCCCCCAAATGTTATGTGGCTTCTTTTGCTTTTTTTCATTTAAAAACCTTTTTTGTGCTTATTGTGGAACAACCAAACCAAACAGTGTTTGTTTCTGTATTTTATCTTGCATTAAAGTGGAATACCTGTCAAATACCTTCACTCTTTAGTTCTTCCACAAGTTTTTTTGCTTTTCCAGAGAGGCGGGCAGGTGTTTTGATATTCACATGGATGAGAATGTCACCCAGCTTGCCTCCACGGCTGGGGTTGGGGGCACCTTTTTCCTTAAGGCGCAGAGTGTCACCGAATTTCACTCCCTCGGGAATGCGTACATCCAACTTTTTACCATCCAGTCCGACAATCGGATAAGTGGCTCCGAGCAGTGCATCAGAAAGTTTTACGTCGAGCGTGGCAACCAAATTGTGTCCTTCACGATGATAGAACGCATGTGCTTTCACGTGCAGGCGGACATAGAGGTCGCCAGCGATTCCTTTCGCCACTGCTTCCCCTTTTCCACTCATGCGGAGCATCTCTCCACTTGAAAGTCCCGGAGGAATGGGTATGGTGATTTCTTCTTGTTTCTTTTGTACGCCGACTCCCCCACAGGTCTTGCATTTTTCTTCCGGAATTTCTCCCTCACCTTGGCAGGCATTACAGGTGGTAACGGACGAGAAAGTACCGAGAAACGATTTGCGCATTTCATTTACGCGGCCCTTGCCATTACACGTCGTACATTTCTTTTTCTTTGTTCCTGGTTTTGCGCCCGAACCGCTACATGTGGCGCATTGTGCTGTTTTCCCCAGAAGCACTTTTTTTGTAATCCCGAAGACGCTTTCTTCAAATGTTATTTCGATATCAATAGAAATGTCACGACCGCGCTCAACGCGTGCTCCGCCTCCAAATCCGGCTCCAAAGAAGTCGTTGAATATGTCACCAAGGTCGCCTTGGTCGAACCCGCCACTGAATCCTCCTCCACCGAACCCGCCACCTCCGTGTCCTTGTTGACCTGCACCATGCATGTCTGCGTTCCCGTAGGTGTCATAACTTTGCCGTCTCGCGTCGTCAGAGAGCACTTGATATGCCTCGTTCACTTCTTTGAACTTCGCCTCATCTCCACCCTTTTTGTCAGGGTGGTATTTGTGTGCCATTTTGTGAAAGGCTTTCTTGATTTCGTCTTTTGACGCTTTTTTGTCTGTTTCGAGTATTTCGTAAAAGTCTTTTGCCATATAAGTACAAGTAGGTAGTTAGTAGTCAGTAGATGATGAGAGTACAGGAGCATTATACAGATATGCCATGTGTTTGACAAGTACAATATTTTATGCTAGTGTTATATTATCTTTGTTCCACCACAGGAGGCTTTATGCCCGCACGAAAAAAGCACCGCGAAGGCCAGAAGGCTGCCGCACGTCCGAGCTGGACACTCATGATCCGCGCCGACCTGCGTGCCTCCGAGGAAAAGCGCATTCGCGCCAATCACCCCGACGTCGCGAAAGCACTCGACTTCATGGCATCACGCTATGACGTGTATGCTGACGGTTACGGCTTCACGGTGTTCAGCGACTGGATTTTGGCCTTTCACCCCAAAGCCTCCAAGATCTGGCCTGACGAGGTTCCCCGTGTCGGAGCGCAGACTCTGTGGGAGTCCGTCTACCCGCCCGTGCGCGAGCAACTGCAAGTGCACGCCTGAACCCCAGACCCAAAACAAAAGCCCCTCTGCGGAGGGGCTTTTTACTTTTTAACCATCCCTCGTGACTACTTGATGGTTAAACGTCGTGGACGGTTCCGCTCGCAGGGGGTGGTGTGGTTTCGTCCGTTCCTCCTTCGGGTGTTTCTGGTGCTGCTGTGGGAGCGCCTTCGTGCGTACTCGCCTCTTTAGCCATAGCCTCTCCTATCTTTTGCATTGAAGTAGAAAGCTCTTCGGTTGCCTTTTTAATTGCTTCCACGTCAGTGCCGTCCTTGAGCTTTTTTACTTCCGCAATTTTTGCTTCCACATCAGCCTTGATATCAGCGGGTACCTTCTCTCCGTTGTCCTTGAGTGCCTTCTCTGCCGTATACACCAGTGACTCGGCAATATTCTTCACTTCCACTGTTTCGTGCTTCTTTTTGTCTTCCTCCGCATGGACATCTGCTTCTTTTTTCATGCGCTCAATGTCGTCTTTTGAAAGTGATGAACGCGCTTCGATGCGGATAGACTGCACTTTGCCGGTTGTCTTCTCTAGTGCTTTTACATTCAATATACCGTTTGCGTCGACGTCGAAGGTGACCTCAACTTGTGGCATACCGCGCGGTGATGGTGGAATACCATCGAGTACAAAGCGCCCAAGTGATTTGTTGTCAGAGGCCATAGGACGCTCTCCCTGCACGACATGCACTTCTACCGAAGTTTGATTATCTGCAGCAGTGGAGAATACCTGACTACGTGAAGCAGGTATTGTGGTGTTACGCTCAATCAAGTGGGTCGCTACGCCACCAAGTGTTTCAATGCCAAACGATAGTGGTATGACGTCGAGGAGCAAAATATCTTTCACATCTCCATGTAGAATTCCACCCTGAATTGCCGCTCCGAGGGCCACGACTTCGTCGGGATTCACACTCATGTTGGGTTTCTTTCCAAAGTAGGTTTCTACAGCTTTCTGAAGCGCAGGCATACGTGTCTGACCACCGACGAGAATGACCTCGTTGATTTCCGACATCTGAAAGGGCGATGCCGCCATTGCGCGCTTTGCAATTTCCATCGCGCGGTCGATAAATTCCTGTGTGAGCTCTTCAAGCTTTGCGCGGGTCATCTTGATAACCAAGTGCTCTGGGCCGTTCACTCCGGATGTGATGAAAGGAAGATTGATTTCACTTTCGACTGCGCTCGAGAGTTCAATCTTCGCTTTCTCCGCAGCTTCGTCGAGTCGCTGTTTCGCGAGTGCGTCTGTACGGACATCAATACCGGAAGTCTTCTTGAATTCTTCAGCTAGCCAGTTAATGATTTTCTGGTCTATGTCCTTTCCTCCAAGGTGTGCATCTCCATCCGTCGCTTTGACTTCAATGACATCGTTCCCGACTTCGAGAATAGAAATATCAAATGTTCCACCACCAAAGTCGAACACGACAATCTTCTCGTCTTTCTTTTTGTTAAATCCATACGCCAGCGCCGCAGCCGTGGGTTCGTTGATGATGCGCTTTACATCGAGGCCAGCAATCTTGCCCGCGTCCTTCGTGGCTTGGCGTTGTGAGTCGTTGAAGTATGCGGGTACCGTAATTACGGCCTCAGTTATCTTCTCGCCAAGGCGCGCCTCAGCATCCGCTTTCAATTTCTGGAGGATCATTGCCGAAACCTCCTCAGGACGATACCACTTCTCCCCCATTGCAACCTCAATACCGCCGTTCTCTGATTTGCGGAGCTCAAAGGGGACGACACCCTTGTCTTTCTGTACCGCTTCTTCGTCGAAGTTGTGGCCAATGAAGCGCTTGATTTGATAGACGGTGTTCTTTGGGTTCGTAACCGCCTGACGCTTGGCGGAAAGTCCCACCACGCGCTCACCCGTTTTCGCAACGGCAATGATAGAAGGCGTAGTGCGTACACCCTCAGCATTCTCTATGATTTTTGGCTCCCCCATTTCAACGATTGCCATTGCACAGTTTGTTGTACCCAAATCGATACCTAAGATTTTTGTCATATGTTGTGTGGTGTTGATGAATAAATATATATAAATGTAATTACACTTGCCTGATACTCCCTTGTTACTCTCGGAGCATCACAAAGGTCGCACGCAATGCTATTTCTTGAGCTCGTAGACTTTCACGCGAGGTGAGCGAATCATTTTTCCACTCAAGAAATATCCCAGCTGTACGACTTCTGCAATAGTGTGGTTCTGCGCTTCATCATCTGTGGGAACCGAGTCGATTGCGGTGTGGCTGCTTGGATCAAAACGCTCTCCGGTGGGGTCTACTTCGGTAAGCCCATGACCCTCAAGTGTCTGCGCAAGCTGCGAGTGAATATACTCTACTCCTTGTCTCCATGACGGATCTACTTTCTCCCAAGCTTCCTTGTTTGAAAAGGCCATGTGAAAACTTTCGAGTACGGGCAAGAGGTCGGTGACCAGCCCTTCGCGCGCAAACTTAATAAACTCACTTTTGTTTTCTTCCTCACGTTTCTTGTAG
Source organism: bacterium (assembly GCA_043756865.1). GTDB lineage: Bacteria > Patescibacteriota > Minisyncoccia > Phycocordibacterales > UBA6899 > MHLP01. The sequence goes on along the minus strand of JAYUQG010000019.1, from coordinate 165,965 downwards.
TTTACGTAATCAGCTTTGAGGCGTTGCCAGCCGTCAAGGTACTCTTGTTTCTCTTTTGTTGCTTGGCGTAGTTTGTCTCGCAGGAGCTTGATGTGGTCTTTTTCCGTCATCCCCCCTTCTGTGAGGATGTCATCATTATACGATTCTATTTCGACGTCGTCAATATCATCCTCTTGTTGCACAATATCAACACCACCACCAAGTGAGAAGTCTGTTGAGGAGTCGCTTGTGCTGTCACTTGGGGATATTTTTTGATCGTTCATATGAGAAGATTTTATTAATGAATAAGGAAAGGGAATACCTCTGGAATACTCAAGATAACATATTTTTCAACACCTGTGTGAAAAGCAAACACCCCCGAATTCGGGGGTGTTGCGTGCGGTTGTATTAGCGCTTTGACCACTGGCTTGCCTTGCGTGCCTTCTTGAGACCTGGGTGCTTACGCTCCTTTTTGCGCGGGTCACGACGGATGAATCCAAGCTTTTTGAGTTCAGCCTTCTGGAGCGCATCTTCTTTTACGAGAATACGTGAGAGACCGTGACGGATAGCTTCTGCCTGTGCATGCACACCTCCTCCTGAGACCTTTGCAGAGATGGAATACTTTCCAGGAAAGCCCTCGCGATCCAAGGGCGCCATGACAATTGCGCGGAGTTCACGTGTACCAAAATACACTTCGATGGTGCGATCGTTAACAGTGACAGAGTTTTTTGTTGCAATAGAAGCTCGCACACGTGCAATCGCCGTTTTTCTGCGGCCTACTGCTTCCATGTACACATCACCTTTCTTTGCTACCTTTGGTTTCGTTGCTGTGGTCATATGATTAATCCTCGATAATTAAATGTTTGAGTCGTTTGTCGCGAAGTGTATTTGTGGGAAGCATTCCCCTCACTGCACGCTTGATTGCCTCTCCGTGTCCTTTCTTCTCGATAATGTGTTTAAGCGAAAGAGAACGGTCCGATCCCAAGTATCCACTGTGGCTGTGGTACTTCTTTTGTACCAGTTTCTTCTCGGTAATAGAAAGTCCAGATGCGTTTTTGACACGCACCGTCACATTAGCGACCGCGTTCTTCTTTACCGTAGTTGTATTCTTCGCCAAAAGGATACTTGCCGCCTCGCTCGCGACGCGTCCCAGCGCTTTTCCTTTTGCATCAATGACGTGTTCCATGGTGGTTCTTTTGGTGAGAATAGTGATTAAATAAATTCAATGGTTGCAAGTGGGCTCGCATCTCCTCGTCCGCTTCGTGCGCCGAGCTTGGTGATACGAGTATAACCTCCCTTTGCATCTTTATACTTTGGTGCTATCTCTTTCACGAGCTTGTTCGCAATAGCAGTATTGTTGTTGAGGCGAGATTTGATGAGGCGCACATCGGCAATCGCACCTCCGCGCGCGCGAGTGACCATCTTCTCAATGGCGGGGCGAAGTGCTTTTGCCTTAGCTTCGGTCGTCATGATCTTTTCGTGCGTAATAAGCGAAACCACCAAGGAGCGCATCAACGCCTCTCGCTCCCCCTTTTGTCTGCCGAACTTCTTGTTTTTGTTGTGGTGTCTCATGCGCGTAGTGAATAAATGACTATTATTGCTTTAAGGTAACTCCAAAATTCGAAAGTGCGCGCCTGATTTCCTGAAGACCCTTCTCACCAAGACCATCGAGTCCCAAGAGATCCTCTTCCTTCTTGCGGACCAAGCCACCCACGGTGCGAATGTTTGCGGTAGTAAGTGCGTTTTGTGTGCGTGCAGAAAGGTCGAGTGAGTCAATACGAGTCTTTAAAAACTCTGTATCAACCTCACCATCTGTTTCAAGCCCAGCCTCTTCCGCGGTCATTTCCATGGGAGCCTCTTCTTTGATGAGTTCCTCTTCCTTGAATCCGACGATAGCTTTGAGCTGGTGAATCATAATCTCAATCGCGTTCTCTATTGCTGCACGAGGTGTGAGTGTGCCGTCTGTCTCAATAGTAATCTTGAGACGGTTGTAGTCTGTCCGGTCACCGACACGCATTGTCTCTACTTCGTAGTTCACCCGGCGAATAGGTGTAAATGCTGCATCAAGTGCAATGCTTCCAATTTCCACCTTCTCTTTCTGAATCGCCTCCTTTGCGAGGTACCCCAAGCCCATCTCTACCTTCATTTCTACTTCAAGCGAAGCATTTTTATCGGTCATCTCGCAGATGAATTGGTCTGGGTTGAGCACCTCTACTTGTCCCCCATTCTTGATGTCGCTTGCGGTGACCTTTTGAGCGCCCTTGATTGAAAGTGTGATTGTCTGAGGCTCATCGGCATGCATCTTGAGGCGAACCTTCTTCAGGTTGAGGATGAATGTTATGACATCCTCCTTCATGCCTTCAACAGTTGAAAACTCATGCAATACACCGTCAATTTTGAGCGACGTCATAGCAGCTCCCGGCAAGGAAGACAATATGATGCGGCGCAAAGAATTTCCTAGCGTGTGTCCGTAACCAGGATACAGACCTTCGATTTCATAGACACCCATCGACCCTTCTTCGTGGACGGGCTTCGGCTTCGATGGCAGGGCGACATTATAGTCAGGCATGGCGATTGCGATTATGGCTTAATAACAACGTAAACTTCAAAAATTATACAACATTCGAACCGATACTGCTAGCGACTATAGAACTCGATGACCGTCTGAACATTAAATGAAAGCAGGTTTCGGTCAAATTTTGGTGCCCCTTTAATTTCGGCAGAGAGTTTGACAGGGTCAACACTTATCCACGTTGGAGAAGGGTTCTTTGTGAGTTTCTCCTGTGCACCAGTGAAAAGTGGTGAGGTGCGGCTTCCTTCGCGCACAATGATTACTTCTCCCTCTGATACGCGATAGGATGGGATGGTGATCTTGCGCTTTCCGATGACAAAGTGCCCATGAGATACCATCTGGCGTGCTTGCGTGCGACTTGCAGCGAGTCCGAGTCTGAATACGACATTGTCGAGTCTGCGCTCGAGGTGCTCGAATAAGTGGTCAACAGGAGAACCCTTCTCTTCGCTGGCCTTCTTTACGTATGCACGGAACTGCCTTTCCGAAACACCGTAGACATTGCGAATTTTCTGCTTCTCCTTGAGTTGAATACCATATTCAGTGACCATACTGCGGTGCTTGCGCTCGCTGATTGGCTTGCCCGGAGGTGTGGGGCGTTTTTCAAAAATACACTTTGGGGTAAAGCATTTATCTCCCTTCAAGAAGAGTTTTTCACCCGCACGTCGGCAAATTTTACATTTTGGATCAGACATATGTTCTTCTTGAAATAATTAAATGCGTCGAGGTTTCTTTGGTCGAGGACCGTTGTGTGGAACTGGTGTCTTGTCTTTGATTGACTGGATTTCGACCCCCTTTGCGATAAACGCGCGTATGGCTGACTCGCGTCCACTCCCTACGCCCTTGACTATCGCATCAACCGACTTGAGTCCCATAAGCTGGGCCTTCTCTGCAAGAAGCTCCCCTATTTTCGCAGCTGCGAATGGAGTACCCTTCTTGGCGCCGTTAAAGCCGAGTGAGCCTGATGTAGACCACATGAGCACCCTGCCCTCAGTGTCCGAAAGCGACACGATGGTGTTGTTGTATGTTGACTGGATGTGCAAGACGGCATGCGTAATCTTCTTTTTGGGAACACGCGAAAGTGACCGAGCTTTCAATCCTTGGTCGACACTACCCCCTGCTTTTTTGACTATTCGTTTCTTACCCATTGTGCGTTGCTTACGTTGTTAATTACAGGTGATTATTTCTTCTCGAGCTTACGACGACCGCTACCCATCGTCTTGCGCACGTTACCACGCACGGTACGTGAGTTGGTCTTCGTGCGTTGACCTCGAGCTGGTAGTCCTCGTGCGTGACGCATGCCACGGTATGACTTGATATCCTTGAGGCGCTTGATATTTGCAATCTTCTCACGCTTCAGATCTCCTTCGATTTTCATACCCTCGATCTGCTTTCTGATTTTTGTCTCTTCGTCGGTTGAAATTTCAGCCGGCTTTTTTGTCTCGGGCACCCCTGCTTCTTTGAGGATCTTCTTTGCGGTAGTGAAACCAATGCCATAAAAGACTGTGAGTCCTACCCACAACTGCTTATTTTCCGGAACGGTGATACCAAGGATACGCATGATGAAAAAAATTAGCCCTGCTTCTGCTTATGGCGCGGATTTGCGCAAATGACATAAAGAACCCCGTGTCGACGAACGGATTTACATTTCGCACAAATTTTTTTTACGGATGCTTTTACGCGCATGATAGATAGAATAAAAACAATTCTCGTCGTGGCCTAAAAACCACACGAGATCATTCCACATTTATAGAACTACTTACATTCGCTTGACGATTCGGAGCTTTCCTCCGTATGGATTATCTTCAAGCGACACCTTATCACCCACCAAGACCTTAATACGATGGATACGCATTTTTCCAGAAAGATAGGCAAGTAATTCTTGGCCGTTCTCTGCTTTAACTCTGAACATAGTATTCGGCAACGCTTCCGTTATCGTTCCTATGATCTGCTGGGCATCTTTTGTCTTGTCTTCACTCATGTCAAAAAGGTTTCCAGATACTAGCAAAGGCTACAAGGTCGGTCAACCCCGTTTGTGCCAAAATGTGTGGATGAGATTTGCTTAAGCCCAAAGTCATCTAAAAATACAAATTTAGACATAGTCATGGCAACTTGTCGAGTCATGAATTATTCATTCTTATTTGGGAATAGATTCAACGATTTCGACGGTAATTTGCTCGGGTTCACTAGGAAATACACTTTTCCAGCGTGGTCTCACGTTGGCTTTCGCTCGTTCAATTGTCTTGAATTTTGAAAGAGTGGCATTAAAGCTGTCTTTTGGGGTGCCAAGCAGTGCGTTGGTGATTTCCGCAGTGTTAATAACCCACTCAACCTCGGGTGTTCCTTTGATGAAAAACTCAAGTTCATCCTTGCTCCAGAGCTCCTCGGCCGTCATTTTGGCAATTGTGATGCTAAATGATTCAAGATTTTTGATAACAATAGGCTCACCGGCATACGTTGGTACCAAAGTGCGCATAATTGCCTTGGTGAGCGACTCGCGGTCAAAGGTGACAAGATAAATTTCTCCGTCGCTCGCAACGACAGCTTTCTCTGCACTGGAGGCGGGTGCCTTAGATAGGGCTGCTTGGCTCAGCTTGAGGACTATTCCCCCGTCATAAGCAATTTGGCTCGGCGCGAGGTCACCTCGTGCCTTGGTCCGAAGTGCTGTTTCAAGTTGGATACGTAAGTCCTCTCCTGCCTGCTTGAGATCTGCATCAGAAACAGACTTGATTGTACCCGACGCACCACCAGTGAGTGGACCCTTGGATCGCGCATAGACCTTCTCGTAAATTGCTGACCCCTTGAGTCCTGGAACAGTAAAGTCAACAGGCTCAGAGTTGTACTCTGTTCCAGCTTCGTCTGCGTACACTGTAATTTCAAAGGTGCCAGGTGCTGCTTTGCCTGATTTTACTGTGGCCTTGGGAACGTTTATGGACTCATTTATGCGGTAAATTTTTCCTGACGGACTTTGGAACCTCGTGTTCTTGATAAGTCGTTGGGTAGTGGTTTGTTCATTGTAAATGACAATGCGTCCTGATGCTTTTGCGGTAACCGCTTTTTCCCCCGTGGCAGCGACCTCGCGCGTTTCGCTTGAGGCGATTTTCATCACCGCAAATCCCAATGCTCCCTCTGCGGGTGTTTTCGATGCACTCAACATCTGGTCCATCGGAATGATGTCACGTTTTGGAATGACTGAGATTGACGATTGCGCAAAGGCATTAAATGCAAAAGCGGCACCTATTAGGATGATAGCCGAAATAACAATCCATGGTATCCAGCTACCCCAGAATCCTTTGGTATCATCATCAGTGTCAATTTTGTGTACAAATGAATTTGTTGTTCCTCTGGGGTTGTTGTATGGCCATTCACCCTCACTGGATAATTTGGGCGTCTCTAGCTCTTTGTGGGTTAAAAGTGTCGTGGGTGTGTAAACTTCTGCTTTCTCGATCTCCCGAGAAATAATAGTGCGCGGGTCTTCGGGCGTCGCATCTATTTCGTTAGGGGGGGGCACAACATGATGGAGTGGTGTACGGTGCTCCTCGGGGTGTACCAGAGTCTCATGAGTCGGCAGGCTTGGTCTGGGGCCGCGCTTGTGCACGGTGTGAGCCGTCGACGTGATGGTCTTTGTAATGCGTTTTTTTTCCTTAGGAATGATGTCTTGAATGAGATATTTAGCCATGTGGGTTTATTTTACCAGATTGGTGAACTTATTCGCAAAGATAGTTTCAATGGCGAGGAATGGGTCTTGGAAGTTTGGTTCATCTACTTGGACAAACTTATTGAGGAAGGTATTACCCAGTGAGCGAATCATAAATTGCCCTTCTTCCTGAGAAAATCTAGAAAAATTTGCATCGTGGAGAGCACCTTCAAACCATTTTGTCACAGAATCGTCAGCCGTATAGAAGATAGTGCGGGGAATGGGGAATTCCGTAGCAAACTGTGATAGGGCGTCCTCAAAGAATAATAACCATTCTTTGCTTTCCTCGTTGAGGATCTCCTCAACCTGTTTTGCGTGTTCGCGGGTAGCTTTGCCCTCAAGATAGAGGTTCATTTCTGAAATAGCGACCGCTGGAGTGGACTTCATTCCCTTCACCAGCGCGCGGATGAGCATGTTTTTTCCGGCGGGAAATGAGATGGATTCCAGTAGTACGTTGTCTTTCGCGAGGGAGATATCGGTAACCTCTCCGGAAATATCCATAAAGAGGAAAGATGACTCGTCAGTAAATATGTCACGAATAGTATCGAAGGCGCAGAAAGAAAAAGAAGAAAAGTGCACAGTCGGAGTGTGCCAAAATTTTACAATTGATTCATTAATCGAGCGATGAATATTTGCGGGAATCATGCTGATATAGAGGGCGACCTCCAGCTCGGACGCTTTTTTGCCGAATGGCGTCTGCACTTCATAGCCATTCAGTTTCATTTGAATGTTTTTGGACTCCATTATTTCCGGAAGTGCATCACCTACCTTGGAGCGAGAGAAAAGCTTGGAGTCGCGAAACAGGTCGATTTCCTTCTGAATAAGCTTGCTCAAGCCCTTCTCGGTGACGGTAAAGGGCGCAGGCTGCTCATAGTGCACAAGACGTGTTTGAGATGCATACCATGGTGATGCCAGTACGCAGAAAGCGCGGCTTACGCGGACCCCACCCCCCGCTTTTTGCATGGATACAAACATTTCCTCCAGTGTTTTAATCATGGAGTCAAGAAATCGTTGGAAGTTGAGTTTTTCCTGAAATGGAATATCCCTTCTTGTGGTAAAAATAATTTCAGGAATACGTGAACCGTCGACACTTGCGAAAGCACCACCAATTGATGCACTCCCAATGTCAAAAATGATAATGAAGTGTTGCCCCGCTTTTTGTTTCCTCTGCAATAAACGCATTGATAAATTATACCATTTGTAGGCCAAACAAAAACCCACAAAACTGTGGGTTGTCGATTTACGCGTGACCTTGGCGCTTGTGCAGTGTGGCAAGCGCTTTTTGATTTTTCCAGTCGTGCGTTGCCATACGCACAAGGTCAAGCCATTCCTTAGCACTAATGAGCAGCACATCTCTCTGCGTATCCCCAGAAGTCAGTTTGTGTCTGCACTCAATGGTGACGGCCAAGTCATTGCCTGAGGCAAAAACGATTCGGTCGCCTCGCAAGAGTAAGCGCGGACGCGGTTTGCTCTTCGTGCCTGATGAAGCGAGCACTTGCGCTTCCTCGATCTCGCAGTCCTCTCCGACGTAAATGACACTGCAATTTGGCAATTCTTTATTCTGCAGAGTTCTGAGTGCGTCGGTGATATCGCCCATGATTGTTTCTACTGCACCTGCGAGATTCTTCAGTTTGCCCATATAAACCCTTTGCTATGAGTGTGAATCCACCTGTGTTATACAGAGTAACCACGAATATGTCAAAACATTCGTTTGATTATTCGAGTACCGCCTTGATTCTTTGCACTCCTCGCGCAGCTTGCGTGGAGACACATAACGTACGAAATGCGTCACCTCAGAAAGTGGCACTTCTTTTAGCACTTTGGAGTCAGGATGCTCTATTCGAGCACTGCTTTTATGCGGCGCACACCTTGTGCAACAGCCTCTTCTTTTAGGATGTGGAATTTAGAAAGTTCACCGGTGTGGGTGACATGAGGGCCACCACAGAATTCAATCGAAAAACGCTTGTCGTATTGCGGGTTCTCCTGTGATGCATCTTTCGGTCCGACAGAATATACAGAAACACGCTCGGGGTATTTTGCGCCGAATTCGTGTTCCGCTCCGAGTTTCTCCGCATCTTCAAGACTCATTTCAGTGCGCAGGACGGGCAGATCTTCTGTGATTCTCTCGTTTACGATACGCGCTACTTCACTTTTCTGTTCATCGGTCATTTTTTGTGGATATGCGAAGTCAATGCGCAGTCGCTCAGCCGTGATGTTGGAACCACGCTGGTGCACTTCGGGACCAAGTACAATCTGAAGCGCACGTAGCAGCAAATGGTGCGCGGTGTGCAGGCGCACTGTTTCTACTGAATGGTCGGCGAGGCCTCCCGCAAACTTCTGCGCCGCTCCCGCACGGGAGAGGTCTTGGTGCTCTTTGATTTTTTGATGAAATACAAGCTCTTCGTGAACAGAAATTCCCCTTTCCTGTGCAAGTTCCTTGGTGAGTTCAAACGGAAAACCGTACGTGGTTAGTAGAAGAAATGCATCCATGCCTGAAATAGAGCCGTTCTTTGAAAAACGTTCAAATTCTTTCATTCCAGCGCTAATGGTTTTTCGGAATCGTTCCTCCTCGTCCTTAACCTCCTTTTTTATCTGCGTGAGATTGGCGGAAACATTTTCATATACCCCCTCATATGTTTTCGACACCTCATCGATGAGCACATCAAATCCCCCCTTGAGTCCAAGGACGTCTGAGTAGCGCACTGCACGACGTAAGAGTCTTCGCAAAATGTACCCTTGATCGGTATTTGATGGTGTGACCCCGTCGGCAATTATGAATATCGATGTGCGAACGTGGTCAGCAACAATACGCGCTGCGCGCTCTTCATATGTGGTTGTGTTGTCGGCAATGATTTTCATCATTCCAGAGAACATGTCAGTTGCAAAAATATTGTCTTTTCCTTGGACCACCATGACGATGCGCTCGAGGCCCGAACCAGTATCTACATTCTGTTTTTTCAGTTTGCCTGTGACCACCCCACCCTCTTTGAGGTACTCCATAAAAACATCGTTCCAAATCTCGACAACCTGCTGCTTGTCGTCTGCTGCCAAATATTCATCGCGTGTCATGCCCTCATTGAGCTTACCGGTGACGTCGTAAAACATTTCAGTGTCTGGACCGCAAGGTCCATTTTCGCCCGCACTCCACCAGTTCTTTTTTGCGAGGTCGCCATCCATCCAATAGATGTGCTCACCATTTATGCCAGCCGTGTCAAAAATAGCTTTCCAGGTCGCATATGCCTCATCGTCTTTTGGCGCGTCCTGATTGCCACCAAATACAGTTATGTAAAGTCTGTTTGGGTCGAGCCCGAGCCCTTCGTCTTTTGATGTGAGGAATTCATAACTCCACTCTATTGCCTCCTTCTTGAAGTAGTCACCAAGCGACCAGTTTCCAAGCATTTCAAAGAATGTGTCGTGAGTGTTGTCCCCCACTTCCTCGATGTCCTGGGTGCGGACACACTTTTGTGAGTCAGCAAGACGAACTCCTGCTGGGTGTGGTTCGCCCAGCAGATATGGAACCAAAGGCTGCATACCTGCAGTGTTAAAAAGCACCGACGGATCATTGAGTGGAACCAGTGATGCACTCGGAATGATTGCATGTCCGCGTTTTTTGAAAAAAGCGAGAAATCGCGAACGAATTTCGGATGAAGTTAACATAAAGGAGATTATAGCGATTTCCTCAAATTTCACAAAATTATGACAATATTTGCTCGCCTTTTAGAATAGCGAGGCTCACGAAACTTCAAAAAGTAGAATAGTGGATTGTTAACCGCGTAAGGTGTTCACCGAATCTCCATCGAGTGCAATCAGGGTTGACGGTGGGCCGTCGAGGTCATCACCTTCGACGTAGAAGTCGACGTCAGTGCCAAAATACGCTTTCGCTTCAGCAACATTTCTTGCAGGTGGTCTTCCTTCGGGATTTGCAGAAGGTGCAACAATCGGACCGGTGGTGTCGATAAGGTTACATAATTCGGAGTTATCCGGCATACGAAATGCAATCGCCATTTCTCCCCTGTCGATGTATTCAAATTGCTCGTCAACGATAGGAAGAATAATTGAATATGGTCCGGGCCAATATTGTTCGAGTTGCGTACGCATACTTTCCGAAATCACGACACCGAATTGTTCGAGTTGATCAAATTGAGAAATCAACACAATAAGCGGTTTTTTCGGGTCACGCTCTTTCAGGTGAAATATACGGTCAACCGCGTCGGGGTCGAGCGCTGAACCTACGAGTCCGTAAAGTGTATCAGTAGGGAGAACTCCCACTCCACCTTGCATAATGTGCTCTGCTGCTTCGTCCATATTGTTATTGTTTCGCTTCTTTATCCCAATCCGGCGGAATAACGACCGAAGATTCAGTCGTCACTGGTTCATTGCCAAAAATCGCACCGACAACCCTCTCGTTTTGTTGCCTAGCCCACTGTGTTGTTTTGAAAGCTATATCTTGCGTGACATCATTGAGTTCTGTGCTGAGTGCTAATTCAAGCTCTCCTACGATATGTTCGTCGCTTGAGAGTTCATGAATAATTGTTCGCGCACGCTTGATAAGTGGCGCAAGCTCAACCGCACCAATTGTTGGGAGCGCACCTTCAATGTCGCCCATTATTTTCTTTTCAAGCCCCCCTAGGTACGTTTCCATATCATGCAGGCCAGCGAGATATATTGCGCGCTGCGTTTCTTTGGTGGGCATATACTCTGGCGTATAATCAGACGTCGGTTTTGATTCTTGTGCTTTTGGCATAGTATTTAGTTTGGTGAAATAATTGAGCCGATAGAAGCATCAAGGGCATGTGCGATGTCCGGCACACCGACAATTTTAATGGTGAGATTGTGTTCTTTCGCAAGAGCGATTGCGGACTGGTCTGCAGCCTTGAGGTTCTTCTCCAGCACTTCTGCCGCAGTAATTCTTTTTATGAACTCTGCTTTTGGGTCGGTGTCAGGGTCACCCGTATATAGTCCATTTACTCCATTTTTTGCCATGACGAGTAAGTCCGCTTTCATTTCAAGCGCGCGTTGTACAGAGGTGGAGTCAGTAGTGAAGTACGGCACACCCAGTCCTGCGGCAAAAATAACCACCCGACCCTTCTCGAGGTGTCGGAGTGCGCGCCGCGGCATGTATCCTTCACAGATTTGGGGCATAGTTATTGCAGATGAGACACGAGTTTCTACTCCTTTTGAAATAAAATAGTCTCGTAACACGAGCGCGTTCTGCACTGTGGCGAGCATTCCGATGTAGTCGGCGGTCGGGCGTTCGATAGAAAGTTTCCCCGTGAGTTCGTGTCCACGAAAAAGATTTCCTCCTCCGACGACAAGCGCGACTTGATGCTTTGCCTCCTGTAGTGATTTTATTTGTGCGACGATACTCCCGAGGGTCGCTTCGTCATACCGTCGGTCGCCCTCACGAGTTGTGGCACTTAAGCTTTCTCCCGACAATTTGATAAGTAATCTCATATACAGAGAGTATATAGCACTTCATGTGAAGCCTCAAAATTTCACTGTTATTCTAGCTGCACCTCTATGGGTAGATATTAGAAGGATGATATACCCGAACGTTCCTGCATTCGGTATATGGGAGATTTCCACCATGTGGTGTCCTCGTAATTTCCATACTCCACCGTGAACGTGCCGCCCTTGTTTTCCCATATGTTGTTAAAATATGCGAGGGCATCAGTGCGCGCCGAAAATTGCTCTGGGGCGGAAGCGATAATAGATGCTTCGAGATTGTGGTTATCGAGATTTCTTCGCGTAAAGTTCGCAGACCCAACAATCATAAAACTTGAGGTTGCCGTGGTTCCCATAAATAGTTTTGCGTGGCACTGCTCTCCGTGTGTGTCGCACCAGCGAATTTTAATATCTCCCCCCGAGCGTCTTACGAGTTCTTTTGCAACTGGTCGATTTGGTATTCCATTCTTTTCAAATCCGAACGCATCTCTGTTGGGGTCAAGTATGACGCGAATATCCGCTCCGGAATTCGCCGCATCAATAAGACTGTTTATAATCGTACGGTCACTCAAGTAGAACATCGCAAGTTGGAAAGAGTCGCCTCGCCTCGCCCCCTTGAGTGTTTCGAGCACTTTGGTTTTAATAGCTTGTTCGCGAAGAAGCTGCACAGTAATGAGTCCTGTTTCGTCTTTGATTTTACCTGCATCATAATTCACGACACCTCCGTCACGAAGACGTGCAACCAAGTTTTCGCTTTCAGTTACGCTTTTCCATATGGAGTCGTCAACCTCCAGTGCAACATTGCCGTGCGCGCTAGACCCATCGTGAGGATTTGCAGATGTCACAAAGGTCACCATTTTCCCATCTGGCTGGTCAGCGACAATAATCTTGCGGTGATTCGCTTTAAAGTTGAGTAATGCAGCCCATGAACGCAATGAGACTTTAGGTCCGTCAGCCTGAAATGGGTGAGGAAGCCATCCACCCTCAGTGGAATTTCCAAACCAAGAAAAAAACGGTCGCCAGATGGAACTCCACAACAAGTTTGAGTCGCGAAGTGGAATAAGATTTGTTTCGACGATTGCAATTCCTGCTTTGCGGAGCGCATCCATGCTCGGAGTCACCACTCCCTCATACACGGTGTTGATTGGGTCCGTCACAAGTGTGATTGCAATATGGGGATTTGCTGCGCGACTTTCTATAAGTTTCTGCGCCAACTCACCAGAAAGGGCGCGGTGTGTTTCTGGGGTCTTTCCTTGGAAGTTATTAAACAAGAAAACATCGGCAAGAATATAGTGTTCTGCGTTATCGATAAGCGTGAATACTCGGTCCCAAATCTGTTGCTGCATTTGCCGCTTGCCCTCTCCGTCGACGAATGTTGTGTCTGCATAGAATGTGACGCCACGCTCCGGGACGAGGTATGTGCGATCGGCAACTAAAAGAAAGTCCGGAGTGGGTTTCCACCATTGATATGACCCCGTGAATACTATGACAACCAACAACAACTTGCCGAATTTTTTTAGTAGAGCACCCATGAGCGATAACTATTGATAAGAATCGAGACACCCGCGCAGCGTACTGTCTTCTACCCAGCCACACTGTCCGTTCGTATTGCGTTCACAGCGTGCGGTTTTGTAGCATTGATAGATTTCGCGATACTCACACGAGGACATCATCTCTGTTTCCCCGCAAATTTGCGCACTACAGCCGGAAATAACGCACTTTGGTGCCTTTTTAATATTCAGGTCATCGCTTTCCACGACGACGGGTGTTGCCGTTGCGATGTCGTCTGTGGGTGCGGTAGTTGTTGCAGTGGGGGTGACCACCGGACTTGGTGGGGTTTTGCTTGGCGTAAAGAAAAGTATCCCCGAGAGCACAAAAACCACGAGGAGTACAAGCATTGCACCCAGCGGCCCATAATATTTTTTGTTTGCGTATTGTTCCATAAGCAGTATGCAGTTTCGTCTCTCCAGTATATCAGTAATTCTTAGGGCACTTCCATTAATAACTTGCTTGGACTCGGTTTCAGATTTGCTACAGATTCGACTTTGCTGATTGAGCAAAAGCTGAAACGTAGCCGAGTTACGATGAAGATTTTGAGATTGAAGAAAAGTTGAAGATGGGGTAAATATGGAAGCGAGACAGGTAAGTTATTAATGGAAGAGCCCTTGGGACGCGAGCTAGAGTGCAAGCCCTTTCAGGTGCTTGCGGAAGTCGTCACCGATATCTTCGCGTTCGAGTGCGTAGTCAATCATCGCCTTCAGGTAGTTGAGTGGGTCACCAGTGGTGAGCCACTTACCGTCTTCGACTTCCTCAACCATGAATTTTCCGCCCCGTTTGACATACTCGCTGATAGCATCCGTCACCCAAAGTTCGCCGCCTTTTCCAAGCCTTGTTTCGCCCAGAATTGCTACGATTTCTGGTGTAAGTACCATTCTTCCAAATTGCGCGAGTTGTGATGGTGCTTTATCTATGTGTGGCTTCTCGACAACGTGTTCCATTTCGCGCGTGCCCGCCTTGAGTTTCACAATCCCATATCGGTCAACATGACTTTTGGGAACCTTTTGCACACCAATGACGGGTGCGCCGTGCGTATAATAGTTCTCAATAAGTTTTTTTGTGAACGGCGTCTTAGAAAGGACAAGGTCGTCGCCCCACGCAAACACAAACGGTTCTCCGTGCAAGAGACTTGCGGCCGAGAGGATTGGTGTGCCGTTTCCATACGGGCCCTTTTGGCGTACATAAATGAAGTTCGCCATGGATGAAATTTTCCGTATCTCACCGAGCACCTTGAGCTTCCCTGCTTGCTCTAGCGAGTGTTCAAGCTCAAACGAGCGGTCGAAATGGTCTTCAAGCGTTTTCTTGTCCCACTTGGTGACGAGGATAATATCTTCGATGCCGGATTCTACAAGTTCCTCTACGACATATTGCACAATAGGTTTGTCTACAATAGGAAGCATTTCCTTTGGTTGTGCTTTTGTTGCGGGAAGAAAACGCGTTCCACTTCCTGCGACGGCGATGATGGCTTTTCTAATTTTTTGTTTTGTTGGCTGCATGTTATATGAATTACAACTGATTGGGGGCAAATAAATAGCTACCGAATTTATCCTTCGTCTTCAAAATGCTGGCGGTGGTGGCGTGCGCTTTGGATAAATCCTTCTTCGAGTTCCGTACGCGCTGTACGCACAAACCGCTCTTCGACGTACCAAAGGACTTCAAAAATAACCAATGTGAGAAATGTAACGTATGCCGCAATGACATAGAGTCCGTAGCCACACGCCGCGCCAATGCCAGCGACAACCCAAAGTCCCGCAGCGGTAGTAAGACCGGTTAAAACTTGTCGTTGCACAAAAATAACGCCTGCACCCAAAAATCCAATTCCCACCACCACCTGCGAAGCAACGCGAAGCGGGTCAAACACAAACGTATCTGCATATTTAAACGACACCATACCCGCGACTGCAATAAAAAGCGCGGCACCAAGTGAAACAAGTGCATAAGTACGCATACCGGCACGCTTTCCCACACGCGAGCGTTCTGCTCCAACCAAGAGACCGAGAATGACTGCAACGGTCAGACGTGTAATAATCTCCCACTCTGATACTGCAAAGAGTTCCATATGTAGGAATTATACTTGTTGAAGCGTTATCAGCAAACCTAATCGGGCACGACCTCGGGTAGCGGGCAAAGTAGTGCGCCCTCCTTGACGACAGCGTTGATGTTTGAGTTGCTCACCCCGATGCGCCGAAGTGTCTCGGTATTCTTCATGACATCGGTACAAAGAATCACCCCACTTTCAAGTAGGCGGTTCTTTTGAGGGTCGGAAAGGGTGGTGAGACAGGTGACTGGGTGTGTTTGGGTAGATTGAATTAAGTCTTGCAGTGTGCGGCCTTTGGGATAGTTCCATCCCGTGAGCGAGAGTCCCGCACAGCTTCCGTATTGAATAGCCTGTGAAGTGAAATTCGTATTAGTGATGAGCCATGCACGGTTGAAGTGCCTATTGTCTCCTTGGCTTTCAATGCGCTTCTGAATATCCTGAAAACGCGCATGCACATAGAGTGCCACCTTCACGTCAGACTTGGTTTCAGGCGAATTATGAAACTTTGCTTCGACAAGAATACGCTCATCTTCCTTTTCTGCCACGACATCAACCTCGTGTTCTACACAAGCTCCTCGCACCAGCGTCCCCACTTTTGTTTGAAACCCCTGCGCGGCTAAAATTTGTGCGACAAATCGCTCAAACGGAAAGCCCGACGGTCCGAGCTGCATAATTGCTTTACGCAGGCTGTATTGTGCTGCCGCTGGCCGGTCGTATTCTTTGAGTAACACAAATGCATGTGTGTAGATATCTTCTGTGCGCATGCCGTCGCGGAGATCTTTTTCTATGTGAGACAGTATCTCACCCGTGAGCTTGGTGTTTGCTTTTGCGGCGCGTAACGAACGCTCAAGTTTACGTGGGTCCCAGAGCTCCTTCTCTCCGGACATTTTAATAATATAGACGGACTTCATTGTGACATTGTGGCACCACCGCTGCTTTGCCAAGTCGATTCCACAAATCGTACGGGGTGTTCTACATCGTCAATACGAAGAGTGCTGACCACATTTTCTGGCGCTTCGGCAATAACCTCGATCGGATATCGGGTGGTGATTTGTGAACATATTGCCTGCTCAAGCAAATTGTTCTTGGTGGTAACTGCAATAGTCAGCTCAAGTGGTGCGTTTACGGGGTCTCTTAGTGCGTTCGTTTGTACTGCATAGCAGGAGTGTGGAAGTTTTATTTGCCCTGAAAAGCGATGTACTCCATCTTTGAATGCGTGGACGATACGAATGGTATTCGGTGCATCAGGAGCGGGCAACGTTGTGATGTTTTGTTCCATGCGCTGTAAATCAACATACAGGTATCCCATGATGCCGCCCGAGATAAGTACCACAATAATGAGAATCCACTTTGTCATGGCGTTTATTTGATACCAAGGAGCGATACGGTAAATATGAGCGTTGCGTTCGGTGGAATCACTCCCGGAAAACCATCCTTGCCATAGCCCAATTCAGGGGGGATTGTCAGCGTGCGTTCTTCTCCCACTTTCATGCCGAGGAGACCAAGCTCCCATCCACGAATAACCTCTCCAGATCCCAAGTTTACGGGGAACGGCTGTCCTCGTGGAATACTCGAATCAAAGACTGTCCCGTCCTGCAGTGTTCCCGTGTAGTGCACAAGTAGTGTTTTTCCATTCACCGCAGGCTCGCCTGCTCCTTGCTTTGTAACTTCGACTTTAAGATCTGATTCTTGCATAGTTGGTTCTTGGGTTGTTAAGTTTGAATTCTCGAGTGTGGTTGCTGTGGGTGATTCCTCCTCGGGTGTATACATGTACAACAGGGCGGCTCCCGCGAGTACGATACTAAGCACAATTAACAAGTCTCTACTGATATGCTTGTTATCCATTTACATAATGATACGGCATGTACCGCGTCTACTGCAAGCTAAGGGCTCGTACGTAAATAACTCCCCCATCTGACGCGCACTGCATCCCCGATTACAGTCACTACTCGGTCACAAAATTTCGCACCATACTTACAGTATGATTTAACATTTTGCTCGGTTGCAGTGTCCGTATTCGGGGCGCACTCCACCCCATCTGAGGAAGCTATTTACGTACGAGCCCTAACATGCGCAATAACTCCACCGCCAACACACGCGTCTCCAAGATAAAACACAATAGACTGACCTGTGGCGATATCTTCAACTGGCTGTGAAAATACTATCCGAGCTGTTGTTGCTGTTGTGAGATGCACTTGCGTGTCAAAAAGGCCGCCACGATAGCGAATGCGAGCAGAAATAATTTCTCCAGAGGCACTTGCTCGGCGCAGTGTAAGCGACGGGTCATTAATTTCATCTACGGTGACTTCGTGTGCACCCGCAGAAACGCTTTCCGCATGGTTGCCCACGGTGATGGTGTTTGCTGCGATATCTTTGGAAAGTACGAAAAGGGGGTCTGCGTCTGCTGTATGTTTTGTAGTATGAAAACCATGACGTTGCCCGATGGTGTAGAGCATCGCTCCGTCATGCTCCCCCATTACCGTACCGCCCGCACCGAGCACCTTGCCGGGTTTTGTATCAAGGTAGTGTTTCAAAAATTCTTTCATATCCACTGCGCCCATAAAGCAGAGCCCTTGGCTGTCTTTCTTTTCTGCATTAGGGAGGCCAAATTTTTTTGCTAGTGCGCGTACATCAGGCTTCTTGAGGTGACCAACAGGGAAAAGTGTGTGTTGCAACTGTGCTTGCGCCAGTGTCCACAAGAAGTAAGACTGGTCTTTCTCTTTATCTGTCCCCGCAAGCAGAGTGTACAAAGACGGACTTTGTACATGTGTGATGCGTGCATAGTGGCCGGTCGCGATACAATCAGCGCCGTTCTTTTTTGCGAAGTCGAGAAACGCACCAAACTTCACATGCTTGTTGCACATAACGTCCGGATTCGGCACACGTCCTGCACCGTATTCACGTATCATGTAGTCCACCACTTCTTCCTTGTATTCCTTTTCAAGGTCAAGCGTGAGAAATGGAATTTCGAGGTGTGCTGCAGCGCGCATTGCCTCGCGACGCTCTTCTCTCCAAGTGCATGGAAGAAAATCAGCCTGCCACACCTTGATGAACACTCCCACCACTTCGTAGTTTTGTTCCAGTAGGAGCGCCGCAGATACAGATGAGTCTACCCCACCCGACATTCCGACAAATACTTTCTGTTTCTGCTGGCCCATGTGCGCCCAGACTAACATGCTCGAGCAGGTGTCTCAAGTATGGTAAAAACTTCCCAGACTACTTGGACAAACAACGAAATTTGAGCATGATGAGGTAATTATCCGGACTCTTATTTTTCCTGGGTTGTGCTCACACTTCTTATCGCGGTGGTCGCATATTCACTCCAGTGGGCAGTCTGTCCGTTCCGCCACAGATACGCTGGATACTTTGTCTATCCAAAACTGGAGAAGCCTCGCCTACCTCGCGAATGCGCATGTATCCTCAGCTAAACACGAACCGCAACCTCTGGATGTCTTCCACCAAAGCAGGAAGGTGACATGACAAGCAGCTGACCAACAAGGAACCGCTCTTCCTCGCTATTCCACCGATTAGTTGGTGTGTGGGTATACGGGATTTCGCTGTATCGAAAAACAACACCCCAATGCGTGCATCGACAAAAGGAACAAAGAAGCATCCGCTCACCCTTCTAGAGAAGCAAGAAAACAAGCTTATGTTGAGTCAGGTTTTACTCTCTACAAACTCTCATCTATATTTTTATCAGCAAATACGACGAGTCGCTCCGAGTAACTTTTTTCATTCTTGTTCCAAATTCCCTTACAGGTAATGAGATTTAGATGTGACTTCCCGTCACTAGAACCAAACACGTCCGAGGCATCGTCTTGCGCCCCGTAGGTTCGCAATTCGCGCACGATGAAAGTAGTGGTCGCCCCGCGTTCATCGAGAACGTAGAGTTTGTCTCCTTTTACCAACGTGTGCAAATTATCAAATACCGCAGGTATGCTATTTTTCCAGCCATAGTGTCCGGAAATTACAGCACTGCCCGCATCTCCTGGTCGCGGACCGAGTTTAAACCACGCCACAGCAGTAGGACCCTTCGGCGCATCCATTGCTCCCTCTGGCGTAAGACCGGCAAACTCGAAAGAAGTGTCGATGGCGAGTGAGGGAATTTTGAGTCGCGTCGGCAACCCGATACTTACAGGTTCTTGTTTGGGGAGCATGACGACGTTTTCAATCAGCTGTACTGGTCTGTTCATCATGCCCAACTTTACGCGAGTGAGTTTACCGACAAAGCCGGTGCCCTTAGTTAAGCCAGCTGGCGTAAGAATCTCTAGGGCATATTTGTTTTGGAATTTAATAACCGCAGCTTTTGTTGCTTGTCCGAAGTATGTTGTTTCATTACCCGGTGATCCGGCACCCACTACTGCAACTTGTGTGTCAGTGCTCATGTTCAAGAGCATTTGCAGATCTTTTACACCGGCCTCATTGCTGCCCAGTTGGAGGTTTGTTATGAATGTGGAGGCTAACACTAAAGTTGGGGCTGTCGCAAACACTCCAAGGCTGATAAGGCTGACAATGAGCAACATCTGCCCAAATATGTTTTTTGATTTCATAGATTTCTAATATTTGCCGTGCCGTAAGAGCCAGACAAATTTATCTGGCTCTCTTTTTTCTTCATTTGCAAACAGATCGACGGACTATAGTGCCTTTTTTATTCCAACTATGGAGAGCAGTCCCACAGCAAAGACGGAGAGTCCAATCAAGATTGGCCATAGAATGTTTTGCTCATCAGGAGCGATTCCCGTATTTGGCAATTTTGGCACAGCAACAACGACAGTTGCAATCGCGAAGTCTCTTGCGATCAGGCCATTGGCTTCGCCAGTTACAAAAACAGTGTTAGTTGTTGTTTTACTGAGATTCGTTCGGCAGGCGTATGCCCATGACTCACTTGGGTCAAGTAGGCTGTTCTTATTTGCGTCACCGAAGGGGCCAGAAATTGGGTTGCAGTCATTGTCCGTGAGGCGAACATTGGCAAGCGGGACCGTCCCAGGGTTATGGACCATTTTGGTGTATGTTACAAATCCCCCACCGACCCCAAGTGTGAACTGACTTGGAGTCTTTGTAATGTGTATCAGTGGTGGCACTATTGGTGCACCAACAACAACAGTGGCACTTGCAATATCAACTGCGGAAATGCCATTCGCCCATCCAGTCGCAACGACGGTGTTTGTGTGTGTTTTCGCGAGTGTTGTGGTGCAGCGAAACGTCCATGTCGTACCCACATCGATCTTTGAGTCGGCATTTACGTCACCGGCGACTAAAATGATCGGAGCGCAGGTGTCACCGACCATCGTGACGTTGGTCACTGGGACCGTTCCAATATTCTTGACCGTATAGGTGTACGTAACTGGTCCAGGGCCGAGCGGGAGGGAAAGGGGGCTGGCCACCTTCAATACCTTGATCAATGGCGGAACAACAGGAACAATGGGTGCTTTTATGTCGTTGTTCGTGATGATGCAGAACTTGTTGTCACCCGGGACAAGGCTCATTCCACCATTTAAGCCACAATCACCGGAGAAGCTCTGTGAGTACTTTGAAGAATCGTACGTTTCGGAGATCTGATACCGAGGAGCAGGTGCGGGAAAAGTATTGGTCACACCCGAAGAAACCGGCGTACCGTTAACGAAGAGCGGAAAGTCTGCAACGGTTTTAGTTCCACCGCCATCATTCACGACCACTTTAACAACATTGATAGTGGCAATAGGTACTGCGCTCGGGAACGCGCCAGTAATACAAGACGAGTTAATAATATCTGTGTCAGTCGTTACAGTTCCACCAAATGCCAAGGCTCGTCCAAACCATGAGGTGGTATTGCCAACAGTAATACCTGCATCATCAATAACCGTACCCACGAATATGGTATTTGCCCCAAGGGTTGTCGCAGCTGCGGGAGACCAGAAAACGTCACACGATGATGCCCCATTAGCTAGTCTGACTTGCGAGTTTGCTGCTGAAGTGAGCGCGCCAAAGATCCTAAAAATATAAGTTCCTGCGCCAGAGAGAGTCAACCCTGCTGTCCCGATTGAAGCGGCACTCGATGCTGCAGTACAGTAGACTCCTGGTGTATAAACTCCTATTGGACCGTGCGTGGTATCCGTCGAGAGGTCAATCGCTCCTGGTGCAAAAGTAAATGTGCATGGCTCTGAAGCAAGAGTAGTTGATGCACTATTCTGGTCTATCCCCGATTGAGCAGGAGCAGGAGTATTGGTAATACCATTGACCGTGTGTGACCCCCCACCACTTAAGGTGGTGTACCCAAGGTTTCCAGTAATGGTTGTTACCGCAATATTACGAGTAAAAGTGCTGGAGAGAATACTGTACGTGCCAGCTGTACCGAGTGACGGAGTTGATGCCGCACTCGCAATCTGTGGACCTGACACCACAACGAGCAGTGCAATACCAAGCGAGGTCAATAATTTGTTTTTGTAATTCATAAGATGTGCGTTATCGAACAATGATTAGAAATGCGTGCTGACATATGCTCTAGTAATAGGGCCGAAGTTGCCAAGTGCGGGGCTGATACCGACGCTTGCTTGAAACTCTGCGAGTGCGGCTCGCGTGAGCGGACCAAAGTATGTTGTGGAACCATGAGTAGCAAGTGCGCGAGCGGCAGAACCCTTACCCTGTTCCATGAGGAACCGCTGAAGTACACTCACGTTTGCTCCCCTGCTTCCCACTTTGAAGTCAGTCGCGATGGAGCGCACTTGTTGTCCAAATGCAGAAGCTGCAGGCATTGTGCGTTGGGCACGAAGTGCTTCAAGTGTGACGGAAAGCTCTGCGATCTGCACTTGCATACGTGCCTTTGCTTCTTCCGAAACAGGGGCAACTCCACTTTGTGATGAAACTGAACTTCCGCCACTGCTTGAAACTGCAGGAGTAGCAGGTGTCGCCGATACGGGAGGTGTGACGGTTGGCACTGCGGGAGTCGCAGGAGTTGCTGGCACAGCCGGTACTGCAGATGCACTTGAGAGGGTCACCGTGCTTGCATCAAGTGTCACTGCGCTTTGAGCAAGCGCGCGTCCATTTAACACTGCTCCGGTATTCAACACAATTGCCGTTTGATCAAGCACGGTTCCGTTCATGACCGCAGTTGTGCCAAGCGTCGTCTGACCTGCAACTGCCCAGAAGACATTGCTCGCCTGTGCACCGCCCGAAAGCACTATTTGCACACCTGAACTCAGATTAAGGTTTTGCGCGATTTGGAAAATCCATACATCGTTTGCGCTGCCTGAAAGCGTCACGTTTGTAGGCACAAGAACTCCTGTTCCCCACTTGTAGACACCTGACGTAAGGGTGAGTCCTCCAATATTGCCTGCTCCGAGCTCCGTGACGCCCGCTGCGCGCCCCATTGCATCAGTATATGCATTTTGCATATCAAGCACCGCTGTTGTCAGGTTCGACGTAGTCGGATCAGCGTATCCTGGTGCATACACCTTCCCAGTGACAAGCGCGGAGGTTGAATATGCACTCGCTGAAGGGAGAGTGAGTGCAAATCCCGTAATGTACGTTGAGGCAGCAGGGCTAATACCAAGGTCTCCGACTACTGCGGTTGCGCCCGTTGTTGAGATACCTGTTTTTGCAAGGATAGCATAATTACCTGCCGCGCCGAGATTGATAGCTGCAGGACTTGCGGCAAAGACAGCGACTGGTCCCGCAAAGCCAAGCATGAGTCCAACTACTAAAACTGAGAAACGTGCTGATGTGTGAATTATTTTCATATATATTTTTTATGATAAATTAAGCGGCTAAGTGATTAATCAGGAGTTTTGTGATTTCATTTTTAACTCATTGATTTCTTTTTCTAATTTATTGATTTGCATTTCCGTGTATTGTGTTCGTTCGCTTATTTTTTCTTCAAATTGATTTGTGTGATTTGCGAGCTTTTGTGCAATCATCATCATATCAGTGACATCTTCCAGTGCCAACAAAATAATCGGCGAATAGAGTTTTGAAGTAGAGTTCTCTTTGCAGTGAATCTGCCGACCATTCAGTATCATGACCTTGCGTCCGATGGACGGGAAATCATGAGCGACCTCAAAGCCCTTAAAAAATGTATTTTTGGGGAGAATATCTTCGAGAAGCTTGCGGAGCGCAGGTATTCCCCACTGTCCGTCTCCTAATTCATACACGATCTTGCCCTCAGTGTCTTTTTGTTCCACTTGAAACGTACGGTAGAACGACTCGTTTGCCGCCATCACGCGAAGTTCTTTATCAAGTATCAACATGGGCTCTCTGACGACATCAACAACCGTCTTGATGAGCGTCCAGCTCTCTTCCCATAAGCGATCAAAAAAATCTGACCCCTCTTGTTTATGCCCATGCCCGGTGTTTGTGTTTGCGGTATCCATGTACGTATCGCCGTTTCAGGAGCCAATTGATTACAGTGTGTGTTGAAAGAGTGTAATATATGCGTGTTTTGCCTTTCTGTTGAGCAACATTGCTACCAGCATGTGGGGACCCATTTCATTGCAGACCTTCCTCTGCATTTACTGTACCCCGTTTATGCATTTGGGCAAATTCCTGCTACGACATTATTTAGAATTGAAAGTGGCTCGTCCGTCGGTTTCCAAAATGCTCAACAACAAAGATGGTGTGGCGACCCTTGAAGTAACCTGATGAAAGTGAGATTCCAATTTCTGTATATTTCGAGTTCAGGATATTTTTTCGGTGGCTTGGTGACTTCATCCACGCATCTTCTATCGCGGAAGAACCAATAAAATCTACTGCAAGATTCTCGCCGGCTGAGTGATAGTTATATCCTGCCAAAGCAAACCAATACCATGGACTTTTCCCTTCCGGTGTCACGTGAGCAAAGTACCCCCTCGTTGCCATATCTTTTACCTTAAGTTCAGACGAATTAACGAGCTCCTGATTTATTGTAAGCACAGGAAGTCCAGCATCCACGCGATCCTTGTTTGTGAGGTCAAGTAATTCCTCCACAGTAATAGTGTGTAACGGGGAAAAACCGTCGCGTGTGTCGACTGCGTCAATATCGGGCGTTTGGTACACGGTTCTGGCACTTGCTACGTTTGTGTGTAAAAGCAAAACACTTACAAACATTGTGCATATACCAAGTATAATGATTGCGCGGTGAAAGAGTGTCCCACCATATGCTGTTCCGTGACTCAACACTTTTCGTTGCATGTTCATACAACAAATCGTATTCCGTACCACTCTTAAGAAATACAAAGACTTTCTTAAGACAGTGCCCGCACAAGGCAATTCATTGTCGTCGGCTATTTTTTATGATAGTTTCACAAATATAGGTGCTATCCTCTCCAGTATGGTTAAAAAAGGAAAACTCAACAAAGTAGAAGGGGTTGTGGTAATGGACCAGAAAACATTTTATTTTCCTCCTGCGGTGCTCTATAAGCAAAAATTCAACACCGAGAGGCGGGGCTGGGAGGTGCTGTGGATGGGGCCAAACTTCGTTCAGAGTACCGGATTCGAGTTCAATGACTTTGGGCGTGACCGCACTTTTTGGGCAGACCGCCTACACCCCAGAGACAAGCTCGAAGTTATTGAAAAGCTTATACAACTTGAGCAAGGAAGTATGCAGGCTATTGAGATGACCTATCGCTGGCTCCACAAGGATGAGACGTATCATTGGTTTATCGATTGTGCGAACTATATCAAGGCCACTGACGAGAGTACTGCAGAAATTATTGGCTCTTGGGTGGATATTTCCGTACACGCCAATGCAGCACGAATAATCGCAGAAAATGAGGAGCACTATAAAAGAATCGTAGAGTTCTCCCCTCACGCACTTTTTGTACACAACGATGGCGCGTTTCGATTCTTAAACACCGCCGCGGTCAAACTATTCGGATGTCAGCAAATGGAAGAGATTATTGGAAAGCCTCTACTGAATTTTATTCACGAGGATTTTCATGACCAAGTGCGCAAGCAAATAAATGCGGTGGTAACCGAAAATATCAATACTCCGCTGGTGCCGTATAAAATCATCACACTTGGTGGCGAAGTGCGCGATGTCGAAATAGCATCCAGTCCGTTTGTCTACCAAGGGAAGCGCTCAGTGCAGGGTGTTATCGTTGACGTCACAAAGCTTAAGCTCGTCGAAGACCTTTATCGGACGAATACCGCTGAGCTGGAACATCTGAACAAGATCCTTATGAAACGCGACGCAAAACACGTCGAACGAGGTGAAACCGTATCTACCGCTTCGTTTGATCAAGAAAATGGAATACTCCATGTCGGCGCAAGCGAGATAAAGATACAAAAATTTAGCAGGCAATACGGCTTACTTCGTGTTATTTTTCATGACGACGACGCAACACAGAATGACTGGCAGTTTTCTGAGATCTCTGAACTAATGGACGCGGAAGCGCGATTTGATTGGAAAAAGCTCTATAATATTGCCGACGCGATTAGAAAAAATATTGCCGTAGAAACCGGGATCAAGGATTTTTTCATACTCACGACACAGTCACTCAAAATAAACCCGCTCTATCTTGGGGCACATACGTAAATAACCCTACTTTCTCAGGAAATTATAGAACATTTTTTCATCTAAAAATTGATCAAATTTGTCTTATTACATCTTAAGATGGGTGAGGACTATGCTCCTTGTAATAGCTAACTAAAGGTATGAGTCCATTACAAACCATAAAACAACGTAAGTTACTTACCGTAGCACATCAAGACTACGGAAAAGGAATGAAGGTTCATGCTTACTTTAAGACAAACAATCGGGATACGAGTGAGGACCTTGTACAAGACACATTCTTAAAAACGTGGGCATACCTCGTAAAAGGAGGGAGAATCGACCTGATGAAGGCCTTTCTCTACCACGTATTGAACAATCTCGTAATTGACGAGTACCGTAAAGGCAAAACGGTTTCGCTTGATTTGCTTATTGAAAAAGGATACGAACCAACAACCGGTTTTTCCTCACGGTTGTTTGACATATTAGATGGAGAGACGGCGGTGCTCTTGATAGCGCAGTTACCTGAACGATATAAAAAGGTTGTGCACATGCGCTACGTGGAAGACCTCTCGCTTGCAGAGATTGCACTCTGTACTGGTCAAACAAAGAACGCCATAGCCGTACAGGTACACCGTGGACTCGAAAAACTTAAATTACTCTATGAACCTGCCTTGCAACAATAAAGTACCAAAATATTATGAACAAAAACAATTTCACAACGGCCTTAAATAGCACCGCACTCAAGCTCAAGGTAACAGCTGAGAAGAAAGAGAGTGTGCGACGCAAGCTCGTTGTAACCGCGAAGAGAAAAGAGAGTGTGCGCAACAAACTTGCCGTAACCGCACGACAGCTTGCAGTGACCGCGAAGGAGAAAGAGAGCGTGCGACGCAAACTTGTTGTCACCGCGAAGGAGAAAGAGAGTGTGCGCAACAAACTTGCCGTAACCGCACGACAGCTTGCAGTGACCGCGAAGGAGAAAGAGAGCGTGCGACGTAAACTTGCAGTAACCGCGCGACAGCTTGCAGTGACAGCGAAGGAGAAAGAGAGCGTGCGACGTAAACTTGCCGTTACTGCACGGCAACTCGCCGTCACTGCTCGAGAAAAAGAGAGTGTGCGCAACAAACTTGCGGTTACTGCACGCAAGCTTGCTGTTACGGCAGGTGAAAAAGAGAGTGTGCGGCGCAAACTTGCGATCACCGCAGAAAAACTGCATATTAAAGCAAAAAAACTTGCGGCTACTGCAGACGAGAAAGAGAGTGTGCGACGCAAGCTAGCAGTTACCGCCCGAAAACTCGCGACGGCTGCGAAGGAGAAAGAGAGCGTGAGAAACAAATTGGCGGCTACCGCGCGACAATTAGCAGTAACAGCGGAGGAGAAAGAAAGCGTGCGACGCAAGCTCCTTATTTCTGAAGTACAATATAGAAAACTTTTTGAAACCGCGAAAGATGGCGTCCTGCTTATTGACCCTGCAACCGAAAAGATAGTTGACGCTAACCCATTTTTACTTGAACTGATGGGATACTCACTAGCTGAAATAATTGGCAAAAAACTCTGGGAAATCGGCGCGGTTCCCGATATTAAGTATGCCAAGATGATGTTCGAGGAATTGCAGACAAAAGGGTATGTACGCTATGACGACCTCCCTATTAAGTCAAAAGATGGCCTAGAACATCAGGTTGAGTTTGTGAGTAATCGTTATCCGCTCACTGATGGCACAGAAATGATACAATGCAACATACGAGATATCGGCGATAGAAAATTCGCTGAGAAAAAAGCTGCGGCATATCTAGAAGGACTCGAAAAATTAAACAAAATGATGACGGGACGAGAGCTCAAAATGATAGAGCTGAAAGAAGAAATTGCACTACTTAAGGCAAAGTCCGGCACTCAAGGCTAGGTATAATCCCGCACATTTTGCAATGACCAAATTAGACAAGAAAAAAAAGGGTATCGGGTCGCCACCTGGTGCGCCAATAAGTGCACTAGAACAGCAAGTTTCCGCACTCACGCGAGTACTCGCCGAACGGGTCACGGAGCTTGATGACTTGCGCAGGGCGTCCTTCAATCTATGGGAAGATCTTGAGCGTGAGCAGGAAGAGCTCAAGAGTACACGCAAGGCTACCACGAACCTACTCGATGACCTTGAACAGGAGCGCGAGAAATTGATAGAAGCAAAAGCCAAGGACGCTGCCGTGCTCGCGAGTATCGGTGACGGACTCGTTGCTACTGATCGAGATGGGAACATCACCATGGTAAACGGTGCTTTCGAGAAAATGCTGGGCTGGAGAGAGTCTGAAGTTAAGGGCCAACCGCTGATTGAAATGGTATATATGTCGGATGAGAACGGAAGAAGGATTCCCGATGCCGAACGATTATCTACAAAAATCCTTAAGGGTCAAACACAGGTAACTGCGATTGCTACAGCGGCGATATTTGAGCGCAAAGATGGGTTATCTTTCCCGGTATCACTCACCATCGCACCCATCGTCGTGGGCACCGAGTTAATCGGCGTGGTTGAAGTATTCCGAGATACCACGAAAGAAAAAGAGCTTGATCGTATAAAAGGAGAATTTATCTCAATTGCTTCACATCAACTTCGTACTCCCCTAACCGGTATTCAGTGGGTTATTGAGAGATTTACTAAAAAAGAAAAACTAACGCCAAAGGGAGTAGAGTACCTGAATGATATCCATGTGTCTGCAAAACGACTCACAGAAATGGTGGATTTATTACTGAACTTGTCACGCATCGAAGCTGGTCGAGTGGTACTCTCTCAAGAACCTATTGAGGTTATTGGCTTTATTAGAAACTATATCGAAGAATGCCGCCCACTGCTCGACAAGAAAGGGTTGAAATTGATTTTTGACAATCACCCAAACGAACTCCACGTGATGACGGATAAAAACTCATTACACAATATTATCCAAAGCCTCGTCTCGAACGCTATTGAGTACACAGGAGTGGGGGGGAGTATTACTATTGTCTTAAAAATACAAAGCAACACGTTTCGGATTGAAATTGAGGATACGGGTATTGGTATTCCAATATCGGAGCAATCGAGAATTTTTGAGAAATTTGTGCGGGCGAGCAATGCAAAGCTTTATAAAACAGACGGCACAGGTATTGGACTTTTCATTGCGGAACGCGCCACATACCTCTTGGGTGGGAAGATTTGGTTTGAGTCACCGATCAGGATAACAAACAAGAGTGCGTTCGCAGACGGCGATGACAATGCGGGTTCCAGGTTTTACGTTGAATTGCCGGTTGCCCTTGTACCCCAAATTGGACACAGGACACAATAGTCACACAACACTTCCTGCATTATATTAATCTACGCAAGCTGCGTCTCTATCAATATCAATATCAACACATGAAAGTCATAGAATTAAATTCAGAGTCTAAAATAAAAATTCTTCTCGTTGAAGACGATGCCGTACTCTCAAAAGTGCTTTCTGAGGAACTCAACGATTCCGGCTTTGAAACATTTTGTGCATATGACGGGGAGGATGGTTTGCGATTGGCGAATGCACAGCAGCCAAACTTAATCTTGCTTGATCTCCTAATGCCCAAAAAAAATGGTTTTGACGTGCTCGAAGCACTCAAAAAGAATGCAAAAACAAAGCATATTCCCGTTTTTATGCTCACGATGCTGGGTAGCAACGACGACGTCGAGCGCGGGCTCTCCCTGGGTGCCAGTGACTACATAGTGAAATCACAACATGCACTTCCAGAAATTATGGAAAAAGTGCGAGTATATTTTACCAACAAATAGCCCGTAACAATTACGCAAACACACTCATGACAAAGGAAAAATTTGACGCAAAAAAATACAAAGTAGCAATCATTGAGGATGACCATGTAATCTCCAAATCGCTCGCGGGAGCACTTGCGGACACGGGATTTCGTGTACTCCAAGCATTTGACGGGGAAAGCGGTCTCGCGCTCATACTCGCAGAAAAACCAGACCTCGTGCTTCTTGATATTGATATGCCCATCATAGACGGTATGACCATGCTCGCAAAACTACGCACGTCAGGTATATATGGGAAACACGTATCCGTGATATTGCTCACCAATCTGAGTGCTGATGACAAAATTATGGGTGGTGTCACAAAAGACGAGCCATCGTACTACCTCATCAAATCAGATTTCACTATGGAAAACGTTATCGAGAAAATAAAAAATTGTTTAGCACCAACAGAAGAACTCACAGAGCAACAGGCATCACCGCTCGATAGTTGATCAAAATCAGTATTTGCAACATTTTTCACTTGACATTTGAAGATTTATATAATAAAAACTATTCTAGGTTTCTGCAAACTTCATACATTCAACCGAGAAAGAACTGCTGATGATCCCCCACCTTGTTTTCGCCTCTCCTGAAGCTCAGTTACAGTACCTCACAAACGTGCTCGACAAAGGAATGACTGATGCTGGCCTCAGTCGATTCGAGAAATACCTCGTGACATCTCCGTCATTCGACGTAATCAAAATGGGCGACGTCGTGCGCATGGTGGTCTTCGATCATTTGACTACGCACGGTTTTGCCGAGGTAAATATCCAACTTTTGATTGAGCACGTTTCTGACGATACGCTTTCTGGTATCATCACGAAAATCTGCTTGGCAACTCCGTCCTTGTTGCGTGCGGACATCAGCATTGCGATCGTGAACGCAATCTTTGATACGTGGAATGCGCAGGCACCCACCGAACAATAAGCACATGCCCACCATTATCCTACTTGGTGGCGAAACGCATTTACAAAACATCCGCCTCAGGCGGATGTTGTTATTTAGCGTGGCGTGGGCGCAAGTGACAGAACGTCCTGCTCGCTGAAAACTTGCATACCAGCATAGAGGCACACGGTGGTGAGGTTCATGATGGGAACTCCTTCGACAACACTTCCGTCGTGGAGCGTGAAGTCCACCAGCATGTACGTGTCGTCATGATTGAAATAACGCGCAAGCATGTCGGTCAGACGCCCGATATTCAAATCAAACGTACCCATGAGATTCTGTCTACTGTAGTCGTGCAACTGCGCCCCCTGTTGTTCTTAGGAAATCCTACAGTTCCAGCAATTTTTTGCAAACTTCGTACGTCGCCCGCGCGTCAGCAAGTGCGGTATGTGCGTCCTGATTTGTCACTTCGAAATATTCTGTGAGTTCTCGCAGGCTAAACTTGAAGAGTTTCGGCTCATGATAGAGTTTCCCGAATGCCATCGAAGCAAGGTCGAGCTTGTGGTAATGCACCGTCCCCTCAAACTTCACTCCGTGGTCAGCACCAGCCTTGAGTAGAAACGCCCAATCTCCACCCACGTTCTGTGCGATAAACACAGCCCCGCCAAATAACTTCGCGGCTGCTGCAAGGCCTTCTTGTTGTGGTACGGCGGCACTCCAGTCGCGTTTGTAATATTTGTTTACCTCAAGACCCTTGGGGTCGGCGTTCTCGATATGTGTGGGCAGGAGTTGAATATTGTGTTCGGAGAGTAAGTTGAGTGTCTGTTTTCCATTTGCACCCTGTACTTGCTCGGCAATCACTATTCCGATCTCGATCACTTCGTGGTTCATTGGGTCTAATCCGGTGGTTTCAAGATCAACAAATGCGAGTTTAAGATTTTTCATGACGTAACAAGTTATGCGTTAGTAGTTATCATTTTTTTTGCGAGCTGGTCTGCATCGCCTGCTCCTACAATAAGGATAACATCAAAGAGGTGTGCCATTGATTTCACCTTTTCCTCTGCATCCTTCATGTCTTTTGCAAATAGGATATCCTTTCTCGGGTCGTGTTCGAGCACCTTGGTGATAACATCGCGCGAGCTAATTGGAGTTTCTTCTTCTCTTCCTGCTACGTCATATATCTCTATAAGTATGGTGTGCGGAATTGCGAGGAATGTTTCTATAAATTGGTCAA
The DNA here is from genome assembly GCA_043756865.1 of bacterium. Classification (GTDB taxonomy): domain Bacteria; phylum Patescibacteriota; class Minisyncoccia; order Phycocordibacterales; family UBA6899; genus MHLP01. The sequence continues at coordinate 134,327 of JAYUQG010000019.1, read as the reverse complement.
ACAGTTTTATTGTGCGCTCGCGGTGGTGCGGTCGAAATACCGTGAGGATGTTTTTTCCGGCATATCGTGCCGAAGCTGCGTCATAGACAGCGCGCAGTGCGGTGGGGTGATGCGCGTAGTCAGAGACGATGATTGTACCTTCACGCTCACCGAGTACTTCAAAGCGCCTGCCCACTCCATAAAATGCGCTGAGTACACCTTGTATGGCCTGCTGGGGTCCTCCATATGCAAGGTATGGGGCGGTCGCTGCAAGTATGTTGTAAATATTGTAGAGGCCCGGTAAGTGTGTGGTGAAGGTGCCTATGGTTGTGCCTTTCCACTCCAAATCGAACTGTTGCTCCATTTCGAGCTGCTTAATATTTTTTGCAACAAGGTCTGCCCCACCTCCGACGCCGAATCGTACTATGATAGCGTCGAAATCGCGCGTGATGTCGCGAATATTCGCATCATCGTTGTTGATGATGAGTAAGTCTTCACCTGAGAGCTTGCCGATGTACTCCCGAAACGCTTGTTTGATATCTGCGAGGTCGTGGTAGTAGTCGGGGTGGTCAAGCTCCAGATTGGTGAGGACAATTGCCTGTGGCGAAAGATGCATCATATGGCGACGATATTCGCATGCTTCAACAATAAACATATCCCCTTTCCCCTCATGAAAATTATTGTCCCATCCGGGTACGTCTGCACCGACAATCACAGTTGCATCAAGCTTCCCTGACTCAAAAAGTTTTCCCGCAAGAGCTGTTGTGGTCGATTTGCCGTGGGTACCTGAAATTGCCATTGTGGGGTGAGGATGAGTCACCAGTGCGAGCGCCTCAGGGTAAGAAAGTTCAGGTATGCCGATTTCGCGTGCGCGTACGCGCTCCACGTTGGTTTCAGGTACGGCGGGAGAATAAATCAAGACCGATGAGTCAGCGGGCACATGGTCGCGGTGCGGACCCTCGTAATACGTTCCTTCGGGGAGGTATCCTGCCCGCGGAAGTACAATGTCGGAGCCCACGAGTGTAATACCTTGTTTCGCAAAATAGCGCATGATGGCGGAAACGCCAATTCCACCCACACCGACAAAATACGCCTTGGAAATATTTGCGATCTGCAGTTGCATGAAACTACCATAGCGCATTTTTTTTATCCCGCCAAATATTTGACGCCACGGGCTATCTTAGGTACTTCTCTTTGTTCGCTTTGTGCTCCTCAAAGGTCTTCGCATAGTGAAGTACGCCATCGGCATCGGAAAGATAATATAAATAACTATTTGCAGTGGGATACAGTGCGGCAGACAGTGCGCGTAGCCCAGGGTTTGCGATGGGAGCGGGAGGTAATCCTGCATAGCGATACGTGTTATATGGCGAATCCAGTTCGAGGTCGGTGACGGTAATTTCACTCGACGGTTTTCCGAGTAAGTATGCAAACGAAGCGTCCACCTGAAGCCGCATGCCAATTTTAATACGATTCCACAGTACTCCAGAAACGAGACGCTGATCGAAGTCAGAGACTGTCTCTTCTTCGATAATAGACGCCATCGTAACGATATCTGACCATTCTTTGCCTAGCTCAGTTGCTTCTTGTTTCAGCGTAGCAGTTTTCGTGATGAAATTCTCTGACATTGCGAGAGCCACTGGACCGGTTGTTGCATTTGATAAGAAAAAATATGTATCAGGAAAGAGATATCCCTCTTTGCCCTTGGATAACGCTAAGAAATCAGTTTCAGAAGTTGCAGGTAACCCCTTGGCGACTAGTGTTGCAGTTTGTCTTAAAGTGAGACCTTCGGGGATCGTGAGGCGTATGCGTTCGATTCCGCGATCCGTGGTGAGCATCTTGCGAGTGACTTGCGACAAATCCATCTGCTCAGAAAACAAGTACGCACCGGACTGTATGCCCGACTCTTTACCTGAAAGTATGATTAGCATTCGAAAAAGTGTCGGTGAATGAATAATCCCGTTGTATTGCAGTATTTCCGCTATGCCCCGCACTGAAGTTCCTGCAGGTATTTCCACAATGACACTCGCTGGAAATATTGTGGGTGGGCGTGTTTCATTCCAAAGAAAGGCAAACCCGCCAAAAATTACGCTGACCAACACAAAGAGAAATATCGCCCGCGCTCTTTTGGGTTTGCGTGAGACGGTAATCTTCTGTTCTCGTAAATCGACAGGCTCTTCTTCCATTTTAAATGGGGAGGTTTGCAGGAGGTTCGCCCTTGCGTGATTCGATGCGTGTAAAGGTTGGAGTCTCCGCCACACCACCAGGGAAATGATAAATCGTAGCGAGCTCTTCACTATTCAATACAAAAGGCTTTTTCTTGTATGGTGCATAGAAGTATGAGCGTCGCACGTATGCATCAAAAATTTTCTTCTTCTTTTTATTGAGTCGGATGTCGTGGTAATCCTGCCAAGGATAATCGAATCCGGTTGTGTTTGTGGGCTTGAAGCCATTCAGCGTCGGTGAACTATATTGGCGAAATGCCCCCGTAATACCGGCTATGTTTGAAGGGTCAAAATTTTCTTTCTTCGCAATGTAAATCGCGCGAATTCCACAATCAAATCCAATCTTTGAAAGTGAGCGTTCGACCGCGGCGATGGACTCCATCTCACCTTTGGATGGCTTGGGGCCGTCTGGGGCTGCATACTTTGCCTGTATCTCCTTTATCAGCCGTTTCCCTTCATCTTTCCAGTCGTGCTTGCTAAACCACTTTCCCGGTGTTGCATAGCGCTCTCCATTTGCCTGCGTCAATATTTGCATCCAGATTTGCTGTCCGCGACCAATCGAACCCAAGAACTCAATCATTGATGTAATGGGATCGCTCTTGAACTCTTCTTTTGTACCCGCTTTGTCGAGACCATAGTCCACGTAGGTTTTGATTGGAAATGGATCGGGTTTTGTCAGCGCAAACTCACAGCCCCAGATACTCCACTCATTTTTTTCATGAATGTATGGAGCGAGCGAGATGTAGTCCTGCACTTCGACCACTTCGATGGCGGGATACTGCGCATAGATGTGGCTTTCGATAAGCTTCTTGAATTTAGACGGAGTGCGTAGGAGGAATTTTACGTTTCCTTCAATGGAAACAATCTCCAAAGAGAACCACGGTTTTACTTTTCCGCCCCACCAACGGTCATACCAGTTCCCCGTACCGCCTTGATGGAGTGCCTGCAGTACGAGCTCCATCGCCATCGGGGTTTTATCTATAGTGCGGGGAAGCTTGATTTCAAGAAGGATAAATTCGTAGTTTTTTCTGATGAACGCGATACGGACGTACTCCAGCCACAGTTTTTGCGCCAGCCATACGAGGAGAATCGGTCCCCAGATGAATGACAAAAGCGCAAACATGTCATAAATCTGTCCCATGACATGAAATATGGGCTTATTGAAAAAACTCGTGAACGGTTCAAACATAAGTACAAGTATATAGCATGAAGTTATGAGTACAAAGGATAAGTAGGAGGACGCAAGTCACCAATTTCAAGGTGAAGATTTTGACAAAAAAACTGCACCATCAGAAGATGGTGCAGTTTTTTCTGATTTTTGAGTCTTGTGACTGTTATGCTGCCACGTACTTCCCCTCTTTGTTCTTCTTGAAGTACTTGGGGTTCTGTAAATTGACGAGAATTGTGTTTGGCTTCACATAGCGCTCGCGCATCACCTTCTCGACGACATCCTCACGTGTCAAAGGTCCGCTCTTCTTGAGAATATCTGCAATCACGTCACGTACGACTCCGGTAGAGTAACCCCACTCTGAGAGTGCGTAGAGACCGCGGCCAACGAGGACGAAACGTTTGTCCTTGATAAGTTCGTTGTGTGTTGTTGCTACATGTGCGCGCTTGTCGAAGTGTTCACCGATTGCGCTCGCAACTTCAGTGAAGTGCATGGGTGAACCGTGCTTGCGAAGTACGAGAAATGCGTAATCACGGACACCGCGTGCTGAGACGTTTGGTGAATGCGCGACACCCCACTCTCCCAATGGATTCTTGCCCATCTTTTTTGAGAGTGAGAGCCAGCGGCGAAGGATTTCTTCGTTCTTGTATTCCTCTGAAACATCTTTGAGATGATTCAGGAACTTCTCAATCATTTTTGATTCTTCGATGAGTTCTTCATCGGAAAGCGAGGAGTAGAGTTTACGGAGGGAATCATGCACTTTTTCTGCGACCTCGGGGTCGGTACTCCATCGGTGGCCGAAGTCGTCGTCCTCTTTGTGTTTGATAAATAGCTCACCAAGCACGAGTAGAAAGTGAATGTGGTTTTGTGTTGATTTCTCGGAGGAGACTTTCGTGAGAAAGTCTTCTTCGGGAACGAGTCCACCGAGTTTCACCATTGCTTCACGGAGTTCTGCGAATGCAGGAGCCTCCTCTTTGAAGGCATCGGACTTGCGAATCGTGGTGAGTGCGAAGTTCTCAATCTGGCGTACGCGCTCACGCGTTATGCCATATGTTTCTCCGATGGCCTCGAGGGTCATCTTCTTGGTCTCCATGCCTAGACCGTAGCGCTTTGCAATCACATCCTGTGCGCGCTTTGGGAGCACAGAAAGAAAATGCTTGGTGACGACCTTTGGTTTGAATGCAATGCTCGTTGTGCTCATAAGAAATAAAATAACGCGAAAAATAATTAACAGGTATTGACAGTTTCCCTCCAATACTCGGTTATTTATAGTTTTAGCATTACAACAAACAATGTCAAGTGCTTGTGAGGTGTTTTTCCACTGCCAAATAACCCTTTGTTTGTATGGTATTTTTTACTCTCACACATTAAAACACAATATTGACTATTTTACCTGCGACGTAAATGACTTTTTTTGGAGCTTTTCCTTCCAACCACTTCGCAACTGACGGTCGGGAAAGTGCGGTATTTTTCACGGATTCTTCATCGGTTCCGGATGCAATTGTGAACGTATCTCGAAGCTTGCCATTCACTTGGATTGCAATTGTGAGTGTATCTGAAACCATCTTCTCCGCATCAAATACTGGCCATGCGGTATTGTAGAGTATTTCCGTTTCTCCTTGAGACGACCACAGCTCATCAGTGACGTGGGGTGCGAAAGGTGCGAAGAGTTTGAGCAGCGTCATATATGCTTCCTTCGGAATTTGCTCGAGTTTCTCGAGATGATTCTGGAGTATCATGAGTTGGGATATCGCCGTATTAAAACTGAAGCTTTCTATGTCCTCGCCCACTTTCTTAATAGTCTGGTGGAGCAAGAGTTCGGTTTCTTTTACAAGCGGTGCATCTGCGCTAACCCGCTGCGCTGACCTCCATACTCGTTCGATAAATCGGCGCGCACCTATCATGTTGTCTGTCGACCAAGCAATCGACTGGTCGAAGGGCCCCATAAACATTTCGTAGACACGTAGTGAGTCTGCTCCGTATGTCGCGACTACGTCGTCGGGGTTGATGACATTACCGTAGCGTTTCGACATTTTCCTTCCATCGTCTGCCATAATGAGCCCGACGTTTTGCAAACGCAAGAACGGCTCGGGGTAATTCACTACACCAATATCAAAAAGGAATTTATGCCAAAACCGCGCGTAGATAAGATGCCGTGTCGCATGCTCTGCACCACCGACATAAAAATCCACAGGCGACCACATGCGCTCCTTTTCCTTGTCAACGAGTGCCGTGGCGTTGGTCGGGTCGATATAGCGGAGGTAGTACCACGAAGAACCTGCCCACTGTGGCATGGTATTTGTCTCACGCTCAAAACGGCTTGCCCGCGCATCGCTTTTGTCACAGGAAACAAATTCGTTATCGGCGTTGATGTACCCGCATACTTCCACCCACTCGCGTATATTTGCAAGCGGACTCTCCCCCGTATCGGTGGGTTCGTAGCTCTCAACGTTGGGAAGCACAACTGGTAGTTCACTGTCTGCAACCATATATGGTTTGCGCGCACTGTCGAAGACAACAGGAAACGGTTCGCCCCAATAACGTTGTCGCGCAAACACCCATTCTTTCAAACGGTACTGTGAGACGAGCTTTCCTCCGACAAACTCAGTAATCGCTGCTTTGGCTTCTTCGCTCTCCATGCCGTCAAATTTTCCAGAGTTAAAAAGTATACCGCTCCCCGTGTATGCTGGGCTGTTCTCTAAGTACTGTGCAAAGAGATACTGGTGGTGCGGCCAAGTGATGGTGCTGAGCATGTGCTCGCCCCGCACTTTTATCAACTCGTGTTTTCCTTCATCAACTTCGCAGTGCACTCGCGCATCGGAGTTGAGTACCACTTCATAGGTCGTGCCAAGCGAGCGCTGGTTTCTGTTTCTCGTGTGGCGGTATCCAAAACACGCAATAGAGGGAGCAACTTTTCTTGCGATGGTAAAGTCAGTGAATCCTGTTTCTTCGGTTATCTCGCGTCCCGCCGCTTCTATATCACTCTCCCCCTCATCGATTCCCCCACCCGCGAAATGCACATGAGCCTCGTCCTCCTTGATGAGATAAAAGTTACCCTCTTTGTCTCGGAGTATTGGATCTACAACCTTTCGGGTAACCGTTTCTACGCCTGTCCGCTCGGCATGTATACCTTCCCCGACGTATTTCTTGGCAATGACGTCAATAATGGGGATTCCGTACTTTGCTGCAAACTCATTGTCGCGTTCGTCGTGCGCGGGTACGGCCATGATTGCTCCAGTGCCATAGCCAGAAAGGACGTAATTCGCAATCCAGACAGGAATCTTCGCACCATTTGCGGGATTAGTTGCGATTATTCCCGTGTCTATCCCTTTTTTCAGAGCGACTTCTTTGAAATCAAATGCCCCGTCTTTTTCTTCTTGCTCAAGCTCGGCGACAAAGTTTTTGACTGCATCGGCGGTTTCCCATCCGATGGAAAGCCACTTGCGTGCGAGTTCTGCTGAAATAGCGAGGTAGGTTGCACCGAAGAGCGTATCGGGACGGGTGGTGAATACTTTGACCTTGTGCGTTCCGTCGTCCTGTCCGGAAAATCCCGAAAGTGTAAACTCAATTTCAGCGCCTTCACTTTTGCCAATCCAATTGCGCTGACTCTCCTTGATATGCTCGGGCCAGTTAAGTCCATCTAAATCGGCAAGCATCCGGTCTGCATACGCAGTAATCTTGAGCACCCATTGTCGGATTGCTTTTTTTTCTACAGGACTACCACACCGTTCACACTTCCCATTTTCAAGGTCTTCATTGGAAAGTCCTGTCTTGTCGACGGGGCACCAATTGATAGGCTCAAAGCTCTCGTACGCGAGGCCTTTTTTGTACAGCTGTTTAAAAATCCACTGTGTCCATTTATAGAAACTCGGGTCAGTGGTATTCACTTCACGTGACCAATCGTAGTTGAATCCGAGATGTGAAAGTTGGTCTTTGAAGCGCGCAACATTTTTCTCAACGGCAATTCTTGGATGCACTTTGTTCTTGATAGCATACTGCTCTGCGGGTAGCCCAAACGCATCCCAGCCCATGGGATGAAGAATGTCGTGACCCATCATGTGCTTGTATCGTGAGTACACATCCGTCGCGATGTATCCCTTCGGGTGACCAACGTGCAAGCCGTCACCGGAGGGGTACGGAAACATGTCGAGTACATAGCACTTTGGCTTTGTGGGGTCTTCTGTGGTGCGAAACGCACCCATAGTGCCCCAGTCTTTCTGCCACTTCTTTTCTATTTTGCTTGGGTCGTATTCCTTCATTTAGCTACTCATAATATGCCAATTCACCTTTGATTCGCAATAGTGTGGGCAGTATCTCAGTTGTTGGTGTCGGGTACGTGCATGCTGAACTCTGTACTTATTTACAACATGAATGAAACATGATAGAACTCATCAAGATTTCAGAGTTGTCAAGGCGAAGCGCCGCTTCGACTTTTGGCGAGTACCTAACATTTAGACTGGAGAAAACATGAACGCGCATTACATCATGTGGGGAATGATTGCACTCATTGCCCTACTTGCGGGGGCAGCCTACTTCCACTTCAGGAAGCCGCCGGTGCTCCCAGAGAAGGACACGCATTCCGATCATGGCGGTACGCTCGACGATCACGCCGAGAACATCGCGAAGCGGGCGATGTCCGACCCCAATTACACGCCGTACAACTAGGGGTGTGCCATGTCCCGCAAAGATGATTTGGCGGAATGGATCCGCCACAACCCGTATGTAGAGTTGCTGACAAGCCTCATGGTGCTCATGTGCACGCTCGCACTCGCTGGGAGTGCGGTGTACATACTCTGGACCGAATTTCGGTGGTACCTGTACCTCTCAGGAATTTCGGCAGTCATCGTGTCGATCTGGTTCTGGTACGACTTACGACAAGACTGACCCTTCTCTCAAAAACAAATGCCCCTTGGGGCTTTTTCTTTTATCAACAATTGTAAATAATGAAGCTATTTACAATAAGTTGTGAACATGCTATAATAAAAACGTAATTCGTTCATCAACCCGAAGGAGCTGAAATGACCAAAGTAATCGAGGATTTCTTCATGACCGCCCTCTTGCTCTGCTTTATGGGCATCGGCCGCATCGTCTTCGGCAACGCTGACGAACACCTGCGGGGCGAGTGAACATCTCCCCCGACAATACAGCCCACGAAACCAAGGTTTCGTGGGCTGAACTTCTTTGTACGTGAATTTGCAGGATAAAAAGTATAAACAAACAAAAAGCCCCACTATTTGGCATTTGTCGCTCGAAGACTTACTTTCCTGCACTGCGCGCCAATGCAGGCGCTTCGCGCGGGTATTGATTGAGCCACCATACTTACTTAACCTTGTGCAGAAAACATTTTTGAGTTATCGTAGCAAACTGGTATTCACTGAAAGGTAGAACATGAAGGTAACTGAACTCGAAACAGGCAAATCGTATGAGGGTCACAAGAAGAACACGACGCGAACCATCGTCAGTTTGTCTCAAAACGCGCAGGGGCACCCCGTCCAAGTGGTCTTTGCAGAAGGCGCAAGCACTAACGCGCAGAACACCAGCGCTCGTGAATTCGCCGACTGGGCAAAGCGCATTGCGGGAAGACAGAAGCCGCCCAAAGAAAGTAGAGCTCGCAACCAAGGCTAATTCTCACCTCGCAAATACGCGGGGTTTATTTTTAGACACCTTATATCTTAAACTCGATGACATCCCCCTCTTTGACGATATATTCCTTCCCTTCTGTCTTCACGAGGCCTTTTTCGCGTGCCGCTCCGTAAGAACCAGCCTCGAGGAGTGCCTTCCAGTTGACCACTTCTGCACGGATAAACTTTTCTTTGAAATCAGTATGAATGGCCATACCTGCAACGGGTGCAGTTGATCCGACTTTGATTGTCCATGCCCGTGTCTCGTCTTCGCCTGTCGTGAAGTAGGTCATAAGTCCGAGAAGTTTGTATGCCGCAACAATAAGGTCGTCTATACCGTCTCCTTTTGCACCGAGTTCTTTGGCAAACATTTTCTTTTCATCCCCCTCAAACTCACTTAACTCTTCTTCGATTTTTGCATCGACAATAACATACTGGTCACCATTCTCCTTGAAGTAGGCAATAAGTTTTTGATAACGCTCGTCATTTATTTCATCGAGATTTTTCGCTCCAGCTTTTTTGTTTAGGATATAGAGAATTGGCTTGATGGTCATGAGATTCAAGCTTTTTGCGACCATGCGTTCTTCTGCATCGAGTACTGCACGGCTTGCCATTTCACCCTTTTCTAGTACAGCGAGTAGCTTCACCAAGACTGCGTGTTCTTTCGCTGCGTCCTTGTCGCCCCGCTTTACATCGCGCACTATCGAGTCAGTCCGTTTTTCTACGGTTTGAAGGTCGGCGATAGTGAGTTCGAGGTTGATGGTAATTACGTCAGAAAGTGGGTCGATTTTGCCATCGACATGGATGATGTCAGAGTCGTCAAAAATACGCACCACTTCGCCAATTGCATCAGTTTCGCGGATATTTGCGAGGAATTTATTTCCGAGACCTTCACCTTCTGACGCACCCTTTACGAGCCCCGCGATGTCGACGAATTCCACAATGGCGGGAACCGTTTTCTTAGAATGCGAAAAATCGCTGAGCGTCTTCAGGCGCTCATCGGGCACCTCAACGACTCCGACTGATGGGTCGATTGTTGCAAATGGGTAATTCGCAATAAGCACAGCCTTTTTCGTAAGCGCTTTAAAGAGAGTCGATTTCCCCACGTTGGGAAGTCCCACGATACCTACAGATAATGACATAGGGTGAGTATAGAGTATCGAATGACGAGTATCAAGCAGTCGAATTGAGGACACATGTGGCACTTTAAAATGCTTGCGAAAAATGCTTTTATGGTTACAATTATATTTATGAATCCAGAAACAGAAAAGTTGGGCGAAGACGGAGAGACCTCTCCCGCCGACGTGAATGCGGAAGGCGAAGCAGAAGCTGCTGCCGCCATGGAAGCAAATATCGCCGAAGCGAATGATTCCGCAGTAGCCGCGGAAGTGTCTCATGCGCAAGAAGTGGCAGAGCTTGAAGGGGACCTTAAATCAGCGATATTAAGCAATTTCGAAGCAGCATCTGAGATCCCACCAACTGAAGAGGAGGTAAGCGCGTCAAAACGTAACGCTGATGCAAAAGTCGGAAATTTATATGGTGACCTCATGTACAGCACCGATGAAGCACGCCCTGGAATTGTGCGGCAAATGGTTGATGAGATTGGTAAGACGGGAGAGTATGATACGCCCGAAATTGCGTCAGCTATTGAGAGCGGTGATGCGCAAAAACTAGCCACAGCAGTAAACCAGTACCGCAACGCGAGACATACTGCCAGTTTGGCAGCCCAAGATGCGAAAACAAAAATGAATGATGCTGGACCAATACTCAAGGGTTTCCGTAAATTGTTTGGAAAAAAGTAATTTTTAGTAAATTAGAGGCTGCACATCTCAATGACTTGTGCGCACATGGAATGCTCGCCTATATTGAAAGCCCCATCCTAGGCCAGTGGTCACTTCACCACCTTCTTACAACTTATTTATCAACCACGCCCACATCGGCGTGTTTTTTCTGGCGTATTCGCTCTGAAAACACGCTAAAAAATATTTATTGCGCTTGTGTCGGATTCATGAGGCACGCCTTGAGGGCAGGAGTTTCAGTCCAGCCACATGCACCGCTAGTCTGACGCGCACAGGTGGCGCTACGGTAACATGCGTATTCTTCTCGATACATGCAGGTGGAAACAATGTCTGGTTTGTCGGAACAAATTTCTCCCGAGCAACCCCCTACATAACATCCTGCTTGAGTAGGTTTCGGGGCAGTAGATGTCGCTGTTGGTTTTGGATTTGTGCTGCCCACCTTTTCTACTTTCATCGTGAGGCGATAAGCGTCGGGGGTAATTTGAGTTAAAGATTTTGGATAGGGAGCTACACCAGTAAGTGAGACTACAAACCCTCCTACAGTAATGGATTTGTTGAGCTCAATCGTAGAGGTGCTTTTCATTTGGGGGGTGACAAGTTGAAACTCTGCTTTCAGTGTACCTGCCCAAATACAAGTGACATCAGTAGCACAGCGACTGTCTTCGGTTACGCGCAGTAGCGTAAGTGCGACGTCGGGAAAGTTGGCAGTCTCCCCTGCGAACAGCATCACGTCACCGTACGCAACAACTTTTGGCATATCGGGGGTGGATGTAGCTGCCAATGATGGGCACGTTGCAAATGCGCAGATGGTGCCCGTGCGTCCTACTGCACTACCGTCAGGACAAATTTTCGCCTCCTTAGTACACGCAGCTATGTTTGGCTCTGAGAGTTCAGGCTCTTTTGGGATGGCCAAGAAAAGTCCGATAAATAACAGTGCAAGTATTCCAAGTATGATGTAAATTTGTGTTTGTTTCATGATTTCTTTAATTTAACACGTTGTGCACCTCGTGTGCACCTACACTGCTCCGAGATAATACGGCGTGCCTAGAGCCCATTAGTACTTATGCCGTTTAGCAATGGAAATTATTACAGACATTGTACTCACTTACGATGGACGCAATGTGTTTAATAGAATATATCCTCTCCACATGATTGCGACATACAGAAAACGTGTTGTTATTCGTTGCGGTTTCAAAAAATAAGCGCACATTTTGACTTAGGTATGCGCTCCTTGTTAACCAAAAGTGAAATAGATAAAGCCGCAAAAAAACTTGAGTTGGGTATTACGCACTTGCACGCAATTCCCTCTTTAGGGAACTACTCGAGAGGACGCGTTGACCTGACCAAGGAAATGGTGTGCATGAAGGAATCATCAGCACAGAATTCGAAAACTCTGACCCGATTGTCGGTGTCATTGAACGACGCGGATTGGAACGCAGCCAATATTGTTGAACGCGAAGCGCCACTCCCCATTCAGTGATATACCACCGCTGCACACAAGCATCGGCCGAGGGTATCCCTTGGGATCCAGCATGATTGGAATCATGCCCAACTCCTTGGTTGTGTAAGAACGCTACTGTCTTTCCTCGGCCTACTCCTTTTCTGTGCATTGAAAACAAATAACCCCTGTTTAGTAAAAAAATATTACACATAGCAATCAGATTACTCGTCAAGAGGCGAATTATGCGATTGTGTACAATTGCGCATAATGAGCGATTGAAAATTCAATATAAAAAAGTATGATGGCTGGATGAATTATCAAAAGAAAACAAAGATTGTTGCAACGCTGGGTCCTGCAACAATGACTGAGTCTACAATGCGCAAAATGATAAAGGCGGGAATGAATGTCGCGCGTATTAACTGCTCGCATGGAACACAAGGAGAATACCTTGCACAGATACAAGAAGTGCGCAGCGCTGCAAAAAAGGAACATGCCAACGTTGCGATATTGCTGGACTTGAGTGGCCCAAAAATCCGTATAGGCGATTTTACTGAAGAAATGGTTACGCTCAAGAAGGGGCAGCTGTTTACACTCACAACAAAACAAATGCGCGGTGACACACGGATGGTAAGCGTGAACTACAAAGCACTCCCCCGCGAAGTCAGTAAGGGCATGCACTTGCTGCTGGATGACGGCAAGCTGTCGCTCTGCGTAGAGCGTGTGCGCGGTACTGAAATCGAAACCCGAGTGGAAATTGGTGGCACGATACGTGGCCGACGCGGGGTGAATGTTCCGAGCGCCAAGCTTTCCATTTCTGCAATCAGCGCAAAAGATATGCGGGATATTAACTTCGGTGTAGCACAAGGAGTCGATTTTTTCGCACTCTCGTTTGTGCGACACGAAAGGGATGTACTTAAGCTCCGCAATATACTCATCGAGAAAAAGTCCAGTGCTGGGATTATTGCAAAAATTGAAACAAGCGGTGCAATGGACCGTATCGAAGAAATTATTCATGCTGCTCGAGGAGTCATGGTTGCGCGGGGTGACTTGGCAGTCGAGATAGACCGCGCTGATGTGCCGCTCGCTCAGAAGCGTATCATCCGCGCAGCTAACGTCGCGGGAAAGACGGTAATTACCGCAACACAGATGCTCGATTCCATGACTACTGAATCCACACCCACACGCGCGGAAATTAACGATGTTGCAAATGCAATCTTCGACGGCACAGACGCGGTGATGCTTTCTCAGGAGACCTCAATCGGGGTTGACCCTGTGCATGTGGTTGCCACAATGGCCTCCATTGCGCTCCACACGGAACAAAGTCAGCTTTATCGGGATGAGGTAGTTCGGCACCGAGGAGCGGCGATTGGTGTTGTCGACACGGTATCCTCAGCGGTAGCACAGAGTATACTAACTTCAGGCGCAGTGGCCATCGTCGCACTGACAGAATCGGGGTTCACTCCGCGCATGGTGTCGCGACACAAACCCAGTGCTCCGATATTGGCGCTAACGCATATTGCAGAGACACATCGTCAGCTCGCACTCACCTACGGGATTTCAGCAAGTATGACAAAAAGTGTACACAACATCACCGACGCGCTTACATTGGCGCGGAGAGAACTCGTGCGCGCAAAACTCGCACAAAAAGGCGACGTATTTCTGCTGGTCGCTGGCATCCCCTTCGACCGGAGAGGAGGCACCAATGCGCTGGTCATACAAACAGTTTAGAGCGTATCTCCCGTTGCGCGCCACTAGTCGAGGAGCGGTAGTAGTACGGGCAAAATATTCTGCTCAACGATAATTTTTACACCAAGACTATTTGGGTGTATTCCATCGGGTTGGTTCATATTTGGCACAAGTGCAACATTCTGAAGAAGAAAAGGAACGAGAGCAAGAGAGTGCTTGCGCGCAAGTGCGGGGTAAATTGCATCGAACTCAGCAACATAGGTTGGCCCCAAATTAGTGGGGGCTCTCATCCCCGCCAAGATGACACGGATATTTGCTTGCTGAAAGATGGTGATTATCCCGCCAAGGTTTTCTTTCACCGAAGCAGGTGGTATGCCGCGCAATACATCGTTTCCACCAAGTGCGAGGATAACAATATCGGGCTTTTGTGCCACAATGAACTCTGCACGCCTTAGTCCACCGGCACTTGTTTCACCAGTTACTCCCGCATTGACCACAGTTACATTTTTCTTTTCTGCACGCAGCTTACTCTGTAAAATTTGCGGATACGCTTCAGAAATAGCGAGGCCGTAACCCGCAGTAATACTGTCCCCAAATGCAACAATTATTAGCTCTGGGTCTCGCAAGGTGGTGGTGGTGGTGGTGGTGGCCGGCACAGAAGTGTCAACTGTACTTGTTGCGATACTGGGTGCCACCAGCTCTGTTTGTGCTGTCTGTTTAGGTGAATTCCAGATGAAAATAATAAAGAGAAGCAGCACAACGGTGAGCACGCTAAGCATTAATTTCAGCAAGCGAAAAGTGTCTGCAGTTTCGTTTTGAGAAGACATGCTCAGATGATACCATGGGGTTCTATGATCGAACTTACTCATGTCTCAAAGTCATACACCCAAGGAGGTACGATAATTCCCGTACTGCATGATATTAGTCTCAAAATTGCTGATGGCGAGCACGTCGCAATTATTGGCCCGTCAGGTTCTGGGAAATCTACACTGCTCGCGCTCATGTCTGGCATGGACTCCGCAGACCAAGGGGTGATTGCAATTAATGGAAAAGATATTTCACAGCTTTCTGAGGTTGAGCTTTCTCACTTGCGCAACACAGAAATTGGAATAATTTTTCAGTCATTTGAACTGGTCCCTTCTTTTACTGCCCTTGAAAACGTCATGTTACCTCTCGATATTGCACAGAAAGATGGAAGAGCAATTGCTGCTACTGCACTTTCTCAAGTTGGTCTTTCGCACCGAGGAGCGCATCTCCCGTCCATGCTCTCAGGTGGAGAAGAGCAGCGTGTCGCCATCGCTCGAGCATTGGCACAAGACCCTAAAATTTTGTTTGCGGATGAACCAACGGGAAACCTCGACCCCACAACGGGGGCGCAAGTGCTCAAGCTAATCAAAGATGCTGCAAGTGGTAAGACGCGCACACTGGTGATCATTACTCATGACAAAGAAATAGCAAGACTCATGGATCGGACACTTTTGATTAACGAAGGCGCAGTGTCCGAGATTTCCTTATGATTATCACCACACTTCTTCCGCGAATTATGAGGCGGAGCGGGGTACGCTTGTATCTGGCATTTTTCAGCCTCATTCTCGGTGCGCTCACTCTTGCTGCAGTACTCGGATTGATTGGCAGTGTGCAACGTTTTTTCATTTCTGAGTCGCGTACGCTACTGGGCGGAGATGTGACAATCGAAAGTAATACCGCAGTCGATAGCGCACAACCAGCACTCAATCTTTTGCGTGAACGCGGTGCAACCCTTTCATGGCGCACTGACACACTGGTTGTTGTGCAGTCGAGCAAACCGCAAATCACAACTGCCCTTTCAAGCCTGCTTGTAACAGTAAAGGTGGTAGATGCACAGTATCCACTGTATGGCGCACTCGGTCTCAGGGAAACTGGCCCAAGCGTCCCAAACGAAAATGAGGTATTTATTGCGGAAGATATGCTTGTTCGCATGAATCTCGCAATTGGAGAAAAACTCACAATAGGAAGTGAGCAGTTTCTCATACAAAATGTCGTCACCAGTGAACCAGACCGCATCGGCGGAAGCTTTCGACTTGGACCTTTGCTTATAATTTCTCAGGCCGGATGGGCACGGACAGGACTTGATGGAAAACAAAGTCGCGCCGACTACATGCTTTCTATTCGGTATCCTGATACATTTACCGCAAGCGATGGGACGCTCGCAACCCAAGACCTCAAACGCGAATTTGAAAGACCGAAGTATCGCATCTCAGTAGCAGCAGACGGACCGACATCACTGTTGCGCATTCTGGACTCAGCTGAGCGTTTTTTCTTCTCCATGATAGTGCTCGCACTATTTTTGGTGGTAGTAAATATCCGACTCAACCTCACCTATTTCATCGCTGCATTTCAAAAGACGATTGCTATTATTCGCTCTTTAGGTATGCCAAGAGGTCAGCTTCTTCTACTCTTTGTTTCACTACTGAGTACTCTTGCTGTCGTAGCGAGCGCAGTAGGAGCAATGCTAGGAAATTTACTTGCCAATGCTGCGCTTCCATACGCAGAAAAATTTGTGGGAAGTGCCCTTCCTTCGGTGGCACTTTATGAAAATGTCTTTGTTGTTACGCTGTTTACATTTCTCCTCTGCCTTTTCTCAGCACTTGGATTTCTTACGCGAGTACTCGCGATAGAGCCAAAAATGCTGTTACATGGATATGGCTCGGAGCATGGAGGATTTGTGCTATTGGCAAAGGAATTACCCATGCTCCTTTTCACTCTCGCCGGATTCTATGCGGTTGTATACTACTTAACTGAAACTGCCCACGTCGCACTGATTGCAGTCGGCAGTATTACCGGAGTATTTGTAGTTCTATTTCTTATATCTCGAGGCGTGATATTGTTCGGTCACCGCGTGCGATTCTCACTCTCATTTCCACAGAGATGTATCATGAATTTTCTAAAGCATCAGGGCTTGATTGGCACAACAGCAATCGCCTCACTCACCGTGGCACTCGCAAGCGTGTTTGCAATAGCTTTGCTTGAAAAGAACATGCTTGGAAACCTTAACATAGAGTTTAAGGCAGATGCACCCAATATTTACTTGATTGATGTCCAACAAGACCAACTTGAGGGTGTAAAAAGTATCATGGGAACAACGTGGAAGGAATTTTCCACAGCGCGTGCGCGCTTCACTACCCGTGATGGGTATAATATTCAGGAAAATCTGAGTACGGAGGATGAAGAAATGCGACGCGAATTCAATATAACTTCGTCCGCAGTGCTCATCGACGGCGAAAAGCTGATAGCGGGAGTTTGGCATGGAGCTGAACACACCAAAGAAGTTTCAGTTGAAAAAAGTTTTGCCGAGCGTGCAAAGCTCAAGCTGGGAAGCATTGTCGAGTTTACTATTTCGGGGTACACCATAGAAGCAAAAGTGACTTCGATTCGAGAGGTCATTGCCACCAATGGTCTCCCATTTTTTTACTTAGTTTTCAGTCCAGATCTACTTGAGCAAATTCCGCGCACAAGCTTTGGTTACGCCTACGTACCGAGTGATAAAATTCCTGTTTTGCAAAATACACTTGCAATTACCTACCCCAATATTACGTCGATTCCGACAACACAGATTATTGATGCGGCACGAAAGATTGTTGCTGCATTGTCTGCGGCGGTAGTTGCTACAGCAATACCGGCACTGTTTCTTGGGCTTATGCTTATTATTGCAATGCTTGCAATTTCGGCGAGAGAACGCGCGAACGATATGCTCGTTTTCACCGCACATGGTGCTCGCATGCGGCTATTGTTTAAGCTTTTCTTGATTGAATCAAGTGCAGTAGTGGTAATTTCTGGGTTATTTGCTGTACTCATATCACATATTGGAATATATGCGCTGAATTATTACGTGTTTGACTTTACGGGTTTTTACTTTGCAGGTGAAAATATATATCTTTTTCTTGTGGTACTCGCATTTACACTTTTGACCGCTTTCTTTTTTGCTCGAAGATTCACGACGCTATCCCCAGCGGCACTGTTGCGAAAGGACGGTATGTAGATCGGTGCTCCTGCACGCATGATTTGCACTATTTAATTACGGTGTTGATGGGTATGCCTCTAGGGCCCCCTCGCCTCCATCCATAAGTTTTGATTGGCTAAAGTCTATATCTCGCGAATTCAGATAATGCTTAACAAAATTAGGCAAAATGGGACCATCTTTACTGCGGTTTCCTTTTCCAACAATAATACGTACGTGTGTATGTGCTTCCGAAAACAGTGTGTCAAGAATTGTACCAGCTTCATTTGTGGTGTGTCCATGCAAGTCAATGACTGCGTCTGGTTGTCGGGCGTATTTATTCATTTTGGTTCTATATTATAAGACCCCTCTCGGGGTCTTATATACTTGGAAAATTTAGTCCTCGCTCATGAGCTTCTGAATCTGGGGTTGGTACTCTTTCATAACCGTCATGGTGGCAGCCATCTGCTCGGCCCCAGCGTCGGTGCGTTTCTTGATTTTCATTGCTATCTCCTCGAACAACTTGGGGTGCTTTGTGACGACAGCAATAATCTTTTCCTGCTGATCTTTGGGTAGGTCTTTTAATTTGGACGCAATAAGTTTGCGTATAAGAAATTCTTTAAACATAGTGAAAACAGTATAAAGTAACAAGAGACAAGAAACAAGCAGGAAGTAACTAGTCACAAGGCAAGAGTCACAACTAGAAAGTAGTAAGGCAAAAGCGTGTTATTTTCATTACAAATTAGAGGGAATGAAAAAACCACCTACGCGAGGTAGGTGGGAGACTGGGTTTACGTCAGGCAGTTTGCTTGTTCCAGTTGATACGATTTACTCGTCTGCGAAGTTCAAACATCTTCTCGAACTGCTGTCGTGCAACTAGTGGGTCTGCTTGCGCAGTACCCTGAATGAGCATATCTCTCAGTCCGTCGTTAAAGCCGAATCGCATGAGCAACGCTACTAAGTCAGTTTTTGGGTCCACGGGAAGCGTAAGAGTTGCGTGATTTGCGGAGGGTGCGATTCCGCCACTGCCGACCATGCGGCTTGCGACGTGGGCAAAGTGTGCATAGTGGTCTGCCCACGGAGAGAGTACTGCACCGCGCGGTATTTCACTTGGTGAAATCATGCGGTGCTGCTGCTGGCGCAATTCATGCGGCATTTCTTTGGTAGTCAAATAAACCTTCCGTGTTGCTTCATCAAGTGCAAGTACGCGAAGCGTCATTGCATCGCTTTGCGTGATTGGCCTCACCCAAGTAGCTTTTTGAAAGAACGCTTCGATTGTTTCGCGACCAAACAAGAGTGACACCTCTTTGCTTGGGGAGAGGTTGGTCGGACAAAATATTACCAACGTTAAGTTGTCTGTATTTGCATACTCGGAAGCGAGCACTCCGAGCGAGCCTTCTCCAAGCATGTGAACGGCACCGATGATGCGCATGGTCACTCCTTTTGTGTCAGTATCTCTGGATATCAAATTACTAATCATAAGACATAGTGTCAAATATGATTCTGATACAAAAAATTCCCAAAGGGACTCTTTGGAAAATTTTCGTTTAAGGCCGTATTTTTAGCTATTCGATTGCGAGCCTGCCTTTGATTTTCTTCACTACATCCTCAATGTTCCAGTCCGACTTCACAAGAAAGTCATACGAACCTGCTTCGGTGGCCTGAGCAACTTTCTCAGGATCATTGATATTAGTGAGGAGTATGACCGCAGCGCTTTTGCCGAAGTCTTGGTCTTGGCGGAGTTTCTCGAGCATGGTGAGGCCATCCATGACGGGCATCATGAGGTCGAGGAGAATGAGGTCGGGATGTTCCTTGAGTGAGATATCGAGTCCTTCCTGACCATTCTTTGCCTGAAATACAGTAAATCCCTCAAAGGTAAGAATATCAGAGACCGCATTGCGCAACGGTGTTTCGTCTTCAACTATCAGTATTTTTTTGTCAATCGTTCCGGGCATGGTGTTTTAGTTGTTTTGTTTCTGCTGTGTGAGCGCGTACTCAATGTCGTTAATAATTTGGGTGATATCGTAGTCAGCTTTGGTGTAATAGTTTGAAACGCCAAGCTGGATATAGGAGCGGATGTTTGTCGTTGAAGCGGTATTGGAAACCACAAAAATAGGAATGTTTTTCCATTCAGCGTGATTCTTTAATTGTACAACAAAATCGAGCCCATTGCCCGTACCTAGTAGGTAGTGGTCGAGCCAGATTACGTCTACAGTCTTTAAGTTTTCCAGCTGTTTGATGCCGTCATCCACAGTGGAAACAACGATGGGGTCAAAGCCCCGTTCAATAAAGGCCTCCCGTACTGCCTTTGCGAGCTGCCGTTCATCCTCAAGTACCAATATTGTGCGCTGTTTCTTGTCTTCCATGTAATTATTATCGTAACACCTTTTAAGGACTGAGAATAGGGATAAGTCAGAATTAGCATCTATGCCAAGCCCTTTACCCCTGATTTCTTTGGCATACCTGATAGAGGCATCAATACGTGGAATGTTGTCCCTTGGTTCTCCTCGGATTCGAACCAAATCTTGCCTCCAGAGGACTCCACAATGGCTTTTACGATATATATACCGAGTCCTGTACCTTCGGTATCCTTTTGGCGTACGTTGTCGGCACGGAAGAGCTTCTCAAAGATTTTGCCGTGTTGACTCTTTGGTATACCGTACCCGTTGTCTGAGACACGAATGTAGAGGTTGTTATCGCGTGTACTGATTTCTACGGTGATATGGCCTTCTGGTTGCGTATATTTTACCGAGTTTGAAAGGAAGTTCTGGAATACAATACGAATAAGTTTTTGATCCGCACTGTATGTTTTTGGTGCGCTGTTGAATATCTTGTCGACAGTCTGCTTCTTTTCGATAATTTGCGGTGCGAGTTCGGAAAGCACACTTTCGCAAATTTCAACCAAATCAACCGGCTCTGGTTCAACCGCAAAGGTGCCAAGGTCGATACGGGAAACATTTAATAGTGCGTTGACGAGCTCAACCATACGTAGATTTCCTGCATAAATCTCCTTTACATATTGACGCTGTTTGTCGTTAAGTTCACCCACATATTTGGAAAGTAGCATCTCCGAGTACCAGCGAATTGCGGAAAGTGGTGTGCGTAATTGATGTGATGCCAGTGAAACAAATTCGGTCTTCGCGCGATCAACCTCCTTGCGCAAGGTGATGTCTTGGCAGAGCGACACGTAGAAAAGTGTCTGGTTCCCCTCTCGGATGGGGAAAATTGAGAGTTCACCTTGGTAGGTCGAAGCATCTTTGCGACGATTGAATACGTCCTCGGTGCGAAATGGAACCCCTGCGACAATCTTCTCCCACATGGCGATGAACGTTTCGGGCTTCGATTCCCCGCTTTTGAGTAACTTCGGGTTTCTACCAAGAGCCTCAGCTTCAGTGTATCCA
This sequence comes from bacterium, assembly GCA_043756865.1. Lineage (GTDB taxonomy): Bacteria > Patescibacteriota > Minisyncoccia > Phycocordibacterales > UBA6899 > MHLP01. The sequence continues at coordinate 113,034 of JAYUQG010000019.1, read as the reverse complement.
TTGAGTACTGACCATGCAGGGTTGACGTACACGATGGCGCCGTCAGGGGTGGTAATCGAAACAGCCTCCGTGGACGAATCAACGGCTTTTTGGAATTTACGCACATTCTGAATTTCCTGCTCAATTTTGTTCGTGGCATCTTCTAGCTCGAGCGTACGACTTTCGAGTACCTCTTGCACGCGTTTGATATTAGAAACATCCTGTGTAACACCCGCAAGTTGTACTGCAGTTCCTGTGTGGTCAACCACCACTTTTCCTTTATCGGCAACCCACATGTATTCACCATTAAACTTTTTTATGCGGTATTCGATGGAGTAGTCAGGTGTGCGTTTCTCCATGCTGTATTCCATGCTCCGCCTCATTCCCTCGCGGTCTTCGGGATGTACGGAATCCCACCAGAAACTCATTGGGCTCACTTTGTCGTGATCTGCATAGCCAAGCATCGCACACATACTCCCTGAAAAAAAGACTTCACTTTTGGCTATATCGTATTCCCAAAAACCGAGCCCCGAGCCTACAAGTGCGGCGACATAACGCTCGCCTTTCGAGGCGGTAGTATTAACGGCCTCACTAGCACTGTCAGTAAAACGGAGATACCCCGGAAGGATAACAAAAAGCATTGCAGATATAATAATCGCCTCGATAAGTCCAAGTCCGGCAATTACCTGATAGGTATATGCTGCGTATGTCGTTTGCGGAAGCCAGTATGCGAGCCATCCCAAGCCAATTGCTCCGGCGATAAGCATGGTCGGAAGCAATAAAAGAAATACTTTACCGCCGTGGGGTATCCCCGCTTCTTTGAGAATCCTCTTCCCTGCTTGTAGTGGTTCTTGCTCCATATTCGTGCAAGCTTTATTGTAACACAGCTTTCCCTTGCGCAAACTAGAAACAGTTGTAGTTTAATGACAGGAGTTCCTTAACTCAACCCAGAGGTGCATCGAATGAAAAAAGAACCCGCCGCCAAGGCGCGGAACACGCTCAAGATGTTCGTATTTGACACCAACGTGCTGATGCACGACCCGACCTCCCTTCTGCGATTCAAAGAGCACGACATCTTCATTCCGTCGACCGTACTCGAAGAACTCGACAACAACAAGAAGGGTTCGACCGACGTCGCTCGGAATTCCCGAGAAACCACGCGGTTTATCGAGGCGTTGATTCAGTTCATGGAAAAGAAGCATGCAAACTGGAAGCTGGAACAAGGACTTCCGCTCGAACATGCCGCCGGTGGCGTCAAAGGTATGGGCCGACTTTTTATTCAGACCGAGCAAGAAGTCTTTGAGGCGGCGACACGCCTGTCGGAATACGAACGGTCGGTTCCCGACAATCACATCATTGCCGCCGCGCGGATGCTCAAAGAGAAGCGGAACGATCGCTACGTTGAAGTGATCTTGGTGACCAAGGACATCAACGTACGTATCAAAGCGCGCTCTCGCGGGCTCAATGCGGAAGACTACACCAATGATTTGGTGGAGACTGATTCCGACAAGGGAATCTACACGGGTATGACCGAACTCCCTGCGTCGGCGTGGGCAAGCTTGTCGCAAGTGCAACCGCCTCACGGCGAAGTCAACTCTGCGCGCTACGAAATTGCACAACCACGTAATACACCGCTCTTCTTGAACCAGCTCATCACTGCAAATGGTGTGGGGCCTAGTCCGTCTATTGTGGTCGGCTTGGCTGACGGCAAAATTGCCTTTAAGCATTGTATGAATTACGAGCGGCAAATCGTTTCCGGCATCAACACCCGAAACCTTGAGCAACTGTTTCTGATGAATCTCTTGATGGACGAGAACATCCACCTCGTCAGCATTCTTGGCGGTGCAGGTACAGGCAAGACGTTGCTCACCATCGCGGCTGCGCTCGCCCTCAAAGGTGCGGGTATGTACACCGGAATCATCATGACTCGCGCGCCAATTCCAGTCGGTGAAGATATTGGCTATCTTCCTGGGACGGAAGAAGACAAGATTGGTGCATGGATGGGTGCACTCGACGATAACCTCGAGGTGATTGCGGAGGCACTGGGCACAGAAAATGATCCGGCCAAGCGCCTGAAGAACAAGTTCGGCGGTGCTAACACCACAGACGAAGTCAGCAATCTTTTCCTTGTGTCAAAACTGAGAAAAGAAATTTCCATCAAGGCGATGAACTTCTGGCGTGGACGTACGTTCCTGCGCAAGTTCGTTATCATCGACGAGGCGCAAAATCTGACGCCAAAGCAGATGAAGACATTGGTGACCCGTGCGGGACCCGGAACGAAGATTATCTGTCTCGGAAACCTTGGGCAGATTGACACCCCGTATCTCACGGAAACTTCGTCTGGATTGGCGTATTTGGTCGACCGATTCAAGGGCGATTCAGGCTGGTCACACTTCGGTCATGTAACCCTCTCCCGCGTTGAGCGTTCCCCGCTCGCGGAGTACGCGGTCAAGGTACTCTAAACACAAAGAGCCGAACATTCGGCTCTTTTTTGTATACGGAAATTGGATAGGCTATTTAGAGTGTTTGATAGATAAGCTCTATCTCCTGCTTGTCCTTCATGAACAGATTACCGTATTCGGTCGATTCAACGCCGTCAACTTTCATCGTGAGTGTGTGTGTCGCATCGATGGGGAGTCCCATAAATGACGTCGCTGTCCACTCCTTTCCCCAGAGTGCAAAAAACTCTCCAAGGTCGGTGTCAGATTTCTTTACCTTTCCTTCGAACTCCAGATGAACAATATTGTCTGTTTCGTGGGTGTGAATGGGATTGTGTACTGTGCCCGCAAGCCCAATGTTTGCTGGGATGGGTACGTTTTCTCCATTGACGGTTATGACGAGGTGCGGATGATAGTGCAATCCTGTGGTGGAAAGGTATTCGCTTGCAGGTACCTTAGGCGCGGTGGCCACGAAGTACACTATAGCTGCGACAATTGCGACACCTATAACCCAACTTGCGCTCGCTTTTATCACACGCTTCTTTTGCCTAGCAGCGTGTTCATGGTGTGATTTTTTTGACATAGCGTAGATTCTACACCAATCAGGGTTGTGCTTGCAGTTGACAGGCGTGCTGGGCGTGCTATCAAATATAGAGATTTCAAAGGAAAGGAGTTGCACCTTGAGGCAGCTTTCTTCGCTCGATATGTACCTAATACTTTTCATCGAAAGCCTTTGCCAGCGCTTCGAACGTTTGACGGGGAAGACAAACTACTTTTGGTTCAGACTGTTCTCTGGAGCATATGCAGTGTTTCTTGTACTCTTTGTCGGGTTGGTTGAAATTCTGCATCTTCAAACATCTGTAGTCGCAAAGACCTTGTCACTTATTTGCGTGGCGCTATTCTTCTATCTCTCATTTTGGTACGCAGACAAAGCAGAAATGCGCGCACGTGTTCGTGTGCAACAAGGCTTCGTGAATCCGATGAAAGCAACGCGTCTGTATTTCTATATGCGCGCGATGATGCTCATGTACGCAGTTGCACCGTTGTTGTCCTATGGAGCGTTTGCCATGACCACAACAGCAAAAGCGCTCGATATTGGCGTGCTCGCATACGTAGGCACATGCACCTTATCATTTTTTTTGTTCTGGCTTTGTCTCGTGCTGGATGCCTGTGACCCCGATCGATTTCCTCCCAAAGAGCGTAGTGTCGCCGCAATACTTGGGCGACTCTTTCCACGACGTGTTCGCTCGTAGATATCAAAAGACCCGCGTGCGCGGGTCTTTTCTTCTGCAAAATTCTTTTCTTCTGCAAAATCTAGAGCAATGACGGCTTCCCAAGGTAATCCCTTTTTCCCGAAGTGTCTAGCCTTGCAGACAAGGCAATCGGTACGGGGGTTGTTTCAGTTAGGAACTGCAACCCCCTCAATACAATTTCAGAGTTTGGGCTGCATCCTTATATTTGTATAACGGTTTCCCAAGGTAAGCCTGCCTTTCCGAAGTGACCGTAAGCCGCTGTTTGTGCGAAAATAGGTTTTCGCAAATCGAGTTGCTGAATGATGGACTTGGGACGAAAGTCAAACCGATTGCGCACAACATCGAAGAGGTCCTCACCATTCTCGTCAACCGCTGCGACCATGAGCGGTTCGGGGTGCCCGATGGCGTAGGCAACTGACACGGTCGCTTCCTTCGCGAGTTTGTTTGCCACGAGATTTTTCGCTACATAGCGGCACATGTATGCACCCGAGCGGTCTACCTTGGTTGCGTCTTTGCCCGAAAATGCCCCTCCACCGTGCGCTATGAGTCCGCCGTAGGTATCTACCATCAGCTTGCGCCCCGTGAGCCCAGTGTCAGCCTCAAATCCGCCTTGCACGAAGCGTCCTGTGGGGTTCACGAGTATTTCGGTGCGCCCAATGTCGCCAATAATAGGCCGGATGAGTTCGTCGATGATGGCTTCTCGGATTTCGCTATGCTGTATGCCATCAGCATGTTGCGTAGACACAAGCACCGTGCGGACTTTGCCGTCAGAAATGGTCACTTGTGCCTTGCCATCAGGACGCAGCCAGTTAATTTTTCCGCTTTTCCGTAAGTCTTCGAGTCCCTTTGTAAGCTTGTGTACAAGGGTAATGCCACGCGGGAGATATTCTTCAGTTTCGTTTGTGGCATAGCCATACATAATACCTTGATCGCCTGCACCATCTTGGTCCACGCCCATCGCAATATCGGGAGACTGTGTCACAATGCGCTCGATGATTTCAAGTTCGTTGTCGTATCCGATGTCGCGATAAACTTTGCGCGCAATTGCTGATGCATCGATACGTGCGTCAGTCGTGAGCTCGCCCCCAATAACCAACAGTCCGTGTGCACCGAAACTTTCAATGGCGACTCTCGATTTCGGGTCTTGTGTGAGGCATGCATCTAAAATGGCATCTGATATCTGGTCACACACTTTGTCCGGATGACCTGCGGTCACACTCTCGACAGTGTGTGTTTGCTGAATGCGTTGCATAAATTATTTATTTGAAAAACGAATAATGCACAACCTTTATGCTTTCCGAGAATCGAACGAATACTTGTTGGGTTAAATTACAATTGATACAAAAAAGCCTTCCGTTTGGGAAAGACTTTTTTGGTTGCCATTATTCCTCCAACCACATTCATCTCCCCTATAAGGGATTGGATTTAGCACCGCTCCTCTCCAGAGGTGGTTGCTGACGGTATCATCGGGCCAATTCCCTACTCCGTACTCTCGATAAACGCACTATTTGGTTGTACGAACATTATAACAAAGCCATTTAAAAAAGGTAGTAACCTGTTAATAAATTGTGGACTACTCAAAAACCCTTATTCACGGCCACGCAATGACTGCCAGAGTGTAAGGTCTTTTCTTGGTACCCCACCCCACTGATTCGCCGTGGGTACGCCGTCTTTCACGCACAGGTATATTGTGAGTGCGAGAGAAAGGAGGCTACCCAAGTATGGAATAAATCCAATGCATATCCACCACCCAGACTGACCGATGTCGTGGAGTCGACGAATTCCTGCGCCTAGTCCGACAATGGAGTACGCGAGAAAAAACAATGCACCAATGAATATTCCAAGATAGAAAAGTGTGCCTTCGTTGGCTATATCGGTTTCTTGATAATCAAAAGCGGTATATCCCACACCGAAAGCCGCTACAACGATAAGCGCGATAAACCCGACTCCTAATAGCACGATTTTGAGATAACCACTTTTGTCGAGGCGGCCACTCCACATACCTTGATGTGCAGATACTCCAACACCGACACCTCCCACGCCCAGTGCTGCCACGACGTCCGCTTCTTTCCACCCTTTCTCGAGTAATGCTGCTTTGATTGCGTCATCAGTGACGCCACGCACACGTTCTTCCGAGACGTATCCCGACAATTGTTCTGTAGACATGATATATATTCTAACAAAAAAACCACATGTTGCCATGAGGTTTGTGTGCAATACTCAAATCAAGGGTGAAACACTACGTCACGAAGTGTGCGATCTGCATTAGGCGGGGCGCCATATGTGTTCGCGTCACGATCGCCCGGCCAGAACAGCAAGCCGGCAGCCATAGCAAGTCCAACATATGGTCCGACCACAGGAACAAATGTTAACAGTATGAGCCATCCAGTCAGGTCTAGGTCGTGCAGTCTTCGCACGTAAATGTGTAGGGTCAAGATGTTAAACACTACTCCAAACACGATGGACAATAGCCCGCCAATGAACAACCCAAAGTGTTTGAGTGCACCAAGCAACGGCATGGCAACAATGGTAAGCAAGAGAAGCAGTACTAACAACATGGCGAAGTGCTTTCTTCCCACACGTCCTCTATAGGACGCTTTGATCCAATCGAGCATGAGATTCTCCTTTTGATATACGGAACGCTTCCGAAAGCATAGCATGGTGAGTGGGAGGTGCAAATGCGTTTGTAGAATACAAAAACCGGCTATCTGGCGTTGTCTTTTTGACGTTGTCGCTCGAAGGCTCACTATCTCGGGCGCTACGTACTAGATGTAGGCGCCTCGCGCGGGAAGTACACAAGCCACATGCTGAAATACTACTGATTGCTCATAGAGTTATGCAAATAACCGCTCTTGTAAGCGGTTATTTGCGTGTCCTAACTCTAGAACATGAGGCTGTATACTTGAAGTGCATTGGTCTCCGCGGTGACCTCGAGTGTGTGCTCGCCGTACGTTGAGCCCTTCACAATCTCGTACACGCGCTCGTCGGATACATAGAGGTAACTCTCGCCTTTCTCCTCGCGGATGTCTTTTCCTGCCTGAGCTCCAAGTGGTTTCCCATCGAGTGTTACCTTCACTTTGTTTATACCGCTCGCACCCAAAATGAGGTATGCATTCTTTGCGTTATAGCGATGTATGAAACCAGACCCCTCGGTTGAACTGCGTGCATATTCACCCTGAATGTCCCAGACTCCCTTGAGGTAGAGCATATTGGGTTTGATTTCAGTAATAGGCTTCATGTACTGAATTCCAACGGTGAGTTGTGTGCCGTTTGCGAGAGTGGTGTTACGCGCAGAACCGAAGTATGTTTCTGCACTTCGGACGAGTAGGGGGTCAATGGGCTGCACTCCTCCGGGAATCTCGAACGGTGCATACACGTCTTTGGTGGTACCTAGTTTTGCTGCGCGTGCGACGAGCAGCTCCTGAATTTTCGCTTCTGTGGCTGCGTAGTTACCTTCTCCTTTCTGGCTGTACACAATGCGTCCGTTGATGTCGACCAAGTACATAGTCGGCCAGTGTTTGTTGCCCCACGAGTCCCATGTGCCATATTGATTGTCTAGTACAATGGGATTGAGGATGTTGCTTGTGAAGGCGGCTTTGTCAACATTGTCTTTTTGTTTCTCGAAAGAGAATCGTGGAGTGTGAACAGAAACAATGGTCAGTCCTTTGCGTTTGTATTTTTCGTTCCATTGATTAACATATGGGAAAGTGCGCATGGAATTCACCGACGTGTACGCCCAGAATTGTACAAGTACAACCTGCTTTCCAATTAGGCTTTGCATCAAAAATGGATCAGCATTGGTGTACCCGGAGGGTAATTTAAACTCTGGAGCCATGCTGCCTTTGAGTGGTGTGGGAGTATTTGCAACAGGAGTGGGAGTGCCCGAATTTGCTCCTGCGGGCGTGCTTGGTGTAGGTGCAGATGGCGTTACGGGTACTTCTGGTGGTTGTTCTTCGACAATAGGAGTGGTGCCGTCACTAATCACAGGTGCTACCGTTTCTTTGGGAGCAAATACAATCCATCCGATAATAGCCACCACGATGATTCCACCAATCCCCAATGCAAGCTGTTTTGTGGGCATAAAAATTCTAAAAATAAGTATAAATAATAAACTAAATCACCCCCTGCGTAACACCGATGACGGTGTTTAACATTATCAGTGAGCTTACGACAGCAATCAAGAGTAGTCCATTGAGAATGAGGTGTGGATGCTGGACGCGAACCCTAATAAATACGTTGAGGAGGAGTGCAATAAGCATAAGTGCCCCCAAGCCGAGGAACAGGAAAGTAACCAACTGCCGTGGTGCAGAAAATATTCTCGCCCAATAACCAAGCGGTGCTGCTTGTTGTGGCGCGGTTTCAGGAAGTACAATCTCATTCTCTATGGGGAGCTTAAGTGCTTCCGCACCAGCGACCACTGTCGTGACGGGGAGTAGTGTGGTGATGATGGGTGCCTGTGGTTTGGGAGTTTCCGTGATGACGGGTGTTGGAGGCGTAGGTTGGGGTGTTGAAACTGGGCGGGTCACCGTAATGGTTGGAGCAGGTTTCTTTGTAATGGTGGTAGCGCCGAGAACTGTTGTAGGTAAAAGATTCGCAAGAGTACTTACCGTGCTTGAGGCGCTTGGTAATTGGCGTGCGATAATGGATGGTCGGCCAAACTTTTGAACAACAAAAATGGCTTCCTTTCCTTTGTACATTCCGCGCGCCGTAGCAATACCAATTTCGGTGTAGTTACCACTCATGATATTTGCGCGGTGCGTTGGAGAGCGCATCCATGCCTCGGTGACGTCCTTCGAATCAGTAAAATTCACTGCGAGGTTTTCTCCTGCGGCGGCGAAATCATAACCCGCTTGCGCAAACCAATGCCATGGCGTGGTGCCGTCGGGGGCATTGTGCGCGAAGTAACCTTTCGCAGCCATGTCGTCGGCTTTCAGTTGTGCTGCTATTTCGAGTTTTGGATTCGAAGTGAGTGTGCGCAGTGCGGCGGTATCGCGTTCTTTGTTTGTCTGGTCGACAAGCACAGTAGCAAAAATTGCCGCAAAGTAATCACTTCTCGGAAGCACAAACAATGTGTTTGCGAGGTACACCAGTTCGATGAGTGCGATAAGGGCAAAAAACAGCATCGCAATTTTCATGCGAAGTACGTATGGAGCAAAACCATTTGCTTCGTGTGGGATGAAGTGATTTTTAAGCCACTGCAACATGCACATAATTATAGCATAAAATCAATAAATGCACAATAGATTAGCAAAATGGCAAGATAATATCGAATATAGAAGCAAATTCTTAATTATTCGTTCGTAGGAAAAACCAAAAACCCCGCATATTGCTGGGTTTTTGAATGCTAAGATTTAGAGAACCTTAGTTCGTCAGTCCTGTGTCATTTGTAAGGTTTGGAAGTGTCTCGGTCATTTCCACGCACTTCTTCTTGTTGATGAAGTATTTGGTGGTCTTGTAAACGACTCCTGTCCCCTCCTTCAAGCTTGCTGCACTAAATCCTGCGTCAATCCAAGGTTGGATGATTGCGGCATGATTGTCCTTCTGGAGTTTTTTGACTGCAGCCTTTGTGCGCGGTCCGAAGATTCCTGTGACGGGGATATTTGTACCCAAGAATTCATTCAGGAATGTCTGAAGAAGTTTGACCTGCTCTACATCATTCTTCTTACCCATCTTCATGTAGTCAAGAAGGTAGGGGTTCGCTGCACATGCTGCAGGGAGAGGCATTTCTGGCTCTGACACTGTTGTTGCTGCACCCAAGACTTCTCCCTGTGGAGTTCCGCCATTTCCACCAGGAAGCTGGCATGAGCCGTCATCGCGATTGGAAAGCGAGTTGAAGTTGGTTGCTGCAGGGTTCGTACAACCCCAGTGGTCGAATGATGAGCTTCCTCCCCCCCCACCACCTTGCTGAATGTCGTCGTTGGTGACAACACAAGTTTTGTGTTCACCCCAGCCGATAGAGCCTGTGCAACCGTCGCCGTAAGTTGTGGTGTACTGACCATCGGCATCTTCGGTTACGGTGTAATCAGATGGCTCGTCAAAGTAGACGGTTGTACCCTGTTCGTTTCCAACAAAACTTGCTGGTGCAATCAACTGCGCAACTGCGAACGCAACCTTGGGGGAGAAGAAGTCAAAAATTGTGTTCAGAGTTTCAAGTCCGTACTCTTCACAGTAGCTACCCTCCTGATACATTCCCACTGGGACAGTGGACTGCATGCCCAGAATATTGGTGCACTGGTCTTCATTCACATGCAGATTGAATTGAGATGCAGATTTTGAAAGGCCATTATTGTTTACGACATTCTTCGTGACCGTCAGTGTGGGTTTACAGTCCGAATCATGCCCGTCAATCAGGTTGTCATTGTCGTTATCAAGCTGATCGTTGCAGAGCTGAGGAGTATTCTCGGGTGTTGTGGGTGGTACTTCGACGTGTGGGCCAACGCAAGAGAAACTGACGTCATCCAGATATGAACCGACTCCACCTGTCGAACCGTTGTCATCGTTGCCGATATCTGCGAATGATACACGGGTTACAGTAGCAGTTGCGACAAATGTCTTGGTATATGGCGTCCAGCTAGTTACTGAACCTCCTGCTCCGGTGTGTGTGTCGACGACACCTCCTCCAAGTGCTACTTCGAGAATATTTTCAGAAGCTGGTTGGCTGGGGCGAGGTGAGAAGTAATATTTAAGGGAGTAGTCATGTCCGGGAATAGTTATAACATCCTGATAGATGCGCGTTAGATGATCACCATCAAGCTCTGCGAGCTGGGTTCCAGAGTAAGGAAGAGATGCCAAAGGGACTGCCGCGCTGGTTTGCACCTCAAGTCCGAGTCGTCCTGCACCTCCTGCAGTAACAAACTCACCAAGCCACTTCAGTGCGCTGTCCGTGAATGGAACGATATCCCAAGCATCTTGATAGCTTGTTGCGTTAAGTACAGGATTTTCAAATCCACCATTCTCTACAAGGTTCACCTGTGGCTCACATACCGGTGCCACAACAGGAACGCATGAATTCTTGTTGATAGTAAGGCTGTAAAGGAGTCCTGCGGGGTTTACTTGGGGATCTGTTGTATCGTAGGCCCAATTTTTTACAATAATTTCAAGTGTATTGGATCCTGCAACAAATTTATTTGCAGGAATAGTAATCAAGTCCTGTCCAGTTGAATTGTAGTTATTGCCTGATATATCCGCTCCGACTTCGATGCCGTTTAATTTTACGACATAACTATTATCAGCTGCAATCTCCAGTGTTCCACCGGTCGGAGTACCCACAACCGTGAAAACGTCAAAGAAAGATTCAGTAAGCTCACTCTGTGGAGTGGCAACTGGATTTTCGCCCCAAATCCACTGTGCACCCGCGATACTTGCATTCCAATCAATGTGCACCTGCTGACCGATTGTGACCGTGTCAAAATCTACAAGTACCGCATCGTCACCGCCCACTGATCCAACATTTACGTTAGTTGTGTTTGAAACGCGAGTGATTGTTGAAACATTCGCTTCACATAATGGTGGGGTGTCATTCAGAGGTGTACAGTTGCCACTCGAGCGTTCATGTCCCGAAGGAACCTGAGATTGATAGCCTTCTATGTTCAAGCAAAGGTCATAATGATTTGTGACCGTGCATGTTGCAGCATCTCCAGCATTTACCGTTCCTGAACAGCCATCAAATGAAGGCACATAATCTGCTGCCTGATCTTCAGTGACTGAGTATTGAGTAGAGGAATTATATGTGAAACTTGTACCAGTTTCGCTTCCAAGAAACCCATCTCCACTGTTTACGTGAAGTAGAAAGTTTTCTGGAGACATTGGACCGCCATCAACATGTTTTTTTACCGTAAGTGTTGGCTTGTATTGCGCACAGTTAGAGTCAGCGAGGTCTATGAGATTGTCGCCATCATTATCGATGGTATCAGTACAAAGCTGCAGAGTATTTTCCTGTGGAGGAGTGTAGTGCACTTTTACTTGGGCATGGTCAAGACTGAGTGTTGCGTTGTCTTGGCAAGCTGAGCCGGGATCGTTTCCGCGGAGTTCAAGGCGAAAGTTAGTGTTGCTGAAATCGGTTGGACTCCAGGTCACACCTGACCAAAGGTCAGAAACACCACCAAGTGTATACACTGAGTCAGTTGCGATAAGTGTGGCTGATTTGAAACTCGAAAAAGTACTTCCATCACCAATTCGCCCCTCTATTTGACAGGCGGAAGTTGGCTGTGTTCCAGTCAGAGTCACACCATCTACTCGGAAATGCTCGTCAGAAGCATTCTGATTTCCATTCTTAAATCGCACAGAGAACTGATTCAGGTCGGGAATACTGACAGACTGGAGTAAGCTCCATGTTGATGTTCCAGTATTATTGTTATCAAGTTCGTGAGTAGCAAGTGTCGTCCATGAGCTATCACCAGCATTACAAGAGGCTCCAGTTTTATATTGAACTGTTGCAGAATCACCATCTTCGGCGTCAACGTCACCTCGCCAATAATAGCTCAGTGTTAATGCAGAAAGATCTTTCCCATCAAGTTCGAGGCAGATGTATCCATCATCAGCAATTCTTGCAAATCGACCACCATTAGGACTCACAGAATCGTCGCCAGTTTCTGGCTCTAAGGCAACCGTTCCTGAATTATTATCTTCACTCCACATTGGTACGTTTGTATCAGTTGACCCAGTTCCAAAACCGCCTATCGTCGAGTCAATCGGTGTGGGGATTGCTGGAAATGTTGATTTTGCTTCGAGCGCGACTTCAATTCCGTTTATCGTTGCTCCGGCTGGAACAGAAAAACCGAAGCTCGAATATCGCTGGTCGTCTCGACTTGCCCCATCATCGTCAGAAGCTGTTGAATATGCATTATCACTTGAATACGCATTACTTGGGCTAGTCCACTCACTTGGACTTACTGAAGAAGATGTCGGGGACTTAGAGGTCGTATCCGCCGCATATGCGACCTCTGCACCAAGCAAAAGCATTCCAGCTCCGCCCGTAAGATTGATAGAGAGGGTCAAAAAAATCGCACAAACTTTCTTCCAAGTTGCACGAGACTTCGCCGACACAAATAATGACTGCGTCATAGATATAAATTCTTTGATTAAATAACAACCGAACATGTAACAACAAAGGCAAGATTGCTTGCACGTCTTGCTCTATCGAACGTCCGTTTCCTCCAAGAAATGAACTTGAAATGAATTTAACATGAATTCTGTATTAAAGCAAGGCCTAAACTCTTCAGGTTGAGTACAAAAAAACTGCCTTGGTTTTCCAAAGGCAGTTTTTTTATGCGAAAGTTCTTTATTTAGAAAGCTTTATTTGCCTTCAAGTCCCAGCTTGCAGTAACTGGCTTACCTGCTGTGCCGTCACTGGTCATTGGTGTGTACGACATTTCTATTTTTGCATAATTGAACGAGAGTGACTCCGTGAGTGGGTCTGCGGAGTTCTTGAACGATGTGCACGTAAGGTCAGTAAGCGTGTACTTCATGAATGTTAATCCCACACCCGTTGCACTTGGTTTTACAACTGATAGCTCGGCTTTTGCTATTCGTTTGCCTGATGCACACACCTTAAATAGTGCCGGTGTTGCCTTATCGACTGACTTCATAACACTCATGTCTTGAAAATTTACTTTACCGGCAGACATTCCGCCACTCCCTACGCTTGTGGGATTTGATGCGCCAAAGCTCCAGCTTGAAATGCGCATTCCATTCTCATGCCCTCTATCAACAACTTCCCCATCGATGCCATCCAATTTAAGGTAATAATCTGACATTGCAGCAGATACTTCGGGAACATTTCGGGCGTCTATTGAAAATGGGAGCACATATGCGAGTACAAGTGCAAACATCGTTGCCGATGCGAGAATCTTTTTGTTCATAAAAAGGAGATTGCTATAACTTAATAATATGAACGTTGTATCTCAGAACTAACCTGAGCGCAAGTAGTGCGGGCGGCACTTACAGCAAAATGGCCGTTTCTTCTTTCCCTACTTCCACAAATCCCCTCTCTATCGCAAATGACTCGGGCTTTGCGTCCTTTGACTTCACAATGATAGTCCCCTTTTTAAGGGTAGTAATAAGCGGCATGTGATGGCTAAGAATAGTCATCACGCCTGCAGTACCGGGTACAGAAACAGACTCCGCTTCGCCAGAGAAAAGTACTTGGTCAATTTTGGAAATCGTAAGTTTCATAAGTTCAATTACTGCACCTCGTCGATAGTGCCCTTCATATAGAAGACCTGCTCGTCCTTTGCGTCATGCTTACCATCAAGGATTTCTTTGAGCGAGCGCACGGTTTCTGCGAGAGGTACATATTTCCCGGGAGTACCCGTGAATGCTTCTCCAACAAAGAATGGCTGTGAAAGGAATTTCTGAATTTTGCGAGCGCGGTATACAAGCGTCTTGTCGTCGTCAGACAACTCCTCAATACCGAGAATGGCGATGATGTCTTGCAAATCCTTGTAGCGCTGGAGTACGAGCTTGGTGCGTGTCGCAACTTCGTAGTGCTCTTTGCCGACGATGACAGGGTCAAGCGCCTGTGAAGAGGACTCGAGTGGGTCGATGGCGGGGTAAATTCCCAGTGACGCAAGCGGGCGCGAGAGCACTACCGTAGCATCAAGGTGGGCGAAGGTGGTCGCAGGTGCGGGGTCGGTAAGGTCGTCTGCGGGCACATACACTGCCTGCACTGAGGTGATAGAACCGTCTTTCGTGGAAGTGATGCGTTCCTGCAGTTTACCCATCTCCTCTGCGAGTGTCGGCTGGTACCCCACGGCAGAAGGTACGCGACCGAGAAGTGCGGATACTTCAGAACCAGCCTGAGTAAAACGAAAAATATTGTCCATGAAAAGCAAGACGTCTTTTTTCATTTCATCACGGAAATGTTCTGCCATAGTGAGTCCGACAAGTCCGACACGTGCACGTGCACCCGGAACTTCGTTCATCTGCCCAAAACAAAGTGCGGTTTTCGCAAGTACTCCTGACTCCTTCATTTCATAATAAAGGTCGTTACCTTCACGCGTGCGCTCTCCGATACCCGCAAAGACGGAGTAGCCTCCGTGCTCGGTCGCGATATTGCGGATGAGCTCTTGAATGAGCACCGTCTTTCCCACTCCTGCACCTCCGAACAGTCCGACCTTCCCACCCTTAATGAATGGTGTCATGAGGTCGATAGCCTTGATGCCGGTCTCGAAGATTTCTGTCTTTGTGGCCTGCTCTTTGAATGCTGGTGCGGGACGGTGAATGCTGGCGTATGAGAGGTCTTTCGGCATCGGCTCGTTGTCGATTGCCTCGCCGAGTACATTCCATATGCGACCCAAGACATTGATACCCACGGGTGCCTGCATCGGCTTGCCTGTCGAGACAACGGTATCCCCACGACGCAATCCGTCGGTAGACTCCATCGCAACACAACGCACCTGATTGCCACCCATGTGGGAAGCAACTTCAAGCGTAGTGGTTTTGTCTCCACGTTCAACCCGCAGAGCGGTGTAGATGTCGGGAACTTTTCCCGCGAAGTGTACGTCGACAACCGCCCCGATCACCTGCTTGATGACGCCCGTGTTTGTGGTCGCGCTTCCTTCTCCTGTTGTTTTGGTTGTCTTGGTTTGCATATTGAACTAGTTACTTATTACTATTACTTATAACTACTGACTGATGGCTGATTATTCGTCGTCACCACTGAACTCCTCCTCCTCCTCTTCCTCCAGACCACTTCTGTCGAGTGCATTCATGCGGAGTGTTTCGAGGTCTTCGTCTTCTGAGAATGCAACATATGCCTCACTTTCCTCCCCCTCTGCCTTGATAATCTCCTCGCCGATGGTCTCGAGCCAGTCGAGGGTATCCTGATACGCCTTCGCCTTATAAAGCATCTCTGCGCAGGCAAGCGAGTGTGCAACATACTTTGCCGGAGTGGTGCCTCCTTCCTCATTCATGCTCCTCCACAATTCGGAGAGAAGCTCGAGTCGCTCCTCACTTTCTTCTGCAATTGCATCGATTACATCTTCTTTTGATACTGTAGCCATGTTGTTGATTCTAAAATAAATAAATTATGCATCTATCACTTTCATTGATTCCATGCCCCCGACGATTTCAGATACTTCTTTAGTAATTGCCGCTTGTCGTACTTTATTAAAATAAATTTTTAAACCTCGCGAAATTTCACCTGCATTGTCGGACGCATTCTTCATTGCAATCATACGCGCGGAATGTTCGGATGCGTTTGCCTCAAGCACAGAATGGAAGATTTGAATATTGAAGAGTGTTGGGATGAGCTCGGAAAGTACATGTTCCGCACTGGGCTCAAATGTGTATTCTTTTACCGCGGTCGGCTCGGCGGTCTCGCGGAGTTCCGAGTATTTACCCTTCAGTGGGGTTATACCACGGACAACCTCCTCGATGCCTTCAAAGCGCACAGGCAGAAGCTCACGCGCGTACACACTTTGCTTTAAGGTCGAGATGAAGTTCGTGTAAACGATAAACGCACGGTCATATTTGCCGTCGAGATATAGTGCTTTTAGCTGCTCGGCAAGTGGACGAACGGAGTCGAAAGTGACTTGGTCGCTCCACTTCTCGTGGTATCCCTCGACGTGCCACCCGCGCTTGGTGAAATGCTCGAATGCTTTCTTTCCAATGATGATAAGGCCCGTGTTTTCTGTAGTGAGGCCATGCGCATCAAGAAAGCGGTATGTCTCTTTGAGCAGTGAAGAACCATAGCTACCCGCAAGGCCTTTGTCTGCCGAGACGATGACCACACAGGTACGTTTGACCTCACGCGGTGTGGTGAGCGGATGATTCGCCGCCTCCAGTGCACCGGAAATACTGCGGAGGATTTTGAGTGCTGAAAGTGCGTACGGTCGCATGCCAATCGCGTTCGCCTGACTTTTGCGCATCTTCACAGCAGAAACAGCCTCCATTGCCTTTGTAACTTGGCGAGTCTTGTCTATCGACTTTATTTTGCTTTTGACTGCTTTGAGCGACATAGATGTTTATGCGACGAAGAGTGTATTTCCTCTTTTAAACTCGGTTGCTGCGGCTTTCAGGGTGGCCTGTGACTCGTCAGAGAGGTCGCGCGACTCGGCGATGTTCTTCAGGACTTCAGGATATTGTGCAGTGAGCATAGCGAAATACCCTTCCTCAATTTGCGCAATCTTGCTCTTATCCGCATTGTCAAAAAGTCCAGAACCGGCGATGAAAATAATGGTCACTTCTTTTTCAAATGGGAGTGGCGCATTTTTATCTTGCTTCAAGATTTCCACCATGAGCTTTCCCTTCTCGATGCGGCGTTTCGTGTCTTCATCGAGGTCGGAAGAAAACTGCACGAATGCTTCAAGCTCACGGAACTGCGCAAGCTCGAGGCGCAGCTTGCCAGCAACTTTCTTCATTGCCTTTGTCTGTGCGGACGAACCTACGCGAGATACAGAAACTCCAACGTTGATAGCGGGGCGGATGCCTTTGTTGAACAAATCTGTTTCGAGGTAGATTTGTCCGTCTGTAATCGAAATCACGTTTGTAGGGATGTACGCAGATACGTCATTCTCCTGTGTTTCAATGATGGGAAGTGCGGTGAGTGAGCCTCCACCCATTGCGTCGGAGAGGCGCGCTGCACGCTCAAGGAGACGGGAGTGAAGATAGAAAATGTCTCCGGGATACGCTTCACGGCCAGGAGGACGGCGCAAAAGGAGCGACATCTGGCGATATGCCACGGCATGCTTCGAGAGGTCGTCGTAGATGACGAGCGCATCTTTGCCGGCATCCATAAAATACTCGCCAATTGCAGCACCTGCGTATGGTGCAAGGAACTGCAGTGCTGCGGACGCAGATACCGAAGCAGAAACCACAATAGTGTATTCCATCGCTCCACGGTCTTTGAGTTGCTGTACGATGCGCGCAATCTTGGAGTCCTTCTGTCCGATTGCGACATAAATACAAATAGGTCGCTTGTCTTTCGGCTCGTTTAGCTGATTTAAAATAGTATCGATGGCAATCACTGTCTTCCCTGTCTGGCGGTCACCGATGATCAGCTCGCGCTGACCACGGCCAATAGGCACCATGCCGTCTATCGCCTTGATACCCGTGTGCAGTGGTGTCGAAACAGACTTTCGTTCGATAACACCATACGCTTTGCGCTCAATTGGGTTGCGCTGTACGCCCTGAATGGGCAAGCCTCCGTCGATTGCATTGCCCAAGGGGTCTACAACGCGACCGATAAGGTCATCCCCAACAGGAATCGAAAGGATATTGCCCGTTGCCTTTACGGTCATTCCCTCGCTCACCTTGAGTGCGTCACCCAAGATAACCACCTTTACGGTGTCTTCTTCGAGGTTGAGCGCCATACCAATCAATGCATCGCCTTGGCCAAGTGACGACTCGAGGTTCTTTCCCTCGCTCACGTCAAACATGACCATCTCGCCCATCATCACATCGTCGAGACCGTCGACTTCAGCGATTCCGTCTGCTGTCGAAACAACCACTCCAATCTTTTCAGAGCGCACTTTGGGGGTGAATTCGACAATTTGCTTCTTCAGTTTTTCTACGATGTGTTCCATGGTGAGTAATGGGCAATATTTATAATTTGGCGGTCATTTCCTGATAAAGGTGAACGAGTGCAGCTTTGTGGCTTGTGTCTATCATCTTTGCGTGTGTTTTGACGATGACTCCGCCAACGATAGTGGGGTCGACTTTGCGTACAACACGTTTGTGGTCGGTGGAGAGCAGTGTGGCGAATTGTTCTTTGCGCAGTAACTTACCTACGTCTTCTTGGGTGGTATCTGCTGCCGTTGTAACCTCGATAGTGTGTTTTTTTGCCTCCTTCGCGTCGATACGCACAAGCGAACGCAGAATTGCGGGAAACATGTGCGCATGACCATTGGCATTCACGGTTGCAAGGAGATTGTGCACCAGCACATCGTCGGGAGTTTTCCCTTCGTCAGCGAGTGCGTACAGTGCTTTTGCGTACCAAGAGGCTCTCATGATTAGGCTTTTTGTCCGTTACGAAGAATTTTTTCGGCACCAAGCACCGCCATGCGAGCGATTTCTCTCTCTGCCTCACGCAGAATGTGCGCGCGCTCTTTTTCGGCTAGCTCACGTGCATCTGCAAGGATGGTGTTGCTTTTCTCCTGCGCAACACGCACTATTTCGCGCTCTTCTGCAATTCCTTGCTTCCGTAGGCCATCAGATATCTTGCCACCCTCTTCGCGCGCAGACTGGAGTGTGAGGTCGCGGTCAATCGCGATGCGCTCTTTCTCCTTGGTTGCGTCCTCTGCATTTTTGACCCCCTCGGCGATGAGCGCTTGGCGCTTGGCAATAAGCACCATAATCGGCTTATAGGCGTAGCGATGTAACACAAAAAGCACCACGGCGAAGTTTATCCCCTGAATGGTGATGAGCTTCCAGTCTATTCCAAATGCGTGAAAAATCTCCATGGCGGCGTAATTCGCGGATTACAAGAATCGAATAAGGAATGCAGCAACGATAGCGATAATACCAAGTGCCTCAGTAAGTGCGGCACCAAGAATCATTGTAGAAAAAATTTTGCCGTACGCGTCAGGATTGCGTCCAATTGCTTCGACACTTTTACCGACCAAAATTCCGAGACCGATACCGGGACCGAAAACTCCGAGACCGACGGCGATTGCCATGGCAATCAATTTCACTCCTTCAAGTTCCATACTGATGTTGAATTAATTTTTATAAGGCTTCTAAATATATACAACTCCCCCACATTTCCACTCACCCCACGCACTAGTGCGCTTCGTGAGTATTCATGATCGCGAGCTTGATGAAGAACAGTGTCAACAACATGAACACTGCTGCTTGGATCAAGCCCACGAACACTTCAAATAAAATGAAAGGCACAGGAATGATGTATGGTACCAGAAAAGTGATAATCATGACGAGTACACTTCCTGCGAAGACATTTCCGAAAAGACGGAAGGAAAAGGAAATGAGTCTGATGACTTCAGAAAGGAGTTCGAGGATACCAACAAAGAAACCGATAAAGGAGCTAAAGTTGATGAATTTTCCCGCGTACTTCCAGAAACCAATAACAACAATTCCGGTAACTTCGATAGTTACAAATGCGATAATGGCGAGCGCGAGGGTCATATTGAGGTCGGTATTCATGGAACGCAGAAGCGGCACCGAGTGTCCGTCGTGGATGTAGCGGATACTTTCAACCCCCGGAATGAACTCAAGCCAGTTACCGATGAGTATAAAGACGAAAATCGCCAATAGGAGTGGCGTAAAGCGGCGTGCTAATTCTTTGTTTTCAAGCGTTTCTTCGACAAACTTGGTGAGCTCGAATGCAAGCACCTCAACGACAGACTGGAACGCCCCAGGGATAACCGCGAGTTTACGGTTGAGCAAAAGCGAAAGCGTGATTATCACAGCCACAACAATCCAGCTCATCAAGAGCGTATTTGTGATAGGCACACCCATCCATACGGTGAGTTTCTCGGCTGCAATAGAGACGTGGATTCCTTCCATAAGTGGCTCTAACGTAACACGTTTGTTAAGGAAATGAAAGTGTATTTGAAGAATAACTTACCCTTGGCGGTAAATTATTGACATTTACTAAATATTATGATAGAATAATAAAGTGCATAAATCAGCTTGACTGTATCTTAAAAAAGATAATAATGACCTCTTCCTTAATAGGAAAATATTTGGCTTCGCGTGCCCAGAGGAGTGATGTATCGTGCATTGAAGTTTCATCTTGAAGACTTCAATCCACCCTAGATTTCTCCTCCGGACATATGTGGCCTATGGTGTGCTTGCTGTGTTCGACAAATCGTACCTTGAAAACTGAATAGAACGGAGTAAAAATGACAAACATCCAAAGTGTCTGGAATCGGTTGCGAGAGTTTTTTAACCCCGCACCCGATGTAGTACCACAAAATGGACTACAAGGTCTGCGATTCCTTCGCTATGACCTACCGGCGGGGTTTGCGCTTTTCCCCGTGGCACTCATATTTGCCCTCGCGATATCGTCGATTTCGCATGCACCGCCCATGAGCGGCATCATCTCGGCAATCATTGCGTGCGTGCTGTTCCCGTTTATGGGCGGCTCGTACCTTGGTGTGGCTGGAGCGGCCGCTGCGCTCGCTCCGATTATTGCCGATACCATCGACAAGCTGGGGCACGGTGACCAAGTGCTCGGGTACTCACTCTTTCTTCCGGTCGTAATGTGCACGGGTGTGCTGATGTTTATCATTGGCAAACTCAAGCTCGCACGATTCGCCGCGTTGTTTTCGGATGCGGTAGTAGAAAGCATGTTTGCATGGATCGGCATTTCGCTTCTAGTCAAACAAATCCCCGTGTTCTTTGGGGTGAAGTTTCAGTCGCAAGATGTGTGGGGAATTCTTACGGAAATTCCTGCGCGTATTCCGCAAATAAACCAGAGTGTGTTTGTTATTGGAGCATCGACGCTTGTTTTCTTGGCGACGCTTCTCCTCTTGCGCAAGAGACTGCCATTCTTGCGCTACATACCTGCGCAGGTCTTAGCGGCGGTGTTCGCGCTCGGCCTCTCCTACTGGTTCCTACTTCCTCCAGAGTTCCGCATTCACTTGCCCGCAGACCCATTTGCATCAGGAGTGGTTATTCCAAACTTTGCTGGCGTCTGGATGGACCCAAGTATCTGGAAGGACTTTTTGTGGGCAGTCGTGATTCTGACTTTGGTAGATGCGATTGAGTCAACAGCGACAGCAAAAGGTATCGATGCGAAGGATCACTACAAGCGCACGTCGGATCCCAATCTGACGCTCAAGGCGATGGGCACCGCAAACTTCATCGGCTCCTTCTTTGGAGCGCTGACGCACATCTGGGGCGGACTCAAGAGTTCCCTCAATATCAGCCTCGGTGCGAAGACACTGTGGTCGGGTGCGTTCTGCGGCCTGTTCATCTTCATCTCTGTCTACTTTGCAACTACACGTGAGGTAATTAACCACCTTCCGCTCTCCGGACTTTCTGCGGTTATCGCCATTACGGCAGGCGCGATGTGCGCTCCGCGCGTTTGGTTGCACTTTGCGCATATTGGCCTCGGCCAGTTTGCCGTCTTTGCAACCGGTGTTGGTGTTGCTGCGTATAGCCGTGAAATTCTTTGGGGGATGGCAGCCGCCATGGCCATGGAATTCATGATCGTGTATGCGATTGCACTGTGGGCGGCACATAAGACGCATCAGCCGAACGCATCGCCGTTCTTTGTTTTCCGGAGCCTCTTCAGAAATCCGGTTGCAAGTTCCAAGATGATTGATGGAAACTACCACATCCATCTTTCTGGTCCGGTTGTGTTCCTGAATGCGCACTACATCTATGCGCCTAGTGACGTAAAGGCAATCGTCCTGCATTGTGGGGACGAGGTAACCATGGTCGACCACCCGTCGCTCAACACCATTGAACGGCTCGGCAAGAACCGAATCTGCCTCAAGTGTTTCGACGGTGATGGAGGTTTGAAAAAACTCTCGAGACACGAAAAGGCGGCACTCGTTCGCCACTCGTCAAAAAGGCTGATGTCAGCCGACTGATTAGCGCTTCATCGCACTGACAGTTTGTACTTTCCAATCGCACCTCGCCCACGGGCGAGGTTTTTCATACCCCAGTAGTTAGCACTCGCAATGCTGGTCTTTTGCTTTTGTCGGACTAGGAGTATACTCTTTCCCATCACTCGCTAATCACTTCATCATGGCACATGCAAATTTAACATTCGGAACGACGATTAACTGCATGGACGGGCGCTCGCTCGATGCTACAGTGACGTGGATGAAAGCGAAATATGGCCTCGATTTTATCGACTCCATTACCGAACCAGGAATGGATGCATTTGAGCTCAATATGACCCCTGAACAGCGCGCATGGCTAAAGCGTAAGCTTGAAATTTCAATAATAAACCACGGCTCTCGTACGGTCTCTGTCGTAGGACACGATGATTGCGCGGGAAACCCCATCGACCATGACGCACATTGTGTGTGCATTTCAAGTGATGTGGAAACGACAAAAAAACTGATTCAAGAAATTGATCCCGAGCTTGTGGTCACGGTCGTGGGACTTTGGGCGCACGAGACAGAAAATCCAAAAGTTTGGACTGTTGATGAGGTCTAGGCATATTGCACTCTTCGTAAGAACACACAATTCTTTGGGGTGACAGATGTCAGAGGATAATTCTCTGTTTTAGAATACATAAAGACTAAGCATGGGGTGACAAGTGAAAATTGGCGAATACAATCCCGATGAGGCATTACGCATCGTAAGCGTAAGTGCCATGTACGAGGGTGATACTTATGTGTGCCGCGTCAACAACAGTGGTGGAAACTTCATGGTGATGCTCGAAGAACATCGTTTTCCTCAAGGTTTTTTCGAAACAGAAATCAAGCGTTGCAAGCATGTAAGCGATCCATGTGGGACAGAATCGCGCAATCTCAAGGACGCAATCCGAAAAGTCATCGAAGTACATCGCGCCAAGGTTCACCACCTCGCGTGCGTTGAATGAATACACTACTCCCCCGCTTATGCGGGGAGTTTGTTTAAACATCAGCCCACCCTACATCAACCCCTCCATCCCTGCGGTATAGCTTGAAATAAATGTCGGAATCACAAACATAAGACCAATAAGTGGAACGACAAACACCACTACGGTGAGTACCATAGTCCAAAAGAAATATTTCCGCGTCTGTTCTGTGGAAACATAAATTGCATCAATTTTTGCCTCAAGATTCTCCAGTTTTTTTAGTATCTCTGTATCCATATGTGTGTTGTTATTGTACTAAAATGTTAAATTAAATTGCTACCAACTTCCTCCTCCGCCGCCCCCACCACCTCCTCCCGCGGAGCCGCCTCCACTAGAACCGCCACCTTCTAACGAAAAAGCAGAAGCAGTGCTCGTATCAAACGCGTCCATACCTGCAACAAGTGTCGCGGCATTAAAGGCACCTGATCCGCTGTACCAATGTGCAGAGTCTTTGTTGGTATAAATATCCTTGAACTTGGAGGCCCATGCTTTTTCCACCTTAAACACCATTGCGTATGGCAAAAAACGCTCAAAACTCTTCGGGTCTTTATCTGGTGCATTCACAAAGTCAATTCGGTCTTTCTCTGCAACAGAAAGATATTCCTTGAATCCCGCAATCTCCTCCACCAGCAGCACACCGTCCTCAGTGCGTTTAGGCATCAATAGGGCAAACACAAAAATAATGATTGCACTCATAACGATAGCAATGTTGAGCAGTGGAATAAACATTCCAAAAAAGAATAATCCTACCGCAGCAATAAAATAATTCTGCCCCACCTTGATAGGATTCTCCGTGTAGTACCCCTTTTGTGTGAGGTCTTCCGCAACCTGTGTTCCGAGTATAGCGCTTAACCCCGTGAGCTTGTGTGACAGCGATGAGAGCAGCAGTGTGTCCCCATGGTCACGAAACTCGTTATAGAGAATTTTCTCCGCAATACTTAACTTGCTTGTACCTACCTCTTTCAGGAATGTAATCCGGAAGTCTTCGGTGTCAATGAAAAGTTTTTTTGTGACGATGCGCTCGATAGTTAGATATCCGCGAATCGCGAGGTCTACAAGCGCGGCGGAAAGTGCATTGTGTTCGAGGGTGTTCTTGCTCAGGTATGCAAGTTCGAGCACTCCTAAGTGTTTGGGAATATCATATGCGACAATTACTACTCCTCTGCCTTTTGGGTCACGTCCGCGTTTTGACCAAATTCTCCACATCGCAACAAAGGTGGCAATGGGAATCAG
The DNA here is from genome assembly GCA_043756865.1 of bacterium. Taxonomy (GTDB): domain Bacteria; phylum Patescibacteriota; class Minisyncoccia; order Phycocordibacterales; family UBA6899; genus MHLP01. Next base: position 88,651 of record JAYUQG010000019.1, on the reverse strand, counting down.
TAATGTGGATACAAACGAAATAGTGCGCAACTTCCCCCAAAATGTGCTGGTGTCCGGTTCGGGGGTAAATTTTGCGGCAGGGACATTGAATATGCCTTTTGGTACCCCTACCGCAATTGTCATTCCAAAATGGGGAGCGAGGCCCGCGTTTTCCTCAAAGACCACCATGCGCGACTCTGTGGCAATCGTATCGGGTGTCGTCGTGCTTGTGCAGCGTAGGTCACTTTGTGGTGGCCCCGCATAACAGACGTGCGATATAAGTTCGGTTTGTGCGGGTACGGGCAACACTACTTCAGCTCTTGCGCGTAGTATGGGCTCAGCCCACTTTTCTCCAGTGGTATTCCAATAAAATTCGTCTTTATCAGGTAACGAAATCAATGCACCCCATACGGTATAACGAATAACGTAGAGCTGGGGTCCGGTGACCGTGACATCAGGGTCACCTATTTTGAGTGAGACATAATTTCCGCCTCCAGTGTATTGGGATGGTCTCAGATTACCCCTTCCGTCAGTAACCATAATGCTCGAAATCTCAATCTGCCGCGCCGTACGCTCACCCGGTATCGAAAACTGTAGGGGGATTTCGCGGTAAATACCATGCTTGTTTACGGCGTTTGGACCGAAATCATATACGATTTCTTCCTGAACATTAACGCTTCCATTCACATTAATTTCAAAATGTGTCGTAAACGCGCTGATGATTTCGCTGTCCGCAATTGCGAAGTGTGGAAACAGTACGAGCGCGAACACAATGAACGTGCGCGCCAACCTTTCACCCCAGTAACCCCTAGTCATTATCGGCAAGCGTTTTTTTGATATCTTCAAATTCATTTTCAAGTTCCTTTAGTCGGACTTTTGAAAGCTTTAGGAGTACTGCCCCTTCCTTCACTTTTTCCAGTCCCTTTTCGACATCTATTTCGTCTTGCGATTCAAACCATTCGATAATCCCCCGCAGCTTTTTCATTGCGTCAGTGAGATTTGTTTGTGACTTTGTCATGGTGTTTAGGTGGTGGATATTACTCCTTGTGGTTGAGTGTTGCGGACAGTGTACCATCGGAAAGCTGTGCATCAAAATTGTCCCCCGGGGCGAGTTGTTTTACCGAACGCAGGACTTTTCCCTGCCTAAGGAGAATGCTATAGCCCAGTTTTAGCTGGCGCATGGGGTCGTGCATTGCGAGAGATTTAGTACATGCCTCAAGTAGTGCACTCTGTACGCTGTGTCCGCGCTCAGAAAGGCGCAACATTTCCTTTTTTGTATTTTGGAGTTCTCTTTGAGTGGTTGCAAACCAAGACTCGAGTGTACGTGTGTGTCCTTCGAAATCTTGCGTTAACGCTTTTATTGGCTTTATGATTCGCCCAAAGAATGTTTCTATGTGTGCCACAGTGCTTGCGATAACATCGGTGTTTGACCAGAGCACACGTTCATAACGAGAGACTATTTCTCGCTCGTGTAGACGCATTTCATGACGCGCATCCTCCCACGATTTATTAAGTAATGTAGTGGCTGCAGTGGGTGTCGATGGTGCAAAATCTGCCACGAGTTGTGCGAGTGGTACGTCCTTGTCATGACCAATAGCACAAATCACTGGAACAGGCACAGCGATAAGTGCGCGGACCACTGCTTCGTTGTTGAAGGCCTGTAAGCTCTCCAAACTTCCCCCTCCGCGTATGAGCACCAATACGTCTATGTGTTTTGTTTGTACCAGTTCAATTGCTTTGAGAATGTCTTTCACTGCGAGTGTGCCCTCAACGCGCGAGTCTACAAATGAAATCGTGTAGCCAAATCTCCCAAGGTTTGTCGAAAAATCATGTATAACCGCACCTGTGCGCGAGGTGATGAGGCCGATACGCTCCGGAAATTCTGGTAGCGCGCGCTTGCGCGCAACATCAAAGAGTCCTTCGCTTTCCAGCTTTTTCTTCAGCGTGTCGTATGCTTTTTTTAGCGCACCCTCGCCTACGAGCTCCATTGTCTCAGCACGAAAACTGAATCTCCCTGAGGGTTTGTAGATTTCTGATCTTCCTTCAATAACAATTTCGAGTCCTTCGCGGAGCTCAATGCCGGAGAGCACTTGGTCACGCGTCCACATGAATACATTGAGGGTGCTGTCGTCCGCTGCATCTTTCAGTGCGAGGTACACTGCGCTACCTTGAAACTTAAAACTCGTGACTTCACCCTGCACGCGTGCGCGCAGTCTCCACAACTCCCTGTTGATGATGTCGAGATATGCACTAACCGAAAATGCCTTCTTTTCTTCTTTTTGCGCGGGTGGCACATCATCAGTTTTCGGTGCGACATCTCCATGTAGTGCAGTTGCGGTGTGATTCGCCACAAGTCCAAGAATGACTTGCCCAAACTGAGCGAACTTCGCATCCTTAATGCCCTTGATGGCCATTAACTCTTCTCTCGTCTTGGGGACACTGCGTACAATCTCTTCGAGGGCAGTATTCGGGAGTATGCGAAAAAGCTCGACACCCCGTGTCGCCGCCTCATTGTCTCGCCACGCATAGAGAGTCTGCCTGAGATTAGCCATTCCTATATTGTAGTGGAGATACAAAAAAACCGCCAAGTTGACGGTTGTACTCACGAAAAGAGCGGGGGGAAGTTGCCATTGCTTTGCGACGTTCGCGCTGCCCTGCCTATCGCTTGGGATACGGCTTGCGCAACTTGTATGTGTTTGCACTCATCGGGTGTCGCAAACAACATGATTTGCTCGGCATGTGCGTAACCCTCGGGCAGGTCTTTCAGCTTGCTGAAAATCATGCGCAGAGTTTCTGACTTGAGCGTGTGTATGAGTGCAAGTCGCACCATGACACCGTAAATGCCTCGCGCTTCCTGTCGCTGCTTGAGCGTCAGACAGACACTGAACTCTTTTTCGAGCGTGCCCAGAACATGGTCGATTTCGACAAGTGCCATAACATTACTCCCCTAGGTGACTGTATCTAAGCATCAAAACTACCACGATACTTGCTTTTGTCAACTATTTGTGCTATAATTACCGTGGCTTCTTCTCAACCAATGGAGTGTGTACTCATGCGCATCTTTTCCACTATAGCTCTTGCTCTCGCAATTTCATCTACACTTGCCGTCTCCGGCTGCGGACGTGATGTCTCGCGACTCATGGGACGTGAACATGCGCAGGTGCTTGAGGTCGCGCACATGAAGGAAGTCATCGGAGTCAGTTTCCACAAGGAAAAGGACTCCGGTTCGACCATCAAAGATGTGACGTTCACGGCGGACGACGGCTACGTCTACACGCAGGAGTTCAAGGATGTGAGCCCCCTCGAAGGCATCATTCGCTGGGTCCCGCATGGGCAGGATTCGTCCACTCTGCGTACGCGTGGAATCTCGCGTTGGACTGGTACGCCAGTGAACTACGAGCTTCCCGCCGACTGCGCGCAGGTGCTAAGCGTCACGATACACGAGGTCGAAGACGGTAATCGGGTCAAGAATCTGACCTTCAAGAGCACCTCAGGCGAAGTACTTTCCAAGGAATACCGCGAAGGCATCATCAACCGCCAGCTCGAAGGCTGGCTCAAGGTCAAACGCAAGCCGTAATGCACGCGCAAGCGGCCCCATGAGGGGCTGTTTTTTTATACGCACACACCAGAAAGTAGGTCCTCCTCGAATTGCAGAATTCCTGCGAGGTCCTTTGTGTATGCCGATACATCTGGAAAATCCAGTGCGATTATTTTTGCATGAACCGCAACGATAAGCTTTGCAAGGCGTTCTGTCTCGGTGTCGGTTAAATTAAGCGCTAGTTCACAGATTTTGCCTTCTTTGGGCTCGAGAAACTCCAGTGTGCCTGTTTCGACACGACAACGTTCAAATGTATGTGAGTGCTCGACCAGTAGCTTGTAAAACAGCAACTGACGTCGATAGTTAGTAAGTGTGATTTTTTCACGCGCATCCTTGCCCTCCCAGTTTTCTTTGACCTTGCCTGTTTTGAAGTCACAGACCTGCATGACGCCATCGTTCTCTATCATTTTGTCTATTTTCCCAACTATGGGCACACCGTCGACAACGACACCTTGCCCCTTGAAATTAAACTCCGAGTAGTGCTTTTTGTCGGCAAATTTTCCTCGCTCGCGATACCACACAGGCAGCGCTTCTTCACCCGCACGCAAGAAATGTTTATACTCTGATTCGGTGATGCGTCCACGTTTCATTTCGTCACGAAATCCCGCGAGCAATTTATCCTCCAACGGCACCTTTCCTGTTTTTTTCAATTCCGTATAAAATCGCTCGACTCCTTTGTGCATTGCGGAGCCGTACACACTACTCGGGCTTTTCGCTTGCGGGAAGCTCAACAGGTTTTGTTCCAAGAAATATGCAGGACCACCGTTTGTTACATCAAGAAAATTATTGAGATGTGTGACGCTCATGTGATAATCCTTTACCCGCTCTTCGAGTATTGCGCGTTCACCGAGAGTGACGGAAAAATATGCAGGATTCACGGTGTGTTCCGACATGTCACGCATTATTTCCTCTGCAGAAATAACGGTCTCTTGCTCATAGAGGTGCGTAGCAATAGCGCCCCCGTCTGTCTCTGGTACGATGAAGCCGATTTTCAACGAGTCCTTGCCTGAGTCACTTTTGCGGTACGAGGTGATATACAAATGCTTTTTCGCACGTGTCATTGCGACGTAAAAGATGCGTAGCCTGTCGTCGCCCCCTTCCCCCGGCTCGATGGGTAGATTTGTCGGAAATGGAAGTTTATTTGGAAAACCTCGCCCCGCCCATATTTCTTCTTGGCATGAGGCAACAAAGACGGTTTCGAACTCAAGCCCTTTCGCCTTGTGTGCAGTCATCAAATGTACGGCTTTTTTCGCACTGACAAATGGGGTTGTGTCGGGAAGTGCGATGTCGTGCCGTTCATGCATATCTACAAAAAGCGCGATATCGTTAATAAAGAGTGGCTTTCCATTCTTAAACACTTTCAGTGTGTTCATGAAGACGCGAAGACTTGAGAGAAATAGCAGATACGTTGATTCCGCGCCACTTCGTGCATCATTACCAAAATAAAATTCACGAAATGGACTCTTGAATGAGCGCACGCGCTTTGACTTTGCATGGGGGGTTGCGGAAGTCTCATGGGTCTCCTCTTCCCCTCCTCCGCCTGGTAGGAGTACGTCCTCGGTGCCGATGAGTTCGTCGAGTATGCGCTCAAGTGGGTCGTGGTGAGAGTCAGCCCCGAGTCGTATGAACCAATTCGCAATATCTCTGACACTGGTATCGTGATGCTCACGCATGGCGTTGAGCCACATGCGGTCAATACGTGTTGCGGCACTGACGGATATGTCCCAAATAGTTTCACGAGAAAGTCCCCAAAACGGTGCTGAGAGAATGGTGGGGAGTAAGTGGTCGGCGGGCACCTTACCATCACGCATAAGTGACGAGACGAAGCGCCCCATCGTTATAAGTATTTTTACGTGCGGTTCCTCAAATACGTTTTGCTTTCGCTCGTAGTTGATAGGAATTCCCGCACTCACCAGTACGCGTGCTACGTCTTCGAGCTCGCGATGCTTTCGCGTGATAATCGCAATTTCAGAAGGATCATGCCCCTTGTCGATGAGGTCGTGTATTTCCCGCGCAATATAGGCATACTCGTGGGTGCGTGTTGGTAACAACATGTGGACGATATTGCCTGCTCCGAGCTCAGGTCGCGATGCGACTAGCTTCTTCTCTAGTGTAGGGATAACAGACTCAAGACGTTCTTCGCTTTTCTCAATAACCTCTCGTGCGACATCGAGGATGTGTTGTGTCGAGCGATAGTTTTTTGTGAGCACCACGAGTGCATGTGCGCTGAACTGTTTTGGGAAATCTAGAATATTAGAAATCTCTGCACCTTGAAAACGATAAATTGCCTGATCGTCGTCGCCGACAATCATAATGTTTGGCTTTCCTTCATTAACCTCCGCGTTACCAAGGAGTCGCACAAGGCGTAGTTGCGCATCGTTGGTGTCCTGAAACTCGTCGACGAGAATGTATTGATAACGTTCCTGCAAGTCCGAAAGCAGTGATGTGCTTTTGGATAATTCGCAGACGACGTCGAGTAGCATGTCGTCGAAGTCATAATACCGTTCACGGTGCATGAGCTCGCGGTACCTACGGTACACGTACATCAGTGCCTCCATTTTTTCAACATAGAGTGCATCTTTGAGCACACGTTCGCCCTCCTCATTCTTTTTGGCCCACTTTTCCTTCCACGCCGAGAGTGGTGCCGTCTTTTCCTCTTCCTGTGCGAGTGCAACTGCGCGCGTAAGTGAAATTGCAACCGTGTGGGACAGCGTGCGCGTCGTGGCACCCGCTTGCTCGGGCAGGCGTGCCAGTGATGCCGCAAGATCTGCTGCCAACGCAATGCTTTTCTGAGATAACCTATCAGCAAACACACCGTCTATGCCTTGAGAAATTACTCCAAGGCTCTTTTTGTTTTCTTCTATGATTGCACTGAATTCTTCAGGTGTCAGTCCTGCACGCTTGAGTGATTGAATTGCCTTTTTCGCGTCGCGTAAATAGGTGTATTCGTCTCCATGCTTTGACGCGAGTGGGTTACTGCGAGGGAGTTCTGCAAATACTTCTTCCAGTACTTCGAGTTGCTTGAGGTTGTCGGCGGGAAGAAAGTCAGCTCCATGATAAAAGTATTCAGGATATGCACCGATGATATCGCTCGCGAAACTATGAAAGGTGTGCACGGCAACCTTGTAGCCCTCTGCGCCAATAAGTCGCGCAAGACGCTCTCGCATGTTGATAGCCGCCGCATCAGTAAATGTGAGACAAAGAATATTGCCGGGGCGTGCATCAGTTTTTTTGAGAATGTTTCCGACGCGAAGTGCGAGTACTTGTGTTTTCCCTGTACCGGGACCTGCAATGACCATCACGGGTCCGTCGATAGTATCGACTGCTATTTTCTGCTCCGTATTGAGACTCTGGTATGCCTCATCAAATTTCTTGCTCGCGTGCATGGGCGCATTGTACCACGCACCGGTTATCATGCAGACTCTTGAGTCAAAAAACCGCCTCACAGAAGGATGTGGGCGGTTGTGGTCAGTCGGTGCTCACAAATTGGAGTGCCGTTTCGTCCGTCATTCCGCTATTTTGGGCGGCAGTAACGAGTTCCTGTGTCAGGTGAATATCAAGTACAACGGGGCGCTCATCGTTCCCCTCGTGTTTCAGTTCCAAATTACGGAGCGCAAGAAAGATATCGTCACCAAGCAGGTGTGCATGTTTGCGCAGTGCGCGCGTATCGCGTAGTTTTGCGTCGGGAAACCACTCTTTCCGATAGAGTACGCGCCTCCGCACAAGTCCGACGCCCATCATGAACCAAAGCCCTTGAAGGGCGTGGTCTCCGAGGCCGCTGTGATTGGGGTTAGCGAGCATACGTTCGATCTTTCGTATAAGCTGTCGCCTCCAGATGACGTAGCATTCTTGTGTGTTTTCGAGCCGCACAATATGTTCGTTTGGAAAGAGCTGCGCACCGGGGTAATGACGAAAAAAACTGAGCACTCTCCCTATGTGTTCACCGGTAATCCCCGCATCTGGGAATTCATCTATGACGAACACTTGTGCCGGTGCTTTTCCTGCGTTCACAAATACGGCTTTATCGACCCTCCGAATTGCCGCTTCGCAATCGGTGACATAGAGCTCCGTAGTATAATGTTCCCCGTCTTTTTCATCCATGACTCTCACCTCCAAAATCGTTCTCGATTTAGAGTATCGGTGTCATGCTCCTGCGTCAATCTGTGTCATACCGTCTCCAATTAAACTTTTCTGTATCTGCGAGTTCTTGGGATGACTCCTAAGCCTTGGAAGGTGTCACCTCAGGAACTCATTCGGAAGTAGTTAATGAGCAATGGTGTCAGACCTGCAGGAAGGTCCGTGCATATTCTGCTAGAATAAGCATATATGTTAGATAAGTTAAAGAACACTGGTCGTAACGCAATCTCGGTTGAGGGGGTTAAACTGGCACTTGCTCATCCAGATGGTGCGCTCTTTGTGGATGTGCGTACACATGAAGAATGGGATGAGGGTCATATCGCGGGATTTACACACATACCACTTTCCTCAATCGAAGCGCATATCCCCGAGCTCAAACGTGCATCGAGAATTTACTTTATTTGTCGCAGTGGTGGCCGCAGTGAAACTGCGTGCGACACACTTGCTGACCATGACTACCACAATGCGGTAAATGTCCTTGGTGGAATGATTGCGTGGGAAAAAGCAAAGTACCACACGTTGCGTACTTACTGACCTCTCCTAATTACCTTAACGAAAAACACGCCACTTTTATCTCCTGCTTGTCCTTCACTCAAAATACCTTTTCACTGTAATTAATTACGCCTAAAGGTGTTTTGCGCTCCATGACTGCGCAGGAAACAAAAGTGATCGTGTCTGTTCTTGTTAATTCGAGAAGGTCAGTAGAGCTATACACCCACAAGGCCAATCATAATAAACACGGTGAGTGTTATTGCGAAAATGACGAGTGTAACTGCTACGAATTTTTTAAGCCACATACGATATAAAATTAATTCATCGAGAATTCCTCGGAGTGGATATTTGCGACTGGTACTTTCCATTTTGCAAATTGAGTCTTCAGTGCCTTCATCATTCCGGGAGGTCCACAAAGGAAAATTTCTTTTCCGAGCACACCATGGCTCTCTGCGATGATAGCATCAGCACTTAAGAATCCTTTTTCCTTTCCATACCAAGGGATAAGCCTAAAATTCGGATTACCTACTGCAAGGGCGTTGAGTTCAGCATCAAATGCTGCATCTTCGAGAGACATCGCAGAATAATACAGGTCAATTTTGTATTCATCATCATGCTTCAGGCTGCGCGCCATGCCAAGAAAGGGAGTGATCCCGATTCCACCTGCAATCCAGATTTGGTCTTTCTTTGGATAGTAAATGTACGATGTGCGCCCGAAGGGACCTTCGATAATGGCACGCATCCCCGGCCTCAGTTCATTCAGTCGCTTCGTGTAGTCACCCAGACCCTTCACGCCGATAGAGATGCACACTCCCTCGGGTTGCGAAGAAAGGGAAAACGGATGCACCTCACCGAGTCCGCTTACGTCAGGAAAACCGATAAAGATAAACTGCCCCGGTTTGTAGGTAATACATTTTTTATCATTCTTGGGGTGCATGACAATTTCAACAATAGTCGGGTTGACCTGTTTGATTTCGTCGATAACGTACTCGGTACGTGGAACAAGTATTGAACCGAGGATCGTGCGGTAAAAGATCCCCGTAAAACCGATCACAACAAGAAAAAACATGTAGTACTTAAGGACAGCAACTGCCGTCACATCACTTGGGATGAATAGCACATGAAGAGCGCCAAAGAAAAACGCGACGCCAAGAAATTTATGAGTGAGTTTCCAAATGTGATACGGAAGTTTTCCAAAAAAAGTGATCACTAAGAAAAGGATCATGAGAATAAGGGCAATAACACCCCATAAGTATGAGCACTCAGGGTTTGTTACACCGAAATTCGCATAACAATGAGGATTCGCTACAAAAGTTATAAAACCATTTTGCATACCTTTAGCACCGGCGGTAATATATTGGGCGACAAGGAACAATGGGTGAAGAAGGAGAAGGATGAATGAAAGTCCACCCAAGATGTGGTGAGCTATATACACTTTATTCATTCCCCCAAAAAGGCCTTCGATCCATGCAAGTCTGGCTCCGAGAACAAGATTGAGTGCGAACATTGCCATACCCACAAGCCCCAATGCTTGTCCGAGCGCCTGCATTGTGAGCCCATAATTGAATTGCCCACCTCGTATGAAGCGTTGGTCGAGCGAATACGGCGTGAACATCCAGATAATCAGTGGAATAAAAGAAAGCAGGATAAGTAGCGGCCAACCAATCTTGCTTGTATACTGTAGTTTCATGTTACTCATCGAAGACTACATATACGACTTTGCGTCAGCCCCATGCTCAACGAGTTGTATGCGAATCCATCTATGAATTGCCTGAATCACCTTCGGATCGCTTGCGATAAACTGAATTTGCGCACCAATAGGAAGGTCGGTATATATAAATTGAATTTGGGAAAAATTTTCTGACATTCCTTCTGATCCAGGAATATCTGCACCATATAGTCTTATCTGATCAGAGAAATTTCCTTTGCGAAATCGCTCATACTCAACCTTGAGACGCATTTGAATAAGCGCAATTTGCTGCGTATTCGTTGCACTTGTATAGAGGTGGAACATTCCACCACTCGGAAGTTCGTGAAATACATGTTTCGTTTCATCAAGATCATATGGCATGACCATCGCACTCTTTTCGCGTTTCGCACCATCTTCTGCCAGATGCGCCCTATTATCAATACTTTGTTGTATAAAAAATCCAAAAATTGTGCCAACAATAAGTACTATTGTACCTAAGAATATCAAGAGTTTTATATTTTGCATGTTGTAGTTTTATGGTACGTGGCAAAAATGAAGAGTTCACACAAAGCATCGCATGAACACGAGCTTGCTCGTGGAGAGTATATCACCATTCTAAAGAAAATTCACGGTGCCCCAGAGTGCCCATCTCCGCAATGCGACGCAGCGTCGCAGGTGAGGTGTCGGGCGGGAGGTCGCTTAAGGGGAAGAATTTCTTTTCTGCTATTTCAAGGTTGGGCCGCCACAAATCAAGCTCCTCCCATTCAGCCGCCACATATACGTGGATGGTAATGGAGTTGAAGATATGCTTTCTTGTATACGTACCAAGCTTTCGCTCGATACTTTTTATAAATACCCTTGTCTCTTCTTTCGTCTCTCGAATAGCTGCAGATTCGGGTGCTTCAAGTGGCTCAATCTTACCTCCGGGAAATTCCCAGAATGGTCGGTAGGTAGTTTTGATAAGTAGCACCTCGTCTCCCCTGCAGACGATAGCCTGTGCGCCGTGAATTTGCTTGCCAACGAGAGACTCGGCTGCCAGAAGTAGTCTGTAGAGACGATTGAGAATCGGTGAATATGTAAGCACTGCAGGTATATTGTAGCATTTTGAGGCTTTGGAGTCTGCTGTATCCTACACAATGCGGTCAAAATATGTATAATCGTATTCTGGGCCATTAGCTCATCTGGTAGAGCGCATCCATGGCATGGATGAGGTGAGCGGTTCGAGTCCGCTATGGTCCACAAATAATAAGACGCTGGTGGGCGTTTTATATTTGCGCCTCAACAAAAATCTACTACGCTTTTGCTGCAAAGAAATCTCGACAAGCAATTACACATGACTCTTCCTCTACGAGGACTGTATGCCTTTGCGGTTTATTCAGCATCAGAATGCTTCATAAACATCGCAAAGCCTTTCGAGTCCTTACGCAAGCCAAGCAGTTAGCTTGCTACGGTCCACAAGCGAAAAACCTGCCCAAGGGCAGGTTTTTTGACGCTTGTGGACCGTACAGGACTCGAACCTGCCACCCCCGCATTGCAAATGCGGTGCTCTACCAGATGAGCTAACGGCCCGACAATAAAGAGCATACAGGATAATCACGTTTTTACAATAGTGTATATCTCTATTTTGCAGCATATTGTGCCACACATGCGGAAATAATAAAACCCCGAGTTTTCGGGGTTTGACTTGGCTAGCTGACTCGCGTTATTTCTGTGCGAGTGCAAGTCCGATAACATGGTCGAGAAAATCTGGCATTGCGACACCACCTTTCTTCAACGCCTTTGGCAAAAGTGATTCTTCGGTCAGTCCTGGGAGTGTGTTTATTTCAAGTATGTAAATTCCTTTCGGGGAAACAATAAAATCTGTCCGAGAATAATGTTTCGCACCAATCGCAATATGGGCTTTGGTTGCGAGGTCGCGTAATTCCGAGTGCACAGACAGCGGAAATCTTCCTGGACATATTTCTGCACTTTCACCCGAATATTTTGCATCGTAGTCAAAAAACGTCTTATCCGAAGGCGGAACAATCTCGATGGGATAGAGTACAAAATGTTCGCCCTTTCCCGAACCATCTATAACGCAAACTGTTGCCTCCTTCCCTTCGATTACTTCCTCGACGAGCACATCTCCAAATTGGCTGGCTTCGTGTATTGCTCGGTCAAGTTCTTCGAATGTGTTTACAAAGGCGGTTGCTATCGATGAGCCACCCGAGACGGGTTTCACAATGAGCGGTAAGTGTCTACCACGAAAGAGCTCGAATGCGCGCTCCCGCGACACTTCTTCCTTGGGAATGAGATCACCCTCCGGTGCGGTGAGCCCTGCTTCCTTAAAGCGTTCTTTCGCAAGACCTTTGTGCATCCCAAGCGAAGAAGCGAGCGCGCCTGAGCCCGTGTAAGGAATATTAAAATAATCGAGCTCCTGCTGAAGTTTTCCATCTTCACCATATTCCCCATGCAGCGCGTTCCAAATGACGTCTACGTGAGCAGAAATAGTTGCAAGGTCAGTAAGCGCGCCGTTCATATACCACTCGCCGTGCGTGGAAAGCAAAATATCAATTGGGGCGTATTTGAGTGTGTCGAGCTGGCGAAGCACGTGGTCCCCTGTTTTTAAGGAAACCGGATATTCGCTCGATGGTCCACCGCGCACGACTCCAACACGTATCTTGTTCATGATGATTAGTATAACGCACAAACTCTCCAAAAGGTTATCCCAAGCGTCCACGGAGTAACCGATGGTATTCGACCGCAAAGCGGTGGGACTCGAGATTCGCTATGAGTATGCCCCGTTTGTAGGAGACGGCGAGTTCCTTGTTGCCGATAATTGCTTTCGCCTTGTGTCTGTTGTCCTTTACTACACCGAGTACGGGAATGCTGAGATTGAGCGTCGCCAAAGTGCGTTCCGCACGTCGTTTCTGGGCAGTGCTGCCGTCTACCACAATAATATCGGGAAATTGCCAATTGGAGTGCCGCAGACGACGAGAAAGTATCTCCTCGAGATGGAGTGTGTCATCGGGGCGGTCGGGATTTATGCGAATTTTAAATTTACGGTACTCGGACTTATTCGGAACGCCATCTTCAACTACGGTCATTACTCCTACGGTGTATTTGCCTGAAATGTGCGCAATGTCATACGCTTCGATGCGAAACGGCTTGCTGCGTGTGCGGGAGCTACGTCGCGATTCTTCCCGTATGTCCTCTTTAATCAACGACGCATCTTTGATGTGGCGGAGTGCAAAAAGCATACGCTTGTATTCCCCCGCCTCTTCGAACTGCAGCTTCTTTGCGCATGCGTGCATTTCTTTGGTGAGCAGCGTCTCGAGGCGGGTTTTTTTTCCTCCGAGAAATAATGAAATTTCTCGAACGCGTTTGCCGTACTCGGCTTTGCTCATTTCGCCAGTACACACTCCGGGGCAGAGCCCGATTTGGCGGTTGAAGCATGGTTTACCCGCATTTGGTGTACATGTATCGCGAAAAGGAAATATCTTTCGAATGATACGTAGTGCTTCCTCGAGGTTTCCACCGCTCGGGAATGGCCCGAATATCTTTTTAAAACCCAGTTCTTGCTCATCTTTTCCTGTGAGCATGGTACGTTCACGAATAGTGGTGATACTTGGAAATAGCTCGTTACTAAAAACAACGTAATTCCAGCTTTTTCCGTCTTTCTCTTTTGTGTTGTAGTAGGGTTGGTGGCGCTTTATGAGGCTTGCTTCGAGCACGAGCGCTTCGAGCACTGAGTCAGTAATTGTGTGCTCAACATACGTAGAGAGCGTCACCATGTCGACGATATGCTTTCCTCGTGTATGCAGCAGGTCATTTGCAAAATAACTCCGAACTCGCGATTGGAGTGACGTCGCTTTTCCGATATAGAGAATCGACTTCTTACTATCCAGAAATGTATATATTCCCGGCAAATCTGGGAGTTTTGCAGCCTTCAGCTCAGTTAGCGTCATATTGTAGAATACTAGCGCATCTCGCTCATCGCGACGAGGACAGTGGACGTGTGTACAGTTACTGACCTTCCCGAATTACCTTAACGAAAAACACGCCACTTTTATCTCCTGCTTGTCCTTCACGCAAAATACCTTTTCACCGTAATCCTATTACGTCTCAAGGCATTCTGCGCTCCATGACTGCGCAGGAAACAAAAGTGATCATGTTTGTTCTTGTTAAGTTAATTCGGGAGGGTCAGTAGACGTTTCACATAAAAATAAATGTGAGATACTTACGGAGTGAAAGAAATACCGAAAGGAGTAAAACCCGTTGGTGCAAAAAAGGGGCAAATTACCGTTGACCTTAACAAGCCCGAAACCCTTATTGCGGAAACAGAACGCAAGCTTTTTGGTTTTAAATGTGCTGTACGTGACGGTACCTTGGCAGAGCGAGAGTGCGAGCGCAGAATTTGGACATTCTTCTCGGTCATTTCAGATCAACACCTCACGCTTATGAAGAGTAATGAAGCAGTGACGGATGGTGAAATTGCAGCACTCATTTCGTCACTCATTGAGCACTTGCGTCCGATTTACCGCACTGCAGAAAAAGAGCTCTCCACAAAAAATATTCTCGACGATATCCTGCAGCTCCTCGCAAGCAAGGGTTATCTGCTGACTCACGCCGCACAATAGTTACACGTCATTTTAAGGAAGAAATTTCTCGTACAACCGAGCTGTCACCGCTTGTGTTCGTCTCCAGTTGAGACAAGCATTGCTTCTGTCGGGCTTTACCTTGGTACAGCTAAAGGAAATCAAAAAAACCGATGGGAGGACTAGGATCCCTTTTTTCTTTTCGATAGCATCTTCTTGAGGTACTGACCAGTGTAGGACTTCGCATTTCCAGCGAGCTCCTCCGGTGTGCCCTTACCCGTCAGTTGTCCACCGCCAGCTCCACCCTCTGGGCCGATATCTATGACATAGTCCGCAGATTTTATAACGTCAAGATTGTGTTCAATCAACAGGACTGAATTTCCCTTGTCGACAAGTGTCTGGAGAATTTCAATGAGTTTTTTAACGTCCTCATAGTGCAGGCCAATTGTTGGCTCATCAAGTAAGTACATCGTGCGCTGCATAAGCGGACGGTACAGTTCCGATGCGATTTTGACACGTTGAGCCTCTCCACCGGAAAGTGTTGTAGCAGACTGGCCTAATTCCAAATACCCAAGCCCCACGTCGGTGAGCGAGCGTAATCTGTCGGAAATGGCGGGAATATCTTGGAAGAAATCCCGCGCTTCCTCGATAGTCATCTTAAGTATTTCGTATATGCTTTTCTTTTTAAATTTCACTTCAAGTGTCTCCTTTTGGAAGCGCTTACCTTGGCATACATCACAAAGCACATATACCGTGGGGAGAAAGTGCATTTCCACTGCAATCATGCCGTTTCCCTCGCAGGCTTCACAGCGGCCTCCCTTTACGTTAAAAGAGAATCGCGATGGCTTCCATCCGCGCACCTTCGCCTCCTCCGTCTCCGCAAACATGTCGCGAATAAATGTCCATGCTCCAGTATAGGTAGCGGGATTTGAACGCGGGGTGCGTCCAATTGGTGATTGGTCGATGAGAATAGTACGGTGGAGGTACTCCGTTCCCAGAAATGAAGCACAGTTGTAGGTCTTTGCCGAACGATATTTGCGCTCGAAACGTGCTTGGAGGTTTTTGTATATGAGTTCATAGAGGAGGGTTGATTTCCCAGACCCAGACACGCCAGTGATAGCAACGAGTCTCCCAAGCGGGATATCTACATTCATGTTCGTGATATTGAACGCCCTTCCTCCGCGTATTTGGAGTGTACCCTTTTCTTTATCTCGACGTTTTTCAGGTATTGCTACTTGCTTGTCACCACGCAAGTAGTCCAGTGTAAGCGACTTTTCTTTTTTGTTCAGAAGCAATTCCTCGAGGTAGCCGGAGGCAACTACTTCGCCACCGTGTACGCCCGCCCCTGGTCCTATGTCGATTAGGTAGTCAGAAGCGAAAATAGTGTCCTCGTCATGCTCAACGGTAATGATGGTGTTGCCCATGTCGCATAAATCACGCAGTGTTTTGATTAACCGGTCGTTATCGCGCTGATGTAAACCAATTGTTGGTTCGTCGAGCACGTACAATGCACCAACGAGACGCGAGCCGAGTTGCGATGCGAGGCGGATACGCTGGGCCTCTCCGCCCGAGAGTGTATTGGCGCGTCGCCCAAGCGTTAAATAGCCGATACCCACGTCGCGCATAAAGGTGAGACGTGATTGAATTTCCTTTATCACGACATTAGATATTTCTTTTTCCGTCGGCGTAAGCGAAAGCGACCTGAAGAATGCATCTGCCTCTTCAATCGACAAGTCGGTAATTTGTGTAATGTTTTTCCCTCGGGGAATGGTGTCTCCGATTTTTTTCTTGCTGAGTTCTGCCTCCGCACGAGCATCCGCATCTCCGATAGTTACATGTAGGGCTTCCTCGCGCAATCGCGCACCGTGGCAGACCTCACATGGCTCGTCACCGAAGAAATGCTTTGTTCCTAACCCATTACACCCCTGACACGCCCCTGCTGGTGAATTAAACGAAAAGAGTCGCGGCTCAACCTCAGGGTATGAAAATCCGTCATCGGGACAAGCAAACTTTGCAGACATCAGGCGGTCTTCGTCGCCTATGACCATGCGGACAAGTCCGTCAGTTTCGTCGAGCGCTCGCTCAACGGCTTCTGCCAGTCGCTCACGTACGCCCTTTGTGTTGTCTGTAAACTCGGATATAAAAAACTCATCAACGACGATATCAATATCGTGTTTTTTTGTTTTGGTCAGAATGATTTGTTCGCGTAAATTCTTGTGCTTTCCGTCGATGCGTGCGCGTGAATATCCTTTCGAGAGGTAATCGTACAGTAGCTGATAGTACTCACCTTTTCTCCCACGCACCACAGGAGCATAGATACCGACTTTGAGCGCAGAATATTGAACGCCAAGCACTGTGTCCTTGGGAGCATGCTTGCCGATGACGTCAACGCGCTCAAAAACAAAGTTCATGATTTCTTCGTTTGTAAGTCGTTTGATGGGTTTGCCACAGGTGAGACAGTGCGGAATACCAATACGTGCATACAACACGCGGAGATAGTCATATATCTCGGTGATAGTTGCTACGGTCGAGCGCGGATTTGAGGAATGTGATTTCTGGTCAATTGAAATAGCAGGAGAAAGTCCGACAATTTCATCCACATCTGGTTTTTGCATCTGATGGAGAAATTGACGAGCATAGGCAGATAGTGATTCGACGTAGCGACGTTGTCCTTCGGCAAATATGGTGTCGAATGCAAGCGATGATTTTCCGGAACCCGAAAGCCCCGTAATAACCACCATTTTATTGCGGGGCATTTCTACCGTAATATTCTTGAGATTATGCGTACGCGCTCCTCTCACAATTATTGAAGAGAGTTCGGACGCCTTCGGTTTCTTGTCAGCCATAGCGTCGCATCATAACACGCTTTGGAGAAAAAATAAAGCGCTCGCGATAGTAGATTTAGACTACACCTTGATCGAGCATTGCATCTGCAACACGGACAAATCCTCCTATGTTTGCCCCACGGACGTAGTTTACATTGCCCTTTTCGTCTTTCCCGTGTTCCACGCAGGTGTGGTGTATTTGCTTCATAATTGCGTGCAGCTTGGCATCAACCTCCTCTGCCGTCCAGTAGAGGCGTTGGCTATTCTGAGACATCTCGAGGCCTGATGTTGCGACTCCTCCCGCGTTTGAGGCTTTCCCAGGAGAAAAGAGCACGCCACCGGTATGCAGTATTTCAACCGCCTCAGGTGTAGTGGGCATATTTGCACCTTCAATAACCGCAAAAACGCCGGATTCAATCAATCGGTCAGCACCTGCCTTGTCGAGCTCGTTTTGGGTCGCGCAAGGAAATGCGAGGTCACCTTTTTCTCCCCACGGTTTTGCGTCTTCTATATAGCGCACATTAAATTTATCAGCGTATTCCTTGATGCGTCCACGCTTTTCGTTTTTCAGTTTTTTAATAAAGGTAAGTTTCTCAATATCAATCCCGTCTTTGTCATAAATATAGCCATCGGAGTCAGACATAGTGATAACCTTTGCGCCCAGTGCATGTGCTTTCTCGGCAACCCCCTGCGCAACATTTCCCGAACCGGAAAGGATGATAGTTTTACCTTCCAGCGTAGTCCCTTTTGTTTCGAGCATCGCTTCAGCAAAGTAGGTGGCGCCATAGCCCGTCGCTTCGGGTCGCATGAGGCTGCCCCCCCAACCCCAACCCTTTCCTGTTAATACACCCGTGTATTGGTCTGCGAGGCGCTTATATTGCCCAAAGAGGTACCCGATTTCTCTGCCCCCTACTCCGATATCGCCGGCCGGCACATCGGTGTCTGCTCCGATGTGGCGAAAAAGCTCGGACATAAATGATTGGCAAAATCGCATCACCTCTGCATCTGACTTCCCTTTTGGATCAAAGTTCGAGCCACCTTTCCCCCCCCCAAGTGGGAGCGTCGTGAGGCTGTTCTTAAACACTTGCTCAAAGCCGAGAAATTTAAGTATTGAAAGATTGACTGATGGGTGAAAACGTAAGCCTCCCTTATACGGGCCAATTGCACTTGAAAACTGTACACGATATCCACGATTCACTTGAATGACGCCCGCATCGTTCACCCACGGCACTCGGAAGATTATTGTACGCTCCGGCTCTACAAGTCGTTCAAGAATTTTGAAACCCTGATATTTAGGATGGGCTGCAATAAAGGGAATAATGGTTTCCGCAACTTCCTGTACCGCTTGCTCAAACTCTTTTTCGTTGGGATTCTTGAGAGTGACCTCATTCATAAACTCCTCAATTGAGTGGTGGGTGCTCATGCTGTTTTTGACTAGCCGTTAATTCATTCACTTCTGCAACTATTTCGCCGAGTGTGAAATTCGCCTTCACGAAGAATTTGTCTGCTCCAAGCTTTAGTGCTTTCTCGATGTCTTCGCGTTGTCCAAAGTTAGAAAGCATTGCCACTTTCGTTTTCGCGAGCGCGGGATTGGCGCGAATTCTGCGCAGCACTTCAAACCCATCGATTCCCGGCAGTAGTATGTCGAGCAGTATAATATCCGGCAGCTCTTGCTCCGCAAGCGCAATTCCCTGTTCTCCATCGACAGCTGCAATAACCTGCAGACGCTGTTTTTCCAAAGTTTTTGTAGCGAGGTCGCGGAGAAATTTGTCATCCTCAACAATGAGTAATTTTGGAGGCTTTCCCTCACTCACGAGCGGTGCGGCAACAAGGATGATTGGTGGGGGAAGGTTTGCCATTCCAAGCTGTTTTGAAACTTTTGAAAAGAATGCAATGGGATCAAAGCTGGAGTTAATAAAGTAATCGTTGATTCTAAACTTTAATGCCGACCCAATTTCCACGATATCTCCTGTTGCGGAGCCGACAATAATAGGAGTTGCAGCAAGCGAGGGATTGGGGTTTCCTCGAATTACCTCAAGAACAGCAAGACCATCGACTCCCGGAAGCGCAAGATTGAGCACAATAAGGTCGGGATTTGTCGAATTAAGTGCTGTTTGAATCTCCGCGTCGGAGTCACCAAGGGTCACTGCAAAACCCGCTGACTGGAGCATGTGAAGAATAGACACACGAATTGGCGTATCTTCCATGGCAACCAGTATTTTTTTGGGTATAGTTTCTTCCATAATGTGTCAGTATAGCATGTTTCGTCCAGCTTATGATCCAAGTGGTAAAAGGACGTGAAATGTTGTTCCCTCGTTAAGCACACTGTCAAACCAGACTTTTCCTGCATGTCGCTTGATAACGCTTTGGGCAATAAACAGACCAAGGCCCGAACCGTCTGTCGCGGTATGCACAGCATTGTCAGCTCTAAAAAAGCGGGAGAAAATTTTGTCTTTTTCTTCATCGGGGATGCCAATACCATTATCTTTCACCCAAAAATGGAGTTCATCTCCTTCTGCAACAACTCCAACTGAAACGAGACCGTCCACCTTGGTGTACTTGATTGCGTTGTCGATAAGATTCTGAAGGACGTCCCGCATTTTGTCGGGGTCAATTTTTATTTTCGGAAGCAGTGTTTTGGGTGAAGTGAACTCGACGCGTATATTCTTTTGTGTCGCCAGTGGAAGCAAACTTCTAATCATGTCTTGTACCAGCTCTTCAAACTGTACAGGGACAAAATTATACTTAAGCTTTCCTGATTCGAGGCGGTCTACTGCAAGCATGTCGTTGATGAGCGTAATCATGCGCTCATTAGACTCGAACCCTTTGCTCAGTAGCTCTTCCTGTTCCTTTGTAATGTCGCCTGCTCCCTTATCGAGAAGAATTTTTAGTGTCCATTTAATCGCCGACAGCGGGGTGCGCAATTGATGTGCAACAACAGAAATAATTTCTGACTTCATGCGGTCAAGTTGAGTTAGTTTGTCGTTCGCACTAGTAAGCTCAAGGTCGCGACGCACCAAAAGTTTTGCACTCTTGTCGAACTCTTTGGTGAGCTCTTCGAGGCGAACTACATGACCTTCCTCCTTTTTTATCTGTTCAAGCAAAAGCAGGTCGCGCGCGCGAATGAGGCGTGAGATGTAGCCTCCAAAAAAGCCCGTCAGGAGATAAATCATAAATATAATCCCCGCCTCTGCAAGCGTAAGCGAAAGCTCTTTGGTCACCACCAGAGTTTCACCCGGCATAATGAGTGGGATTAATACATTTGAATGGACGAGTACCGAGAGCAGAACCAAAAATCCCGAGGAAACCGCGACAGCAACAGCACCGCGAAATCCAAAAATTATCATCGAAACAATGATGGGTACGAAGAAAAATGAGTGCCCAACGCTCTCCACTCCGCCCCCCGTGAAGAGCATAACGATAAAGAAAAAGAGCAGGTCGAGACCAATTTGAGCGAGGTTGAGCATGTATACATGCTCGTTAGGAATTTCAAGGTGTTCGGACTTTTTAATAAAATAATAAAAAAATCCGTTACAGAGTAGTACAACAAAAAGTGATACGACAAGAATAATGGTCGTATTTGCATAATCCACCTCTTCTTTTGCGATAATGCCTAAAAGAAATGCTAGGGGTGCGTAGTACCACCGCGCATCGATAATCCAGCCAGTTGATTGCGTGCGCGTGCCAGGATGATGTTCATTTTGCATAACTGTAACAATGTTACGTGATAGTTGGGTACGTGTGCAAGTAATTTTGGTTTATTCTCCAAGCGCCCAAATCAATAGTGAGCCGTTATGAAGTGGAACTTGTTCGCCCAGCAAGCCTCCAATCTGTGCGTATGTGTAATATCCAGCAATGGGAACATCGCGTCCCACGATGCGCTGGACGATTTGGATTTCCTCATCGGCCCGCAGACCCAACATTCTTTTTCTTGCTACGGAGCTTACCATGATGACCGCCTTTGGAGTCTTCCCGCCGAGCTTTTCGAGGACTTCACGCGCAGCCGATTCTGTTGTTTCTAGTGCGCGGTCGATGTCTGAAATCATGAGACGAATTTCCGCTCCTACAGGTATTGCTGCGGTGAACGTCATTGCTCCCTTCTGGTCAACAAAAATAGGATTTCTGAGTACCACGTCGTTGCTTTCAGGCAGAAACACGCCGAGCGGATACGACACTGCGAGAGACGGAAGTAAGCCTTCGTGTAACTCTGAGAGATGTTCTTCTCCAAAGTATTCTTCATATATTGATGCAGCAGGCTTTCCGTCGAGCTCATAGAGTGTGGTGTCTTCTGCTTTGGTGACCTTACGCGCGATTCCGATAGGAAGAAAGCCGTGGTGTGTGACACCCACCGCATGATAATTTCCCGAGATTCCCATTCCTACTATTGAATTTTTGTAGACCTTGTCTCCTAAGTACTGAAAGGTCTCAAAAAAAAACATGTCATCTGCCGCCGCTCCGCCATATACCGGAAAGTGTGCACCCAAACCACCCAAGAGTCCCGCAAGTGTCTGGTCACCGTTTCCTGAAAGGATATCAAAAAAGGTGAGGCACGAAGTAATGTATCCATGTGAGTTGTATTGCAATTGATTCGCACACTCTTCCCCTGCTTGTTTGGGGTTCCAAAGTATGTGGT
Source organism: bacterium (assembly GCA_043756865.1). Taxonomy (GTDB): domain Bacteria; phylum Patescibacteriota; class Minisyncoccia; order Phycocordibacterales; family UBA6899; genus MHLP01. Next base: position 66,720 of record JAYUQG010000019.1, on the reverse strand, counting down.
TCCCCACCCCACCCCAGAATTGGATTTGATCTGACGCAATTGCCAAAACGACAACGCTTTTCTCATTCGAAAATCCTTCACTTGATATTTCGCCCGCTGTGGAGCAACCAATGATGAGTCCTCCGGGGGCGGTGGCCTTGATTCCCTCAATAAGCTTGTCTTGATCTAAACTGATTGAACCAAATACTATAAGTGCCGATACACTACCATCGGGTATTCCCAAAAGGGCTTGCGTGCAGGCTTCGACGCCTGCTTTGTATGCGTCATTCCCTGTTCCAACACCAACACTTGCAGCAATCATGGGAATATTATACCACTCTTTGCTCTGTAATATAAAACCGTCACGTGGACGGCATATCGGTATCAGGCACTATTGAGAGATGGATGTCGGTGGTAGTCAGTGGAGACTCTGTTGTGACCGCCATGTCGAGATTTAACATAATCTCATAAGTTGCAGCGAGATACGCGGTAAACTCGTCCCGTACGTCAGGCGGGCCAAGCACGATTATGAGCAGCGGCTCTTTTGCCTCTTCGAGTTGCGCGAGTGCTTCGTCTACGCCAATCGGCTCCGTCAGCTCACCGTCAAACTTAGTGCAAAGCAGTGCCTCGGCATAATAGAGCTTACCAAGGACAAAAAATAGTCCCTCTTTTGTCAAACGAACGGGATGTTTCATCAGTCACTCCAAGTGTCTGTCTCAATGGTATTATCTATTCTTTCTCCTTGCAACGTCACCACGTGGCGTTACAGTTTCTCCGCGAAGCATCTTTATTTCATCACGCAGAAGGGCTGCAGTTTCAAAATCAAGCTCCTTCACCGCCGCGAGCATTTGTTTTTCCTTCTGCTTAATAATTTTTTCAGGATTTTTGTCATATGCCTTCTTGTCGAGTACAAAAAGTGCTTTCAAGGTTTTTTCGTGTACAGACTGAAGTTCTTCGGTGATGTCCTTGATTTTCTTCTTGATAGACACCGGAGTAATCCCGTGGGCTTTGTTGTGCGCGAGCTGTACGGCACGGCGACGATTTGTCTCCTTGATAGCGGCGTCCATCGACCCAGTCATGATGTCGGCATACAAGAGTACTCTACCAGAAACATTTCGGGCCGCGCGCCCCATGGTTTGTATCAGCGAAGTTGCAGAACGTAAAAATCCTTCCTTGTCCGCATCAAAAATAGCCACGAGGGAAACTTCGGGCAAGTCGAGTCCTTCGCGGAGCAAGTTCACGCCAACGAGACAATCAAATGTACCCTTGCGAAACTCCGTAAGAATTTTTATACGTTCGATTGTCTTAACGTCACTATGGAGGTATTCCGACTTTACACCTTTTTCCTTGAGATACGTTGCAAGGTCTTCAGCCATTTTTTTTGTGAGTGTGGTCACCAAAATACGTTCATCCTTTTTTGCCGTTCTTATAGCGTCGTCGATAAAGTCGGCAACTTGACCGGGATACGTAGCATTTGAAACGACAGGTCGGATAATAATCTCAGGGTCCACGAGTCCGGTTGGTCGTATGACTTGTTCCACAACCTGTTCACCCACGTCATGTTCATAGACAGATGGTGTTGCTGAGGTGAAAATTACTGTTCCTACACGCTGCTCCCATTCGGGGAACTTCAGCGGCCGATTGTCGGCAGCAGATGGAAGTCGAAAACCGTGCTCAATTAGTGTTTTCTTACGTGACGCATCACCCGCAAACATACCTCGTATTTGCGGTATGGTAACGTGTGACTCGTCTATAATGGTAAGAAAGTCAGGAGTTCCGTCACTTAAGTGCGGAAAATATGAAAGTAGCGTATCGGGAGCTTCGCCTGGAGCTTTTCCTGAAAAATGACGCGAATAGTTTTCGATTCCACTGCAGTACCCCACCTCCTCAATCATGGCCATATCGTAGCGCGTACGTCGTTTCAAGCGTTCTGCTTCGAGTATTTTTCCTTCTTTTGCAAATACTGCAAGCTGTGCTGTTAATTCTTCCTGAATGGAGCCGAGTGCGCGTTTGCGTTCTTCAAGAGAAGTGATGAAGTGTTTTGCGGGAAAGAAAAACGTCGAATCAAGCTCGCCCACCACTGCTCGTGTTATTGGATCAATCTTTTGTATTTGCTGTATCAGGCTTCCTGAAAAAGTCAGTTGGTAAATCATAATCTCACCTGTTGGCATAATTTCAAGTGTATTGCCTATTCCGCGGAACGTTCCGGGGCCAAGATCTGCGTTTGTGCGTTCGAAGTATATGTTTACCAGTTTGCGAATCACGTCGTTGCGCGCAATTTTATCCCCTACGGTGAGTTTGAGGTTTACTTTGAGATACTCATCAGGAGAACCGAGTCCATATATACACGATACAGAAGCGACAATAATGACGTCCTTTCGTGACAGAAGTGCTTGTGTCGAGGCGTGCCGAAGGCGGTCGATTTCGTCGTTTATCTGCGCATCCTTTTCAATATAGGTATCCGTGGTGGGGAGATATGCTTCAGGCTGGTAGTAGTCGTAGTACGAAACAAAGTAGTGTACGGCATTCTCAGGGAAAAACATTCTATATTCTTGTGCGAGCTGCGCAGCAAGGGTTTTGTTGTGCGCTACAACCAATGTCGGTTTTCCAATTTTGGCAATGATATTTGCTGCAGTGAATGTTTTGCCTGAACCCGTAACACCGAGCAATGTCTGGTAGCGCATACCCGAATTTATGCCCGAAAGCAACCCTGCAATTGCTTTGGGTTGGTCTCCAGCGGGTTCCCAGTCGGACTTCAATTTAAATGGCATACTTGACAAGATAGCATAAAATTGTCTTTTGGGCAACGCGTGTTATTCTTTGCCTCACTTCCCTCATATCTTTATGCACAAATGCGTGCCATGCATGTATGATGAATAGAGACACAATTGGAGACCATATGAGCATCGACACTGCATGTGGTGCAGCTATCTGGGGTCCGGGTTCAATTACGCGTCCCCCCATTGGGCATTGTATACTTCCCCTCGGACATGATGGGGAGCACAAAAAGCCAAACTCAGGCGCGAAGACCGCAGCGGGTGAGCAGCTCGACCTTGATCTCAACCTAGATTGCATTGACCCGTACGACACGTGGAAGCCGAACAGAGACATTGCTTGTGGTTCGCAAGCCGTATTTAGTTATAGTAGCGCGACATGACCTCAGCTTTATATTCCTCAAACCGCCCGTCCATAATCGACTGGCGGATATTTTTTACCAAATTTACTATAAAATGAAGGTTGTGTATTGAGGCAATTGTCGCAGCATACATCTCCTCGGCACGAAAGAGGTGTGCAAGATAGCTTTTCGAATAGCCGTGCGCCGCGCATGTCGTATCAGCACATATTGGACTCATATCGTTTCTAAATTTTGCGTTGTATATATTGATGCGCCCATCAATTGTGTAAAGTGCGCCATTTCGTGCAATTCGCGTCGGTGCGACACAGTCAAAAGTGTCTACCCCATTTTCAACTCCAAGAAACAAGTCGATGGGCTCCCCGATGCCGAGTAGATGACGCGGTTTTGACTCAGGTAATTCTTCATTTACCCAGCGCACTGCTGTTCCAATATCGTTTTTTGTAAAACTTCCCCCGATTCCGAATCCATCGAAGTCTAATGCCCCAAGCACTCGAGCGCTTTCGCGTCGCATGTCTTCGTGGGCTCCACCTTGCACCACGCCAAACAGCGCCTGTTGTTGCCCTGTCGCGACAGAGACACCAAGACGCTTGTGTGCATCGAAACTCCGTTTTGCCCATGCATGAGTGCGGTTTAGCGCGGTGCGTTGGTATGCACGAGGTGCAAGTGGACTCGTGCACTCATCAAATGCAAAAAACATGTCCGCTCCAAGGGCGTGTTGAATTTCCATGCTTCGCTCTGATGTGAAGCGATGTTCACTTCCGTCGATGTACGAGCGAAACGTGACTCCGTCGTCATCAATCTTTGCCAATTTATCATGTGTTTTTTCCTCCCCTCCTTCCGCTTCACTTTTCGCAATTGCTTCGCTTGTGGCAATTTTGGAGACACCGTGACCCATCGCAGCGCCCAAGGAGAATACTTGGAATCCTCCACTGTCTGTAAATGTTGGGCCATGCCAGTCCATCATTCTCCCAAAGCCTCCATGTGCTTCGACGATGGCCTCCCCTGGTTCAAGGTATAAGTGATACGTATTCGCGAGTACTGCCTGCGCACCGAGACCTTTTACTTGTTCTGGGGACAGCGCCTTTACGCTGGCCTTCGTGCCAACAACGATAAATGCCGGTGTTTCAATATCCCCGTGAGGAGTATGTATGACCCCAGCTCTGCCAAGCGAGTTTCCACCTAGTTTTTTTACAATCGTAAAGCCAAAGTCACTCATGACGGCACTATAACATAGTTCAAAAAAGAAAAAACCGAGGGTATGCCTCGGTTTTTAACTACGCTCACTATTCTTTTTTTATTATATCTTGGGCACCACGTTTGACATCGAACCTTCCTGACTCGCCTTCGATAAAAAGCTTGAGTCCGTGTTCGGAAAGCTTCTCTTCAAGTGCTGTGGCAATTTCTCTTGCGCGAATCTGAAGTGTTGGGTGTACCGTACTTCCTGCACGTAGTTCTGCAAGATACACCAACGCAGGAATATCACCGGTCAGTCTGTTTGCTACAAGGTATCCCATTGGAATGAAATATTGCATTTCTGTTTTACTTGCAGTAAGTGCTTGGACTTCACGCTGATTCTCGGTGAGTAGTGCTTCAGCACGACTGCGAAGTTCCAGAGGAAGCTGTTCCAAGTACCATGGCTCAAAACCATGCACATACGTGAGTAGTGGCATGCGCTGATGCACCGCACGCTGACGTTGAATGTCCCGAAAGGAACCAAAGTCGAGGAGAAAACGAAACTGTATTGTGCCAAGTTCTCCCAAAAACTTCGGTAATTCTGTTTTCGGTGGACGTCCTCGCAGGATGTTGGCAAGGTTTGGGCGCGCGGTGAATTCCTCGTAGGCGATGAGGTCATGCGTCAGCGCAAATGCAGGGCATGCGTCATCTTCGAGATAGTAGGCATCATTCATCCACGACGCATTGTACCCCTCTGTGGCATCGTAGCGCTTATGACCAAATGAGCTTGGGTACCCTTCAATCAATACTGCTTCAATGCCGTCTGCAACATCGCGCACTTCCTTGAGTGGATGATGGCGAAGGAGGGCAATTTTGTCTGCGGCCTGACGGAGGTTGGTATGCCACGCAACGCTTGTGGTCGCACCAGCGGGCAGAAAGCTGCGGAGAATATCGAACGCGCGAGCCTTGATGGCCTTCACGTACATTGTTTCTTTTTCACCCTCACCCATCGGGTAGCGCTTCTGCAGGTCATCCTCGAGAAGTGGGAGTGCGGAAATATAAAACTCCCGTAGTCGTTCTAGTGCTTTAGCTGATGTTGCTGATGCGAGTGGGTCTTCAAATCGTTGGGTGGAAAAATCGACGTACCGCGTGGAAACTTCCTGACCTGAATAGAGCATCCAGTCCTGGATTGCCTTTGCCGTGAGCATCGAAATACCTTCGATAAAGAGCGTTATCGTTCCGCAGTCGCCAATAGACTTGTGGCCGTAGCCCACATAGAAGCTCGCCATGAATTTTTCTGCGCCCTTCTCGGCGATAGTACGCAGATGTTCGTGGACTGTTGCAGGTGAGCGCGAGTACAGTGCTTGGAGCATCGCCTCTGCCTCAGGTGTTATCTGCGCACCCGTATCAAGGAGAAGCACAAGACCGCCCCCTTTAAGTTCTTTTACGTGATGTCGCAGTGATTGCAGTGTGTGTTCTTTGTCCATGGTTACCTTATTTTGCTGTACAAAACTGTGCGTATTTTAGCAGTAAATATGCGATTCTGGTACTGGTGACAAAATATCTGTTTTATGCGAGTCTGTGGAAAGCTTGAAAGTTGAGACAGGTATCGTCAAAAGGACACAGCATGATCATTTCACTCATAGCAGCGATGGATAGAAACCTTGGCATTGGAATCAACAATGCCGTACCGTGGGCAGAAAAGATTCCACGCGACATGAAGCGCTTTCGTGAACTCACAACAGGGCGTACCGTCATCATGGGACGGAAGACTTTTGATTCAATCAAGAAACCACTTCCCAACCGGATGAATATCGTCCTAACCCGTGATCCCGAGTGGCACGCAAAAGGCGTTTGGCACGTCCACTCGCTCCATGAAGCACTACGGGTCGCAGCAAGGGAAGGTAGTAGCGAAGATGTATTCATCATGGGTGGAGCAAGCATCTACAAAGAGGCACTTCCCAAGGCAAACCGTATGTTCATTACCGAAGTGGATGATTGTTTTGTCTGTGATGCATTTTTTCCAGAATACAACCCACTCGAGTGGCACCGCGCTTCGCTTACGGTGCATCAGGCCGATGAACGCAATCTGTACAAACAAAAGTTCTTGAATCTCGAACGTAAAACCGCCTAACCATGGCGGTTTTTTCTTGAACCAAAGGAGGCTTTACTTGTCAGCCTCAGTGCCAATAAGGAGTTTTCTCATGACTGTTCCCATAAGGCTGAGCAACAACCCGAGTAACACCAAGCTGACGAATCGTGCAAAGACGAGCACAATTGTACCCGCAAATGTTAGCGGCTGTTCAAATGGCATACCCCCGAGTAACACTTTAAATGCCCAATACATGCCCGATGGGATATCCTTGGCATACGCAGCGTGGCCCTCCACCACAAATAAGACACTTCCAAGAAGCAATATGGAAAGCAGGAGTGCAATTCCGTAAATTTCCACATTTAAGCCATATATAGATTCGGGGTGGGGTAAACTTTTCTTAGGATTAGCCAGTTTGGCAAGTCGCACCATGCGCAGTAAGCGCAAGATGCGTAACGACCGTGTGGCTTTAAGGAATGTAAGATTCGCAATACCGAGAAATGTGGGGATAATGGCAAGTAAGTCGACAATACCAAAAAAACTAAACGCGTATCGAGCTTTCGATTTTGCTAACCACAAGCGCAAAAAATACTCACCAGCAAAGAGCAGAGTGGTCGTATACTCAACCAACGTGAAAATAGGCTGGTAGTGCGCAAACGAATTTACCGTTTCAAGGACGATGGCCAAAATTGATACAAGTGTAGCTATTGCAAGCGTGTTGTTTGCGATTGCAAAGAATGGTGACTTTTGGTCATCAAAAATATCGAGTTCGCTGTGGTGCTTTTTCATGATAGTTAAATACTGTTACTTTTTTCTAGGCACTGTCACTAAATAATATGGTCGGATTCGGTTTCAGATTTGCCACAGATTCACCACCACGAGTACTTCCAAAAATATATTCGCATTGCTCATTATTTTTTAGGTCGCGACTTTGCTGATTGAGCGGAAGCTGAGGCGTAGTCGGATTACGGTGAAGATTCCGAGATTGAAGTAAAGTTGAAGATGGGGTAAATATGAGAGCGAGACGATCCATGTTATTTTGTGACATTGCCTAAGCACTGCTTCACAAAATGGAGTGCCCCCCAGAGCCCCCCGATGTCCCCCAGCGCCGAGTGCTCAATTCTAGGGAGTTCAGGATAAATTTGAAGAATTCCCTGAAGATGTGCGCGAACACGGTCGATGGGTATGCCAATTTTTTTCATCATAGATCCACCAATTACAACGACATCGGGAGACCAGTGGACGATAGTATTGTTCACGCCATACGCAAGTAGTCGTGCCATTTCTTCCCAGAATGCTTCGTCAGTAATTTCATAAGGCTTCTTTCCGTAGCGTTCGCTGATCGCAGTACCGGAAACGTATCCCTCAAGGTCTGTTCCCTGCCCCCCCACCGAGGTTTGTCGCAAGAGGCCTCCTGCATCAATAATCTGATGCCCTGGTTCAAACCCCATAGCAGAAACATCAATCTTTTGATCGACAATGCGCACCCCACCAACACCAGTTGAAACAGTCAGGTATACACAAATAGGATAGCCCTTGCCTGCACCCGCGACGGCTTCGCCAAGCCCGACGATTGCGGTGTCATTTTCAACAAAGGTGGGTACTCCCCCGAATGCCTCTGTCAGTGCGGCCTTAATGGGTTTTCTGTTCCACCCTTGCAAGTGCGGTCCATTTAAAAATATGGTTCGGTCACGCGACAGTGTCCCTGCTATGCCACCCGCAGCGGCAATAACGGTCATCCCCTGTGAAAGTTCCGCCGCAAGAGACTTAATCGCTTGCATGCCTTGATCAAAATCTTTTGGTGTGGGAATAATTTTGGGCTCATCAAATGTCTCGCCGTCTCGGGAAAGCGCAACACGCATGTTTGTTCCACCAATATCAAATAATATATACATAAAATTGCGTTATTTATTCTGCAATGCGAGCCGCTCTCGCGTGCCCTTCTTATAATCTTCAACGTTTGGTTGATCAAACGGGTCCACGTGCATGAGGTGTGCGAGGTAGATAACGGTGAGCATGCGCCACTGTAGATACATGCCTAGTGTATGTGCCGAAAGTCGCGACATGCGTACTTCGACAAAGGGTAATTCATTTGTGGTATAAGCGTCCATTACTCCTGAAAAAATTGCCTCCATGACCTCGGTGGGCGATTTGCCACCGAGGTGCGCTATAAGTCCTGGCAAGAGTGGTTCCGCTTGTATTTTTCTCGAGGTTATCTCCCCAGCATGAATAAGCATGGTGTATTTATCTCGAGGACCCCCAAAGTAGAGCTGTGCCATGGAGTGTAAATCGGTTGAACCAATGGAAACGATTGGAGTAATGCCTGCATGTACAGTCTTTCCAGACTTATCCTTCTCTTTTCCCAGCGACTCCCCTACAAGTTGTCGTTCCCACTTTCCTAATGATTCAAGTTCAGGGTTAAAGAAAAATAAATTCAATATACTGCAGCCGCTTTTGTGATAGCTGTATAACTCCTCTGCGGCACGCTTCGCCCGATTGCCGGATGGTGAGTTGGGCTCAAGTGACTCAAGTACATTTTTTGCCCCTTCGCAAAGCTCTACGACGTCAATTCCCGCAAGCATCAAAGGAAAGAGTCCGACAGTCGAAAATACTGAATAGCGCCCACCAACCATTTTGGGAATAGTAAGTAGTCCGTAACCGCGCTCTTCTCCCAGCTTCCACAGTGGAGAACCATTGTCTGTTGTGATAACAACGCGCTTTTCGATATCGAGCAGGCGCGATGCAAGTGTCTCCATCAGTAGTTCGAAATTCGCGATGCTCTCAGTGGTGCTCCCCGACTTACTCACAAGGTTGATAATGATTTCTTCTGCGTGCGTTGTCTTGGTGAGCAGCATTTCTGTTATGGCATGGAGTAGGTGCGTGCTCACGGTGTCGAGAAAAATGATTTTTGGTTCGTTTGGTGATGCGAGGTCAAGTGAGCCACGCAGTGCGTCATACACCGCTTTGGCACCGAGATTTGAGCCACCAATTCCAATAACGACAACATAGCGAAGCGTAGAACTATAAAAGCGCTCTGCCATATGCTTTGTTTCTGCAATCATACTCGCATCTGCGGGAAGTCGAATTACGTGTTCGCGAGTTTCGTATGCACCCGAGCGCAGACGGGATATTCGTAGCAACTCCTCGTGGTAGGTCTGGTCGAGAACCGCATGTGTCCCATGCTTCATTCTCCCCGTGTTGCGATGTGTGATAACGAGATTATTCGACATGTTTTTTTATGAGCCCGAGTTCCGTGAGCTTACGCATGTACATAATAACCGTACGAATGTATTCGGCATGACTCCATGTAAGTGGTGCTGCGCCAAGCTGTTCACGCGTGTGCGGATTCAATTGTTCAGAAAGGATTCCCGATCGTAACGAAGAACGCTCAACCCAGTTCAGGTCGCTGCGTACCTGATCCAAGTCATGGTCACTTTTCGCGATACTAATCGCATATTGCGTGTACCACAGTGTGGTAATAAACCATGGGTTACCGGGAACGTCCTCAACTCTGCGATAGTATTGGTCACCTTCATAACGAGCCATACCAAGTACCGGTGTTTTTATAGTGAGACGCTCTTTGGTGAGGTTGATGGCACGCACAAGTCTTGCATCGTCCTTGGGCAGTACACCGAAAAGAAATATGCCATATGCACTCGAGGCATCGAGTGTTCTGTCGTAGGTGAGTTTTCCATCCTTATCGTGCGAAACAGATCGGATAAAATATCCTTTCTCCTCATCGTAGAGGTGCTTGATGATTGCATGGCGCATTTCTTCAGCAACGTCATCAAAGTTATGTTCTGAGCGATCTTTACCAAGTATTTCTGCAAATCGTGCGGCAACCTTGAGGCCTGCATAGACAGTCGCGGCGGTATACGTATGTACGCCAAACTTCTCCTCCCAGAGGTTATATGAGGATTTCGGTAGACCGGTATATGGGTCTCGATAGGACACAAGGAAAGTAGCTGCTTTGACGATAAATGAGTTGTATATGGACTCAATGTAATCAAGATCCTTTGATGCCAGCCAATGCTCCCAAAGCGCCCAAAGTATGAGTGCAGTCTCGTCCTCCTGTATAGGAAGCTCAGGTTTTCCGTCCACAACATATCCATGCCAAGATGAGCCGAGCGAGGAATCTGCGCGATACTTATGCATCAGATAGCCGTCCTTGGTAATAACAGAGTTGCAGAAATCGAAAAATTTCCTTGCGCTATGACGGTCACCAAGCCAGTCTAATGTAACCGAAACATATGCTGCATCGCGTGGCCACACGTAGGCGTAGGTGTCTCGCCCCCCCTGAAGCATGTCGGAATCTCCCGAAGCGATAATACCCCCGTGGTTATCAACGTGTGAGCGTAGAAAAAACTGTGACTTCTTGAATAAATCAATGAGGTTATCGCCGAGGCCGTAGTAGTTCCACTCGTTGCGCTCCACCCACGCATGCCAATAGTCACGCGCAGATTTCATCACCGCGTCTGGTGAGTGCGCAAGTACATATTTGTTCAGTTCACGCACCTCGTCAACGGACTCACCAACGGTGAACCAATAGTGAAATGTCTTTACGCTGTCCTCGGGAATGACAAGCTTGATGCCAATTGTCGAATCCACACGACCATGCTCAATTACATTTTTCGCAAGTTCCCCGTCCTCCGCATCCTTGTAGGTCCCCTCTTTGCCTTCAATTTGGAAAATTCCGACGGTATAATCATCGAATCCGTGATCGTCTTGCCATGCATTCACGAGAAATGCCCGCCTGCCCTCATAGTGAACCACCGTGTTATTCTCGGGGTCATAAAATGCAGTGTCCCCTTTTTCAGAGTGATAAATCTCGAATTGGTGATTTACAAAGAAGCGCACTTCGCGTTCGCGAGAATGCGTATTGTGTACTTTAATTTTACGCAAAAAAATGTTCTTTTCATTAAAAAGGACATCAGTGAAATGTAGCGATATGCCAAGTCGCTCAGACGACGCACTGGTAAGGCCAGTATATGCAGTGTCTGAGCGTACATCGATAACCCACGATCCATCGTCGAGCCAAGAAAATTGCCCGTCCACCCACACTCCGAGACGATGCGCATTGCTCCCGCCTGCGTGATTCTCTAGGCCAATGTAGGGAAAATACAAATCACGCACGCGTGCGTACTGGTCAGTGCAAACGAGTACTGTTCCATTTCCAAAAGCAAGGGACTTCGCCATAAGGATAGTATAGCAAAACATTTCACCATGCGCTGTTTAGCATGGGTAAAACTCAAAATAAAATTTAATGCTATTCCTTGACCACCTTCTTTTTCGCAACCTTCTTTGATGTCTTGGAGGCTACTTTCTTCGCCACTTTTTTTGGAGTTACCCCAGCTTTCGCGGGTTTCTTGCTTGCTTGTCGCGTCTTTTTACGTGCCTCAATACGTATTCGAAGATCGTGAATCACATTGTTGAATGCAATAAATGCCTCGTAGGGGGTGTCGTAGGGGTTAAAATACTTGTGCACATCGCCATCGGCAAACCATTTTGTACACATGTAATAGTAGTGGTCGGAAGTCTGGAGTTTGCGCCAGTCCTCGATGATGCTCTGGTCTCCCGTAGCAAGAACATCTGCTTCCATTGCGTAAATGTTGTTGATGGCCTCGTGCTGCATACTGTTGGAAAGCCACGCAGAAAGGTCGCGCTCCACATCTGCCCATGAGACAAAGTTGTGTGCATCAAACTCACCTACAACGGGGTATTTCTCTGCGGCTTCGGATGGTGTAACGAAATCATTATCGGGATTTGCCAGTATTGCACCCGGAAGCGCTCGCATAAAATTGAAAATGCCCGTGTCCTCCCATTGGTGCTCTCCAAAAGTTTCATAATCCATGAAAAGATTCACAATATTGCCATTGCCATTTACATTGCCTATCCATGCAGCAAACTTCTCAGATGTGAGTGGCCACTCAGCCCAGTCACGCGACGAAAAGCGAAACGCAATATCGTCGGAAAGCTTGTAATTCTTGAGTAGGGTCTTGATTTTCTTTGTCCCTGGAGATTTATAGAGAAAATTCGGACTGCGCCATCCTAGTAGGTGGTCGGCTCCTTCTGCAATGATAGCCTTGTAGCCCATGCCCTCCACGTACGCAGCGAGCTCATTGTTGTATATCAACTCGGTGTTACGAAATACTGTTGGGGTTACGCCAAAAAGCTTTTTCACTTTTGCGCGATGCATTTCTACTTGCTTCACGAATTCCTCTTTGGAATAGAGAAATGAGAGTGAGTGGTAGTAGGTCTCGTCGAGAATTTCGACTCGCCCTGTCGCCACAAGCTTTTGGAAAGAGAGCAACGTTTCTGGGGAGAATTGCTCGAGTTGGTCGAGGAAAACACCAGAAAAAGAATATGCAATTTTAAACTTTGGGTGCTGCTCAAGAAGCTCGAGCATAAGTGCATTGGTCGGGAGATAACACTTGTTCGCGACCTTGTGCAAGATTTTTTCGTTGTTGATGTCGCGGTCAGAGCGGTCATTAAAATACTCGTGATCGTTGCCCACATCAAAAATCCGGTACTTCTTGACGCGGTATGGTTGATGCACTTGAAAATAGAAACAGACTGAGGGCATATGATAAAAGTTATAAACTAATCCAAAACGTATTGCGTCTTTGATTCAGCGCCATGACGCACACTAATTTCTCATAGCATTCTGGTAAATGGAGACACACTTCCCTGCTGCAGATTCCCAGGTAACGTGCTCAACGTCTTTTGAACCCAACTCGCCAAGTGTCTCCTGAAGGCCTTTACTACCGACAACGTTGATGATTTTGTCTGCCATGTCGTCAATATCCCAAAAATCAGACTTAAGCGCATGTGTAAGCACTTCTGAAACCCCCGACTGCTTGGAGACAAGAATGGGGGTACCGTTTGCAAGTGCCTCTAGTGCGGTAAGACCGAACGGTTCCGACACCGATGGCATAACATAGAGGTCTGCGGCACGGTAGAGTTTCATGAGGTCGTCTCCACGTACGAACCCTGCAAACACAATGCTGTCCGAGAGTCCCATGTTTGAGGCAAGCTTGATAATCTGGTGCTCCATGTCACCTGCTCCTGAAATAACAAACAGAACGTTCTTGTCGTATTCAAGGACGCGCTTCGCAACCTTTATAAAATAGTCCGGTCCTTTCTGAATGGTGATGCGCCCCACAAAAAGAACAATCTTTTTCCCGTGGTGACGGATGTTATCAAGCGCGGGCGGAAGCGATCTGCGGTGGTCTGCCATGTCGATTCCGTTGTGTACTACTGCTACGCGACTCGCATCGATGCCGTAATGTTCAACGATTACGTTTTTGGTGTGCTGTGACACCGCAATAATACAGTCTGCGGCGTGTAATCCCCGGCGCTCCTCTTCGTAGATGTACTGGTTTGGGTGACCTGCAGTGCGATCAAACTCTGTGGCATGGACGTGCACCACAAGCGGCTTGCCTGAAACACGTTTCGCTTCAATGCCTGCTCTAAACGATAGCCAATCATGAGCGTGAATAATGTCGTGTGGTTCTTCTGCCGCAATAATACGTGCCTGCAGTCCATATCGCCGAACTTCGTCAAACAAATTGAGTCCATAGATCGCACCCTCGGGTACGGTGCGCAAGTATTCATCGTATCTCTCAGACGTAATGTAAGGATGTATGAGACTGGTGATACTGCGTAGCTTGATATTGCGAATATTCGCAAAAACAATTTTGAGAAAATCGTGGTCGAAACCACTGAGGCGTTTTGGTAATACAAATGTAATCGAAACATTTGCAAGGGTGAGCCCCTTGGTCAGTCCATAGCAGGCTGTTCCAAGACCACCGCTATTATGCGGGGGGAATTCCCAGCCAAACATTAGTACCCTGATATTTCTCATGTAAAGAGTGACATGCCTTACCTCGCAGGAGCCTGTCTACCCAAATATTATAGCATGACTTCATGGGAAACTAAAAAACAGGCATTCTGTGGGTAACCACAAGGTGCCTGTCTTTAAGTGTGAAAAATCTTATAGTGCCTTGAAGCTGACGATAGTTACCTTGTCGGGTGTGAGTGGAGGAAGGTCGGTGAGCCTGTTGAATACCCCATCCCCGTTCTCGAAGAGAATAGCCGCAAAGTAAGTCTTACCTGAAATCATACCTTCTGGTCGAAGTAGGTCGACGGTCACCTGTTTGTCACTTGGGTTTATTTTTTGTGCGCCAAGTATCCAGAAAGGAGCACCATCTTTTTCGTCATACACTGCCACCCATCCTGTTTCTGCTGTCTGGAGACCTGAGATGAGTACGGTGCGTGCTGCGGCTTGGTCTGACACCGAAAGCCCAACCCGAGTATTTGCGGGAACACTTGGAGGAATAGGAAAACTGCTGCTTTTGGAAATACTCGATTTCGGCGTAGCATCAATCACACTTGTGGTTGTAGCACCCGATGGAGTAGTCCCGTCGTCCCGACTAAGATTATCGGCCGAGTCACCACTAAATGCCTTAACGGCAAATACACCTACGAGCGCCCCAATCACCAACATGAGTAAAAGCTGTTGTTTTTGTTTTTGCATAGTAACGCTAGGGTAGCAAATGTACCGAAGCTGAGTCAAAACCAATACGCAAGGGGCTGTATTTTCGTGAAAAGTAAAGGACTACGACGGCAGACGGGGAACGTAAGTCCTGACGCTTCCGCGCTAGACAGAGACAACATTACCCCTTAAGGTAGAGCTCAAAATTTTCAAGGTCTTCATTTGGTCCAGCCTCGATGAGGTTGAGGGTAACTTCTTGCCCGTTTAGGGTGGCGCTTAGGCGTGCCGGTTTGTCCGCCTTCACGTTCACTCGAAAACGTGCCGGTGTGATTGATTGCGCACAAACCTCACCCGTTTTAATGGTTGAAATGAACTCAAAAAAGACCTGTTTTTTGTCGGCGGAAGCGATGCCCTTTGACTCAAGGATGTGACACTGCGTTGGCAGTGGGATTTCGCCAACAATAATATGCTCACCCGTGCGGTAGGCATGCTTTGCAGTAATAACAATTTTTTGTGCCATCGGCTGACTATCCGCCGGAGCAGCGGGGCTATTCATCCACTGCGTTGTGGACGCGAGGTCCTGCGTAGCGGACTGCGTATCAAGTGTAGATTTTTGAAATGAAATCACGATAAAGCCGACAAGCGCGAGACCGAGAATAACGGCGATAACAATTGTGCTTTTTTTATCCATGATGTAATTCTACCTTTTTTGAGTACTTGCAACCAACAGGAATCATGCAACTACTGTCTTCTGGGGTTTAACTTAGGGACTACATCAATTCAACAAAACGGTCATACCCAATATCTCCAATAAGGTTAATAACCCAGGTATTCAACATACCAAACTGCCCAATGACAAGGAGTAGTCCGATGACAATCAGAAGCACTGCGCCTGCCTTGCTTATAACGGGGAGAAATTTGCCGAGTGTGCCCACGTACGTCCACGCAGAACCATAAAGGTAGGCCACGACAAGAAATGGCAACGCAAGTCCCATCGAGTATACAAATAACAGCGCTCCTCCTGCGAGCACCGTCCCCTTGGTTACTGCAAGTATATAGATGGTCCCAAGCACGGGGCCGAGGCATGGGCTCCAGCCGAGTGCAAAAAGCAGTCCGAGCAGAAATGAACCTTTTGTTGTTCCCGCCTTTAGCCACTTTGGCACAAAACCTCCCCACCCTGCGGATATACTTGGCAATGTAAACACCCCGAGCATTGAGATGCCGAACAGGATTACAACAACACCCCCAATCTGAGCAAGAATTTTGCGATAAAGTACAAGATAGGTACCAAGGGCGCCGGACGCCATTCCGAAGACAATAAACACAAAAGAAAAACCGAGGATAAAACAGACTGCATTCAAAAGCAGGTTGCGACGCACGCTCGTACCATGTGCACTCTGACCGGTCGTACCCCCGATAAAAGCCAAGTAAGCGGGAATGAGTGGGAGTGTGCAGGGAGCAAGAAACGTAAGTAGTCCGCCAATAAATGCGGATATAACTGATATATCAAACATAATTTCACTATACCAAAAAACACCACTATAGGGTGCTTTTTGTGTTTATTATTTCGCCGCTTCGCTCTGCAGTATCTCTTTTCGGGAAAGTGTGGCGTTCAACTCTGTGAGTGAAAGACTTCTTGGCTTGGTCATCATGGGCTTCGTGCCAATTGCATACAGCTCAGCTATTGCCATCTTTTGTGCGGTTACTTCCGCCACGCGTTTATCCTCAAGTTCTCGTGCCTCGAGTAAGCCATGCACGTACATAACTTTTTTTACATAACCGTAGTCTTTTGCATCGTATTCAGATAACCAGCGCTTTGCCCGCGTTGGACCCATGTTGTATGCCACAAGCGCCTCTTGCTTGGAATCAAAGCCGTAAATACGCTCAAGTTCTTTGAGGTACTTTGTCCCCGCAAGGATATTTTGAAAGGGTTCTTTGGGATCTTTTGCCCCCATGGCCTTAGCCGTCCCGGGCATAAGCTGCATAAGCCCTTGCGCACCTTTGTGGGATACGGCCTTCTCCTTTCCCTCAGATTCTACAATAATGACCGCAATAATCATCTTTGTGTCATAATCATGCAGCAATCCCGCTACATCAATCATTTCCCCGTATCTCTCCTCTGTCCTATCGACAAACTGCTCAGCGTTGTTTCTGAGATATGTGGTGGCTGCGAGAGCTGATTGTGGGACAATCGTGGCAAGAAGCACCAATAGTCCCATGCTGATGGCAAGGGGTCGCTTTGACCCCGTCGGTTCACCGATGGATTCACCTTGGTTATTGTAGGTTTGCATGTTTGGGAGATGGTATTAGCTGAAGTTCTGCGTAAAATTTATTATATCATGATTAACCGATATAGTCAATCACTTTGGGCACAGTTTTGAATACCAAGCCATTGTACCCACATGTCTTTTTGGGGCAACTCTAATTCTCCACACTCGAAAATAGCTATATTATACAACGTATTATTGCAATTAAAAATCTGGTCATTTTTTTTAAGAGATTTTTTTTTGCTAAAACTTAATTTGACATTTCCCATCGAATATATCTAATTTGACGTTTTCTGTTGGTAAATAAGGCTCAAAATGGATTTCAGTCTATTTTCACCAAAATGCACTGATTGAAGATGGGGTTGTATTTGCCAATAAATGCCTTTACTTATAGCTCTTTTGGGATTAGGATTGCCATAAGCCCTGAAAAATCGGGGTATTTTTGTAAGAATATGGAGCAACTTTTTTCCCTACCTGTCTATGGATTACTCTTCCTTATCATGTATTTTGAGGTTTTTCTGCTTGTCACGTATTTTGAAGACAAGGAAAGATTTGAACATTCGGCAACCAGAAAGCAACGCATGCCCGGAAAATACCCCAGTGTCACCATTATGGTTCCCGCTTGGAATGAGGGAGAAACCATACTTGGTACTGTTGACTCACTGCTGGCACTTGAGTACCCCAAAGACCGTCTTTTCATCTACATCATAGACGATGGCTCTACAGACAACACTCTGCAGGTAGCAAGGCGATTTGATGGACACCCCCAAATTCGAGTCTTTACAAAAGAGAATGGAGGTAAATATACGGCCATGAATCTGGGTCTGACGCACACCACAAGTGACCTCGTCGGGTGTCTTGATGCTGATTCGTACGTGGATAATCAGGCCCTAATCGAAATTATCCCATACTTTGACGACGCAGAGGTTATGGCAGTAACCCCATCTGTGCAAATTCATAATCCCGACAACGTTCTTCGCAGGATTCAGTCTACTGAGTACATGATAGGAGAGTTTACACGCAAGGTGTTTAGCAGGATTAATGGGCTCTATGTTACACCTGGCCCCTTTTCTATCTACCGCCGGTCCGTTTTTGAGAAAATTGGAGGTTTTGTGCATGGATACAGCACCGAGGACATGGAAATGGCACTGCGCATGCAGTCTCATCGTATGAAGATTGAGAATTCGCACACTGCGCTCGTGTATACGGTCTCCCCCCCCACGCCGCGCGCGCTTTACACACAACGTGTACGTTGGGTAACGGGCTTCCTAAAAAATGCACTTTTCCAGTATCGTTTCATGTTCTTTAACCGCAAGTACGGTAATCTGGGTCTGCTTACGCTCCCCTTTGCATTTTTCTCGATATTTATCGCTCTCTTTTTCTGTGCACTATATATTAAGAATCTATTTATTCTTTTTTACGAAAAGTACTTACAATACAGTGCTATAGGATTTCATTTCAATTTTGGCCTGCCGAACTTCGACTGGTTTGCGCTTAACCTTGAATTCAAAAGGTTAATCGTCTATAGCTTGTTTTTTGCTACTATTTTCTTTATGGTAATGGGCACACGCATGGCGGTAAAGAGACTTACGTTTTCTCGTGATATGCTCTATTTTGTGTTACTTTATGGCCTTATCGCACCGTTCTGGCTTGCGCGCTCACTTTATAACCTCATAACCGCCAAAGAAGCGGGCTGGAGATAATCTTCATTCCATATTCATCCAACATGCAACAAGATTTGAATACAAAAAAATACATTCTCGTTTTTTTTATAACACTGGGCATTTTTGCTATTATTTTTCTTTTTTCGGATTACCTGTATCAGCAACGCCTTTCACAGGTAAAAAACATCGAGGACAACATCAATCTCAATATATTAGAGTCAGAAATTCAGTACGCACTTCTTGCCGATGTATCTTGCGAGATGGATGAAAGCGGCAACCCCATTCTCATTAATGAGATAAACATGCTCGCGAAACGGCTTGCGTATATGGAGGACCAGCGTGGTGCGGACGATCCTGAGGTTATCAGTCTAAAAAAGTATTACTCACTACTGCAAATCAAAGACTATCTGCTGTTACGCGAACGGACGAAGCAGTGTAATGCTAATCCGCTAAGCATTATCTATTTCTACTCCAATGAGGGCGACTGTGATGATTGTACAAAAATGGGTTACGTACTTACCTCAATGCGCGAGGATTATGAGACCCTTCATGTGTATGCGTTCGACTACAATCTCGGACTATCCGTTATTGAGACACTCAAATCCATCTATAAACTTGAGGACCGGTTCCCCGTACTTATTGTGAACAGAAAACCCTATTACGGCTTCAAGTCTCGGGAGGAAATCGAGCAACTTATCCCCGAGTTGACCGCACTCAGAGCGACAAGCACGAAGGCGACTACAACACCAAAATAGCAAAACGGCCACAGGTGTGGCCGTTTTGCTATCCTTCGTTTATTACTTACGGCTTTTTGATAATTGCCGTTGCCAACAAAGACAAGAGCATTGTCAGTGCCCACAAGGCGCTCAGGATGCTCCAGAGTACACAAATTGTACGCTCAGTTTCTTTTAGCGATTTACCTACCAATAAATATCCAGCGGTGGGTGTATCAAGATGGCGCATAAGCACAGCGTGACGCACATCGGGTTTTGGCTGCCATGTGAGGCGGTGCTCACCCCATTTTTTTGTGAACTCATACACTCCACGTGGCAGTACGGGGCTTTCGTTGTCTAGAAGACCAGAGCCTGCCATCGCCCTTAGATCAAGTGAGTAAAAAATGATATATGGTGCAAGACCTGTTCCGATATCGGTGGGCATGGGGCTGTTTAGCGCCATTGGATCTCCTCCTCCTTCGAGGTAACGCACCACGTCAGCGCTAATACGCACCTGTTCTTCGTTTGCGAGAGAGCGGAGTATAAATTGCCCCGTGCAATAGAGGGCGATAAATATTCCCGTAATAGCAACAGCAAGAGGAATCCATGCGCGAAATGCTGATAATAGAGACAAATGAATGCGGCGTATGTGTTTCATGCGTTTAGTATAGCTCAAACTATCTGCAGGATTCAAGAAGTGCTGTGCCCCCTACTCAGTCGCCCTGCCATCAAAATCCTCCTCGTGCGCTTCAGCTTCTTCTTTTGTGATTCGCACTATCCCGTCCTTGTGATGCGGAGGTGCGTATAACGTATACATCCGCAACTCATCAGTTCCCGTATTTACCACATTATGCTTCGCCCCTGCAGGGATAATAACCGCCGCACCATCACTCACAGAATACTCAGTGTCGTCGATAATTACCTTACCGCTGCCAGATTCAAAGCGAAAAAACTGGTCATTATCAGCGTGCACCTCGAAACCTATCTCCTCACCTTTCTTGAGTGTCATAAGCACGAGTTGCATGTGTGTACCAGTGTAAAGCACTTTGCGAAAGTGTAAATTCTCCAGCGTTTCCGTCTCAATGTTTGTGTGAAATCCCTTCATGACGCCTATTATACACTGCCTATCTCATGCTCACAAAACGCAGCATGGCTAATACTCAACTAGCCATTAGCGTACGTTGTTGATTGAATTCTTGACTGTATCGTGTTTAGTTTTGAGCACGTTCGAAAGACTGTTGAGTACTCGGGAAACACGAGTGAGCGTAACCCCTATTTCTCCAGTGGCTACTCCAATCTGCGGTGTTGCCGCGAGTTCAAGTGTGACCGCACTCTCGATTGCTGCGGTATCAACATCGTCGTCGACGAAAATGCTCCACCATGGCAAATCCACGGTGACGGTGTCTTCCGAGGGTGACGTATCATCGTGCTTTATGACGATTTGTGAATTCATGTCTACGGGTATAAACCAAAACAATTTCCCTTTTTCAATTGCGTCAACCTTAATTGTGGACTTGTCGATCTTTACTTTCGTAATTTGCAGGTTGTCGATAGTCACTGCTTCTGCATATACTCGTAAATCCCCCGAGCTTCTCACGAGCTCAGGATGTGCCGCAATAACTTCCTTTTTCTCGAAGTCCCACCCACGCACTGTCACCTTTGCGTTTTCTAAAATATCTTCGTCCATTGAAGGTATGCCGTCATTGTCGGCATCTTCATCGAACTGAATGTTGAGCTGGTCAAAATCAGGGTCACCGGATATGGGAGGGGTCACGGGCGCTTTGCCGGTCATGACATCTGGATACCCATCGCGGTCGGGGTCATTAATGGGACGCGAGGGTGGCGGGGTTATCTTGTTTAAAAGATCAGAATCGGAGTCACCCATTGGTCTTGGTTTTACAACAGAAGGTGTGGGTGCGACTGTCATTTCTCTAGACTGATACACAGGATTTACCCCACTCTGACTTTTGTCTTCATAGAGCGGATTTGCCACAACACTAGTCGTGGGTGTAGGGGGTGGCGGAGGGCTTGCCTTAATGAGGTCGAAATCGGGGTCACCAACGACAACTTTTACTCGCTGTACTGTGGTCATGAGGCCAATTGCGTCTGTCGCCTGAAGATCGAACACGTACGTACCTCCTCGTGGCGGAGTGACGAACAGTTTCACTGCTGTTGCGTCAGGGAGTAGAACTATAGGACCTTCGGTTTGTACCCAAAGAAATTTACGCACACCTCCATCATCCTGACTTTTTGTGCCATCAAGAATAAAAGGTTTTCCTGCCACCCCATTGATTGCCAGACTAATCTCCGGTGGCATCATTATTGCGATACTCGCAGGAGCAGCGATTTTTATCTCAGAGCCCGCAGTTGTCGCAATACTCACTTGTGCGTAGCCGAGCATCCCGGCACCAAGAGCAATAATTATATATTTCATCATTTTAGTATTCTTACACGTACTAGTTTGTTTGTGTACTTTTTAGACGCACTGTATGTATTTAGTAATTTCTGTTTCCTGCAGTGATTGTTTTTAGCGCTTGGGGCATGCAGGCCCACCCGGCAGTCCACATACAGTGATTACTCCCGTAGGTTTTTTTGGAGTAACGGGGGTGGTAGCGTTCGTGTTGACGTTTGCGCCCGTGACCCCGACCGTAGTAGTGGCAACCTCCGATGCACCTGCAATACACGTCACTTGCGGGTTAGTGGGAGGTAAAACCCATCCAAGCCGTTTGTCACGTTCAACACGTGGCCTATTGCTTACCGAATCAACCGCAGTAAGCTGGAGCGTATACGTGAACCATGCACCTCCCATTACAAATGCGGCGTCTTCTCCCTCCGTCTGACATGTAAATGTGGTCGACAAACGATACGCCTCAACTGCCGCAAGGTTAGCTGGCTCGCGCACCACTTCCGCTGGCACCATCCTTCCTGATGTGCGAATTATGTGTGGACTGCGATAATCATTGTTCATATTCCATCTCGTACCATTTCCAATTTCTAGGGTGACACGTACGGTATAGTTCGGGTCGAGCCGGCTTGGATGATTCGTGTATTCCCACTTTCCGGGAGTGACGAGCAGTGTGTGTATGAACGACTCACCTATCGATTTTGTCAGTTTGCCTTCAGGCAGAGTGGTGGCGACAAATATGTGCGGTTCGGGGTTTGAAACAAATATAGTGAAGTGGCTCAGTTCGCCCGAAATAGTCATTGTCTTTCCTGCTTCATCGACTTGTGCGTCGGTGATATCGAGGCTAGTTACACTACTCCCATTATCTGCATGTGTGAGAAATACTGGGGCATATGATTTCTTTGCATCATATGGATAAGTCACCACGATTGTCGCGGGCTTAGAGAACGAGAGACCATTTGGCTCAAGCTTGTACACCTTTGCGCTGTTGGTGGGTTGATTACTCTCTGCGAAGAACTCTGCAGGTGAAATGGCGCTCATCTTTATGTCCGCAAGTGTTCCACCCGTGAGCACCGCGTCATGTGGGATGCGGAGCTCTGCCATGCCGTCGCCGGAGTGGACAACATAAGGTGCTTTTGATTCATAATTAGAATAAAAAAATACAACGAGAATAATAAATATGAACAATGCAGCAAAAGCAATACGAGTATAATTCATATCAGTATATTATCTGCCTCCAGCTAACAATTCAAGAGGTTACCTCATTTCACTATAACTTGGCTGGCCGTCTCGAGCTAGAACCGTGGTCGGCCAAGCCCACCTTGGCCGAATCGCCTAGTTTCAGATTATCACAACGAAGGGTCTCGGGCACGTTGAAAAAGTGACAAAAGTGACACAGGAATGAGATCGGCGAGTGTCACTTAAAAGGCAATTTCATCACCCATATCTAGCTCCTCGTCTAGCTTCTTACTTGAGCCACGTGATGACATTAACTCATAATTCCAGCCACCTTTTTCAATTTCTCCAATAAAATCCGATATACCAACCGTCGCACCGTTGTCATATAGCAAATATAAACTTTCCTTTGCTCTCGTAATTGCCACATAGAATAGGCGACGCTCCTCGTCTATCACCTTCGACAACGTTACGCCGAGTATTTCCATTAGCTCATTGTCGGGATGAAACTTTGGATAACTTCTATGGTTTGCATCAACCACAACGATTGCGTCGCATTCCTTTCCCTTAAATCCATGGGCCGTCGAACATATGACTCTATTTTTATTACCTGATGTCCATGCACGGATTTGTTCTGTGAATTTGGTTATTTCGGACCCACGAATGTGGTTGCCACGAAATAGTAGGCAGATGTTTTTATCCGACGGCAAATCATTTACAACCTTCTCGACGGTTTTTAAGTAAGAGACAAGTTCAAATGGGGCTGCTTTATCAGCATCCTCAAGTCCCAGAAGCAACTTTGCAGCCGACCTATATTTTTCATCTTCTAAAAACTCTGCTTCATATTCTTGATCCCGTCTGTTCTCAACCCAAAGCAACGACATGAGATACACTCTACCGAAAGCTTTTTGTGCTTGTGGTTTTCCATCATCACCCCTGCCCCTCATTAGACAATTAGCATGCTCGATTATGTGTGCACAACTACGATAGTTCGTCAGCAACTTTGTTCGACGGCCGCCAACAAAATATTTTTCAAAGTTATCAAAATATTCTAAATCTGAGCCCGCAAATGCATTGATAGCCTGCCAATCATCTCCGACACAAAAAAATGAAACTTGTGGATTATTTGTTCTGATTGCATCAATAAGCTCGCAAAATAATTTCGAAAAGTCCTGGTACTCGTCAATAAGTATGTATTTTATGTTTCCTATATCTTGGGACTCTCCCTTTCCTCCCTTGGGCAATATCTTGCAGACGCTACCTTCATTTTTAATTCTCTTTATTGCATCAACAAGAAGTCCGTCGAAGTCAGTGAACGGCTCCTTCTCCAGTCTGGAATGATATTCCTCATATACTCGACATGCCATTTTAATAAAATACTCTGTGCGCTTACTCAATCTTCCGTTTTCCTTCTCTTTTCCCGCAATTGTTCTGATCGTATCCGGATCGTAAGATATTTTTTGAGCCTTGTTAATGAATTGCGTTATTTGTTTTACCAATGCTTTTTTTCTTCTTTCCACCTTGGGAATTTTTGCAAGTATTTCCTTAATACTTAGGCACTCTTTAGAAATATCGAAACCAGACCGCGTAAGTCGCTGTCGAAGGATTTCCTCAAACCACTGCCGGTTTGCGTCTTCCTTATTTTCTAATTTAACATCTGCAGAAGATGTCAGGTCATTGGCGTTCATTTCAACCAGCTTCATGTCCTTATCTCGAAATAATATTCTTTTTTGCTCTGCTTCGTTTAGATATGACCTGGACGCAGCCCGCGATTCAAAAAACCCGGGGTACCCAGGATAACTTTCGGTAAAACCAAAGAATTCGACAACGGCCTGAAGGTCTAATTTCTCCTCATCTTCAACAAAAAATAGTGAGAAGTCGGGGCTATATGGACGAGTTGCATTAATATTCTTTTTAATGTTGCGCTCATATGCATATTCAATTTCCCTTCCATTTTTTGTAACTCGATGCTCGAATAGAAAATCGGCAATATACTTCTCCCCTCTTGACTTAACAATCTCTCCAGCTATCGTTACGTGTTGTAGGTTTCGTAAATATAGATAGTAGTCCTCGCTGTTTCTAAATAAGCCACCAATTTTTTCAGACGCCGATTTTAAAAATAGATAGAAAAGTTTTTCGATAAGACCATGTCCTTCTTTTTCTACCTTATTAAAACATTCTCGCACAAAATCAATCTGTAACTTCTTGTCTTCACCATGTCGTCCCTCCTCGCTCCCATCCCTGCTCTCATCCTGCAATATGTTCTTTGTAGTATTTGCTATTCTACGCGCGAGAGCATGGAATGTTAGTGTGTTAGATTCCGTAGCAATTTGATTTGATCCTTTGAAGTAGCTATTGATTCGTAGTCGAAACTCTTCTGCTGCCTTCCTGTTAAATGCAAGAATGAGTATTTCTTCGGGCTTCGCACCGTAAAATTTAATTAGGTGGCGCACTCGCAACGCTATTGCAGTCGTCTTCCCCGAACCAGCTCGCGCTTGAACAAGGATATTTTTTCCTGTTTTAGAAAGAGCAACGGCCTTTTCATCGTCAAAATATCCTTCACCCACCTCGAGTTCTTTCTCCAAGTTTCGTAAATCCTTTTGTATATACTTAGACTTAATTTTTTCGTATTCATCAAGCAATTCGTCCGATCCTTGCTCAAGAGCAACCTGGTCTGCGCCGATGATATTCCCACCTGACAGGAGAGCTTGTGCTGGTGCAAGAGCGGCGATAATTCTTTCTTGTCGCTCTTTATCTACCCTTTCCTGCTCTTGTATTTTTTCGCGCTGGGCGCCCTTGATACAATTTTCACAAATACCCTCCATGGTATATCCGTTCGGCTGGATATCCCCATAATTATGACACCTGTGACATATGCCCTTGATAATCATATATCTTGAATACTACATGAAAATACATATATTGTTATGCTTATTTTCTGATTTTTGGCAAGAGTGCAATTGCAGATTAGCCAAGATTAGACATGGTGCATGATTTAAGCTAAGTCGTTGCGAGCGAGGTAAGTCCACGGCCGCGAATCACCCCGGCAGCTGTCTCACATTCAAATTCTGATCCTTCCATGACGATTGCTTGGCCAGTTGTTTCGGCAACGCCTGCCAAGCGGATTGATTCTGCTACTGAACAGTGTGTTGCTGTCCCAATTGCCTCGGCGGCCTCAAACAGCGTATGGCAATAGCAATTGAATACCAGAGTCTTCCAACCCGAAGACGCGTAGTTTGCCTCTACGGCAAACGTCATCTTGGCAGGAGAAATGGTTTGGGGTGTTGTGGGTTTCATTGTTGAATCTCAGTCTAATCAATGTTAACCCCTACTCCCAGCATTGTGAAATGCACAAAGAACGGATCCCACGCATTACCAAAAGCCATGCCGGCATGTTTATCACCGCGATACTTCGTACCGACATACGATTGGTCTTTTGTGTTATACACAATCTCTGCAGAGTGGCATCGCGTGTTATCGAGTGAATTGTAGTAGCGCAACTTCTGCTCATCACCTTCCTCTGTAAAGGTGGTGAGGTCGGGGACATATTCTGACGTTTCGAATATTTGTCTGTTGTTGTCAGTGAGACATGCCGTGCCGAACAATATATTAAGTGGAAAGTTGCTTAACTCAGGACGGTCAGCAATTTCCAGGCGCTTGGGTATAAACATATACTTTTCTTCTGAAAGCCGTTCATAGAATTGCACGGTCACATACGACTCGGTCTCTGGCTTGATCTTCCGCGCCGCCTCAAGCAGTGCTCTCTCTGTTTTTTCATTTTGTATAATCTGAAATCCATACACTCTGTGCCAGAATTCTTTTTTGTGATTTGATCCGATGAGTACGCAGTGATCCATGCTAATCCCTGTGGCACGTCCGAGTAGCCGATACTTGTTGCTGTCTATTTCCTCTAATTCATAAATTTCCTTCTCCTCTTTACTGCCAAGGTACGCTTCACGACTGATAGTTGTTGATCTCATGTTTTTGAACCTAAATAATAAAAACTCCATCCGTACAAAGGAAAGAGTTTCGACGTTTATCTTTCCCCTTTCGGGGCTGGTTGGCACCTTCTCATTACTGAGGGTTGCCGGTGGGTCGTTGAGCCAGTCTCTCGCCACACTCTGGATAAAGCACTATTTAATTATCTGCATGTAATACAACCGACCGAACGTCAAAAGGTTGTACTCATTCACTTGCATCAGTAATATCTGCGAACATTTTAGTCATTGTAGGATTGGCATGCGTCAGTTTTTTGATTGTCAGATATTCTGCTTTATTGTTCGCTAGACGAAGGTTATTTTCAGAGGACAGGAGCGCATCTTTGGTTTTCTGAAGATGGTCAATGGTTTTGTCGATTTCATCGATTGCTATTTTAAATCGGCTTGAAGCAAGCTCATAATTTTTTTTAAAGCCATCTTTAAACTTGTTCATATTTTCCTCGAAGTTGGTGATATCGATGTTCTGATTCCTTACCACCGCAAGCTCGGCTTTATACTTAAGCGAGTTCATGGATGCGTTGCGTAGTAGAGTTATCATGGGAATGAAAAATTGTGGTCGAACTACATACATTTTTTGGTATTTATGAGAAACATCAACAATGCCGGTGTTATAAAGCTCATTTTCAGATTCCAAAAGTGTAACTAGAACGGCATACTCACACTTTTTTTCGGCGCGATCCTTATCAAGTTCGCGTAAAAAGTCTTCGTTCTTTTTCTTGGTAGCTGTTTCATCGCCTTCGTTTTTCATTTCAAACATAATAGAAATGATTTCATTACCAGCATCATCGGTTTCGCGATAGATATAATCACCCTTACTGCCAGTTTTTGCGTCGTTGTCTTTTTCGAAATACGAATTCTGAAATCCAGTTGCGCGAAGTTTGTTAAACTCGGTTTCGCAGTGTTGTTCAAGTGTTTCACCGATCATTTTTGTTGAAAGCTTGACCTTCATATCTTTACGAAGAGCAATTTCCTCATCTTTCATCTTGATGATATCGTCCTTGGTCTTGAGCTCAGTAGTATATTTATCTTTTAGTGATGTCTCGAGTAGTTGTTTCTCAGCATCTTTACTTTTCAGCTCGCCAGCTAGTTCATCGCGCTCTTTTTCAATTTTATTGACCGCTTCAGTGACTGCAAGTTTTTTCTCAAGCTCTGCGTTATTAATTTTGGATTTTATTTCGGCTAGTTCAGCATCCTTCTTTGCAATGTCTTTCTGCAGTGAGTTCGTAATATTTGCCTCGGCGAGTTTAACTGCATTTTCTTTATCTTTTTTTAGCATTTCCTCACGTGAATTTAGTTCTTTTTCAAACTCATGATCGTGGACTTGCTTTAAAATATCGGCAAATCCGGTCTCGTCAACCTTGAAAGCTTTTTTACAATTTGGGCAAATAATTTCATTCATATATTTATTTTGATATTTTGCATTTTATGCCAAGTGGGATCGATGCATGACAATCTCCCGTATGCACCCTCGGCAATCATTACCCTACAACCATTACTAATCGGCGTAAAGCAAAATTAATTTCTGGCAATATCACTCAAGATACGGAAGATTTCGACCATTACAAAAGTATCTTGTTTGCAGTATTCACGGATGAGGTGCGTCTTCTTTTCACGATCAGCAGGACTTGCTCCGTCGTTCACAATATCCTTCCACCAGACGAAACCAACATCGTTTCCCGTATATGGCAGATGGTCATATGTCATATGTGGCAACAATGCCTCCATAACAGCCCCCACCCCTGAACTCCCACAAAAGTCTTTATGCACATAGTGTTGTTTCGAAAAAACATCACGCAAATCCTGCATTTGATCACAAATTCTATCGAGTATAATTTTGTACTCCGGCAAGCGTTCAGAAAGCTCTTTTGTAACACCTTTTTCAAACCCCACATTCCACGCAAGAACAGTGCCATTCGGATCAATCGTATCAGCTAGTATTTTGGCTACTGAAATAGATGGATCCGAGTTTTCAGTATGTACATAATCAACGTGACGGAGTGCACCACCCCTTTCGTCTATGATGTGCAAAGAGAACTGTATCGGGATACGACGATATGTTCCATATCCTGGGTATATCGGTACCGCTGGCGCAAATGTTTCGTAATCAAAAAAGTATAGTGGATATTTATAACCATCAAGAATCTTGGCAATCTCGTTTACATCAATAATTTCCTTCTTCGTCTTGTGGGTATGAATTTGGTTCTGCTGAATAACACTAAAATCTGATGTGTCGTCGATATCCTCGAGATGATAAATTCCATCGGTGATGAGCTGAATCAACTTGTCTGGCTTTAGCCCAATGCGCGAGATATCGTGTATGGAATATTCAGGTATCTCGGGGTGTGAACGCTCAAACGTGTCGCAGTGCCTACTGCGACCATTAAAATGACAATCACAACCATCCTTCGGCTCATTTTCTTGATTGAGATACTCTTTAGCCTTTTCCATTTGTGCTGAAGTAACATCAAGCATTTCTTTTACCTGAGCAGTACTGTCGCTCACAATAAAAAGCTGTTCGACATCCAACTCGTCGCCACGAATATACTCATTATTAAGATGGACGATGTATTTATTACCAATGGAAACACCGGCGCGATCAAGTACGATTGCCTGAAATGCGATATCAGAGATGTGGTCCCGTGGACCCCCTTCATCCTTTTTTGAATTAGTGCCCTTCACCTCATACAGGTCCCACTTCCTTTCATTGTTGTTCCACACAAGGAAGTCACAACGAATGACAAATCCATCAGCAACAAAGGTGGGTTGATATATGGCTGGAACCTTTTGAGATAGAAGTTTTCTAATTTCCTCATCTGCTTCTCTTCCCCGTTTCTCGACCTCAATATACCCAGCAAATATTTTGAGCTTCTTTGCATACTCTTCAACGACATTCCCCTGATCCATTATGCCTTGCTCAGAAGTCGATACCTCGAATTCCGGAAGGTTCGGCATATGCAGCAGAAACCATGTATCCTTTGGACACTCGAGATATTGAAGAAACTTTGATTTAGATATTAATTTCATGAAACCAAAGATTTTAAACTTCTTTTATCAATGGGACTACAAGTTCTGAATATGTATCGAGCATTGATTTCAGCCATTCGATTGCCGCTTCATCTGATGGAAACTCACTTAGATCACGAGTCCATCCAGCCAACTCTCCATCGTCCGCATCTTTGTCGGCAATATAGGCATCTGGCAGGACACTGTTAATCTTGTCGCCATTCTTAATCAAAAGCGACTGCAAAGAATCAACTGCTGCCTTTTGGCTGACACTCATATTGCTTCGCTGAAAAAAGCCTGGGTAAGAGATAAATATTCCGTATCTACGCTTATCAGCATCTTTAAAATCCGCGGTATAGCATGTAATCCAAAACATGCTGTCTCTAATGTAAAACCGCACGCAATGATGGCCCCACTGTGTCTTAGAGAATGCATGATTCAACGATCCATGCGACTTCAGACTAGATGCAAGCTGCTTCCATGTCTTAGATTTGTTGTCACCAGGAACAAGCACAGCTGGTTCTAGCTTGAACCTTGATTTTGTCTGGCGCACTTTCTCCTCAATTTTGCCAAAAATTTCTGATACATCCTCCTCTGTGTACTCGTAAGCACTCTTATTCGAGCAGTTACCCAATACATCAAGCGCATCTGTTATCTTTCCTAATCTGGATTGGGAGAGTCGCTTGAAACTTTCTCTTTTGTCATTATTCATAGTTTTATATAAATACTGGTAATATTTATATAAGATTGTATTCTATATGCTACTAATTGTCAAGCACATTAATCAAAATCGCAAAATATGGCTCTGTTAAGTGGTCCAATGACATGGTTACCAATTTTTTAAGTATCACTTTTTCATTTGCTTTTTGCGTTCCTGTTTCTCCTCCCATTTCCGCTTCTTCTCCTCTTCCCGAGCCGCCATTTCCTCAGGCGGAACGACCCGCATATGCTTAATGATCCCATAGTCCTTGAGATATTCCATCGGATCAACGAACCGATACCATGGCTCCGAATGGTGCCAAGTCTTGACATCCTTCACCTCACTTACGCTATGTGATTTAACCATCTCCTTCGGAGGCAGAAAACCCTTATTGTCTTCGATGAGAAAGATCTCACAATGAGTACCTTTACCGTAATAGCTAATGACGCGGGACTTGATAACGCCATCCTTGACCCACTTCTTGAGAGTTGGACCCTTAAGACTAAACGCACTTTCGAGATTATATTTGCTGTACCAACTTTCCTTATCATTTGCGAGCGTGGCGGGTATGTCTCCGACATCAATTGCCTTTTGGCAGACAAAGCATTTCAAGCCGTATGAATCGTACCAACTACCGCCTTCTCGAGACCCATCGCCACATATCGCACAAGTACGACCAACACCTTCGAGAATGAAGCCGTTTGGGCTAGCTGCCAGCCTTGCCGCCCAATCTTCGTTTTGCTTCTTAATTTCTTCCGAAAACTGCGCCATCCGTTCCCACCAAGACTTTTCCTCCCAGTATTTTTGACCTTCCTCGGTGGTAAGGCAGAAGCGATCACGATCGGCGGCAAAGTTTGGATCGAACTCATCCTCTTTCTTGTAGGACCACTCGAATTCATCCGTATCGCTGTATCCACACTTCAGACAGGTGCGCGTTGTTGTTAGTTTCTTCCCGTCATCCTCACTCTTCTTTTCGAGCGGGACATCACAGCGCGGGCAAAGATCGGGCTTCACGCGATACTCCTCACCATCGGAGAAAAACGCACGACGCGGGAGACATTCATTCGGACAGTCATACATGAACAGCACCCGCTCGGGTTTTTTGTCTTCTGTGGCAAGCCAGAGATCATTAAATGTTGGCTTCACAATATTCCGACACGTCAGACAGCGGATACCCTCGGGCGCTTGTGTGGAGTCCAACAATTCATCACGATTTCTGTCGGCATCCATCCACTCACGGATCGCCTTCGATTTATTGAGATATCGCTCTCCCGCTTCCGCGCGAAGAAATAACTTTCTCACCATTTTCTCCATGCGCCCTGCTTCTTCTTTGATCACTCCTTCCTCCTCCTGTGGTTGATCATCCGTTCGTGCATACGAACGTTCTGCCCCACGGCACCGCTCTACCGTATGGCGGTCATAAAGGTCGATATAATACTGCTCGGGTTTTAAGTGTTTCATAATCTCAAATCCTAGAACGAATTTACCCCTCGTCAATTACCTAAATATCATTTACTTTCCCCCGCATATTAGCTAGCGTAAGGCGTATGGAACGAAAGAAAATTTACCTACAACTCGTGGACCCCAAACTTCACTCGTCGCCCGCAAAGCCAACAACAGACATTGTGAAGGCAATGGACAATGCGGAGAAAAAAGGAGAAGAATACCCCCGGATCTTTGCGCCACTTCCCAAGGCGGGAGAGCCTGGCAGTCTGGTTTTTGATCCCGTAAAAGGGGTTGGGATACCGCTTCAAACCCTCATACCAAAGAAAATACTTGAAAACGCAAGGAAACGGGGGTTCGACATCGTAATACTGCCCCCCGACGGGAATTTCAGCCTCAGTCTTGCTTCCGACGTGGCGGAAAAGATTAAGAAGGTCGAAGGACAAAAGCGGACGCAACTTATCCACACCTCCAAGATGCGCGAACAGAAATACAAGAGGTATAGTAAGAAGTAACAATTGAATATTACGGATGAGTACCGCACGATCGTGCCGCGCCCATTTCGTTAAGAAAGCCTGAGAGAATCACCAGTTGGTTCCCTGAGACTTCTAACGAAGTGGGCTTTCTCGTTATTTAGCAGAAATTAATAACGCAGAAATGTATGAAGCAAGAAAAACTTGTATGGCGTGCAGAGCGACGATTAGTAAGTGCACTTAAGTCTTGGGCGAAGAATCCACGAAGAATCTCGCCAGAGAAGTTTACGCAATTGATCGAACGCATTAAGAATCGCGGTTTTCACGATGTGCTCAAGATCGATACTGACAACACGATACTGTCGGGCAATCAGCGGAAGAAAGCATTGATCCACCTCGGTATCAAAGAAGTGACGGTACTTGTCCCCAATCGCAAGCTCACGAATGAAGAGCGCAACAAGATCGGGCTTGAGAGTAATACCAATGACGGCGAATGGGATCCTGACCTACTCAAATCATTCGACATGGAACTTCTTGAAGATGTCGGATTAGATGTTGGCGAATTAGCGGACCTATGGGCAGAAAATCTGGAGGCGGAAAACGATGACTTCGACGAAGCGAAAGAGTTATGCAAGATCACGAAACCAAAAACAAAATTGGGTGACTTGATCATCATGGGTCAACACAAATTGATCTGTGGTGACTCAACTGACCCAGCGGTACTCAAGAGTTTGTTTGGCAAAGAACGAGCTTCGATGATCTACTCAGACCCTTTGTACAATTTACGTGGTGGTGTGAGCTACTCATTGGGAGTAGGTGGAAAAAGTAACTACGGCGGGAGTGTGAACGACACCCGTACTGATGGCGAATATGAGGAGTTCCTACGCAAGAGCATGAAGAACGCTCTCTTGGTGGCGAAGGATGATGTTCACGTCTTCTACTGGTCAGATCAGTCGTATATCTGGATGATCCAAACTCTCTATCGTGAACTTGGGATTACTAACCGCCGTGTATGCCTATGGCTGAAGAACGGGCAAAACCCAACACCTGGCGTTGCGTTCAGCAAAGCATATGAACCCTGCACATACGGCACGATCGGAAAGCCCTTCATTAGCAAGAACCTCCAAAATGCAAATGAGGTGATGAACGGCAAGATGACGACAGGCAACGATCTCCATGAGGAAGTCTCGGACCTTTGGCTCACCAAACGCCTCGCAGGAAAGGACTACACCCATGCAACCTCCAAACCTCCCAAACTTCACGAAAAAGCGATCCGTCGATGTACGCGCCCAGGCGACATCATTCTCGATTCATTCTCTGGCTCCTCAAGTACGCTGATCGCGGCTGAGCAATTGAAGCGCCGCGTTTTTGCAGTTGAGCTTGAGCCCGTGTTTTGTGACCTCGCAATAAAGCGTTACGAGCGCCTGACAAAGAAAAAGGCAACAATCATCCATGACCATGAAAAAGAATAAAAAGCAGGTGGAATTCCTGGAGCAGTTGCGGAAGATACCAATAGTTCAAGTGGCGTGCGAAAAGTCGGGTATCTCCCGCAACAGTATCTACCGGTGGCGCAATGATGACGAAGGATTCCGAAAAGAAATGGAAACGGCAATCGCCGATGGCGAAGCGTTGGTAAACGATATGAGCGAAAGCCAGTTGCTCAGCATGATCCGTGACAAAAACTGGGCGGCGATTTCGTTTTGGCTCAGACACAGGAATCCTAAATTCCGTGATCGAGTTGAGGTAACGACGAAAACTGATGACATGGGAGCATTAAGTCCAGCGCAAACAGAAATCGTGCGTAAGGCTATCGAACTGATGAACCCTCCATCTGACATTAATCAAGAAAATAACCCAACCAACCATGAACAAAAATAGTGAGCACAAGCTCGTTTCGGACGAGTTGTTCAATGCGATGACCACAGATCGAAAAGTGCGCATTGCGATTACCCGCGAGAGTCACTGGTATTTCTTCGGCTTTTACTTTGCTCACTACATCAAGTTTGCAACCGCTAATTTCCAGCGCAAGCTCATCGCACTTACTGAAAATGAAACCATACAGAACCTCTTTGTTGTTGCGTTTCGAGGCTCAGGAAAGAGTACGCTCATTACCACTTCTTATGTGCTTTGGTCGATTCTTGGTAAGCAGCAAAAGAAGTTCGTGCTGATCCTCGGTCAAACACGCGCTCAAACGAAGCAACACATGATGAACATTAAGCGTGAACTTGAAGCGAACGAACTGCTCAGAAATGACCTTGGCCCCTTCAATGAGGAAAAGGACGAGTGGGGCGCCGTCTCTCTCGTCTTCTCATACCACAACGCCCGTATTACTGTTGCTTCTACCGAACAAGGAGTACGTGGTTTGCGGCACGATCAATACCGACCAGACTTAATTATCGGTGACGACGTTGAAGATGGTAACTCCACCAAGACTCGCGAGGGTCGCGACAAGACCTATGAATGGCTCACAGGTGAAGTAATACCCGCAGGAGAACGTAATACTCGCCTGATCATCGTCGGCAACCTACTGCATGAAGACTCTTTGCTGATGCGTATCCGTGAAGCAGTGGTGGATGGGCGCATGGATGGTGAGTTTATGTTTATTCCACTTCTTGATGAAAACAATAACATCGCATGGCCAGGCAAATATCCCAACATGGAGGCAATCGAATCTGAAAAGCGACGAGCACCCAACAACCATGCGTGGATGCGTGAATACCTGCTTCGCATCCTCCCAACGGAGGAACAGGTTATTCTTCCCGAATGGATACACTATTACGAGGAGCTGCCGTCGATTAACGATAATGGTTACAAGTTCACGTGGGCTGGTGTTGATCTCGCAATTTCTGAAAAATCAACCGCCGACTACACCGCCATTGTGGCGGCTCAAGTACACGGAAGAGGAAAAGAGCGCAAAATATACATTCTCCCGAACCCCATCAATCGGCGAATGACGTTTCCTGATTTAGTCACTTTCTGTCAGGAATATAGCCGAAGCGTTTTGCGTGGCGGAAAACTCCTGATTGAAAGCGTGGCGTTTCAAGCAGGGCTCGCACAAGTGCTTCATAAGGCGGGTTACCACACTGAGGGAGTTCCCGTGCGGGGAGATAAGCGTTCACGCCTTGCAATGACTTCTGCGCTCATTCAAAATGGCACAATTCTTTTTCCCAGGAAGGGCGCGGAACTCCTTATTCAGCAGCTTGTGGGTTATGGGGTCGAGAAGCACGATGATCTCATGGATGCATTCACGCTTCTTATCCACAAACTAATGGAGGAAGACAATGTGCCACGACCTCAGATTCTCAACCTGAGCGCAACGTCAGATGATCCGCGGATGAGCACTAGGCGGTGGGGGCAGCTTTTTTGATTGATTCCGTTGCCAACACGTTGCCAACACTCCCTGCTTAGCAAAACAGGTGGTTCTGTCATTAATGGGTGCCCAATGGACACACAAAGTACCACAGCCCAGTTTAGCAGCCCTGGGGTCGTTGCAGATATTAAAGTTAAATATTGTCTTTACGCGAGGAAGTCGACCGAACAAATTGAAAAACAAGCGCTTTCGATCGAGTCACAAGTAAAGGAGATGCTCCAGATCGCGGAACGTGACGGCCTTGAAGTCATTGATATTCGTCGTGAGGCACATTCAGCGAAGGAGTCGGGCCAGCGACCCGTCTTCACAGAAATTCTCGCTGATATCAGGCGAGATCGCTTCAACGGCATCCTCACGTGGGCACCCGATCGATTG
Organism: bacterium; assembly: GCA_043756865.1. Taxonomy (GTDB): domain Bacteria; phylum Patescibacteriota; class Minisyncoccia; order Phycocordibacterales; family UBA6899; genus MHLP01. The sequence goes on along the minus strand of JAYUQG010000019.1, from coordinate 30,260 downwards.
AGCCGCAACGCTGGAGACCTGGGCTCTGTTGTTGATCTGATGGATCAACATAAGTTGGTAGAGATCCGCACATTCGGACAACATTTCCGAAATTCACCCAACGAGAAATTTTTGTTGATGATTCTTTGTAGCCAAGGAAAACTGGAGAACGATAACAAGGGCATAAACGTGAAGCGCGGACTTCGCACCCGAGTGGAAATGGGGTTGTGGCCAGCCCCCGCCCCAACGGGATACCTCAAAGAGAAGCGGATGGATCGTAAGTGTCAAACGCTTCTCGATCCTGACCGTGCGCACATCATCAAGCAGATGTTCGAACGGGTAGCATATGAAAAATGGAGCGGTCGAAAGCTCTATCACTGGCTCAAGTTTGAACTGAATTTTAAGACCGCCACAGGTCAAAAAAACCTCACGCTGAGCAACATCTACTGTATCCTTCAAAATCATTTCTATTACGGTGTCTTTGAGTATCCAAAGAAAAGTGGAAACTGGTACACGGGCAAACATGAGCCGATCATCACTAAGGAGCTTTTCAATTTGGCTCAAGCGCAGACGAAAAGCAACTTCCTAAGAGTGGAGAATAAGGAGTTTGCGTTCACCAAGCTCATGACTTGCGGATTGTGCGGATCAGGAATCTGCGCCGACGAGAAATTCAAAAAGCTCAAAGATGGGAGCGTGAATCGTCACGTTTATTACGGATGCACTAAGGCGAAAGATAAAGATTGCAAATGCGGGTACATCAACGAAATCGACCTAATCGAGCAGTTTCAACTACTCATGGAGCAGATCAATCTTGATGAGATTGGCATCAAGGAGAAGATCAAAATTGAGATCGAACGATTTAAGCGATTCCATCAAATGGCACTCGGATCAAAGAGCGCTATCACAATAGGTGACGTCGATATTCGTAACTATTTTAAGTTCATCCTAAAACATGGAGAAGATACTGAGAAACGCGAGCTTCTCTCCTGTTTAAAAAGTAGAATATTGCTAAATAAGAAAAAGCTTTCGCTCTCTTGAAGTTGACCCAACCCCGCATGAAAGCATGTAACTTATTTTTTCTTATTTTTTCTCTTGTTCACTTGTATCCCAATCCCCCTTCGAAACACCTCATCAAGGGTCGCGCCATCTTTGTTTCTCCACGATATCCATCCATCACTCGCGCCTCCCTGACAAAAGGTGCTGGCTGCACTCGGGCTCTTGAATCGTACATCGTTCTTTAACTCATAGAGTTTATCGCTAACTTTCTTTCCGTTCACGCGAAGTAAGTCATTCCTTGAAGCAACCATCCGGGGGTGTTTTTCAAACGACTTGCGGATGCCTGAGTCAATAACAGAACCAGCAAGAACGACGAACTCTTTGCCATCATAAAGTCCTTGCGCTTTAGATTTTCGAGAACGGCATGACCATATTTCAGTCTTGTTATTTGCCACATAGCTCTCTGTGGAAGTGTAGGACTTGATAATGCGCTTCGTGCGAGTCCTGTGTCCTAATTGTGTGCCAGTGTATTTTGAAAAGCATTTTCTGCAAAAAACCTTATTCAATTTTCTAGAAATATAGAAATCACGTTTGTATTTTTCTCTTGCCTCATATCGTGTAATTCCACAAACATCGCACTTCTCACCATGTTCTTGAAGAATTTTCTCTCTTTCTTCACCGTATATAGATTTATTACCACACACCTCACACAGCCCCTTCCGGTAGTGCTTGCTCGTAGTCATCCCGCACTCAACACATGCATCATAACCCCTACTCCAACTAACGGGCCTGCTCTGGCTTGTTGTTGCATCTATTGGTCTATTCTGTGCATCCCTTGCTGCTTCGTGCAGTATTTTTTCAATTTCTATCGCACGCTCAACACTCGGTGCAGATTCTCGGCTTAGCAAATCTCTGGCCGCGAGAGTCTTTATAACAGAAAGAACTATTTGGTCCGCTCGTGAGCGCGTAATCTTATGACCCCGCGCTATCTTATTGAGTGTAGCTCCTTTTTTGTATTCAAGATACATGGAGTAGTTTCTTTCGCTTATTATTTTGTGGGCTGAAAGTAGCTCAATGTTCTTTCTCGAAAGCTGGTCGTCGACCTCGGTTTCCTCATCAACCAACGGAAGTTGTCCTACAGTATATTCTTCGGCCAAATGCTCAGGACCTCTTAGTTTTGATTCAGCATAATGCAAAATACGATCAACCATTGAGTGGGTTGTTTCGGGGTATTTAATTAATCTCTTGGATATACTTTTGAACGAGTGAATTATTGTCGTATGATCTCGATTAATAATTCTTCCAATGCGTGGAAACGAGACATGAAAATACTCCCTTAAAACAAATACGGCGGTATCCCGTGGCAGCCCATACTCCTTTTTTCTGCTGTGCGAGAGAAGTTTGTCGAGGGGTATTCTGTGTGTATCAGCAGTAAAACGAAAAATATCCCGAAGTTGCTCATCAGTAAAACCGTCACTGGGTTGCCTTGTTCTACGCCCAAGTTTGTCATGAATGAGAATATTCTCGCTCGGATTGCTTACGATATCGATAGGCACAATCTTCCCGCCAGCTATCTTTACGATTGCACGCTTGATTTCCAATATCTGACCTTCAGAAAAATCTGTATCTAAAATTTTAAACTTTTTGTTCAGCTCATGTAACTTCAAACCACCGACTCTTCGTATCCCTAGCCCCAATATGCGATCTTTAAGTTCAGGTGGTATATCAAGCTCCTCGATTCGAATTTTTGAGTGCTCTCCTTGTTGTGAATAGTCCGTAGTGTGAACAAGAGAATCAATCTCGTCCAGTGATGGGGCTACAATTTTTTTGGGTACGGAATCTGGTGTGTCCTTATCCCCGGGTGACAGCTGCCACCCCCGAGAATAATCGACAATGGATCTATCGATGAGACATTCTCTACAAATTAGTCCGTAGCCAGCACGCGCATCTGACTCTTCGCCAAACTCAGAGGTTGCGTGGTATTTCTCACATACTATGCATTTCCTTTGAAACATTTACTTATTTTCATTGAGTATCAGTTTTAGCTCACGCTGGAGTTGAATGTCATAATTGGCTTCCCCCTCAGCGCAAACCCTATTTCTTAGCTCATTAATTCCCGCACTTGCATACTCCTCAATAATTGAAAATAATTTATCCTCCTCAAGTAGAATATTTATATTGCCCTCGCTAGAAACCGCGATTGCCTGGCAAAGTCGAAGAAGTTGCGTGTTTCTGGTAATAAACTCTTGTCTTGTAACCCACTCACTCCCAACTATTCTTTCGCGCATGGATGCTTTTTGTCCATAAGCTGCGGCCAATACGTAGATGGTTGCCATATCAATTCCCTTAAAGTACGGGGAATTAGAAACTTCATCAAACAAAGCTTTTTTACCATCAACAGCTCGTAGTACAACTGGCATAGGATTATTGCTTAATTAACGCTGATTCAGTGACAAACTTTTCATCACCCTTGCGCCTGTCTATTTTATAATGTGATCCGATGTGTTGTGACAACTCGCCTCTTACCCCTTCATCGAACTCAGAATCTAGGAGTAAAAAAATGATTTGTTTTGTTGCGAGTGTTTTAGGTAATATGTTGGAGAATTTTTTTCTCATTTCGACGCCTATTCTCCCAACGACAGAATCAAACAGTAGCGGAGCATCGAAACCAGAAAACTTATTAAGTGCCATAAGAAAAGCGAGCGCAAGTGCCGCTTTTTGTCCTGCAGCAAAACTAACAATCATATCTTTACCCCCAACCTCACAAGAGAGTTCATACTCATTATTAATTTCAATTTCAATTTCCGTGATATCTTCTATCATTAAATCTGAGAAAAACTCTTTTGTGTGCAGTGCGACCTCCGTTCTGGTTTGCTCCATTATTCTGTTTTGAATGGTAGCAGCAACTAGCCTTAGGTTTTGAAGGATTTCTCTCTTTCTCTCCAGTACAGCACTATCCTGTGAAGACTTTGTTAATTCCTTTTGCTTCTTTTCCAGCAATACTTTCTCCTTTCGCTTTTCCTCTATTTCAGACTTCTTTTGAGAAATTCTTATCCCTGTCCTTTCGATTTCAGATACGATCTCTCTTATTTCTGACTTGAGATCTCCCAACCCAGAGAGGGCTGCCTCATCTGCTATTTCTAACATAATCTTATCCCTCTCCATTACTAACATTTTTTGCTTTTCAACGAGCAGTTGCTTTTCGCTTTTTACCTTATCAATATCGGACCAGACCGCTGACTCCTTTCTCAGTATGTCCTTGATGCCAGTCCATGCCTCCAGCGCTTCATGGGCTCGCGTAGAAATTGCAGGTATGGATTCTTTAAGTGAAACTAAGTGAGCTCTTCTTATTTGCTCAGGTGAGTGTGTGTCCCCACCGGCAACTGACTCCTTACATATGCAGTAACCTTTATCGAGCAGTTTGTCTATATAATCAACTCGAATATTTGGCGGGATGATCTCGTCCTCCTCAGCTTTTTTAAATATTTCGTCAGCCTGACATACTGCTTGATGGCCAATAGTGAATGGGGAAAACTCAGCAAGAAGTTTTGTGCATATCAAATCCTTCTCTGCAATTGGATCAGCAAGTGAAGCGAGGATTCCATCTATCTCGTTTTTTCTAACCACTAACTTTTGTGCCTCTTCTCCTCCTGCATTTGTAAATTTATGAAACACTTCGTTGTATTTTGTTTCCAAATTTTCTCTAGTTTCTCCAAGCGAGACGATGTCACCTTCTAGTGCGTTTATTTCACCATCGAGTGTGGTAATTTTGCTTCCCACGCCGACATCTGCGCCGGGCAATCTATTTATCTGTCTTTGAAATTTTCTACCCAACTCCTCAGACTGCTGAATTATCGTATCCAGCACATCCAATTGAGAAACGTTAAATACTGCGCCCTTGATTGCGCGGTGTGCAGCAGAATCAAAATATTTTTCCAGCTTCTCTCCGTCAAAAAAGAAATATTCCCGCATCTTCTTTGGAATCAGAATGCTGACAAACTTTTCTGGGTTTTCCGTACTCCTTGATTGCCCCTGTGAAAAGGCAAATATTTCAAATTTCGTCCCGCCCACACTTGACCCAAGTGAAATCTGGGAAACTTCACCGTTCATCTTTTTAAATCTTGCCGTCCTCTTAATCGAATACTTATCCTCGTCATCGGTGTTAATTACAATTTCTACAACCACGTCAGTTGTGTCACCCTCACTAAGCTCGTCTCCGCTAAGTCGATTAAGTTTCAATAGTCCGCGTCCGATGTCTTTACCCTCATCTCCATATAGGCACCATAAAATTCCAGCAAGAAAATTACTCTTTCCGTAGCCATTTGTGCCCTCCACAACATTTATGTTTTTACCTAAAGATTTATCGTATACAAAATCTACTGCGCAATCTTTTGGGTCGCGATATTGACGAAAATTTGTAAAAACGACTCGCTCGATATTAAACATAAAATTAATTTAAGTGCTTGTTGACGATTTTTTCATAATCATCAATATTAACTGAACGGCTCTCGTCTGACCCTATCTCTAGCTCTAGCAATTCCCTCAATATCTGCTTTTCAGTTTCTCCACCTTCTGATATTTCGATCTCCTTTCTAAGCTTGTCGTTTATGAGTTTCTTGGCCATATATATAGATGCTACTCTATCTGGGTTGTTCTAGCAATTTCAAAAGACATTCTGCTGAATTTTCTGCCAACTTTGCAAAATCATTGTATCTTTCCAGTTCTTTCTCCATGATTTTCTCATTGTACTTCTTCAAATCTGGATCACTCCAGTTTTCGGATAACCCACGAACGATTGCGTCAAATAAATATGCAACCCTCTTTCCTTCGGCGCGCCTCAATACCCTACCTCTTCTTTGAATAAACTCGCGTGGATTTGTACTACTTGCCAGCAGGAGGGCATTTCGGGCGAAAGGAATGTCAACGCCCTCATCGAGGCAACGCATGGATAGAACGACTTCGCATTCCCCCTCTGAAAACTGGCTCAAAATTTTCTTTCTCTCGTCTGGATCTTCGTTGAATGTAAATTTTCTGTAGCGAACACTGAGTTTTTGGAGTTCTGTTTCTGCCCATGAAAACTGTTCGCCTGGATTTACATATATTAATGTGTGCCTTAGATCACCCTGCCTTTTTCGAATTTGCGCAAAGACGATGTCAAAAAGATGTTCTTTTTCAGAAGCCTGTTTAAGTATTTGCGCTCTCTTGTCTAACAATCGCTGGTATCCCGCATCATCAGTGTCGTCGCCCACAATAAAGTACATCCTTTCGATCATTCGAGACAAGCGCACATACTCTTCCATTTCGGAAGGTGTTAGCTCTACAAAGGTAGGATAGTACTTATACGGGCACAAGTAGGTCTTACCCGTTCTGGGGTTAATCTTCGTGAGAGCATCCTCTAGAGAAAATTCAAAAACTGTTCCACCAAAATAATCTGTCAGCACTGAGGTACCCTCACCATCAAACCACCTCGCGGGTGTTGCGCTCAACGCTAGCCTATAATTATAATCGTGCAAGAGTCCGGTACGATATTTTTTTGCCCCAAGCCCATGCGCTTCGTCAGCAATCAACAACTTTGGGCAACGAGCTTCAGATATCTTGGCGACCAGCCTTTCATCACCCAACGATCTGTGGGTTATGAAAATCACAACAGCATCTATCTCACCTATTTCTTTTCTTAATAGGGCGTTCGCCAGATTAGTTCGCCATTTACTTTCAAGCCTAGATGTTGCAATGATGACTTCGATTTTTGCATCACGAATCCCCCCAAAAAATTCTGAGCTTCCAATTTTAATTATGTTCTTTAATTCAGATTCCCACTGGGTAATCAGGTGAGTATACGGGGCGGCAATCACCGCAATCAAACCCCTCTCTCTACCAATAATTTGACTTAATGCGCCAATCGCAGAAATAGTTTTACCAGTTCCTGTGGCCATTTCGAACATCCCCCTACAATTGGCTTCTAGCCATTTTCGTATCGCCTCAGACTGTATGTCACTTAACACTATTGGAGCAACAACCTCCTTAATAGGTTCTATTGCCATCTCTGCTGAAGGTGATTCTTCTATTTTCTCAGTTGGCGTTATTTCGACATTGCCAGGTTGAGTAAGAAGCTTGGGTGGACCCCTTTTGCGCATAGCACGAATAACCTTTTCCGAAATCGCATCTGGCAGATTAAATACTTTCATTCTTTTTGCTCGACCCTCCCAGAGATCCGAGAACTTTTCCGTATCAGCATCAAACCACTCCTTTTCTTCTGGTATCCATCCTCGAAATACTTTAAACTCCTCAATGTTGTGCTCCCAACCCGAAGGAGTTTCGTTGTTTGATCCACTGAACGACAGCATGTTTCCTTCAATATCCTCAATTATGCCAACTTTCATATGAGAAATGTTTCCTGGAGGGACAAATCCTATTCTTATTTCCAGAAGCCCGTTCGCTAGCATCCAGGCGAGGGCTTCGACGTAATTATTGCGCAAAAATTCTTCAATATCCCCGATTTCTTTTTCCAGTAGGTCGTTGATATATTTTTCTGGAAAATCAACCGCATCTTTCATTGAATCGTAGTCCTTTTCATTCACCTCAACTCCTGCAAGGAGTTGCATTTTACCGCCGTTGGTAATGAGTCCCGCAATACCAGATGCAGCCTTTGCTAAAATACCGGAGGAAAATGAGAAGGTGATACGCTTGTATGATTTTGCAACACCTAAAACGGGAATGTAAAATTCCTGAAGCGGCTTATCTTTGTCCGAGTTATAAAACTTCTTAATTTTTAAGTCTTTCAGGTTCACAGTGAAAATTGGGCGGTTTTGAACCTCTTGCTGCCTAGAGTTACATACTTGGGACTTATCTCTATTCCGACTGAGTGTCGCCCAAGATGTGCCGCAGTGAGGCTGGTCGTAAATGTTCCCGCGAAGGGGTCTAATACTGTATCGCCCGGATTACTGCTTACTGCAATAAATCGCCTAATTAATTCTATCGGTAACTGGCATGGATGTTGAAGGTTGAGCCTATCCTCGGAAACATTTTTGAGCAAGTTAACATACTGCACCTCATCGTCTGACATGTCTTGCCTTTCGAGTTTCACCATCTCAGCCAAGTCATAGGGATTGAGAGTATCATAAGCGCCACGCCCCTTCCTTCCACTTTTAATGAGCTCCCTCACCCTCTTATCGTTGGGATTTTTGAATGGCTGAAGCACTTCATTTTTATTAAAAACAAAATTCTTTGTTTTGGTGAAATAGAGGATAGATCGCTGACTGCGCGTGAATCCTGTTTTTGAGTGACCTATATTTGTCGGGTAATGCCAAGTAAGCCAACGACGAAATTTCAACTTCATCTTATCCTCTAATATCGGCAAAATTCGCGCATTTAGCTCGGGATAATTCATGAAGTAGAGGGTGCCGGTCGGCGTAAGTATTCGTTGGTACTCGGCAACCCACTGCTCAACAAGCGCAAGATAGTCCTTCAGCGTGCGTGAATCGTTATACGTTGATCCATAGTCTAACTTTGCGTTGTATGGAGGGTCAGTGAAAATTAAATCTATGGAATTATCAGGAACACTCTTGAGCACATTCACAGAATTACCGTTTACCAACACATGGTCGCCATTTTCTCCAAGCGACCTCCGCAGCGTATTATTGTGACGAGATTTGAGTGTTTTATAGATACGATCTATGTTGGCAGACTGGCTCATTATGGCTTAAGAATACGCCCTTTTCCGACTTGTTGCTAATATTTTCAGGCAGTTTTTGCGTTGCACAATAATTACCCCACTTTCTCAATTTAAATATAGCCGTATCCCCATCTTAAATTCATTGTTATTGTGCACTCGAAATGCGTCCAAAACGACGCGTCTCGTGCTAGCACGACTTGGCTGCGGGGCTTGGAATCGAACCAAGATTGACGGATTCAAAGTCCGCTGTCCTACCATTAGACGATCCCGCAATATATATAATTGTACCCAAACTTTATTGACGGATTTCCCCGTCGCAGACTCCGAGGACCCTGCGTCGTCCGTATGTCCTGCCATTAGACGATCCCACAATAAAACAGAGCCAATTGGCTCTATAGGTAAAATCATAACAGTTTATTGGCGAAAAACAATCAGTAATATAACACCGCCCTTTGGCGGTGTTTGAAATGCTTCGAAGCTTGAGTTAGCCGATGCAAACCACAGACCAACCCTGGAGGTCGCTCGTCTCGATGTGTTCGGCGGCGAAGACCAAGCCGTGTTCATGTGAAACGCGCGTGACCGTGTACTTTCCTGGCAGCGTGCAGTGGTTGATGAGCGCACCTGCGCGCAGACCAGAGACGGAGAGCGTCACGAAACAGTCTCCGTGTGCCTGCAGCCAGTTCACGGTGTCGTCGACGACGAGCGGTCGCTCGAGGAAGAAGACCGCGTCCTTAATGTGGGCCACGCGATACTGCAGTCCCGACGGGGATTCCAGAACGTCGCCGAAACGGACGTTCCTCGGAAAGGAAGCAAAGTGGCGGTCTGATGCTTTGGTCACGATTTCTCCTGTTGGTAGTCAAAGGTTAATACAACTAAACGCATTATACACTATATTTGTACGGGCGTCAATTATTGTTTTTCCAGTGCCAGTGCCAGGGTTCAAACATTACACCGTAAGAATTGTCTCGAGGATATGAAAGATGAAAGTTATATCTATGGGCATTTTGCTTTAGCCAGCGATATGCTTTGGTTTGCCCAAATGAGCGCACCTTTTGCCCCTTCGTCCGTAGTAGCGCAAAGTCTACTGCCTGATTCCATGGCGCGCCGTGCTCACTCCACCCCGGAAGTGCGACCCTGCGGCAGACTTTCCTCATATTAAAATTGTGCTGCGCGAGCACATCAAGAAAAAGAATTGCCTGATATGCGGGTGAGCGATAGGCCGAAATAACATACACCCTCTCCCCCACTTCTCTGTTAATAGTTGCAATCATCGTAAGTAAGTCTTTGAGTACTCTACTCCTTGCGTATTGCGTGCCCTCTGCGACTGCTACGGGAATACGCACGAGTTGGGAGAATGGCAATTCCTTTTTTGAATAGTACGGACCGCGGAAGCGGTACTGCTTGGGGTCACAGTCAAATAGTTCTTCTACAACTCCCCATTCATCTTGAGTAAGGAGGCCTTTGAGGGTTGCCGATGTAATGACACGCGCACGCGCGGACTTTTGTCGTGCGTGTAGCTTGCGCAGTAGGCGACGCACAAGTCTTTTCTTATCCTCAGTCCAATTCATGTGTTTGTGCGCTCAGGTGAGCGTTATCATTCCATGATATCAGCTTCCATTTGTCACTTTCTGCCTTATACTCGCACACGGTTATTCCCGTGTTTGAAATCTGCATGCTGTGTGAAAACTGTCTAAATTCATTTGGTTGTAACCCGTGTCGAAAAAGTATGGTGGCCGCCAAGTGATACATAAATAGTGAGTGCGTTACGGCAATCACATTGCGATGCTCTTCCTTGGCGAGGAAATCAAGTGCGAGTTTCGCTCTCCACTGTGCATCATAAAAGTTTTCTTCGTCGGAGAGATGCCAATTGGGGTCACTTTCGTGCTCATGTTTCATTTCATGTGCGCGGATACTTTCTTCGGAATGAAGATGAAAACCGATAAGTTCACTGGGTTGTTTAACCTCACGGAGTAGTGACGTAAGGATAATACGTTTGTTTGTATGTTCCTTAATTTCCTCTGCTGTTTCGTGCGCGCGTTTGTAGTCACTGCTATAAATTGCATCAAGAGGAATAGTGGAAGTGCGGCGTCCAAGTGCAAGTGCCTGCAGTCTCCCTTGCGCAGAAAGTGGCTCTTCGCTTCCCTGACGAAGTAGCTTGCGATTCCCCTCGCTTTCTCCATGTCGGACAAAATAGACTTTCATATGTATGGAGCACTGTACATGCTCGTTGTAAACAAAAGACGAGTCTCTAGGAGACTTGTGTCTCTGCCCCTCCCGCGCGTAGCAATGCCAGCTCGATAGGGAGCATCGGTATTGTCCCGAAGCCTGCCTCTCGGGCGGCATCAAGGAACGCATTGAGGGCGCGGGAATTGACGCGCCTTGTCTCGGAGCGCGCAAGTTCAAGTAGGAATTCTATGTCACCGGCAGTGAACTCATTACGGAAAAGTGCCTCTGCTTTTGGGTCGTAGCGCAAAAGGAGTACTGCACGTAGCTTTTGAAGAATAAGCTTGAGATAGGCCTTTGCGTCCACGTGGTCAGCACTCGCAGTGCGTATAGCACTCAAGCCATCTGCGAGCTCGCCAGTTTCGACAGCACGCAAAACGCGGTTTACAAGGTCATGTGTTGGCGCACCAACAATACGTGCAATTTCGTCATTACTCAGTGCTTTGCTCCCACTACGCACAAGCACCTTTTCAAGCACCGAAAGGGTATCGCGATAAGAGCCGTCACCAAACATGGCGATAATGTCAGCTCCTCCACCGTCAAGTGCAATCTGCTCCTTTGTTGCCGTTGCAAGGACAAATTTCTTGAGCTCATCAAGTGATGGCTGACGAAATGAGAATGTCTGACAGCGTGACACAATCGTGTCTGGAAGCTTTTCTTTGTCGGTCGTAGCAAGTATGAAGACGACATGCGCAGGAGGCTCTTCAAGTGTCTTAAGAAGCGCATTAAATGCTTCTTTTGTAAGCATATGCACTTCGTCGATAATGTAGACCTTGTAGGGGGAAACGAACGGCAACGTCAGCACAGCCTCACGGAGTGCGCGCACATCTTCAATCTGGCGATTTGAAGCCCCATCGATTTCATACAGGTCGACAGGGGCGCAACCAATAGCTGCCGCAAAGATGCGTGCCACTGTTGTCTTTCCGGTTCCTCGACCGCCAGAGAATAAATATGCATGGGAAATTTTTTTCACTTCAATCTCACGTAGCAGGGTCGTCACAACATCGTCCTGCCCGAGTACATCGGAAAAGCTTGTAGGTCGATACTTGCGGTAGAGGGCTTGTTCGTTCATTGGTTACAGTATAACAAATCTTACGTTACTAAGAAAAAACCATGCAATGCATGGCTTTTTCTCCTATTTAGTGAGCTTATCGTTATGGCAACAATCTGCCGCCTTCTTTCCGCACGGGCAGCGACCCTCTATGTCGATTGAAACGCCACCGACCGGTACTGCGCATGTTTCTGGTGTTGCGCTCTCCGTGTCGGCACATTTGCAGTGTCCACCACAGCCCCCCGTAGATTTCTGTTGTTCGTCTATCATCCACACAAAGTACCACGAGAAGGGAGAATAGCAAAACCCGCAACAAGTGTATTGTCGCGGGTTATACAGATCGCGCCCGTGGATTTATCGGGACTTCTTCTTTGCTTTTGGCTTTGGTGATACAGACTTCTTTACTGCAGTGACTTTTTTTGCAACAGCTTTTTTAACGGCTTTTACGGCTTTCTTCGCAGCACCTTTGGCGCGTGTAGTTTCGCTTGTTGCTACACGATCAAGTTCTTTTTTGACATTCTTCCAATTTGATTTGAGTTCGAGTGCGGCACCGCGGAGGTCGTCCTGATCTATGGACTTTACCTTTGTGTACGCCTTCATGGTTTCGTCCACAATAGTCTTGTATGCCTTTTCATCGAGTTTCTTGAGTTTCTTGGCCTTGCTGATGACCTGTGCCTCCATGTCGCCTGCCCACTTGGAAACCTTCTTTCTGTTGGACTTCGCATCCTTACTACCATAGAAATAATAACCTGCTCCTGCTGCTGCAGCTGCAGCTGCAGCGATACCGAGCCCAACTCCGAGCGCTACTTTCTTTGTATTTACTTTTGCCATATGTGGTTGAAATATTTAATAATTGATATTTACCGAGTGCGCTACTCTTCCTTGTCGACGGTGCGGTGACGCCTAGAGGAAGGTCTATTGCCGGCAATATTGCCAAAAAAATCAGCGAAGTGCTTCCACTTCATCCCTTCACTTTTTACTTTCGCACGGAGATTCTCGATGTCATCGCGAATGCTGTCGCTTTCCTCGCGCACGTTGTGCGCAATATAATCTACTTTGTGGAGTATGCGAATGATGTAAAACAACGCAACGAGACCGAACACCCCCAACAGCGTCACCACCGCCGTAGTGACTGCAAAGAAGATGTCCATTTTCAAAAAATCATCCATATTTAAGTGAGTATATTATACACTGCACTCATTTGCGAACGCAATAAAAAAGCACCTGCAATAGTGTTTTAGACTGAGAACCCAGACCCTATGTCGACAGAAACTCCTTCACCAGAACTTTAACTTCGCTCGAGGAGTTTGTTTCCATCAGTTTGATGCGCAATTCTTTAGCACCATCAAAGCCATTCACGTAAGCTTTGTAATGCTTTTTCATAACTGCAAAGTTTTTGACATCCCCAAGTAGCTCTTCGAAGAGTTTTGTGTGTTCAATCATGATACGCAAACGGTCGGGAATGCTGACCTCATCGAGCGTCCGATTGAGGAAAAGAAATGGATTGCCAAAAATTGCTCGTCCGAGCATTACACCATCAGCCCCTGTTTCTTGTACTTTAGTGCGAGCTTCATCCAGATTTTTTACGTCACCATTTCCGATAATCAGCGTTCCTGTTCCTTTTGCAATCTCTACTACTTCCTTTACGTGCTCCCAACGCGCGGGGACTAATGACATTTCTTTACGTGTCCTTGCGTGTACAGTAATCGCATCTGGTTGCGCTTTGAGCAACTGGGGGATCCAAGTATCAAGCTCAACTTTATTGTACCCAACGCGTGTCTTCACTGAAACGGGAAGATTTGGTGCCCCTGCCTTCGTGGCAGCAATTATATCAACTGCCAGTTCAGGGTGTTTTATGAGTGATGCTCCCCCACCTTGCTTTTCTACATTGCGGTCAGGGCAGCCCATGTTGATATCGATACCGTCAAAGCCGAGGGACGCAATGATTTGCGCGACCTTAAAGAAGTTGTCGGGCTTAGAACCAAATATTTGCGCAACAATTGGACGTTCTGCTTCGATATACGCAAAGTCACGAAGCAACACTTCGCGTCCAGGAGAGAGCAGTCCGTCGACCGCCACAAACTCAGTCCAAAGTACGTCGGGCTTTCCGTACTTTGTGATAATGCGTCGAAAGGCCGCATCGGTGACATCGGCCATAGGTGCAAGTACAAAAAATGGCTTGGGTAGTTTGTTCCAGAATCCCGTTGACATGTGCAGTGTTTTATCACATTTGTAATATTTTGCATACCGACCTTTCCGAATTTCCTAAACAAGAATATATGCGATGACTTTTGATTCACGCGCCGCCATGGAGCACAAAAACCTTGAGGCGTAGCAACATTACGATAAAAAGATGTTTTGAGTGAATGGCAAGCGTAAGGTAGAAGTGGCGTATTTTTCGTTTAGTAAATTCAGAAAGGACGGGAGTTGACGCACATGGCGTTCTCGCATAACGTAGCTTTAGAAACCCACTGTGTCAGGAGACTATATGGAAGACGGACAGCCGCCCCGTACCGAAGACGTCATAAGCAAGCACTTTGCGCATTTGCAGATTTCCCGATATCACGAATTACACAGGCGAGCGATCGAACTATATTTTCGAGTACTTACGGTTTCGTTTCTGAAAGCCGAAATCATAGTGCAACCGCAGAAATACTACACTGCGATAGTGGCAGTTGCGGAAGTGCGCGAACAAATCATTCTTTGGCTCGAAAAGCCCATCGTGCTCACGTTCAAGAAAGCGCAGTACGGTTTTGACGCCCAGCTCACCTGTTCGAGCGTACTCTGCATGGAGAACAACCTGCTTCCCATTTTTGAGTCGAGCGAGTCAGAACTTGGAGTGCGTATCGCCCAGCTCCAGTTCAAAATTATTGTTTACTGAAACCGCTTATTAAAGCGGTTTTATTGTATCCTCTTGCGGTAGTGCACCAAGAGCTTGGTCGAGCGCAGATACGGGTGGTGCAACTAGGGGGTCAGGGCCAAGAATATCTGAGAAGTCACTTCGGGTAAACTCGAGATTTGACCCTTGCGTGAGCATTCCAGCAATGATCTTTTGGGCAACCTTCTGTTCAACCACTTCTTGAATTGCTCGTGTCATTGGACGCGCACCCATGTCGGGGTCTACCCCAACGGCCATTACCGCCTCAATAAGGACGTCATTTATAACAAGGTTGATGCTCTTCTCACGAAGGCGCTTCTGAAGTTTTTTGAGCATAAATCCAGCAATACGGCGGTAGTCTTCGGTGGTAAGTGGATGGAAAAGAATAATGCCGTCAAAACGATTAAAGAGTTCGGGCTTGAGTTTCCCTTGCAGGATAACCTCGTCGATGATGGGCTTTTTCACCGTCTCGAGATCTAAGCCTTGCTTCATTGCCTCGCGAATCTGTGGAGCACCCGCATTTGAAGTAGCAATAAAAATAGTGTTTCGCGCATTCACTTTGCGTCCCTGCGCATCGTGAAATACACCCTCATCAAGTACTTGGAGAAACAGGTCGAGTACCTTGGGGTTGGTTTTCTCGAACTCATCCAAAAGGACTACTCCGTATGGTTGCTCCTTAAGCATTACCGGAAGTGTGCCCGCTGTACCATCCATGCTTCCTATCATGCGGTTAAGGCCGTCGTCTCCCTGATACTCGCTCATGTCGATACGCGACATGGCGCTTTCATTCCCGAAATAAACTGTCGCAAGCGCCTTTGCGGTTTCTGTCTTTCCAACTCCCGTTGGTCCAAGAAAGAGGAATGCGCCAATGGGACGGTTCATGCTACGCACACCTGCGCGCGCACGACGCATAGCATTTGCAATGACACTCAGTGCCTGCTCTTGTCCCACCACCAGACCCTTCATGAGCTGTTCGAGATTGAGCAGTCGCTCCCGCTCATCTTCGCTGATTGAGCCAACGGGAATGTTAGTCTTTTCTTTTACAAACTCAAGTACATCCATCTTTTTTATGAGATGCCCTCCTTTTGCCATCATGCTGGGAGTTAATTCCACAAGAAGGTCAATAGCCTTATCGGGCATAATGCCGTCCGTAAAATAGTTTTGTGCACTTCGGATGATTTCTACCACGGCTGGGTAGGTAAAATAAACGGGGTTTTGTCGCTCGGTAGCTTCCGCTACTTCCTCAATGATACGGACAAGTGATGCTTCTGCTGGCTCTGTGAGCATCACCTTCTCAAAGCGCTGCATAATGCCGTTGTTGGGTTCGATAAATTGATGAAAGCGGGTATTGTCTGCGGTTGCAATGACTTGGAGCATCGCCCCTGAAATATAGTGGTCTATTACTCCCATTACGTCGGCATCAAGTGCGAGGCCGCCTTGAATGAATCCGGGGAGGTCATCGATAACCAAAATAATATTACCCGCCTTCACCGCATCATTCATAATTCTGATAAGCCCCGTTTCCAGCTCTTGCTTTGTACGCATAGCAGAGACAAAGGATTTGGCATCAAAGGACATCACCCGCTTATGCTTCAAGTGAGGATTCACATATCCGTTGATGATGTCACGGGCAAAATCCAAAATCACATCCATTTTTCCGGAACCATCTTCACCGACGAGAATAGCGTTTGCTTCCTTTGCGCGCGAGAGCACTATTTCAAGTTGCTTTATCTGCTCATTTCCATAAATAAATCTAAAGCTGGATCCGCCACCAACGGCCTCCTTGGTAAGGTCGTGTCCGTAGCGACTCAGGGCATATGCGCCTCCATAGGCAAGTTCAGAACCAAACGATGGCGACTGACCCAAAGAAACTTTGCCCCAAAAACGGTCTTTTTGTTTTTTCTTCTTGAGTTGTCGCTCTACCCATTCTGCAGCACCTGTTAATTCTCGGTCGCGAATTCCTAATTCGAACAAAAACTGATAAAAATCGGCGTCGATTTCTGCGATTATGTGTGAAAGATCGAGCATAGTATATACACCATGCAAGTCACTCTCTTTCTCATTCCAGTTAATTACGTTTTTACGATTTTTGAGATAGGTGTCTGTTGTATCATCTGCCACCCCGCATCTGCGCAAAATGGTGCGGCCGTACGGAGACACTATGTAGCTCTTCAATAAATCACCATGCTTCACTCGATAATACACATCACAGACCTCATAATTTGGCGTTGTGTAGGGTGTTTGTGTGCCCGACTCACCACGTTCAAGTAGTGCCTCTACATAATAGTAATAGGAGCGGCCGTAATACTTAAGCATTTGTAGCGCGAGGAAAAATGCAAGCGAAAACATAAATACACTAGAGCCCAGTGGGCTTTTCGTGTCGAGCGGTAGCTTAAAGCCGCTAATTCCCGGAATAACATTGGGAATATTTGCGTTGGTGGGAACCTTCACCTGTTCAGCATTCGTGACCACAAATTCATCTCCCAATGTGTCGCGGTAAGGCGCAGGAATTGCAATACCACTTGCAAGCTTCGCTTGGATAATTGGCGCGAACATTACTCCTAAGTAGACGGCCACGATAAGGCCGAACCCGAGCGAGAACCAGCCTCTGACTTTCTGAGGAAACACATACTCAAGTACAATTGCCTTATGGAATCGGTAGCCCGGGTCACGAAAAAATGTTTTTTCAAAGCCAAACATACTAAATGAGGAATATCCTGAAGCCGGTAATGAAAAAATGCCCCACCAGAACGGGCAGTACAATCCACGTACAGAAAATAAATACACCAGCGCCGATAACAAACAAAAATGAAAGGAGTGCCATCGCCAAGAGGGCGGTGCGAATAACAGTCCCCACGATGCGCATCATAAGGTTAACAAACAAGTTTGCAAAAAAATCCTCAGGACTTTTCATGATACTCACCTTTTCCTCTTGGAGACGCTTAAAGGGTGCAATCCAGCTTCTGATGACATCAGGTACCGAAAAAAAGTGGTTTACAAACCACACGTAATTCCACCAAATACGCGTTATGTCAACAAGTGCCACACTGTAGTGCCACACCAAGTAGTCTCGTGCAATCGTAAGGATCTGCATATTCATAAGTATAGCACAAAATTATTTTTCAAATTCTCTCTGCCTCCTACTTTGTTTCACCATCCACATAAAATACTTTGCTTCCAAATCGCAGGTCAATGGAACTCACTGTTGCATTAACACCTCTTTCTTTCTTTATTTCGTTTAGCACGAGCTGCAAGTTTTCTATGCTTTTTTTAGGTTCACTACGTGAAGACCAAATTACATCCCAGTTCCCCTCTACGCGAAATCGATAGTCTGTCGGGTCACCTTCGGTGATTTCATGTGCAACGATACCCGCTGCGGTAAGCAGTGAGTGAAATGTAGCCACCTTTTGATATTCTTCCTCGGGAAGCATGTTGAGTCCGATAGGCGTGCCCTGTTCTTCTCGGCCTGGAATATTGGTTCGATAGACATCGAATGGGTAGCCCGAATAGGTCGGTGCGCTGGAAAAAATATAGCCTTTTGCATCTGCCAAAAAGCAGTACAGCGCATCCGATGTTGTGGAAGAAACGACCGTCGTAGGGCACCAAAGAAATGTGGGGGTGAATTCAGTGATAGTTACCACAAGTACTTTGCGCTCACGTACTGCGAGTGCAACGGATTGAATACGAGAGTCCGCCTTTAAGATACCGTTACGAATGCTTCTATTCGGTAATAACAATGAATTATTACGATCAATTTTCCAAAGTATTTTTTCGGAAAGTACCTGCTTGGAAATAGTTTCTGCCACTACACGATCTGTCGCCACTGCTCCTTCGACAATGACGTCGTCGATACGAATCGACTCTCGGTACGACAACCACGAAGAGGCTACGAAGATGGAGAAAATAACGAGTATAAATTTTGCCGCTCGCTCGAATAACTGATCGATACGGCGCGTCCGCGCCCGTTCCGACTTTAAAGTTTTTCGTCCCAGAATCGCCATGATGTAGGAGCTATCCTCC
This sequence comes from bacterium, assembly GCA_043756865.1. GTDB lineage: Bacteria > Patescibacteriota > Minisyncoccia > Phycocordibacterales > UBA6899 > MHLP01. The sequence goes on along the minus strand of JAYUQG010000019.1, from coordinate 11,441 downwards.
AATAACCGATTTACCCATGAATGGAATCAATGCATCAGGTACACGAATAGTGCCATCTACATTTTGATAGTTTTCAACTACGGAAACCAAAATACGCGGGGATGCGACTGCGGTGTTGTTCAGTGAGTGAACAAAGCGCACTTTACCTTCACTATCCCGATAGCGTGTATTCAAACGGCGAGTCTGAAAATCGTGAAAATATGATGAGGAGTGTGTCTCCCGATACTTCCCTTCGCCAGGAACCCAAACTTCAATATCATACTTCTTGACCTGACCCAAACCAAGATCCCCCCCACAGTTCACCACAACATGATATGGCAACTGTAGTAACTCGAGAAATTCCTCTGAATTGCGAGTAAGTTCTTCATGAAATGCGACGGATGTTTCGTGATTTGCCTCACAAAGTATGACTTGCTCCCATTTGGCGAATTCATGCACACGAATCAGCCCCTTTACGTCTTTGCTGTGCGAACCCGCTTCACGACGAAAACATGGAGAAAATGCTAAAAACTTTTTAGGTAGCACATTTGCATCGAGTATCTCATCCATGTAGTAGCCCATTGTTGCCACTTCGGCCGTCCCCGCAAGGTATTCACCGTCCTGTGTTTTATACAAATCATCTTCACCCTGTGGAAGATAACCCGTACCTAGAAAAGTTTCACGGCGGAGCAGTGACGGCACCATCATGGGCGTGAACCCCTTTGACATAAAATGCTGGAGTGCAAGCTGTGACAAGGCGTTATACAAGAGCACTCCATCACCCTTGAGAAAATACCCGCGAAAGCCTGCGACTTTTGTACCACGCTCAAAGTCGACCATGTCATGCTTCAACATGAGGTCCACATGATTTTGTGGGGTAAACGGAAACACTGCGGGCGTCCCCCAGCGTTTTATCTCAATGTTCTCATCATCACCTGCGCCATCGGGTACGCTAACATCTGGAACGTTGGGCACATGGAGCATCAGCTCGCGCCATTTTTCCATTACCGCTTTGAGCTCTTCCTCTTTTTTACCCAGAGACACTTTGAGTGTCTTCATCTGTTCTATCATCGCCGTGCGCTCCACCTGATCGGTTGCACGTGCAATACGCTCAGTAAAGGTATTCTGTTCGGCGCGCATATTTTCGACTTCGACCAACAGTGTTGTGCGCTGCTGCTCTGCCTCTAAAAGCGTATCGAGATTGAAGTCAATGTGCTTTTTCGTCGCAGCGCTTTTGATGAGATCGGGATTCTCCCTGATGAATTTTATATCAAGCATGGAGACATCATAACAGAACTGCTAGAATGGGTAAATTATGGGTTACGACATACAACTACTTCCTCCTTCCGAGCATCCCAGAGAACTCGCAGAAATTCCCGAGCCACCAAAACAACTCTGGATAGTGGGTGCTCCACTTAATTCCGAGCAGGTGCATTTGACTATTGTAGGCTCTCGGAAATACACAAGTTATGGCAAAGATGCATGCGAAGAACTTATCGCAGGGCTACGAGGTTACGACATAGCTATTGTGTCTGGTCTTGCAATGGGGATTGATACTATTGCGCACAACGCCGCGCTCGATGCAGGATTACACACCATTGCAGTGCCGGGCTCAGGTCTCAGTCCCGCGGTTCTTTACCCTCGTACCAACCTTGCGCTTGCAAAACGCATCATTGCGGAGGGAGGTACAATGCTCTCCGAATTTGCACCCGAGACAACTGCGGCACGATGGACATTTCCAATGCGCAATCGCATTATGGCTGGACTATCAAAAGCAACACTGGTTATAGAATCCACGGAACGCTCGGGAACACGGATAACCGCTCGACTTGCGACCGACTACAATCGCGACGTCTTTGCCGTGCCGGGAAACATATTTTCAGAAAGCTCAAAGGGTACAAATAAACTTATCGCACTGGGCGCCACGCCCGTCATGTCATCCACCGATATTTTACTCGCCCTAGGCTTCAATCTTGATGTTGAGCATCAGGCAACAAACATTGATACGTCGCATTTACCGCCACTCGAGGCATCGATTATTGAATTTCTCTCAGAACCAAAAGACCGCGAAGTTGTCATAGCATTTCTTGATTTGCCGACAAGTGAGGCAAATGTGCTCCTCATGAAAATGGAAATTGCAGGGCTCTTGCGTGAGACGTTATTGGGACTGCGCAGGACATAAATGATGCGCACAATACACCGAGCAAATTTGCAAAAAAAAATTTGGTGTGTTACTCATAGAAAAATATGCCGAAAGCACAACAACACAAAACACTCGTTATCGTCGAGTCACCTGCAAAGGCCAAGACCATCGAGAAATACCTCGGCGAGGCATACATAGTCCGCGCATCTGTGGGGCATATTCGCGACTTACCGAAATCTAACAAGAAAGCAATCGATATAGAGGGCGGGTTTGCGCCGCATTATGAAGTTGTAGCAGGCAAGGACAAAGTCGTAGCAGAACTCAAAGAATACGCCGCAACGGCAAAGGATGTGCTCCTTGCAACCGACCCTGACCGTGAGGGTGAGGCGATTGCGTGGCACATCATGGATGCACTTGGTCTCAAGAATGCGAAGCGTATCGTGTTTCACGAGATTACCGAGACAGCAATTCAAGAGGCCTCAAAACACCCTCGTCCAATCGACATGAACCTCAAGTCAGCACAAGAGGCACGTCGTGTGCTCGACAGACTCGTTGGTTATGACCTCTCGGGGCTAATTTGGAAGAAAGTCCGCTACGGCCTTGGCGCTGGACGCGTGCAGTCCCCCGCTCTGCGCATACTTATGGAGCGAGAGCGCGAAGTACGCGCATTTATTCCAGAAACATTCTATAGATTAAGTGCCGAGGTCCGCACACCAAAAAAAGAGTCGGTGCTACTCTCCTGCGCAGAGGAGCCGAGAGACAAAACACTCGTTGATAAGATTATCTCACTCGGAGAATCCCATGACTGGAAGGTCACGGATGTAAAAGCGACACAGGTGGCCCGTACACCCAAAGCCCCTTTTACCACTTCGACGCTCCAACAAACTGCCTCTACGCGTCTGGGTATGAGCCCTTCGCGCACAATGCAAATCGCACAAAAACTGTATGAAGCAGGACACATTTCGTACATGCGTACAGATAGCACAAACCTCTCCAAGCAAGCACAGGAGGATATGCTCGCGGTCATTACAAAGCTCTATGGCAAGGACGCCGCCGTTGCGCGTACATACAAGACTAAGAGCAAAAACGCTCAGGAGGCACACGAGGCTATTCGACCAACTAACGCAACAAAAAAGAACGCAGGAGCTACCCCTGAGCAGCAGTCATTATATAGACTCATCTGGGCACGTGCCGTAGCATCGCAAATGATAGACGCCACCACGCTTCGGACGAAGATTAGTGCAAATATTGTCGGCGCAATAGAACAAATTCCTGACTTTTCTGCAAATGGTTCGCGAGTTGTTTCACCCGGATGGCTGCTCGCCGATCCAGATGCGCAAGGAGAGGAAGTTACACTTCCTAAGGTAGAAGTTGGGGATGCACTCAAGCTCGTTTTTATTAACTTCGAAGAGAAGCAGACTGAACCTCCGCCCCGTTACACCGAGGCTGGATTGGTTAAGGAGTTAGAAAAACGCGATATCGGTCGTCCTTCTACTTATGCTGCAATTATCAGGACCCTGTTGAGTCACAATTACGTTACCAAAGAAGGAAAAACGCTTATTCCCACAGACACCGGAGACGTGGTGAGCTCTTTCCTTGAAACCAATTTCCCCACCTATATCAGTGACACGTTTACTGCTGAAATGGAGCAAAAACTCGACGACATAGCAGAGGGCAAGCGTGAGTATGCAAAAGTACTTAAGGATTTCTATGGCCCGTTTCTTAAGGCAGTGAAGTCAAAAGAGAAAATTGAGAAACTGACGAATCTTGGTGATGCAGATCCAGCGCTGGTGTGCCCCAAATGTGGAGGTGCGATGATTATCAAGCTGGGAAAGAACGGCAAGTTCCTTTCTTGTGCCAAATTCCCCGAGTGTGACGGATTGCGCGGAATTGATGGCAAAGAAATCGAAGGTCCCAAGCCAACAGGTGAAAAATGTCCTGACTGTAAAACGGGTGACCTCATCGAGCGCGAGGGTAAGTTTGGAAGATTTATTGCGTGTGCTAGCTACCCAAAGTGTAAGTACATCAAGAAAGACGCAAATCTGAATCCCGTTAACTCAAGCGGTGTACAGTGCAACAAATGTAAGGTGGGAGAAATGATAGAGCGCAGGGGCCGCTTCGGCTTATTTTGGAGCTGTGCAAACTATCCTGCGTGCAAACATGCCATCAAGGCAAAACCGACAGGAAATATGTGCCCCATGTGTCAGTCACTCATGATGGAAGGGACAAAGACAATTCCGGAGCGTTGCTCGAGCAGAGAATGCCCCAACCACAACCCTCACAAACTCAACAAAGTTGCTGAGAAGCTAAACAAGAAGAAGAAAAAGTGACACAAAGAAGCCCCTCGATGGGGCTTTCTATTTCACCGAAGTGAGAAATGCTTTTTCTGCCTCAACTACTCCGGAGATTCACGGAAGCACAGGAAGCCATCAACACAATAATGTGGCCGACTATGCTCAGTTGAGCTTGAATCGAAAACGCCTTCATTTTGTGGTGATGATTGACCGAAGCCATAAGTCACCCTCTCGCTCTTGCGTGGCAGATAGCAATAAATATATGGAAGCACATTCATCGCTGCTCCATTTCTGCAGAATGACTCATACCCATAACCCTTGGGTAATTCCTCTCGGACCTGTTCGGACACTTCCAAAATTCCTTGCACTCCAGCAATGATTGCCTGTCGCGCAGTCAAGAAAGCCAGTCGCTGGTCAGCTGTTGTTGCGCCTGGACTGGTTTGGTGGACGACTTCCACCAAATACGGTCGCCCGCGTATAAGCGGCTCCTCTATTGCATCGGATTCCTTACCCGAGACCACAATCTTGAGCGTTTTTACGATCACAAACACTGCGTCACGCTGAACTGTGACAGTAGCCATAATTTTCCCCTATTTATCAAAGGGCAATTCTGGAATCTGCCAGATCAGTCACAAGTATTGCGAGTAAACTTGCAAAATAATTATATCAGAAGTATGTAATATTGTCAATATCTACGTAGGTACATTCAACATCAAAGCGTGACACTTCATGCTTCTCAGAGATTCGGAAGCTGAGCCATTTTCGTGGACGTACGTTGACCGCATTCATAACTCAACCTCACACTTGTCCCAAATATGAGCACTTGTGGTTGAGCGATACATCATTTTTACTTCTAATACCAATAGCCATGCATAGTTGCACGATTTCTTATTTTTAGTATGATAAAAATTATGGAGCATGTCAAGACAATCGATGAAATCGTGAGCGTGATGCGCAGCAAAGAACCGAAAGACATCGCTCTTGTCAGAAAGACATATGATTATGCTGAACATGCGCATCACGGGCAGAAACGGTATTCTGGCGACCCTTACTTCGTCCACGTTGCCGGAGTGGGCTACACACTTGCAGAAATGGGCATGGATGCCACAACTATTTCAGCAGGGTTGCTGCATGACACGGTTGAAGATGCAAAAGTATCTGAAGAGGATATTCAGAAAGAATTTGGAAGTGAAATCCGGTTTCTTGTCGATGGCGTGACGAAGCTTGGGAAACTAAAGTATCACGGGGTGGAACGCCACGTCGAAAGCCTTCGTAAACTCTTTGTGTCGACCGCAAAAGACTTACGTGTAATCATCATCAAACTAGCTGACCGCCAGCATAACGTGAGTACGCTTAAACATGTACCGAAGGAGAAGCAACGCCGCATTGCGCTGGAAACGCTCGAAATATACTCCCCCATCGCCAATAGACTTTCTATCGGTAAACTGAAAGGTCAGCTTGAAGATTATGCATTCCCCTTCGCATATCCCGAGGAACACGAAAAGGTTCAAAAGCTCCTCAAAGAACACAATAAGGGTGACGAGCGGAAGCTCGAGAAGGTGTATCGCGCTATTCAAGTTGAGCTCGCAAAGAACGGAATTCTCAATGTTCACGGCGAGTATCGCATCAAGCGTAATTATAGTCTGTACAAAAAACTCAAGCGCCACGAGATGGACCTCAACAAAATTTATGACCTCGCTGCTATCCGTGTTATCGTTCCTACACTTGCGGACTGTTATAGAGCGCTGGGAATCGTACACAGTGTGTGGCGCCCTTTACCGGGGCGCATCAAGGACTATATTGCGTTTCCAAAACCTAATGGCTACCAGTCCCTCCACACAACGGTATTCACTGGCGATGGTGGAATTGTCGAAGTGCAGTTTCGCACTGAGGAGATGAATACCGATGCTGCGTTTGGTATCGCAGCGCACTTTGTATATAAAGAAAAAGGCTCCGGCACAAAGGTCAGTTCTCTCCCAAGCTCCCTCGACTGGGTAAAGCAAATTTCGCAGTTACAGAAGAGTATTGACGCCTCAGGTGAATATCTCGACAACCTCAAAACAGACTTCTTCGAGGACCGCGTGTTTGTGTTCACGCCACGTGGAGACGTCGTTGATCTTCCGAGAGATTCGAGCCCTATCGACTTTGCGTATGCGATACACTCTGACATCGGTGAGCATACTTCGGGTGCACACGTAAATGGGAAATTTGTGTCGCTCGATACTAAACTGCACAATGGCGACATAGTGGAGATAGACGTGAAAAAGAGCGCAAAGCCATCAAACAAGTGGGTTGAATACGCGCGCACTACGCTTGCGAAGAAAAATATCCGCTCATATTTACAGCGCGAGGAGGAAAAGCGTAAGAAACGTGAATCTTCTAGATAGTGAAACCACTCACTGAATACAGCGCAGGGTCGCTCTCACTAGCGTCAGCTTTTTCGTCCGCTGCCAAATCCTCTCGCGAACGGTCGTCGTAAGGAGCACTCAACACTTCGTCTTCATCGGGAATCCCTGGTACATCCGTTGTGACTGTCTGAGGTTTATACATTGCGGCATCCACATCGTGAAACAGCGCAATAGGCGTGCTGGCCGCAAGAGTTCTCATGGTCTCTGCTTGGTTCTCTCGTACTTCGATTTTTGCGGAATTCACTTTATCCAAAAGTAGACGCAAATCTTCGCTGGAGAAAAAATCGATCACGAGCTTACCACCCCCCACTTGACGACGCTCAATCGAAACTCTTGTTCCCAAAGACTCTGCGAGGGACTTTTCTATGCGCTCAATTTCGGGGTCAAAAGGAAGCTTTTTGCGTGTTTTTTCAATTGCTATGTGTCGAGCGATTTGCTCTGCCTCACGCACGGTGAGCTTCTTAAACATAATTTCTTTGTAGAGCGTTGTCTGCTCTTCCCTGCGGTCTGAGAGCATCATTAGCGGGCGGGCGTGACCTTCAGTAATTTTTCCCTGCGCAAGTGAGTCGAGAATCTCCTTGGGAAGCACGAGTAGTCGAAGACTGTTAGAGACGTATTCGCGGCTTTTGCCAACCTTCTTTGCAATCTCCACATGCTTTAAACTAAATTCCTGTGCAAGCCGTGCAAACGAAAGCGCTCGATCAACAGGGTTCAAGTCCTCACGTTGTAAGTTTTCGATAATTGCAAGCTCGAGCTTAAGCCGCGGATCAGTGATACCCTGCTGGATAATGACGGGTACGCGCTGCAGTCCAGCAAGACGCGATGCGCGCAAGCGGCGCTCTCCCGCAATAAGCTCATATTCAACAACAAGCCCACCATCGGGCTGTTCCACCTCGCTTCGCGTCACCACCAAGGGCTGCAAGACTCCATATTGTCGAATCGAGTCAGAAAGGTCACGAAGGTGCTGTTCATCAAATTCTTTACGTGGTTGGTAGGGGTTTGGCTTTATCTTGTTTACCTCAACCCAGAAGATTGCATTGTTTACAAATTCGGACATGATGCACGCATTGTAACACGATTAGAAGATACGTTGCGAACAATTGTTTTGCGCAAGATAGAGTGGAGAGAGTGAAGATTCCGAGATTGAAGAAAAGTTAAGGATGGGGCAAATATGGAAGTAGGACGGGCAATTCATTGATGGAAGAGCCCTAGGAACGCAATGCGCGGACAATGTAAATAAGCACAACAGCGCCGAGTAGTGCGACCAAGAAACTATACAGATTGAATCCGGTAACACCGCTTTCTCCCAACATGCTCATGAGCCAGCCTCCAATTATCGCACCAATGATTCCAACAACAATATTGAGTATTGTACCCTGCTGTGCATCTGTTTTCATCACAAGCGATGCTACCCAACCAACCAATGCACCGAATATAATCCAAAGTATAACACCCATGTATGTATGATTACGTTTAATGCGAACAGAAAAAACGGAAAGCTGGGACACGATTGATTTCTATTGTATATGTCATAATTTATTATCCCCGCACCCATATGCCTATCATCATAGCACGATAAGCAAAAATTGCTTAACAAATACGGTGTCAGGCACTGTATAATCACACTTCATGTAGTCTAATTACTTCTTTCGTGGACGACCCTGTGAGCGAACCGTGGACTCAAGGTGATGTTGTGTGATCATCTGTTCCACCCAACGCTCCCCTCCATATGGTACCCCACGATTGACCGCATTGCGTATCTCAAGAAGATCGTCTTCCTTGTCGAGAGTGTTCACCCACCGGAGGTATCCATGCGGCAAGGGAGTTGGCGATGGGTCGACCAATTTCTTCTGTTTTGGTGTTCCACTGATACGTCGCCATGCACTCCCCCATTGCCATGCTTGGCACTGCCGTGTCAGTTTTGCACGCACAGGATTGCGCTCCACATACTTGATGAGTGTGCGGAGATAGTTGTCGTCTTCCACGAGAAAAGATTTATAGCGACCCTGATAGAGATGACCCGCACCTACAGTTTTTGTGGCAACATGTACGCGACGGGTGTGGGTGGTGCTTAACCAATGCATGAAGATAGCGAGATCACCATCTTTGCGGGGCAAAAGTACTAAGTGCCAATGATTGGGCATAATGGTGTATGCAAGAATGCGCATGTCGGTGAGTTCTTTGGCTTCCGCGAGGAGTTCTTCGAAGAGTTGGTAGTCCTGCTTTTTATTGAAGATCTGCATGCGGCCATTGGCACGGTTGATGACGTGGAAGAGGTGATCAGCAAGATCGATGCGATCGGTGCGGGGCATGTGTGCATATTATATTAGAACACATTGTTGGTCAATCAACGGTGCCTGACACCGTTTTCCGTTTTTGACACCGTTTTCTGACACCGTTTTCAAATTCGGACATGATGCACGCATTGTAACACGATTAAAAGATACGTTGCGAACAAATATTTTGTGCAAAAGTTGCTTAAAACTTGTGCACAATTTTTAGTACAGACCGCAGGTGCAGTCCAGATCGCTCATACATCGCGATTGTTTAAAGTGTTTGATTCGCAAAGCGATTTCCGCTAGACTGGCAAAATGCCGGAGTGGCGGAATGGTAGACGCGCACGACTCAAAATCGTGTTCCGCAAGGAGTGAGGGTTCAAGTCCCTCCTCCGGCACAACAACAAAAAATGAGAACCGGTAGGTTCTGTTTTTGTTTAAGCCGGAGAAAAAGTGCCCTACGGCACTTTCGTGAGGGACTTGAAAAGCTTTGCAATATTTATAAGGAATTCCCATTCCGAATAAATAGCAAAGGTGTACTGAAACTGTAAGTTTCAAGTCCCTCCTCCGGCACTTGTTGAAAAATCAGCCCTTCTAGGGCGATTTTTCTTAAGTGCAGTTTATAATAATTTTTTTGTAAATTGCGGATTTATCAATCACCGTAGACCGTGTATACTCAATTGCATATTATGGTCTCGGAGAAATACTTTACCGCAATCAAGGTCGTTATTATTATCTTCTTGTTCGTGGTGTTCGGATACAAGACCTTTGTTTTTGTTGACCCTGATTTGGGCTGGCATTTACGTGCAGGCGAAATAGTACAGACAATTGGGACAGCGCCAACCAGCGACCCGTGGACCTACACAATGCCTGGACATACGTGGGTTGACCATGAGTGGCTTGGCGACTTATTTCTATGGCAGGCATTTTCAAGTAATAACTGGGTTTTAGTCCAGATATTTTTCACTTTGCTTATCGTGCTTCCGCTTGCGCATATCGTATGGCGAGCTCGATATTTTCTTGAGTTAGCGTTTATCGGTGCCGCAAGTCATCTCTTTCTTGCGGTTGCAGGTGTGCGCTTCCAGCTTTTTTCTATTTTCTTTTTCTACCTTTTCTATCTCGCACTGTATCCCCTGCGAGACCGCAAATCCCATTGGTTATTCGCGGCTCCACTCTTTTTTGCTTGCTGGGCAAATATTCACGGTGGGTTCGTGGTTGCTCTTGGATTCTGGAGTCTCGTTATGGTTATCGACGCATACGAGCACATACGGGGGAAAAAATTGGCATCGCTCAAACTGCTCGCCCCCGAAGCTGTTGCGCTTGTCCTCAGCTATGCTGCGACCCTTCTGACCCCATACGGAATTGGCCTATGGGTGGAAATATTTGAGGGGACGATGAACACAAGTATCAGCTACATTGCAGAATGGCGCTCGGCACTATTCTATACCGACCCAATACTCGCAACATACTTTGGGGCAGGAGGTGCCCTTATTGGTTTTTTCTTTCATACATTCGACAAGAAGAAGTCAATTCCAGTGATTCTTTTTCTCGTCTCATTTTTGCAGCATGTACGACAGGGGCCATTCTTCTTCTTTACCTCACTTTCACTTATCGCCCATGCGTGTGACCTGCTCTATACACGCATGCGTGACACGGGACAGCGGATGATGATGTTGCGTATGGATATGGTGGGTGCAACCGCGATGCTTTTGGCATTTTATTTTCTTGGTTCGCAACTGCTTGCTCCCTACACACCGGCGATTGACGGCATAAAGGCTCTTGCTACCCCCGCCATCAAGGGCATTCCCGGAAACATTTTCAACGATTATGGATTTGGGGGGTGGATGATTTATGAGGACCCTACGCGAAAAGTGTTTATTGATGGTCGAGGGCCACACTGGAAGGATGAGTCTGGTTATTCAGCGTTTGAAGAGTATATGGATATATACACATCGAGCACAACTTGGAGAACTGCGTTTGCGACACACAATATTAATGTCGCCATACTTGGAACGCCTGTTCCAATAAAAGAAACAAATTCCCCCTACGTCCCAAAGGCAGTAACTGATTATATCAAAAACAAATTACTCCCCCCTCCGCAAATCTCGCTTGCTGACGAACTGAAAAAAGACGGCTGGTGTGTCATCTATCAGGATGCATACGCAGTACTCCTTGTGCGACCGGGGTACACGCTCTGCAACAAAGACTAGCAAGTAAATCAACCCAAGAGCCTATCCAAATTACCCCAGATGCGAGGCGTGGGGGTGAGGAATGGGGCGGGACCCATTCCGCAAGACCTTTTGAGATTTTTTCTGCGACTAATTTTTCTTAACGGTACTCC
>JAYUQG010000018.1:0-31175 GCA_043756865.1 bacterium | reverse complement strand
GAAGACCGACGAAGAGACCGGGCAGACCATCATCTCGGGCATGGGCGAACTGCACCTCGAGGTGCTGGTCGAGCGCATGCGCCGCGAGTTCAAGGTCGACGCGAACGTCGGCAAGCCCCAGGTCGCCTACCGAGAGACGATCACCAAGGCCGCCGAGTGCGAGGGCAAATACATCAAACAGGCGGGCGGGAAGGGCCAATACGGCCACGTGGTCCTGCGCGTAGAGCCTCTGAAGACCGGCGGCGGCTTCGTTTTCGAGGACAAGATCGTCGGCGGGAAGATCCCGAAGGAATTCATCGCTCCGGTCCGCAAGGGCATCGAGGAAGCGCTGGGCTCGGGGATCGACGCCGGATTCCCGGTGACCGACGTGAAGGTCGAGCTCATCGACGGCAGCTACCACGACGTCGATTCGAACGAGATGGCGTTCAAGATCGCCGGCTCGATCGGCTTCAAGGACGCCTGCAAGCTCGCCGGGCCGGTGATCCTGGAGCCGATGATGGGCGTCCAGGTGACCACCCCGGACGACTTCCAGGGCGCCGTGATCGGCGACCTCAACGCCCGTCGCGGCAGGATCTCGCAAACCGACAACAAGCTCGGCCGCGCGGTGATCATTGACGCTTCTGTTCCCCTGGCGCAGATGTTCGGGTATTCAACGGACCTTCGCAGCCGTACGCAGGGCCGAGCCAACTACACGATGCAGTTCTCCCACTACAGTCCCGTCCCCGCAAACGTGGGGGCCGAGATCCTCAAGCGGTTCGCGGGCGGATGACGAGGTAAGGAAACGATGGCCAAGGAAAAGTTCAACAGGTCGAAGCCCCACGTGAACGTCGGAACGATCGGTCACGTCGACCACGGAAAGACCACGCTCACCGCTGCAATATTACACGTGCTTCACATGGCAGGATTTGAAGTGAAGATGAAGGGTGTCAATGAAATCGACTCAGCTCCTGAGGAGCGCGAGCGCGGTATCACCATCGCTCTCTCGCACAACGAATACTCGACTGCGAACCGCCACTACGCACATATCGATGCTCCAGGCCACGCAGACTATATCAAGAACATGATTACTGGTGCCGCTCAGATGGACGGCGCTATCATTGTTGTTGCTGCAACTGACGGTGTTATGCCTCAGACACGTGAGCACATTTTGCTCGCAAAGCAGGTCGGTGTTCCCAAGATTATTGTATTTTTGAATAAGGTAGACATGGTTGACGATCAGGACCTTGTTGAACTCGTTGAAGAAGAGGTTCGTGAACTCCTCACGAAGCAGGGATATGACGGAAAGGACTGCCCGGTTATTCGTGGTTCCGGTCTCAAGGCACTTGAGTCGAAAACTATCGAGGATCCTTGGGCTCAGAAAGTACTTGAACTCACAAAGGCACTCGATGAGTATATTCCCGTTCCCAAGCGTGATATGGACAAGCCGTTTCTTATGCCAGTTGAGGACATCTTCTCAATTGAAGGACGCGGTACCGTTGCAACAGGCCGCATTGAGCGCGGTATCGTGAAGGTAGGTCAGGAAATTGAAATTGTTGGTCTCACAAAGACCGCCAAGACAACAGTCACTGGAATTGAGATGTTTAATAAGTCACTGCAGGAGGGAATGGCCGGCGACAACGCAGGTATCCTTATCCGCGGTATCAAGAAAGAAGACATTACACGCGGCCAGGTGTTGGCAGCGGTTGGTTCGGTGACTCCACACACTGACTTCGAAGCAGAGGTCTATATCCTTTCAAAGGAAGAAGGTGGTCGTCACACTCCATTCTTCTCTGGCTACAAACCACAGTTCTACATCCGTACAACCGACGTGACAGGAGAGGTTTCTCTTGCAGAAGGTGTTGAGATGGTTATGCCAGGAGACACCGTCACATTCAAGGTAAAGCTTATTGCTCCAGTCGCCCTTGAGACCCAGATGCACTTCGCTATCCGCGAAGGTGGCAAGACTGTCGGCGCAGGTGTGGTTACCAAAATCACTGCGTAGTCCCGTTACCCGAACCAATCCACGTCATGACTACAACGGAACAAACAAAGAAAGCAGCAAGCGTAAAGTCGAAAGAGGCCGTGGCCAAGCTACGCATTCGCGTACGCGCATATGAGTACAAGATTCTCGACGCATCCGTGCGCCAAATCATGGACACCGCGCTCCGCTATGATGCAAAGATGCTCGGACCCATTCCTCTTCCGACACAAATCACCAAATACACTGTCAATCGTTCGACATTCATCTACAAAGACGCTCGTGAGCAGTTCGAGATGCGCGTACACAAGCGCTTGATCGACATCATCAACCCGACCCCAAAGGTCATTGAGGCACTTACGAACCTTACATTGCCATCCGGCGTCAATATCGACGTCAAGATGATGTAAGCAGTATTCGTAATTTTGGCGAAGCGCTTTGTTGCCATCGTCTTGAACTTCCACGTCGTACTCTGAGTACGCCTTAGGAGGTATCAAGACTCGGCGCCTCGCGCTTTATCCAAAATAACGAACACTGAGCAGAGTCGGCGTGTAGTGAATTTCTCACACGACAGTACTGATACGCATGCGCAGTCTCTTCTCGAGACTTGCAGTATGCTACTCACTACTACTCTTGTTCTTCTTTCTATCGAAACAAGCTACTTATTTATCATAAGTGGCGTTTCGAGTATTGATTGTTCGCATGACACTCACCTAATTACCGTTATGAAATTTCTATTAGCAACAAAACAGGAGATGACGCAGTTTTTCTCGGAGGACGGGAAGTGCGTTGCAGCCACGCTTCTCTCTGCGGGACCAGTCACGGTGACTGAGGTACGCACGAAGGAACGTGACGGCTATGAGGCTGTCCAGTTTGGTTTTGGTACACAGCTTCCGAAGCGTGTAAACAAGCCACAGATTGGTGCCTTGAAAGAACTCGGTGTATTCCGCTACATGCGCGAATACCGACCAAAGAAGGGCGGAGTTGCCGAGTTGAAAGCTGGCGACAAGATTACCGTTGACGCATTCGCCCCAGGCGACGCAGTCGAAGTATCAGGCACATCAAAAGGCAAGGGATTCCAGGGTGTTGTAAAGCGCCATGGTTTCCACGGCGGACCTCGCTCACACGGACAAAAGCACTCTGAGCGCGAGCCGGGGTCTATCGGTGCGACAGGACCACAGCGCGTTGTTCCAGGAACACGCATGGCAGGCCGCATGGGATCTGACCGCGTGACCATCAAGGGTCTCAAGGTTTTAGCCATCGACACAACAAACAACCTACTTCTCGTATCGGGAGCAATCCCAGGTCGACGCGGGACATTGATCGAAGTCAGAGGCGACATTGCCGCATAATTCATACGACTATGACAACTACAAAAACACCGAAAGCAAAGAAGGTCGTGAATCTCGAAGCGGATGTCTACTCACAGGACGCAAAGAAGTCAGGCTCGATTACCCTTCCTGAAACGGTATTTGCTGTGCAATGGAATGCCGACCTCGTGCATCAGGTCGTGACCGCAATGCAAGCAAACGCACGCCAACCAATCGCTCACACCAAGGATCGTTCCGAAGTGCGCGGAGGTGGACGCAAGCCTTGGGCCCAGAAGGGAACAGGTCGCGCGCGTCACGGTTCATCACGTTCTCCGATTTGGCGCCACGGTGGTGTCACACACGGACCACGCAACGACAAAGACTACTCACAGAAAATCAACAAGAAGATGCGCGTGAAGGCACTCTTTTCCGTACTCTCAAAGAAATTCGCAGATGGACAGATGCTCTTTATGAAAGACCTTTCAATGAAAGAGCCAAAAACCAAGGATGCACGAGCACTCGTGACCACATGGGGTTCAATCGAGGGCTATGTACCACTCGCAACGCGACGCAAAAACGCGCTGTATGTGATACTTCCAAAGTCTGACCTCGCAATCAAGAAGTCGTTCCAGAATATGGGCAACGTCTTGGTGGGCACTGTCGGCACCGTGAATCCTGTCGATATTCTTTCGTATCGCTACGTACTTTTCGTGAGTCCCGAAGAGGCAGTAAAGGCAATGGAAGCTAAACTCAAATAATATGGCACTCTTTAGCAAAAAGGCGCCCGCGAAGAAAGCGGAGCCAAAATCTGAAAAGCCTGAAAAATCCGAAAAGACTGAAAAGACAGCAAGGGTAGAAAAGGCAGAAACAAAGGATATTGCAGTCACAAAGACTCCTGTGGTCGCAAGAAAACAGGGAGGTATTGACCTCACAATGGTCCTTGTGCGTCCGCACATCACCGAGAAAGCGACAGATCTTTCTGAGGCAGGAGTGTATGCATTCGAGATTAGCAAGCGTGCAAACAAAATGGATGTCCGCCGCGCAATCGAGAAGTACTACAAAGTAAAGCCTGTGAAGATTGCCGTTATCATGGGTATCGCAAAAACAATGAAGAATCCCCGCACTGGTCGAATGCAGGTGAAGAAGACCGCCATCAAGAAGGCATTGGTGTACCTAAAGAAGGGCGATAAAATAGAGTTCGTCTAGCAGAAATTCCATATTTGGCGAATTTCTTTGTTGCCATCGTGCTGAATTCCCTCGAAATACTCCGCAGTATTCCTCGGAAATATCAGCACTCGGCGCCTCGAACTTCATCCAAATATGAAACTTCTCTAAATTCAATCGTATGAAAAAATTCAAACCATATACCCCATCCCGCCGCCACACCGTACTCACTCCCTACAAGGAACTCCTTTCAGGAGACGCGAAGGCGATTCCGAAGGCACTCACCGTGGGAAAGCGCAAGACCGGAGGCCGCAACAACCAAGGTCGCATCACCATGCGCCACATTGGTGGAGGCAATAAGAACTTGATGCGCGATGTCGACTTCAAATACAAGAAGCGCGATGTCCCAGGACGCATCGAGGCTGTCCAGTACGACCCTCTGCGCACCTCATTTATTGCACTCGTCATCTATAAAGACGGTGAGCGCTGCTATGTTGTAGCGCCGAAAGGCATGAAGAAGGGTGATGCGATTATCACCTCAGAGACTGCAGCTCCAACGGTAGGCAACCGCCTTCCCTTGAAGAAGATTCCTGTCGGCACATTCGTCTACAACGTCGAAATCCAACCCGAAGGAGGCGCAAAGATTGCGCGCGCTGCAGGAAACTTTGTCGAGCTTATCGCAAATGATTCCGGCTACGCACATTTGAAGATGCCCTCTTCAGAGATCCGCAAGGTCCCCGAGAATTGCTGGGCATCGATAGGTTCAGCATCGAACGATCAGCACAAGCTGCGCAACGAAGGCAAGGCAGGCCGTAACCGCTGGAAGGGCATCCGCCCGACTGTGCGTGGTTCAGCCATGAACGCCGTCGACCATCCTCACGGAGGTGGAGAGGGACGCATGGGACGAGGTCTACGACGCGCCAAGACGAAGTGGGGTAAGCCATCAGGAAAAGGCCAGAAGACTCGCTCACCGAAGAAGTACTCAAATGTATTCATCGTGTCTCGCCGAAAGGTAGGAAAGAAGTAATATTTGTTTCCTCACGAAAAACCGCCAGACTCAAGGGCGGTTTTTTGTTGCACCAAACCAAGGTTGTTCCTTAGCTTTGGAAGGTGCGACCTTAAAGAAATTGTTTGGTGTAGTCGTGAACCCCGCTCACCGTATACGAATACGGCTCGGGAGGTATCGCAACTCAACGCCTCGTACTGCGACCAATTTTTCTTAGCGGTACTCCGCCTTAGAAAAATGAAGTACCCTCGTGGCATATCCAAAACTGAGCTTGCGAAATGTCGCATTTATGCCGCGCATATTATTAACTACTCAGCTGGTGACGCGTCATAGCTATTTTCTTCTTTATAAAATCTTAAAAGTATAAAACATGGCGCGGATCAAGTTATTTTATCGCTGAAGTAACTTTCTGCTTAAGTGACTCAATCGAAGCTATGTCAGAACGAGTGATGCGAAGAAGTGGAAATTTTGCTTCTTTAAAAATTGCCTGTACTTCCGCGTCACGTTCTTGTCGGTCATTTCGTTCATGAGTGCTGTCGTCAAGTTCGATAGCCAGACGTGGGTTAATATATTTTTTATCACACAGTAAATAATCAACTGATTTTTGGTTAATATGCCTCATTGCATACATGGTGCTTTTCCCGTTTCCTTTCCAGTCAAGAATTTTATCAAGCTTCACTTGTGGAAAGATGTGATAATCGTTGCCGATAGATTGAACAAGTGCATCAAATGTGTCGTGTTCACTTTTAGACATAAACCACTGTTTGCTCTGATAGCTGTATTTATATTTTTCAAAGATTGGTGCAGCTGAAGTATTTGAGCTACTTGTGATTATTTTTGCTAGAATAATAACTATTATGAGCACAACAGCAATAAGTATTTCCATAAGTTACATTTTAAGAGTTTTAGAGCAGAAATACCAGTTCATCGAATACGACCGCTGCAAAGTTTCTCAGTAACATTTGCTACTATAAGCATATGTCTTTGCGTCTTTACGGCTTGTTGCGAAGTGGGGGGTTTTGTGTAGATTTAACACAGCGATGTTCGTGATATGAGGAAACCTCTTAAAAAAGACTTTCCTCACTCAATTTTACGATTCATTATAATACGCCATGGCGGATTATAATGAATAATTTATTTGCCTGATTTTTCCACTCTATAACCCCGCATCTTTCACGCCAATAACATTTGCTACTATAAGCATATGTTATTGCAAACTGGATTGTACCAGTCTGTGAAAATGGGGACAGGCATCATGGATTTTTGAGCAAGTAATGCAGAAAAACTTGACTATTTACATAATAAATGCTATTATATACGTGGCAATATCGCCCTTTGACTGAAAGGACAGTACATGGCTTCGCTCAGTTCCGGTGTCTTTGAGCGCTCTGGCAGTGACCAGATGTCTCGTCGCACGTTCTACTTCATTCTCGGTGCCCTGCTGGCGTGGGGGTTCCTCGCAACGAGTGTCGTCTCCGACATGACCGCTGCATGGAAACCCGGCCTCGGCATGATCCTCCTCGTTGGCCTAGCGTTGCCCATTGCGGGCATCTGCATGAGCGTGTTCGGTGGCGCGGCACTCTCGTTCATCGGCTTCCACTTCGTTGTCATTCCCTTCGGCGCCATCTTGGGGCCCTTGCTTGCGCAGTACGAACTCGCGCAACCAGGCATCGTTGGGCAGGCGGCATTTCTCACGGCCATCGTGACAGGCGTTATGGGAGTTTCGGGGGTGCTTTTCCCAAGCTTCTATCGCGGTATCGGCGGCGCCCTCTTCGGCGCGCTCATGGCACTCGTCGTGGTGTCGGTACTCAGCCTTTTCATTCCAGCTTTGGCGAACCTGACCATCATCCACTGGATTGCCGCAGGCATCTTCGCGCTCTACATCGGATACGACATGTGGCGCGCGAGCGAAATCCCGGCAACCCTCGACAACGCCATCGACGTCGCAGTGTCCTTGTACCTCGACATCCTGAACTTCTTCCTTCGCATCCTCGCCATCCTCGGCAAGAAGTAAGAGCCAAGGCAGACCACGCACATTGACCACTTTCGGGTGGTCAATTTTTTTACAACAAAAACCCGCATAACGCGGGTCATAATTCACTCTTTGGATGCAGGGACAAGGGGGAGTTTGTCGAGGTTGCGAATCTCCTCGATGATTTTTTGGAGGTCATCCTGATTGAGGCGTGGGTCACCACGTAGTATTCCCATGTGAAAGCTCAGCACAAACGAGTTCACTGTTTTCGCACGCAGTTGTCGGAGTTTGTTGTTTTGACGGAGCCGTTTTATCACGTATTCCTTGGTGTCACTTTCCACCATGGGGGTTGCACGGATAACAGAGAGCAGAGCCTCAGTCGCGACGTGGAGGTGGTTCATAGTTCTTCCTTGGTGACCCTTTTGCTACTTTGAGGCATCGTCGAAGATAAATCAAGCACCATTATTTTGAGTAGTGGCACTCGCCGTTGCGCTCCTGTTCCTCTGGGTATAGTATTTATTTATGTCAGCAGAACAACAACAACAAGGAGCTATCGATAACGAGCATTTACAGTTGCAGATGTATGAAGCACAAATACTACGCGAGCTCGCAAGTCATGAGCGGGGGGAAGAGCATGCATCGAAAATCCCAAAGACGGCACTTGAAGAAGACCTGAAGAAAATGCAGTTTCTCATTAAGGTAAAAGAATACGTCGCTGCCTTTCCTCCCGAGGAACAGCAGGGAGTGATTGAGAAGTTTGCTAAAGAAGGTTTTCC
This sequence comes from bacterium, assembly GCA_043756865.1. GTDB lineage: Bacteria > Patescibacteriota > Minisyncoccia > Phycocordibacterales > UBA6899 > MHLP01. The sequence continues at coordinate 22,990 of JAYUQG010000018.1, read as the reverse complement.
ACCTGAATTCTTTACGGGAGAAAACTCTTTCATCATTCCAGGCAACCAAACAGTGCACTAATACGCCTCTGCTTATTTCAAGTGGGCTGTGTCCAACACTTGACAAATGTGTATATTAATGGATAATTAACACAGTACTAACTTCGGAGGTACTCCATGTATGAAAATGCAGATACCGCGATTATCGTCATTGAAAGACTGAAGCAGCTTCAGGGGTTCGACGCAAAATACGGAGCCGAAGTTGCGCGCTGCAAAGCACGCTTCAGGGTGGATTACCGCCACAGGGTGATTTCCTCTGAAAGACTTTCGGGCATTCTGGGAGGATTGATGTTTGTGCAACAGCAGATTCTCACAACCGGCCCTGTGCCGATGAAGCTTCAAGAGACGCTTAACGTCTCCACCATGGCGGCAGCTGAAATGCTGCTCGAAGCACTGGAGCCGAAAATTCCCCAATAAATCATACTGCCCCTTTCGGGGCAGTATTCTATTTCAATTATTCTGAGGTGGGTCTTTGCTTTGCTTCAATCTCTTTCTTCTGACCTTCGTTGATGAGCGCGATTTGGTCCGACAACTCCTGGATGCTCCCGTAGTGCACTCCACCAAGTGCTTCAAGCATTTGAGCTCGCTCCGTTGTACTCATATCCACTGCATGTGTATTGAGTGCCGCTATTGCCTCTGCCTCGTCGAGTCCGCTGTCGCGTGCGATGTCGATAATTGCCGCGCTCACCGCTCCCTCAATTCCTGATGTTGCATTGTCCATATGTATGTCGATGATAGTTAATACATTCAGGATAGCATTGCACATGTTTCGTGCAAATCTATAACTACCGTACCAAAACCCCGCTCAGGAGAGCGGGGTTGGTTATTTCTTTGACGTGGTCTTCTTTGGCTTTTTCACTTCTTTCTTGATGTTGTGGTCTCCTCTTCCCATGGTGTTGTGCATGATGAGTAATGTATACAGTATACCTTATGTTGTGCGCGACAAATGAAAACCTGACATGCGTTTACTCAGCATACCTCCCACTATGCGGTTTCATATTTGCGTAATACCTTTAACTACGCTTCTCGTCATCCTGAATATTTTTGACCCAATCTTGCTCATCAGGCGTGATATCCGCAACCGGCCCCCCACTCATTTTTTCCATTGCAATAAGTAACTGTGCAATATTGAACTGCAACAAGTGCATCTTGGTTGCCCAATTATCCATGTGCCCGTCACGGTCATAGTATGTTTGCTGCGCGACTGCGAGTGTGCCAAGGTGTCCACGTAAGTCATGTAGTTTTATTAGCTGTGCTGCATATTCTGTATCCTGAGCGGGGGCTACTTGTGGTGCGGGAGTGTCACTCGTCATGAAATTCGGTGCGTTAACATAGCGTAAATAGTGTCATTAATTAAACATGTGGTCAATGTATTTAAAAACCCCGCTTACGTGTGCGGGGTTATGATTTCTTGAGACACGCCAAGCGAATGAATTCGGGGACGTCGTCATAGATCTCGAGAAACTCCTTCGGACAGAGCGCAACGATGCTCGGGTTAATCACCGCAGTGCGGAAGGGGCGACGGCTTCCACTCGCCGCATGTTCGATTGCAAGCGTTTGCCACCAGATGTGCACATTTGCATATTGAATGTATGCAGCCACATCAAGCGGAAGATCCCACGTTTTAATGATTTGCACTGCACGACGTTCGCAGTCGAGCTCAAGCGCGCGAATACTTCGACGTACACCGACGCGCTCAATGTTTGGAATTTTTTTCTTTCGCGCAGTAATCTGTACGAATCGATCGTACATGTATTGCCTGACTTGCCATGCCTCCGAGCCTTCTGACCATTGGGTAAAGTGCGCGAATTCGTGTACCAGACTGTGGAGTGGGTCGGGGTAGCCACTTTGGAGGGCAATGCGAATTCTGCCGAATGTCAGCGGAGGCCCCTGTGTGGGAGGCGTAAAGTAGCCATATACTTTTTCATTGCGCAGCACAAGATATTTAGAGTCCTCTGTTTCAATTAATACACCAGCTTCCTCGCAGGTGTGGTCTGCATACTTGAAAAAGCGAAGTATGCGCGGATCGAATTCATCCATTGCATACTCCTTTTAAATGTACATCTGTTACTTAGCATAAGGTGGTGGCTCTTGCCGTCAAGCACACTCTGCTGCGCGGTGTACTGAGAGTATTCAAAGTAACAAAAAACCGACTCAGAGTCGGCGGGAAAGTCAGTTGTCGTAGGTGTCGTTGAGTAATCCAATGACCCCGACGAGCACGCCGTGAAGATAAATCTCACAACCGCAGAGATCTTCACCTGAGAGTGTATTGCGGGCAAAAATCTCTGCCTCAGGAGGCGTTCCGATGAACGAATACCGACACCGGACGAAGTAGGGGGACTCCGCTTTGAAACCGAAATTATAATTAAGCACTTTCAGTTTTGCCAGTTAATCATTGGTATTCTGTAAGGATAGAAGTTTGGCACACACTGTGGATTGTGCTAAAACGGTAACAGGTTTTTCTTTTTAGGAGAGAGCATGGATTCACATTCGTCAGACCAAACACGTCCGAAAACACTGCGCACCTATTTGCAGGCACTCGAGATGATTTACCGCAATATGTTTGCGGGGCGCACTCAGTGCGCATTGCTCGGCCTTTTTGGTCTCGGTCTTGTCATGCTCTTCTCGAGCCTGCAAGTGTTTCTTTTTGTCACTGACTTTGGATACAGCGCGGCATTCGCTTTTGGATTTAGCTTGATTCCCGCCGTGCTCTGGGGGGTGGGATTTCCGATGGCAGTCTTTCTCATCGACCGAGCGCGCAATCCCACACAGATCAAGCGAGCATACGACTCGTTAATAGCGAGTCGTAAGACCTGAACACACCGTCCATTGGACGGTTTTCTTTTTCCCCCACATGTGGTTACATGTGCCTAGCAAGCACTTTTTAGCGAGGAGGCGACATGTCACTTTCTGACTTTGTTCCTGTTGAAGATACTCCCGTCACCATCGGGGTGGTGCAATTTCGTGGGGGTAAAAAGCTCCCTATCTACATTGTGGAGTTTCCCGCGTACATGCCGTCATTTCGGCACCACGCACCGCGGTATTCACGCATCAACCTCGACATCGTTCCGTCGGAGGGCGGCTTCACTTTTTATGTGACTTCGAATCTTGTCATCACCGAGCTTACTTCGGAAAAACTCGAGCGCGCACTTGCCGGTGATCCCGACAATATCAAATCAGCATTGCTCTCTCAAGGTGTGCCGGAGTTCTCTTCGAGCTCTGAGACGACCTCAGACGCCCACGATGCATTCGCAGAAGCCCAGAGCGAGTCTGGGGGCCAGTGGATGCTCGTTGTCCTGATGGAGGATGCCACCGAGCTGTTGATTGGCCCCGATACACGTGTCGTGCGCATGAGCAGGCGCGAGCGTATGGTATACACGCAAGACTGACATTCTCACAACAGCAGCACACACAAGTGCAACACAAACCGGTATTATCTACATAGATAGGCAGTCCGGTTTTTTGATTGCATGAGAAGTCCCGCTTTGACATTTGCCACCCCAATGATAGCCTCATCTAAAGATTATCTAGAGGACGCATATGAATTTGTTTGTGCGAATTGTATTTTTGTTCACGCAGCGGTGTGTCGGTGTGGCCGACGCGTTCGGCCTTGTCCCTGTTTTGTCGGGGGATCGCTTCATGCGACTTCGTCCGGGCGACGCGCTTCTCGCTCATGTGTTCTATTCGGTCTACTTCATGTGCACATTAGCAGCACTCGTGTGGTTGTCATTGGCAGAAGGCATGTTTGCAACCCTTTTCATTTTTTTGGGTTTTGCTCCGCTTGTCTACCTGCTTGTGTCGGTCTTGCTGCGGGTCACCCTTGAAGTACTGCTTCTTTTCAATAAGGACAAGACTGCCTAACTAAACTTCCTCGCAGTATGCCGCACCACCCCAGTGCGGCTTTATCGTTCACCGCTGCTGTGTATACTATACATATGACAAAGAGTCCCGAAAGTAGATTTACCCCAGAACACCTCGCAGACCGCGAAGCGGTGATACAGGCACTTCGCGAGGGCGACACCACGCTCCTGCATGTCTATCTTGCCGAGCGGGAATCCAAAGTATTTACGAAAGAGGACACGCTCGATATTATTGTTGATACCGCGATGCTGTATGTGGAAGCGGGGTTGGTGGGTGATGCGGTCGTCAAGCTTGATGATGCACTCCAAATGGCAGAGCACGAAGGTTTCGCGCATCGTGCGGAGGAGCTAGAGGCTATGCGCGACTCACTTGTCGGTGAAGCGGATACTCGTGAAAGTGGAGATAGGCATGCTAACCGCGCAATGGGGTATAGTGAAATGGCAATGCTCCCCTATGAGCACGCAGAGGGGGAAGCGCAGGCCGATATCGACGCACTCACTCGCATTGGACTTGCGGTGCCCGACGAGCTTCGTGCGCGGTATACAAAGGCGGTTGAGCGGAGAAAAATCGCACAGTACTTAGCGCAGATAACTGACGGACGCACGCGCATTGCTGCACTCAAAGAAATCAACGCGGGGAACCTTCCCGCTCAAGTGTTGAAAAGTAATGATGCGTTTGTCGTGGATGGTCCGGACACCATACAGTAGTGTTGGCGTTTTTGTGCAACAAAAAAGCCGGAGTGAACCGGACTTTTTGTGCTGCGAGGCTTTTACTTCGCCTTCTTGGGTTTCTTTGTCTCCTTTTTGCGGGAGTTGTTTCCTTTTGCCATATGTATTGCGCTTATACTCATAATGAACCGCACATCAGTACAGTGTAGCAAAGTTTTATACACCGTGTGAGCAAATACGCAAGCAACTGTTGACAATCACTGCCATCCGGCTAACTTGAGGAAAGTACAATTCTTTTAAGTGAGCAGGAATGGAACAATTAAATTCGAAATCAAAGTGGGCAGATCTCCTCATTCTCGTGATTGCCCTTTGCTCTGTATTGGCATTTGTCGTACTAACCTGCTTTGCATGGTTTGATGTCTATCATCGTATCTCCCATGCGGGTGCGGGAATCAACCTCTGTGACATCTATGCGCAACTCACACGTCAGCCACTGCAGCAGGTTTTCGATGGCACTTGTCGCTGATGCGTAGTCTGCCCACCTCAATTCGTTTGCGTGCGCATATAGAAAACACCCGAGACAAGTCTCGGGTGTGTTTTGTTAACCGAACATCTTTCGCATGATGTACTTGAGTACACCGATGATGATGTCGTAAATCGCATGCAGAACGATGGCGGTGAGGATGCCGTAGGTCATGGTGGCGTAGACCAGCACCATGCCGATGTACCACGAATTCACGTAGCCGACTGGACCGAGGTACTTGTGGCCGTTGCGGAATGCTATGTTGGCCGCAAAGATGCCAAAGAGGAAGAGCGGTGTGCTCCGGTCAGTGAGGATGGGCTCCATCATGCCGAAGGTTGTCCAGTTTGCAATCGGAATGAGTATCTCGCCGAAAAGGAAGTAGATCGGGTCGACTGCTGAACCGTACCAGAAGCAGAGTCCCGCAACAATCGCGAGAACGAGACCTCCAATGAAATTTGCAAGTGACTTGTCGGAGCCGAATATCAATCCAAATGCACCAACAACCATGACTGCACCGAGGAGATACCCGACTCCAAAACCCCAGACCCAGTTCATGCAAACGAGTGCGAGCATCGAGTACGGAATGAGTGCCCACCGGAACATGAGCTCTTCCCAGATGCCCGTGAGCATATAGCCGAACGTTTCGGTGCGAAGTATTGCTCCATCGTATGCGGTCGCGTTGTGCCGACTGCGGAAACTGAGGACGAGTGTCGCCAGGGTCACCCATATGAAGATGGGGTAGAACTTTGCGACGTTGTTCCAGTCCAGTGTCCACACCCAGTGTGGGTAGTTGAAGAAGTTGGGAGCAACCTGCTCGATGACCCAGACGCCGAGGGCGAGCATTGCAACAAAGTACAGCATGCGAAACTTGAATGTATTTGCCTGCTGTGCAGAGGCGAGCTCCTCCGCTCCGCGTGAGAAGGTGAATCTCTTTGATAAACGCCGCATTGCAACCTCCTAAAAGTTATGAGGAAATTCCTAGAGCATTAGACCATTTCATCTGATTTCATGCAATGCAGCTGCTACTTTGCGTTCGCACTGTCGGCAAAGAGCACGGTGCGCATGGATATGGAGCTGTGTGCTATGCCCTCGACGGGGAAGGTGACTCTGTCACCCTTCACCTTTAGTCCAAGTGCGTACAAGAGAGGCCAATAGTGGTCGGGCGTGGGAATCGCAAGGGTTGCTGCGCCACCAATCTTTTCATAGTCCACGAGTGCATCGTCGTCTCCACTCAAAAGGAGAGATTTCGCTGTTTCGTCGAACTCTTCCGCCCAAGAAAACGGTTTTGCGTCTTGCTCGAAGTCAATTCTACCCAGATTGTGCACGATGTTTCCGCTTCCAATGACAAGTACTCCTTTCTCGCGTAGCGGTCGCAGCAACTGTGCGAGCTCATAGTGTGCCCGATGAGTGCGTGAGACGTCTATGGAGAGTTGAAAGACGGGCACATCGGCGTTTGGGTAGAGATGGCGCAGTATTACCCATGAGCCGTGGTCGAGACCCCACTGCGTGTCGCCCGTGACGGGTGTGGGGGAGAGTAGCGCCATGGTTGCTTCGGCGTAATTTGGAGCACCGGGGCAGTCGTAGCGAATTTTGTAAAGTTCTTCGGGGAATCCATAGAAGTCATGAATTGTACGCGGGGTATTCGCGATATGCACTTTCGTGCCCTCGGTGAGCCAGTGTGCAGAGACAACCAAAATTGCGTGGGGGACAGAGAGTGTACTACCTAGTATTTTCCACGCACGCACATACGCGTTTTCTTCGACCGCGTTCATGGGATTCCCGTGACCAACAAAGAGTACAGGGTAGCGCTGTGTATGTGGAAGGTTGTCGGCGAACTGTTTGAAGTCTGAAAGTGTCATAAGGTTAATTTTCCCCCGCTAGCCCTTCCACGGTCAACTCTACGCAAATCCGTGGATAACTTCCCCTATACTTTTTTTGAGGGGGTATAATAGAAAGAACATTTTCGCACGTTACGCGCTGAGTGCTCTATCATGATTCATGATTCATGATTCATGATTTCATGAGTAACCAGAACGTAGTGTGTGAAGATTCCACAAGGTGGATCATGCACTGCGTTCCAACAAGTAAAGCGAATGTAACGGTGAAACAAAAACGCCGTAGCTATCGTAGCGCTTGCACATCTTTCGTATCGACATTCGTTTTTGTTATGGATGCCTACAGCGTCGTGTAGCAGTAGTGGATGAAGAAAAACATTTTGGGACAAAATTTCATAGAATTCGTCAGACAAATGTTCGAGGGTTCAAGTCGCGATCGGCCAAATCGTTCTCCCGCACAAGACTCGCGCCTGTAGCGCATGCTGTGCCAGAGATGCAGACTCCCCGAAAGATGACGACGAATTGTCATAGCGCCGCGTTTAGGCAAAAACGCGGCGTTATGTATTATGTGGCGTTTTATTTCTCTCCCCCTTGCAAAAACATACAAGATAATTAGTCTGTATGGAGGTAACCACTCAGACAGGAGACTTTCCATGCAAACAGATTATCGAACGAAAATCGTCGGCGCCATCGTCGCAATCGCCATCGTTGGAGGACTCCTTTTTGGATTTTGGTCGTAGCAAACAAACCCCGCAGTGCGGGTGTTTTTATTGCATATTTTTTCTATTGTGGCAGTCTACGCGCAGGTGTTCACGAAAGGATATACATGTACGATTTGGATGAAGTACTGCGCATGCAAGCGAAACTCCCGCGACGCTATCTTGAATTGATGCGCAGGCTTGGTGGTGCAAGTACGAACACTATCCTCTCTGCATACGAGGAACTCGCAGCACACTATGGTGTGCCGAACAGGCACTATCACACGCTCGAACATATCGCCCATACGGTAGTAGAGTTTGACCGCGTTGCACAATTCATGCGCCAGCCCGATGCCGTCCTCGCTGCACTTTTCTATCACGATGCCTTGGACACCGAAGTGGCGAGTGCGCTCTACTTCCAGCGCACGATGCAGAACATGCATATGGTGGACGACCGCGCGACTATCTTTGAAGTTGTGCGATTGATTCTGCTCACGGAAAAACATGAGACCCATGCGCTTGCAGATATAGATGGTGCTCTGTGTGTCGATATTGATATGTCGATTCTCGGTGTAGACCCTGTGGGATACACAAGGTACCGGTTGCGCGTGCGCGAAGAGTATCGTGCGCACGATGACGCTGCTTGGGAAGAAGGACGTACGGAGCGCTTTCTCATCCCCACGCTTGCGCGTGATCGTGTCTTTCTCACAGATCAATTCGAGCTCGGCCGCGGTGCGCAGGCACGCACAAATCTCGAAGGCGAGCTTGCAGAATATCACAACAACCAGCGCCGGCGTTAAGCCGGTTTTTTTGCTTGACATAAATTTTAATCGTAGCATTATAAATAAAGATGGTGCACGGAGGTAATGATGGATTCTTTACATATTGAGCGAGACGTGAAATTTCTCCTGACGAAATATATGGATTGTTGCACGCGACTTGGTGCGACAGTACAGGGGCAGGCATTGGCAAGACAGTTTTACGGTTTACTGCGGCGCTATGGAGAGCCTACACGGCACTACCACACTCCCTCACATGTGATGCGTGTCGTAATGGAGTTCGAGCGAGTGAAAAGCGAGTTCGATCGCCCCTATCGCGTCCTTGCCGCACTTTTCTATGCGCAGAGCGTGAGTAATGTGCAGCCAGAGAAGTCAGCAGACTACTGGAAGTTCGTTGCAGAGAATGCAATCGGTATTGAAAACAAAATGGCCGTAATTGCGGTCCGTGACATGATTGCGCTCTCGGGTCCACATCCAAGTGCAGATCGTCCGCACGATCGTGATACTGCATTGTTTCTTGATATTGAACTCGCAATCATCGGTAGTGAACCCTCGGCTTACGACGAGTCAGGGAGCGCATTTCGCAAGGAGTGTCGAGAGCACTATACCGATGACCAGTGGGCGATGGTACGTATTGAGTGTTTCCTCGACCCACTCCTGCAGTCCAAAACCATCTTTTTCACTCCAGAGTTTGAGGCACACTACGGTGAACGCGCTCGTGCGAATCTCATGGAGGAGCGCATACAGCTCCAGCGCATCATCAGCCGCTAGTACTAGCGGTTTTTTGTTACATAAAAACAGGGCACATGTGCCCTGCTGTTTCATTCGATACCCAGTGTTTCGCGCACCCAGCGTGCTCTCGTGATTTCCCCTTGAGCGATGAGAAACTCCAAGAGCTTCGTACTGTCGCAGTATTGGGTAAGGACGTACTCCGCCAGTTCGAGCTGTCCGAGGATGTAATAACGGTTGAAGAACGCGATTGGATTCTCGCGAATCAAATCGAGCATACTCTTTTGTGTCCACTGGTAGCCCATACTCCAAGAAAAGCAGGGATTACCGAATGGCTTACAAACGAGCAACGTGTCCACATTCATGCATGTGCTCCTTGTTCGTGACTGACTCTTGCGTCAGACCAACTCATAATGCGTTTTCAAATTAAAAAGTCAATTCACCGTATAAACATGCCATCGCCAAACGAGTGTAGCAGGCTCCTTCGCAATGAGGCCTTCGGAAAGTCGATAGTCATACCTCTCTAGCGCATTCAAATATCCATCCATGTTGCTGTAAAACGGTAGTGCGTTACGCCACCCACCCATCGGGGAGACGCAGCACGCTTAACGAGTCAGTGAAATTACTATAAAATACCATACAGTCTAGTCGTAATCATTATTTATGCTCAATCAAGAACAACAGGGGTATATCGATATGCTCCGCGTGAGTTATCCGAACATTCTCGAGAGTACGCTCCGCGAGATGCTTACACAGGCCAGTTGGAGTGTAGAGCAAGTAGAGAGCGGTGTCGCTGTGTATAACGCAGTGGTGGCTACGGCACCTGTGCAGACCATCCCCTCTATCCCTGAGGCGATTCAAGTAAAGGAGCCCGTAATCCCTACTGCGCATGAGCAAAATGTGTTTTCTTCGGATACTCCGTCACCCTTTGCGCCAAACAAGGGGACGGGGCAACGCAAGATGCTCGTTGTTGCACTCGCCGTATTTCTCCTTCTCAGTGCAATCGGCGTTGCCGCGTATGTTGCATTTGAAAAGTTTTTTCCCGGCAAGCCGGATGCACTCACCAATGAGAACGTACTCATTTCGGTGTTTGGGAAACTTGGCGAGATAGAAACGGCCAACTATGCCACGGAAATAAAGTTTGCTGTTGTGGCACGTGAGGCAGATGCAAAACCATTTATGCTTGCAGAAAGTCCGACACCCGAGGTGCTCGCAAAATTGGAGCGCGATGAAGACCGTTTACGGGACGTCAAACAAATCACTGAAGCCTTGCGCACACCTCTGCGGGGAGGTGACCTTTCATACCCCTCTACCATTACGGGTATTGCAAAAAAAACCGCAGATGCACAGGGAGTTCCCTATGTGTACCAGCGCAATCCTGATGGTTCGGGTTTTACACTGCTCGTTACGATGGAGACCAAAGAGGGAGTAAGCGCCGTGTCTGGTAACAGCAACTTCCGTAGCTCTGGAACAGGAGAAAAGGTGAATGGGATGACTGTCACACTTACGGAAAATGACTTCGTGTACTTTTATGGTGAATTAAAACCCACACAGCCAAAATTGTTTGGATTTTTTGGGCTATCAGAAATAGAGGAGATGATTCCTGTCGATGTTAGTGCGGCACTCGGAATTTCGGGTACGTTTGATAATTCCAAAACAACCCCCGTGGACGCGAGACTAAGTATCGATGGAAGCGCCACGATGGGTGATGCCGCATTTGCATTTGGAGCTGAAGGAATAAAAAAAGGAGAAAAGTACTATGGCATTATTCACAAGATGCCTGCTTTTTTCAGTGGCATGAGCCAGATTCGCGGAAAGTGGGTTTCATTTACACAAGCTGATCTTATTGCGCAGGGGTACGGTGCATATGTCAGTGAGATTATCCCGAGCGATAATTCTGAGCAGAAAGCGTTAATGGATAAAGCGCGCGCGCAAATCAAAACGCTCCTTGAAATAGCAAGTCAGGACGGAGTCGTCATTATCACGGGAGGACCAGAAAAAATCACCGTCGGAGAAAAAGTGTTCTATAAATATAAGCTTGCGCTTGCCAAAGAAAAGCTCGTACCGTTTTATGAACATGCGACAAAGGCACTCGAGCAATATGGAAGCGATAGCATACTCAAGAAGGACGCAGCAACCCTTGAGTATCTTATGCGCGAAGACTTTGCACTCGTGTTCGACTATCTGAAAACGAATACCGCATTCACGCTGCTTGTTGATGAGAAGGGATTCCCCGCAAAGAGTGAAATTATTGTGCGTTATGTGCCGACATCAGCCGCACGAGCACTCAAGGACCACCAATTATCGCTCTCCACTGCGTTTACCTTTAGCGAAATCAATGAAAGTGTAAAAGTTGATGACCCAAAGGAGTCAATAACTCTCGAAGATCTAATGATTGAGGTAACAGGAACAAGGAAAGAGTTGCTTCGTTTAAAAACCCAAGAAACAAACGTGGGGGTTATCCGCGCTGCTCTTGATTACTACAAAGATTATGTCGGAACATACCCCTCAACACTTGATGAACTCAAGAAAAAGCGAAGTGAAGTGAAAGCAATTCGCCAAGATTCAATGGATGAATACGAAAGCATCTTGAATGAGCGAGCGTTTCTTAGGGCTATTCCCATTGACCTCTTTACGAAAAAACCTTTTACCTATCGCGCGATGGGAGCTGATTTTGAGCTCCATTACGAGATAGAACTTCCTGCATACACAAAGTTCGATGACCCATCTGATTTTTACAACATAGGCAATGAGAGCACTGGACTTTCCTTTGGGTATGCAACACCCTCGCAGCTTCTCCTCCCTAGGTTTGTGAATGGCCAGAACGTTGCCACCAAGGGCTTATTATCGCGTGACGTAACCAACAATCAGATGGATAGAGACAAAGACTTACTTTCCGACTCTCTTGAAGTAATTTTGGCTACGAATCCAAACAAATCAGACTCAGACGGTGATGGTTTCGACGATCACGAAGAGTTGACGACGCTCACTAACCCACTGGGTCCCGGAAAGCTTGATGTAAAACGCAGCTCGTTCTTCTAAACGAAGGCGTGGAAAAGCCCGCCCTCCTGCACATGCAGAAAGGCGGATTTTTTGCTATTAGTAAGCGTATATGACGCCATGATCCCTATTGGAGTAATAGAGGTTGAAACAAGTCCTTCTATATTTTACAACGTTTTTTCACCGAAATTTGTCAAGGTTTAACCTTGACAATAAGTTAGTGCTCTAGCCTTTCGTGAAGGGAAATTGTCTTCGGGCGTCCGCACTTCTTGGCATCTCCGCGCCAGAGTCTTATTGAGTGTTTCAATGCTACGTCTCTTGCGTCATTTCTTTTCCCCAGCCCATCCACAAGTTTATACACAGGGTAAATACTATGCCATGTGCCAAAAAAGTTGACTCTATGGGGGTCTATACGCTAGTATCTCAAGCAAGATATCGGAAATAGTTTCACTCTACGCCGTGGGAGGATCAGGGGCGCTTGTGAACTCTATGCAGCATATCGATAAACAGGTATTTATTCATTTTTTATTATGACAAGATCACTCAAAAAGGGTCCATACGTCTTCGAGCGATTGCTCAAGAAGATAGAAGGAAAGAAACCGGATCAAGCCGGCGTTATTAAGACGTGGGCACGCGCCTCACAAATCGCTCCAGAGATGGTGGGATATACGTTTGGCGTCCACAACGGCAGGGAATTTATCGAGGTGAAGGTGAATGAAGAGATGGTGGGACATCGCTTGGGCGAGTTCTCGCTTACTCGTACGTTCCGCCGTCACGGAGGTAAGATGCAGAAAGACCTCGAGGCAAAGCAAAAGGAAGCCGAGATTTCTGCAGCAAAATCCGCAAAGAGTGCAGGAGACGCTAAGAAATAATCATCACTATTATGCACGTCACCGCAAAACTCTCACAGTATCGTCAGGCACCTCGCAAAGTTCGCCTTGTGGCAAACCTTGTCAAAGGCAAGTCGGTAGAATTCGCTCTCGTAGAGCTTGGCGCACGCTCAAAGCGCGCCGCACCTGTTTTCGAAAAACTGATTAAATCCGCACTCGCTTCTGCGCGCGTACAGGGACTGAACGAAAAGACACTTATCGTAAAAGAGATTCGTGTCGACAAGGGTCCAGTCCTCAAGCGATCCCGCCCTCGCGCACAGGGTCGCGCATTTCCCATTCACAAGCACACCAGTCACATTGTGGTCACCCTCGACGATGGCGTATCCGATACAAAGGTTGAAACCAAAGCCGAAGGAAAAACCAAAGTTGCAGCAACAGAAAAGAAGTCGAAGGCTGTCGCAACCAAAACCGTTACAAAGAAAGTAGCCGCTAAGGCGAAGTAATTTCTCTACCTATGCCACATCATGTACATCCGTATGCGCATCGTTTGGGAATCCTCCGTGACTGGAAGTCGCGCTGGTTCGCCGACCGTGGGCAGTATCAAGAATATTTAAAAGGCGACGTACTGCTCCGCGAGTATCTCGAGAAGCGTCTTCGTGGTTCGCATGTTGCGGACATTGAAATGGAGCGCAACGATAAAATGTGGAAGGTGGTCATCAAGACTGCGCGCCCCGGACTCATCATCGGCAGAAGCGGTGAAGGCGCCACAAAGCTCCGCGCTGACGTGCTTTCCAAGCTTGCACGCTGGAAGATAAAACACCCCAAGGACATCAAGATTGATATCGAAGAAGTGCGTAGCCCAGAGTCCAACGCAGCAATCGTGGGACAGATGGTTGCAGAAGGACTGGAGAAGCGTATGCCCTTCAAGCGTGTCATCAAGCAGCTCTTGGACAAAGTTATGGCAAACCGCGATGTCAAAGGTGCCCGCATCGAAATTGCAGGACGTTTGGGCGGCGCAGATATGTCTCGTCGCGAACACGTGAAAGCAGGCAACATTCCACTACAGACCATTCGCGCAGATGTTGACTTCGCACGCGAGAAAGCGCACCTACCATATGGAGTGATCGGTATCCAGGTATGGATTTTTAAGGGGTTGGTCTTTGCTGAAAAGGCGAAGGCTCCGGTTGTGGCGGCACAAACCGCTGCGCGTCACTCATAATTTCAAATAGGCTTATGTTATTTCCGAAAAAAGTAAAACATCGCAAGTGGCAGTCCGATCGCTGGAACCGCAAGAAGCATCGCACTGAATCACGAGGGACAACCTTGGCGTATGGGGCATACGGGCTCAAGGCTGAGACGGAGTCACGCATTACCTCTAACCAAATCGAAGCTGCGCGTCGTGTGCTCTCCCGTAATGTGGGAAAGACGGGTCGCGTATGGATTCGTGTGTTTCCTGACAGACCATATACACAGAAAGGTGCAGAAGTGCCGATGGGTAAAGGCAAAGGAGACCCACAAGGATTCGTCGCCCAGATTCTCCCTGGACGCATCATCTTTGAGATTGACGGCGTAACGTACGCTCAGGCAAAAGAAGCTATCAGAAAAGCGGGATCGAAGGTCGCGGTCCGCACACGCATGGTTTCACGCGAGGTCGCACCCAAGTAACGCAACAACTATGAAGATCACAGACATTCGAAAACTCTCCGACAAAGAACTTGAAAAGTCGCTCATGGAGAAGCGCGCTGAAGTGAAGCAATTCCGCTTCGACATTACGGGAAGCAAGGCAAAAAACCTCAAGGTTGGCGCCAATGCAAAGAAAGATGTCGCACGTCTCATGACCGAACTCATGAGCCGTAAGTCCAATTAATATGACGACCATGGAAAACAACACAATACAAACAAAGAAGCAGTCGTTCGTCGGGGTTGTCGTATCGGACAAGATGGACAAGACCCGCGTCGTTTTGGTGACTCGCTACGAGCAGCATCCGAAATACAAGAAGTATGTGAAGCACCACAAGCGCTACAAAGTGCACGATGCAAAGAATGAATTTAAAGTTGGTGACAAGGTACGCATCGAAGCATGCGCACCACTCTCTCGCCACAAGGCATTTACTGCAGTAGCAAAGGTCGGCACGCAGGATGTAGAGCAGTACCTGAAGACTCGCGGAATAGCATAATCACAACGGCATATGATTCAACCACGTACAATAGTAAAGATTGCAGATAACTCCGGCGGTAAAGTCGGGCGTATCTTCAAAGTGCTCGGAGGTTCGAAGCGCCGCTACGCGGGCTTGGGTGACCTCGTCGTGCTCTCGGTGCAAACCGCAGAGCCACGCAAGGCAGTGAAGAAGGGAGAGGTGTGTCGCGCCGTTGTCGTTCGCGTTGCGAATGCCTATCGCCGTGTCGATGGTTCGTACATTCGTTTCGATGAGAACGCAGTTGTGCTTATTGATGCAAAAAATGAACCTCGCGCTGGCCGTATTTTTGGACCGATTCCCCGCGAACTGACTGAAAAGGGATTCAAGAAGATTATTTCCTTAGCCCCTGAGGTCGTTTAACCCCACTACTATGCATATCAAAAAAGGAGATAGCGTCGTTGTGCTTTCGGGAGATGATAAGGGCAAGAAGGGAAAGGTCGCTCGCGTTATGCCAAAGCTCGGCACTGCCGTTGTCGATGGCATCAACATGAAGAAGAAGCATCAGAAGCCCCGCCAGTCAGGCAAGAAGGGTCAGGTCGTCGACATTGCGATGCCGATGCGTCTCTCGAAGCTCGCGCTTGCAGACAAGCCAAAGAAGAAGGCAAAATAATTACACAACGGCGTGAATGCAGTGCATTTGCGTACTTGAAGAAAAACTATACTACCATGTCACACGTACCAACAATCAAAGAGAATATCAAAGCCGCATACCCAAAGATGAAGGAGAAGTACGGCTACAAGAATGTTATGCAGGCTCCAAATGTCGAGAAGGTGGTCGTCTCGGTCGGTACTGGCAAGCAGTCGCGTAACGACAAGAAGAAGAACGAGTTTATCGCAAGCCGGCTTGCTATCATTACGGGACAAAAGCCTTCTGCGCGTCAGGCCAAGCAGTCAATCGCATCATTTAAGCTTCGTGAGGGCGAGGTCATCGGGCAGATGGTCACACTCCGCGGCGCGCGAATGCAGGGATTCCTCGACAAGCTCGTCAATATCGCCATTCCTCGCACTAGGGACTTTCGTGGATTTTCTGTACGCTCAATCGATGCAATGGGTAATTTCACTATGGGCATTAAAGAGCACTCGATTTTCCCTGAGACTGCAGACGAAGAGTTGAAAGACGTGTTTGGACTCGCCATTACGATTGTGCTTTCGACGAAGAACAAAAAAGAATCAGAGGACTTCCTTGAACTCTTGGGCTTCCCATTCCGCGAGAACGCTGAAGATGGTACCAAGCGTGGACGCGCTCGCACTACAAAAACTAAGTCCGGCGGAGCAAAGAAAAAAAAGTAAAAAGTTTCTTCCTCGCGCTCAAGACACAAAACCACCCCTCGAGGGTGGTTTTGACTTTTTTGCAGAACAAGAGAGAATCAAAAATAGCTCGTACATTGTGATAGTGAGGTTATCATGTGGCGCAATGCTTTATCTGCCCTACTGTTGTGCCTCAGTCTTGGAGCACACGCAATTGACCTTCCGCAGGGATTTGCGGGGGAGTGGAAGGATACTTTAAGTAGTGACTCGGGAACGCTTTTAATCCTTATCAAAGAAAACAGAAACGGAGTGCTCCGAGGCACCATCACCATCGGTGGTTCAAACTACTGCAAAAAACCTGTTTCATTTGTGGGCACACATACCGATGGAGTCGTCCGCGTGACAAGCGACGAAATTTTTCCCTGCGGGTATGCAGGCACGCTGACCGGCGTGGTGCGCCGAGAAAGTAGCACGCGCTATGTGGGAAGCTTTAGCTACGTGTTGCTCAAAACATGGGCGCATGGAACCTTTCAGCTTTCCCCTGCAGAATTTCGTGATGTGGAGAAATTTCCACCCAAAGAATAACCGCTCGTAATGCGGTTTTTTGTTTGACTTTTGTAGATAATAATGTATTGTGCAACATAGTAAATTGTTTAATCTGTCCTTTTTTAACGGGAGTAATACGTGGAAGCAAACGTTTCAAGCTCCCCGGATGACGGGAGACGCGATGGCGAAGGCGGTCGGAGAAGTGCACCACGAGAGTCCGACCGACGCTCGAATGAAAACCGCCGCACGCAAGGATTTGCACGCGGCATAATTGGCGCACTGCTTGCGCTCAAGTTGTATCGTGCTGCAGAGGCAATCAAATTACTCAAAGCACTTAAGGTACTTGAGCCTGTTGCTATGCTCTTCTCGGGCATACTCACGGCGGGAACGTATTCCTTGACGATGAAGGCCTCGCTCGCTGCGGGTCTCATTGTTTCGCTCACGGTGCATGAGCTTGGGCACTTCTGGGCGACGAAACGCTTGGGACTGGAGCCGCGTTGGTGGCTCTTCATACCGTTCGTTGGCGCGCTTATGCCTTCACCCGAGTTTCGGACTCGGAACGAAGAAGCAGCCGTGGCATACGGAGGACCGTTTGTCGGAGCAGCATTTTCAGCGATACTCTTCTGCTTGTGGCTCGTTCTGCCGCTCCCAAAAGAGTGGGCAAATGTGCTGTTTGCTACATCGCTCATTTCCACTGCGCTCAATCTGTTCAACCTGATTCCACTCGCGCCAATCGACGGTGGTCGTATCACACAGGCGGTGCACCCGATATTTCGATGGCTGGGGTTTGCACTACTCATTTCCGTTTCGCTGTACTTCGGTGAAGCGTCAATACTTTTGGTGTGGATGCTTGTGGTTGGGGATATACGGATGCGCGGACGATGGAGACTGGTGATTGCGGGAGCATTCTGGCTTGCAATGCCCATTATGATTCTCTCTGGCTATCACGGGAAGTATCCACTGGAGGATTGGTGCTACTTCGCTGTTGGCGGATGGCTGCTCTATGTGTACTACGGTTGGTACGCGAAACCTGTGCATGTGAAACATGACCATCGGAACGTCCAACTTACTCTGGGCGAACGACGTCGCTGGTGTGTACGGTACCTGTCACTGCTCGGATTCCTCTCAGGACTTATGGCAGCACATGTGTATCGCTTCCAGCATCTCGTACTGTAATTTCACACTCGTCGCATTGCGGCGAGTTTTTTGTACCATTTGTTTCATTTTTGGTATGCTGTAAAAGTTCGACAACATTGCCTAAACTCGTGTGCGTCCGAAAGACAGCTCGCGGGCACGGCCTAATACAAAGACCTGACCAAGTTAGCAACCTCCTCATCAGGGGGCGCTCTTGGTCGGGTCGTAGTCGCCGAAAGGCACTATGGGCAGTCCGAAAGGGCTGTCGTCCCCCTGGTGAGGAGTTTTCTGCTATAGACTCCACATCAGGGGATTAAAAGCCCGACCAAATAAAACCCGACCAAAAAATGAGCTCATTACTATATGAGCTGCCTCGTATTGTGGATGAAGGAAAAAAAGAGGTGGAGAAGATATTGGAGCGTATCGCAAGCTCCGACCGCCTCGCCCTTCAAACTAACGAAATAGTTTTGCCCGCAAAAGACACTGCGAATGCGAAACTTTTCAACAACGGCGCAGTTCTCGACGAAAAAGCATGGATGAATCGCCTCGTCTACGGCGACAACCTCCTCACGATGCAGGCACTCCTCTCGGGTGACCGCGAAAGTGGATTACCATCGATGCGTGGCAAGATAGACCTCATATATATCGACCCACCTTTTGATAGCAAGGCGGACTACCGCACAAAAGTGACACTTCCTGGAATCGACCTCGAGCAAAAGCCAACCGTCATTGAGCAATTTGCCTATTCCGATACATGGAAGAACGGCACAGTTTCGTACTTAAAAATGCTCTACCCGCGACTCGCACTCATGCGCGAGCTACTTTCTGATAAGGGGACAATATATATACATGCTGGTATTCAAGCAAATCACTATATAAAAGTAATTTGTGACCACATTTTTGGAAAGAATAATTTTGTAGAAGAAATAATCTGGGCATATGGCTCTCCATCAGGGGGTCGTGCGGCAGGACCAAAGTTCGTAAAAATACATGAATATATTTTGCACTATTCAAGAGACTATGGTTCAAGAACAAGCAATAAAATCTATCTTCCATACTCAGAGAAATATATAGCAGACTGGTTTAAATACACCGACAATGATGGACGTCGATTTCGACGGCGCATGCGAGGTCGCGATGCTGAAGGTGATGTTGTGTGGGAAAAACAATACCTTGATGAAAGCAAGGGTGTCCCTGCATCAACTGTGTGGCAAGATATTAAACAGATTTATGCAGATCCTCGAGCTTACAAAGCCAATCAAAGCGCACATTCCGAAATACGAGATTATGATACCCAAAAACCTGAAGCATTGTTGGATCGAATTATAAAAGCCTCTTCAAATGAAGGTGATTTAGTCGCTGATTTTTTCTCTGGCTCTGGTACGACCATTTCCGCTGCAGAGAAGCTTGGCCGCAGATGGATCGGCTCGGATATCGGCAAGCCTGCGGCACTCATCATGCGTAAGCGATTGATAGATCAAAATGCAAAGCCGTTCTTGTATCAGAGTATTGGGGATTACCAGAAAGAGGCATTCGCTTCCTCGGGGCAATATCGCCGTGTGGGCGACTTGGCACAAGTGGTGATGCAACTCTACGGGGCTATCCCATTTGCCGATGCCGATAATCCAAACCGTAATCTCGGCTATATCAAAGAGTCTCACACGCTCGTGCTCGTGGACTCCCCAAACAAAATGACTGGTCTCGCCACGCTCAAGCGTGCACAGGAGCTGAAGGCGAGCTTCCTTGGTGGGTGGAGCAAAATCGTCGTGCTTGGCTGGAACTTCACCTACGATATCACCGAGGCGATACTCCAAATTGCCGACGACAAGCTCGAAGTGCTCGTCATTCCACCCGACCTGCTCGACAAACTCAAAACAAAAGCGAGCTACAAGGACTTGGTGAACAACAAGAAGATCCGCTTCGCATCGCTCCAGTATCTCACCGTGCATCCCGTGGTAGCAAAATCTATTTCTGACACTGAGGAAGAATTGCACATTGTACTCGAGAACTACACGCTGCTTTCGCCCGACAATATTCCTCTTGATGATGTCGACAAGATGAAGCTGAAGGAGCTTATCGCGCGCGACCCGCTCTCACTCATTGAATATTGGAGCATCGACCCCGATTATGACGGTGAGACATTTCGCAGCACGTGGCAGGATTATCGCGAAAACGAAGATAGTGACGGCGACCAATATCATGTCGTCAACGATGCAAAAATGGTCGTTGCAAAGAAGCAGGGGAGGACGGTGTGCGTGAAAGCGGTCGATGTGTTTGGTTTTGAGAGTATTGTTATTCAAAAAATCTCCTGACCACCATGCCTTCACCTATTAGTATTGGGACGAGGGATATCCCGCTTCGGCTCGCGCGAGAATACATCACACCAAAAGTAAGCGCGTCATGGGAAAGCGGGGAAATGCTCGCACGCGTGTCGCCAGTGACTGCGGACTTGCTTAAGTTTTGGTTTACCGAGCCACACACCGACACAAGGTATATAAACTTTCACGAAGGGCAGAAGCAGGCGATACTCAACACCATCTACCTGCACGAGATAGTGGGAGCGAATAGTGTCCGTGTGATATACGAAGAGCTCGCACCAGAATTGTTGAGCGAGATCGATTTTGCTGAGCTGGCGAAAGCGAAATATGAAATCCCAAAATACGGTATCAAAATGGCGACGGGGACAGGCAAGACATGGGTGATGCATGCGCTCCTGATATGGCAGTATGTGAATGCGAAGCATGAAGCGGAGAAGTCGGGGAAGTATACGAAGAACTTTTTGTTTGTCGCTCCTGGTATTATCGTCTATGAACGGCTCCTCGATGCGTATCTCGGCAAGGAAAATGAGCGTGGAGAACGCGAGTTCGAGTCGTCTGATTTTCAGAAATTCAAAGACCTGTTTATTCCGCCAAGTTATCGCGATGAAGTGTTTGGGTTTGTCCAAAATAGCGTCGCAAAGAAGGTTGAAATAGGAACAAAGACAACGGGTGACGGATTGATTGCTATGGCGAATTGGCATTTATTTTTGGATAGAGAAGAGAAAGAGGGCGAGATGGAAGGTGCTGCGCTCGACGATCCGCAGTCGATGCTCAAAGAATTGCTACCGATACGCCCAGGTGTATCTGGTGGAAATGCACTCGACTCACTCGATTCGGCGTATCTCGGTGGGCGCGAGATGGACTTTCTTGTGGAGTTACCAGACCTGATGGTCATCAATGATGAAGCACACCATATACATGAAAACAAAGCGTATGGCGAGGTGAAAGAGGTGGAGTGGCAAAAAAGTTTGAACGCAATCGCAAAAGGGAAGGGCATCCGCTTTATACAGGCGGACTTTTCTGCGACACCGTACGATGTGACGGGGAGTGGGCAGAAGAGAACAAAGCACTACTTCCCACACGTGATAGTGGACTTTGATCTGAATACTGCTATTCGCGCTGGGCTCGTAAAGACAATAGCCATAGACAAACGCAAGGAGCTGACAGACGTGGCGATAGACTTTTCCGCCATTCGAGAAAACAAAAAGGTCGTTGGACTTTCTGAGGGACAGAAGCTCATGCTTCGTGCGGGGTTGCGTCGCCTCCAGATACTTGAGGAACATTTTATCAATTTCACGGAAACAAAAGATGGAATATCGACCAAGCATCCGAAAATGCTGGTAATGTGTGAAAATACGGACGTCTCGCCACTCGTCGTGGATTTTCTGAAATTGGAAGGATTTGGTGAGGATGATGTGCTCCGCGTAGACTCCAATAAAAAGGGGGAGATATCAGACGAGGACTGGCGCATGCTGAAGCAGAGATTGTTTAATATTGACAAGCACGGACATCCGAAAGTCATTGTTTCTGTCCTTATGCTCCGCGAGGGTTTTGATGTGAACAATGTCTGCGTGATAGTCCCACTGCGTGCGAGCGAGGCGCCCATACTACTCGAACAGACGATAGGGCGAGGACTGCGCCTCATGTGGCGAGAGCCAGAGTATGCGGATATCAAAAAAGAGAACATCAAAAGACTCTTGGTAGAGAAACGAGAGCCAAACAGTTTTCTCGACATGCTTTCAATCGTGGAGCATCCCGCATTTTTGCAATTCTACGAGGACTTGGAAAATTTGCCTGTAACAGTGCTCGAGGATGAGCCGACAGGTCGTACGGATGTGCTGGGCGACATTATCCGCGTTGGACTGAATGAGAACTACGCAGAGTACGACATGTATTGGCCGATAATCGTGAAAGAGTCCGAGGACAATTTGCTGTGCGAGGAAATGGGCGTAGAAAAACTTGAGTCTTTTACAGTGTACCCACTCGCCACACTCAAAGCATTCTTTGTGAAGTCTGGAGAGCAGTTTGTTGCAGAAGAAATGACGGTGAAAACACGCTTTGGCGAGTACACAGTGGATGTGAGCCTCTTCCACTCGCAGAGCTACAATGAGTATCTCGAAAAGATACTGAATGTCACCGTGAATAGGATGGCGCGGGTAGGGCAACGCAAGATGAAGACGTTTCCCGCAATGCAGGTGAACAACCTCGAGGTGGTAAAGACTATTGATGTTTTTGTGCGTACGAAGCTTTTTGGTGAACCATTCGATCCATTCGTGGAAAATAATTGGAAAGTACTATTGGCAAAAACGGTGTAGTGACGGAGCACATCATTAAAGAGATTGCGAAGGTTGTTTTGGAAATGCAGCAAATTACCGACACGAGCGAAGCAAAAATACTGAAACGCTATTTTTCTGAAGTCTCAGAATTGCGCATGCGTGAAAACTTTTCTCTCGATATTGTGAAAACGATTTATGAAAAGCTTGCGTACCCGTCCAATCGCGGAGGGTTTGAAAAAGCATTTCTTGAATTTGCTGATAACGATGGAAAAGTCGAAGCATTGCTCAAGATAGACCAGTACTACCAT
>JAYUQG010000017.1:0-4018 GCA_043756865.1 bacterium | reverse complement strand
GAAAAATCCAAGTCCAAGCCCCGGTTGACCTTAAACAGTATTCGGTACAGCTTTCTTCGCGACTGCGCGACACAAGAAGATGTGCTGTATTGATTTTGTACCGGGAAACGACGGATCTGATCTGGTGGTGTCTCCTTCCAGTCCACGACCGCCAAGGATGCAACAATTTCCTTTATATTCCAATCAAGCGCCTTCGCTTCTGGGGTACGGGTATCAATGTTCGCGCCGAGATATACAGGCTTTGAACGAAAGAAGTCACGAAAGTTCATGTGGGACTATTATACCATGAAACTGTGATGAAGTTGTATTATTTCACCAGGCTACACGCCTATGTCCAATAAATTACAAAGCCAAACTTGCAGAGATATGAAAAGGAAAAAACCAAAAGCTATCTTGGTATTCTCCCAAATACGCTTATCGTACTCTGCTATGGATTCTTCTTTTTTCATTCGTTTTTGTAGGCTTTTTTATAATCTTTCAATAAGTCGTCGGAAATAAATCCCACGCGCTTTTTAGAGCCATCCTTGTTTTTACCGTAGATCGGAGTGAGTTCATCATCACGTTTCAGTTCAATAAGCATGTTTTTCACGTTGTCGTGGCCAATTTTTTCCCCCAGCATCACAAGCGCATCAACACGTTTATTATTGGTCTCTCCGCTCATGATAATGGCAACCACTTTGTTGCCAGCATATTTTGTATTTGCAAGGTAATACTGTTTTGCTTCCGCTATTTTTTCTGCTTGATAAGTCACATTCTCGTCTGGCGTTCTCGTACCTTTTTCATTGTTCCAAGTGCTATTCACTGTTTCTGCAAACTTCTTGGCATCGAAATTCCCGGTCTCAATGGCCTCTTTCATTAGGATCTCTTTTGTGTTTTGCAGTTCTTTCGTACCAGCAATCTCTTGAATAAATACGGGCAGTAAAAGTTTCTTGGCAGTGAGTTGCCATTTGGGATCGCCAATGCTGTACCCCTTGCCATCGCGCTCGTACGCCTCCTGAGTAATGAGTTGCATCGACAAAGTAAAGAGTTGCACGCCTTTTTCAATGATAGGCAATGTAGGGTTGATACCTCCCGTGTGGGTGCTGTAGCGAATGAGGGCGGGAAAAACGGAAATGAGAGTATTCATTTCGCGCTTAATGTAGAAACGTACTGTACGTTTGTCTTCGTCCTCCTCGTCGATCACGATAAGCGATGAGAGCAGGGCCATCAATATCGCCGTTGCTGTGAAGTTCGTTAGGTCTTTTGCGTATTCTGACTTTGCGGCCACTGATAGTCCCTGCTGTTGCGCTACTTGTCGAAGGCGCGACGCACTGCTGAGCGTTGTTGTGGCTATATCGAAAGCCCATGCAAGGTACTGACCAAAGGCCCGGCCAATAACCGTTGAGCCAACCAGTGATCCAGCGTGGAATTGCCCTTTTTTGAATTTATTTTGTTCCTTGGAGATTTCCAAAAGCCTTTCCGTTGTCACGTTTGCTGACTTCCATTCTTCCGGGGTGAGCTCTGAATAAAGCGCGAAGTTGTGAGACACGTACCGACCGAATGCGTAAGCCAACATGAGCGTATCTATTGCTTTGTCACCAACGCCTTTTTCTGCGCTCATGAGCTCCTCAAGTGGATTAAGTCCGATATAGTGTCTTGCATCTGCGCGGACCTTGCTTGCTTGCCTGAATTGTAACGTGCGTGCGACTCCTCGAGCGAGTTTGGATGGGTGGAGTATCATGGAAGTAGTTGTAACCACAAATTCTCCTACGGCTGAGGATACCCCTATGCCAATACGTCCCCCTAGCGCGAGTAGTGTTGTTGCGGTGATCGCCATGTTCAAAACTGCTTCTGGCTTGCTTCCTTGCTTTGGAATGAGGTGTTCAGATATTTTTCTTCCACGCGCGTTGTTGATGTATTCTTTTACGAAGTTTTCTACACCACCGTCGATCGTGAGCCCTTCTTTTGTTTTATCAAGAATCTCCGTGCGGAATTTCATCACCATGAGCAGTTTTGGGATGTAGCTATCGAGGTTTCTCTTCTTGAAGAATGTTCGCGCGTACACAAGGTGAGCTTTTGCGACGTTCTCAGTGGGTTTTAAGTCCCCGGATCTCATTTGATGAAAGGGAGACCACTTCTCGTATGGAACAATATCTCCTGTTTTTCCGTCGAGAATACTCATAGAGAGTTCTGCTTCACGTTGCTCATCGAACATATTCTTGAGACTGGCTACAAATCCGTCCTCCGCTACGGCTTCCAGGAACGATCGGCGAATGTGGACCATATAATCCTTCTCTTGAAATTCCCCAAACCGCGATGTCAGCTCATACGTTTGAAGCATGTGGTCGTAAGCTGCGCGATTGAACGCAATAACCGCATCACCAAACTGGACCTCCTCCGGTGTCATTGCCATATCTGCGGCAAAGCTGGCCTTCTCGCTACTTTTTGTTTCGATGTACTTGAACACCAGTCTGTCGGTCGGTGCAAAGTATTGTCCGATTGAGCGTGATCGTGAGGATCGTGCTTTTTTTGCGAGCTTCTCGACATTTATTCTGTGCTGGAGTACTTCGCGCTCAGTGTCAATTTCTACCGTAATAAGGTTGTCCACCACATACTTGAGCAAGTTGCTGTGACGGGAGAGGCGTAGGCCGTTTGCGTACCCATGAAGCCTTGGAAGGTCGATCGTTTTTATGTCTTCCACCGTAAGATTGCTTGTCTTTTTTATGGCAAGAATGAGTTCACGCATAGTTGCGATTTCTCCAAACTCAGTGCGCGGAGCGGTTTCTATTTGTCGCTTCGAGAGAAACACATCTCCACGTTCATATTGCAAAAGCACGTCATTGAATCTCCTTATTTCAGCAAGGGTCATTTCAGAAAACTTTGAAGGGAGTCCTAGTGCTTCTTGGAGATTTTCAATCCGTCCAAGCTCCATGTCATAAATCGTACCCTTGAGTTGCACTATTGCTTCTGAATATTCGGAAACCACTCGACCGCGCATATCCAGCTCCTCAATGAATGCCTCAAAGTCTTTGTCCGTCATGATGCGGAAATTGCGCCCATGGAGTATTTTGGTTACATCTCCATCGGTCAAATTCAGTGCTTCCGCTATTGCACTGACTCGTTTTGCACGGTCTTTTGACGTTCGCACTCCTTCCTTAAATCCAACTTTTTTACTACGCTCAATCACCGTGACGTACTGCTTGATTGTGTAACGCTTTGCAAGAAGCATTTTCGTAAGGTCGCGCTCAATGGCTCGTAGCACTTTTACTTTGTCTGCCTCGGTTTTTGCCAAAGCAATTTGCTGTGAACGGGACGCGCGGGCTTTCGCACGCATTTCTTTCTGTCCCTCCATGGCAAGTTGCCGTGAGGCGTTTCGCGCAACGATGGTGTCCGTAAGGTTATCGGTTGAAAAACTCTGATCCCCTATCTGATCGCGGATCTCTTGAGTCACGGTGTCCCATGTGTCCACTGCACCCTGTCGGAATATGCGCATATACAACCCACGGCCAAGGGTTTTACGGATGTCGTTGTTCTTGATGTCTTCGGTAATGCGGATTTTTCGCTTTCCGTTTAGGAGTTCATCAGCGACTTGTTGGTCGTAGGAAGTTCCGTTCCCCATGATGTCTTCCATGGCTTCTTGGTTGGCAATGGCTTCCTGTTCTGATTCGGGAAGTGCGTCAAATTCTTCCGGGGACATTTCCTTACGAGCGAAGTCAGCTCCGATATTCTGATTCTTGTACGCCTCCCACGTAGATTGGCCGTCATATTCAATTACCACGACCTCGGAAGGATCGGGTTTCCACCCTGCTTTGTTGACGTACCCGCTTGGACCATTTATAACCGCCTCCTTGGGAAGAATGTACACATTGTCACCCTTACGATTTCCAAAACCGCGTTCCGCATAGTCCATCGGACCTTTCATTGAATGGCCACGATTTATCGGGAGTGCGTTTACGTTAAAACCCTGCTTACGAAAACCCTCAGAGAGTATGGACGCCCGTGTTGCTTCTTTATCTTTCGAGGCAATATCCTTGTGTTG
>JAYUQG010000016.1:0-4102 GCA_043756865.1 bacterium | reverse complement strand
AAAATTTTAAGGCATATCGAGATATGTCGCAAAATTTTCTCGATGTCGGTGCCGAAATTGGAGGATTATTGTGGATAGGTTATTTGGGGATGGTATTACTATGCAGTGAAAGTGCGTTGGGATATTATTCAGACATGCGTTCCATAATCAACCTCCTCAGGTCTGCAGAATATCGCGGAAAAACGAGAAAAACATTAGTTTTTGCGGCTATTCTTATTGCGTTGACACCTCTGTGCGTTTTCATGTTCTCACTTGTAATGAGTGGGCAATTGCACGATTGCAAGACCGGCGAAAACTACACTGATTGCGTCGAAGAATACTTTTTTCAACTTGCAGAAGCTCGAGGTACGGTCTATTCGCTCGCCGAGGCAACTACCGCATACAAAACAGACGCGGGGTTTCGCGCAGGGTGCCACAATGCTATGCACGCCATTGGACGCCACGCAGCAACAGAATTTAGTGACGCCACGGATGCATTTGGTCACGGGACTTTTCTCTGCTGGTCCGGATATTATCACGGTGTCGTTGAGGGAGTTCTGCGAACATCCGGTGAGGAAGTCATTCGAAAAGAGACCCTCAATACACTCTGCGGGCCAAACAATCTTCTCCCGCTTGGCTCCTTCGCGAGATTTCACTGCACACATGCCCTGGGTCACGCCATTATGTATCGCACAAGCAACGACCTCCCACTAGCGCTGACGCATTGTTCCTCACTCATTATAGATGCGGATAAACAGCGCTGTGCACTTGGGGCCTTTATGGAAAATTATCTAGCGGATGGAAAGGAACACAAAAGCTCGTGGCAGACAAAGGAAGACTTATCGTTTCCCTGCACCGTAACGGATAAAGCGTTTGCGGAACCATGCTTCTTTGTTCAAGGCATGTTTGTAATGAAACAATTCAATGCTGATAAAATTAAATCACTAAATTTCTGCTCAAGTTTGCTGGAGAAGGAAATTGGATTTCAGTGCGTGGCAGGAGTAGGAAAAGTTATCGCTGATATTGCAGTATTTGATCATGAAATTACGCGCAAGGAGTGCACAAATTTGCCCAGTGAGTTACAGGAGGGCTGTTTTTTTGGAGCCCTGCAAGAGATTGTCGGCGTGGACGCAAGCATGGCGGCTGGCGAGGCTGTTTGCTCTTCACTTTTAGGAGAGGAGTTTAGCGAGTGTAGCAACGCACTGCGCAGTGTGGGTACAACGCTTGGGCTTTAATAATGATAATGGGGACAGCTTTAATTAAAGCTGTCCCCGTTTCTTTTGTGGGTTATAAAAAACTGCTCGCATACATGCAAGCAGTGACAGTCATTTACTCTCACTCGAGAGTCGGAGCAATTCATCTTTCAGAAATTTTACCAACACCGAACCTTGGGTTCCGAATCCGAGACTGGTATACGAGTTGGGAGCAGAAGCGTAGGCACTATCCACCATTCCGACCACCTTGCCATCGCGGAGTCGGATGATGGGCCCACCCGATGAACCGGGCAACACAAGTGCGGTCGTCTGTATAAGGTGTCGCACAGTGGCGACGCCGAGATGTTGTCCGGGCACAATGGAGTCCGGATTGCTCACGATACCATCGCCAACGGAAAAGGTCACGCCAAACGGATTGCCAATTGTGACGACTGCGTCGTGGCGCACCAAACTATTGGTGAGTTCGAGAATCGGAAAGACCACCTTTGTCGGAGCAATGATCTGCAATAGGGCAAGGTCGCTCGCGTCATGCGGACTCCCGCCGACTATCACCGCCTTATACGTCTTCCCGTCTTTAGCGAGGATATCTATGACCACTTCTATACTGAAACCATTACCGTAGGCGAAAGTGTTCGGCCCGACAATGGATGACGGTAGCACCGAAAAATACGGATTCACCACATGCATCTTGGTAAGCATCAAGCCGCCCTGAGTCACACCAAAACCTGTTCCAATTCCTAGGCTCCGAAATCCCTCGGACGTTGTTTTTCCGGTCGCAGTTTCAAACACTCTTCCGGTGAGCTTTATCTCATAGATGGCAGGCATCGCCTCGTCGATCAATTTGTTGAACACTTCATCAGAGACATGCGCACCCCTGATGTCCTGTCTGGCCGCATAGACCGGGGTAGACACCACTGAAGCGGCGCAAAAAACAACAACGAAAAAGCGGGAGAGGATATTCATGAACATTCCTTGTCAACGTATCTACAATCAGAGTACAGGAAGGCCAAGATATTAGTAGCGCCTTCCGCACAGACGACAGAAAATGCAATTCGGCAAGATTTTGCATACGGAATGCACGTAAAATTCCGATGTTAAAACAGATGTCATCTTTGACCGGTGCAGCGAGTGGGTAACTTGGGGCTGGCCGGATGCCCGGGATGACGCGGGGCGATTCTCAAAATGCAATTTTAATGTGAATAGAAAGCCCGAGCGATTTCAGCGACCTCAGCAAGGTCGTTGGCATATGTCGTAGCCCCTTGCTGGTCGTAATTGAGAGTAAGATTTTGTTTAAAACCTATTGTATAAGAACCGGCGGACCTTGCAGCTGCAATCCCCACATTCGAGTCCTCGAGCACAATCGTTCCCATGGGCGTCACTCCGAGTTGTCTCATCGACTCAATATAGCCATCGGGAGCGGGTTTGTTTGCCAAATCGGGGCGGTCCTGCAATGAAATAACGTTGCTTATCCTGTCTTTGAACGGAAGCCTGCGGATGACTTCCTCAACCCATGCGAATTGTGAGTTTGTGACGATACCTATTGCGCACCCCAACTCTGCAAGCACGCGCTCAAAATCTTCGAGCCCCGGCGTTAGCGGAGCTTGCCGATACACATTATTCGCAGCCACATCGAACGCAGCGGCGAGTTTACTCTTCTCTACTTTTGCACCGAGCGAAAGAACACGGTCATAAATTCCGTCCACGCCAAGGCCCGTTGTTGAGCCAATCATATTGCGCACTCCCTCATCAAAAAATTCAAGACTAATTTTTTCCTTTTCAATATCCCACAAAGGCTCACTGTTGATGAGCACGCCGTCGACGTCAAAAATAAAGGCGCGCTTCATTACCCAATGATAACAACCTTCACCCATTTTCCAAAACGTGTGAGCTGCGGGTCAGGGACAGCGTTGGAACTATTCTGCCACAGAAGAGTCAGGGCTTATTGGATTGAAAATTTCTTGCCTAAGCGCATTTGTGTCATAGGAATATGCAACTGGGATATGGATAATCGGTATGCCGACAACCCTTAAAACCTCGTCGACAAAGTGGTCTCTCTTTATCCTTTCTGGGCGCCAGTGTGACCTGTCATCCAGTTCAATTGCGAGGTGGGGTGTAAATTCTTTGTCATATAATACGAAGTCGATTGACCGAGAATTAATGCGGTTGAGGTCACCCCAATTTGTAAAATGTGAATTTGAGTTTAGCGAACTGACGATGCGTGAGAGTTGTACTTGGGGCACAATATCAAGGTGTCCGCCAACCACTTCTTTTAGTACGATAAGAAAATTTTTTTCTGCAGGCGTGAGCAGACTATCTTTTAGGCCATATTTTTCTCCCAGTTCTTCTTTCTCTGGAACGTCATCCGAGGAATTTTCGACATTTAGTAATGGTGTAGCAGTTGAAATAACGGAAACATTAGCAGGGGTTGGTGATGTGGGCACAGGAGAGCCACTCGCACTGTTTTCTTGATTTCTTTTTCTTAAAGCATCCTTGATTAAGTGGAAGATTTTTGGAATGAGTAAAGAAAAAATCAGTTCGAAAAGTGTGTCCAAAAGAGAATCATAACCACGATATGATTTGTGGTTATTGTATTTCCGAAATTTTTTGTATGGATAATATGCCATCTTTTAATGCAAAAAGCCCACAACGGGTGAGGCTGGAGTCTCTCAGGTCGGCTTCCTGACGAGGCGAGTTGGGCGACCCCATGATGGGTTCTTTGTGCTTAACTCGACTTTTGCCATGCCATCGACTGCGCAATGGTTTAGGCACACGTTATTCAGTGTGTTTAAAATATAACTCGTTTCTTCCCATGGTCCGGTCCCCAAATTTCAGACACTAAACTTGTAATTATTCGCTAGAATAGCTACATATGAAAAAGCATCGTATCGCTCCTGATATGAGGGAGCAAA
>JAYUQG010000015.1:0-11996 GCA_043756865.1 bacterium | reverse complement strand
TTCGAGCATAAAGGTGAAAGCTAACCTCAGGCACCCCCGCTCGCTTCGCTCGTCGCCCCACGGCATCTCCGGCTCTCGATTTTTTTCCGCCCGCCATACTTAAAATCAAGAAAGCGTTTCGCTTACCTTTTTCGCATTTATCCGTGACGCAACTCAAGTTTCTCTTTCACCTTCTGCCAATTTGGATACTTTTTGTCCAACAACTTCCAAAAATTCTTGTCATGATTCTTGTGCACAAAGTGGCATAGCTCATGCGTTATCACATAATCAATACATTCTTTTGATGAGTGAATAAGCGCAGGATTAAGAATAATCTTCTGATTCCTTATTGCGCTACCCCATCGCTTTGTCATGGGGCGCACAAATAACTTTGGTCTATCGAGCTGTGCAAAGTTTTTGTGCATCTCGTTCATACGTTCCTCAAATATCGCCTTTGTCTTCTCTCTGTACCATGCATCAAGCAACCCCCTCGTGTGGATTCCCTCCTCCACATGCTTGGTGGTTTCCACAAGAAGCTTCCCTCGAAGCAATACCACACGATCAGCCTTTCCTTTTCGCACAATGAGCTGATACTGGCGACCAAGATAGAGGTGGCTCTCCCCTGAAATAAACTCACGTGCGTATTTCTTTTTGCTAAATTTTGCGAAGAAAGCTAGCTGAGTGCTAAGCCATCGGCGCTTGCGCTTCACAAATGCCTCGATTCGCTCAAGCGGTAAATTTTCCGGATGCTTGAGCACAACCGACATGTCTGGATATACGGTTAGCGCAAGTGATCCACGGGCTTCTGGCACATATTCACACGCGAAGCGTGCCGACCCATAGCAAATAGTATGCAAACTCATACGCTAAAAATTTCGTGATTATTCTCGGCAAGAAACATAACTTTATCGACAATTCCCTTCATTTCTTCACTCGTGAGTGATGCGCTCATTTCACCTTTCACGATGTCATAAAAATAATCATCAATCTTGTTGCCCATAATGCGCTTCACTTCTGCGTTGAGATACCAGTCCACGATGCTCTCGGATTTGAGTATTTCAAATACGCCAAGCACGGCACGAATCACCTGCTCCTGTGCGAGTCCTCGCTCTGTGAGCTCTTGTGAAAGATTGCGGTAGAATGTATCTGCCCCATGAAGCTCGGCAATCTTTTTCGGAATGCTGTCATCTTTCTTGTTGAGCACATCTTCACGTGAAATCTTTAACTGCTTGAGTGCCTCAATATCGGCAAGTTTGCCCGCGTGCATTTCATCTATTATCTTTTTGATCTTTGCCGAAAATGTCTCGTAAAACTCTGGGTCTTGGACTACTCTTTCGCGAATAGTGCGCTCGGTTTGTGCCGCTATCGCCTCTGCCTTCGACTTGTCTGAACCGAGTGTGTCCACTGCATCGGTAAATGCCTTTGTGTCTGAAATACTGATTTGCTTTGTAAGTAGCTCTACGCCCTTGGCATCGACATATTTATCAAGAATATTGATCAATGCCTGTTTGTATTCTGAAAGATCGACACTGTCCGCATAGCGCAAACTCACCGCGCGACGCATCTCCATGAGTTTCTTCAACTGCCCTGCATAGGTATCAATATGTTTGAAATCATGAACAAAATCCTGAAGCGCCATGCACTCCTTGAAAATACGAATGAAGTCATTCAACGATGCGTAAAAGTTATCTCGTTGCTCATCGTCTGACATAAGTTGCATGAGCTCCTCGTCGTCGCGCGAATTTTCAACCTCCTTAAAGATATCTTGGACGGTTGAATACGCAGTTTCCAACTCCTGTATTTTTTCCTCGACGCTTATGAGCGTGTTCTTTGTGTCGTCATCTTCAAAATTGCCAAACAGCTTCATGGCAATTTTGAGATTTTTTGCATTCTCGGAATAGTCGATAATATATCCCGTTGTTTTTGGTAGTTTCTTGTTTTCAAACAAGCGATTCACGCGAGCAATTGCTTGCAGTAGATTGTGATCTTTTAGGTCTTTTGCAAGATAGAGCACGGTATTTCGTGGGGCGTCGAAGCCCGTCAGCAACTTATCGACCACAACAAGAAGCTCGATGCCGTCTTCGTTGTTCTTGAAATCATCAACGATGCTCTTTTCATGGGTTTCAAGATTCTTGTGCTCAGCATTCACTTTCTGCAAATACTCCGCAACCTCTTTTTTGTGCGTATCTTCCTCGCTCACAATTCCATTATCGTCAGAAATAACGACTGCGGTTTTCATTTTTGCGCTCTGTGCGAAAAATTTCTGAAAGAGCACGGCGGAATACTTTGATGGCGCAACGACCTGCCCCTTGAGTCCTGTGCCCTGAAACTCCTTCACATAGTGCTCCTCGATGTCGCGCGCGATCTCTTCTATTCTCCCTGGATTATCAACGATGATGCGCGAAGTGACATGTTGCGCTAACTGCTTCTTTTGCTCAGCACTGAAGTCCTTTGTAATATTGTCCACCTTTCTGTTTATCTGCTTTGTATTTTGAGTGAGTTCTGCATAACGCCCCTCATAAATAAGCGGGACTATAATTTTGTCGGTGAGCGCATCGTCGATGGTGTATTTGTCAATATAGTCACCGAATTTGAGACGACTATCGCGCTCATCTTTCATGAGGGGCGTACCTGTAAATGCAATAAAGCATGCATTAGGAATAATGCGATTCATTTCCATATTTGCCATACCCCCCTGCGTGCGATGTGCCTCGTCAATGAGCACGAAAATATCTTTTGATGCGTCAACAAAGCTCTCTTTCTTTTTGGCAACACGGTCGAACTTATGCACAAGAGTCGTTACCACATTGAGCTCTTTCTCCTTTATGAGATCGAGGAGTTGTTGAGAAGTGCGCGCGCGTATAACTTCCTTCTTCAAATTGTTTGCACGAAATGTGTCTGCAATCTGCCTGTCGAGATCTTTGCGGTC
Organism: bacterium; assembly: GCA_043756865.1. GTDB lineage: Bacteria > Patescibacteriota > Minisyncoccia > Phycocordibacterales > UBA6899 > MHLP01. The sequence goes on along the minus strand of JAYUQG010000015.1, from coordinate 9,088 downwards.
TGTCACCACGATGACGCGAGGATTCTTGATATGTGGGTCTTCGATGAGTGCTTTCACAAACGTGACCATCGTGAGCGACTTGCCGGAGCCTTGGGTATGCCAGACTATTCCCCCCTTTCTCTTTTCTCCAGTTTGTTTCATTTCTGTCTCGCCGATACGCACGAGCATTTTTTTGATAGCAAAATATTGCTGGTATCGACATATCTTTTTCTCTCCTGCATCAAACAGCATGAAATTCTTTGTGAGATCAAGGAGGCGCGACGGCTCCATAAGTCCCACCACACCGAGGTCTTGAGGGGTGACGAGCCGCTTCAGCAACTGACGATGCCCAAAAGTTGCTCCATTCAGATCGGTGAGGAGCTGGGCGTAGACTGAACCATCGACAGGAGTGGCAATTAGTTTTTGTGCTTTTTCATTCTGGCGTGCGAGTACAATCTCCTCTTTTTCATCATTTAGTCCACGCTCTTTCCATGTCGCATAAAACTTTGCTTTCGTGCCCGTCGTGCCATAACGCAAATCTTTGCCGTTGGTGCCAATTAACAGTTGCGGGAAGACATAGAGCTTCGGACAATATTCGGGGCTTTGATTGCGGTGCATCTGTGCAAGCGCTTCGTCCGACGCAACACTCGATTTTTTGTTCTCGATAACCACAAACGGAATACCGTTTACGAAGCAGACAATATCGGGGCGAATATTTGCTTTGCCACCTGCCTCGTATTCAACGACGACATGAAAGGCGTTGTTTTCGGGATGCTCGAAATCAATGAATTTAAAGTTGTATGAGCTACTCGTGCCGTCGTGGAGCACCTTGATCGTCTTCCCCCCTGCGGTAGGCATAATGGTGTTATAAATGCCCTGCGAGGTATCTATGAGTCCCTCAAACGGCGTATTCTCGAGCTCCTCGATCGCGTTACGCACGTCACTATCACTGAACGGGTATCGCACACCGTCTACCTCGTAGCTGTTGAATTTTGCAAGTTGAGCAAAAGCAATCTCTTTCAAGAGAAAGTTGCTCGTGTCACCACGACGCTCTTTGAGCACCTCCTCGCGCGAGAGATACATGTAGCCCATATTGATGAGCATCTCGACGAACGGCAGTTGCGACTGTCGCGCCTCATCGAAATTTGCCTTGATTGTTTCTGGGTTCATATATTTTCAGGAGTTCTAATAATGCCGGTAATAAGATTATTGAGGAGGTATTTTTTTTGATCCTTGAGTAAACAGAGTTTAATTTTCATTTCAACTATTTCCTTTTCTGCCACTGTGATTACATTCGCAATTGCAATTTGCTCTTTGGTGTCAGGTACCTCAATTTTGATATTTTTAAAATCACTGGAATACAGATGAACAATGGTGACACCTTGGGCCAACCTTGCAAGATTGTGTTTTTTAACGTGCGTTAAATAATAAGCAAAAAATCGTGAGTCGATTTCTACTTTTGAACGGAGGATGTTTATATCTCCGCCAAGTAGAACATTGTCCTTATTAATACTTGCTGCAACAGCCAGATCAATCGCACCCGTGGTTGTGGATGCAGGAATAAGTATGTCTCCTGACACTGACGGAGTGCCTTCGTTTGTGTTGGTCTTACTTTTAATTCGATAGATTACCTCATCGTAGGTTGTGTATAGTTCTCCGTACAGAATACACTCAAACTTTCCTAGGTTATTTAGTTTTTCCTTGGATAATTCGGAACCCTTCTTAAGTGTAAAAATCTCGCTAAGCGTTTTGTTTTCCCATTTATCAGAAAATCCCGGTAAGCGAATTTTGCCAGTAAGGAGATTCTGCATGAGCCCTTTCTTAATCTCCCTTTTACACTCAATCTTTTTTACAAGCACCTCAATCGCCTTGTCCCATGTTCCGAGTACTTTAACGATGCGATTTTGTTCGAGGAGTGGTGCTAGTAAAAGTGGAGTATTTTTAATTGACTTCAGCGACAAATTTTTTATTGTCGAACCAGTCACTTCTGTCAAAAAATAACTTTTTATTTTTGAATTTTTAAGAAAAGCATATACATACTCGACCAAAACTAATTTGGAGCAATTAATATATGCTGCACTCTTGCCGAGTACGACTTTCTCTCCCTCATATCTTGCGACACTTCCGATTGTTCCGTTGATAGATAGAAGTATGGTCGAATTCCCAATATCTTTTTTATGCTTATTGTATTCGCTTTCGGCGACTGCCTTGGTATTGCCAGAGATAAGAATGCGATCATTCACGAGATTATTCCCATTGATAAAATAATAGTCAGAGCTTTCAACATATTTTGGTGTCGTGTGAAGTCCGTCACTAATCTTTGTTGTGACTTCTTCAAGTATCACTTGCTTCCACCCATCAGGAATATTTTTTTGTGCAGTTTTTGTTTTCATAATCACTCGTGCATCTTTGTAAGTTCAAATTCATTAAGGCGATCCTTTAGACTCAAGGCGTGTTCAATATAGAGATTATGATTTTTTACAAAATCATCCCACCTTACGGGGTAAACATATGAATGATCGTCGCCATGGTGATGATGACTCCTGCAGGTAGCGCAAATATTTTTCTTGTGTTCATTCCGATTGAACATGTTTAGGGCGATTATGTTGAAAAAACTATTTGTTTGAATTTCTATTACGCAATCACGATGTTTTATGCCATGGTCATAACTACCACTCTCATCCGGCAGGATAACGGCCAGGATGCCATTAGCGTAACTTGTTCGATCATCCCTCGTTTTTTCTCTCAAAGAGTAGGTCATCTCTCTAGGTATCCACTGAAGTTTTTCGTGCTTTGACTCCTTCATGTTTTTTGAAACAAGGACGATTGTGACCGTGCTGTCATATATTCTGTCGTAAAGCTTTTGCTGAATCACTTCCTCCGTGAGCTCACTGAGGTCTTCATTGTCCTTTTCTGCTTTATTTGTGTGATCGGTTAACACTTTTTTCATTAAATGATCGACGCAGTCTCTTGCAGTTAAATAGTTTCCATCTTCGACCCCTGACAACCAATGAGCCCAGTCACATGAGTCATTTTGCCTCACTGCTTTATCAGCATATTTATAACTAATAAATATTTTCGCCATGTTATTTTAAGAAAAATATTACATACAAAACTGCAATCAGGAGTGGTCCGTAAAAATATCTAAGTGTTGGCGAAAAGATGCAAAAAATAATAGAATTTTGCTTTCGATCTAAAATTTCTTTGTCGAGCTTCATTGAAAAGTCGATTTCGGATTCACTTTTTACCCTGATCTTTTCATACAAGTCTCTGTACTTTCTTTCCAGGGCAAGAAAATAACCATCATATCCCCAGAAGATCACGATAACGCCACCCAAAAAAACAACAGGGAGCTTCCCGATTTTTTCCTGAGTTAGCAATACGAGAATACCAGCAATGAGAGTGACTACCCAGCCGCGTAAGAAGAATAAATTACTAGCCATTCGGGTAATGATTCCTTGGGTAAGAACGAGATGAGCTATTCTTTTTTCATTTTTTTCTTCATTCATTTTATTAATATTGATTTCTAATGTTGATTGCCTCATCAACTAATCTTTCAAGATTATTTTTTATATCACCATACGCATCACTGGAACTTGGGTTATAACAACGAACTATGCTCGACAATGGCTTGCTTTGGATAGTAAATTGATCAAACGGATTTAAGCCCTGTTGTCCAATTCCATTTCTTGGGCACCTGATGTTGTGTATATAGATGCCAACAATCCCCCTACCGTCATTCCAAGCTTTTTTGATTTCGTGCTTAACCCACTTCCTGTTGGCGGTATCATTTCCCACCAACACAACCACACAGTTTTTGTATTTCATATTCTCTTCTATCCATGTCTCTATTGCTGAATCACCCCTCCGCTTAACCTGCTCCCAGTCATTTACAGAAACGGGCTCATTATCTTCTATTGCACCCATGTTTCTGATTTGTTGTACACGCATCACATCATTGTCAAAATGGAAACTATAGAAAACTTGCTTTTTATTTGCCATATAATTATTTACTACCTTTCTTCCCCTCAATTTTCTTTGTCTTCTCTACGAACTCGTCGAAGTCAGAACGGAATTCTTTGTCCTGCACGACGCGGAATTTTTCGTACTCTGCTTCTGCTAGCTTCTTTGCCACATCTGCACTCACCTTGCCCGGATTATCCAAGACCTCACGACCATTGAACGCGAGAAACGCGTCAAGTTTTTCTTTCCATCCTGCCATCGTTACCATCTTTCCTTGAGCAGCCTGATCCTCGGCGTAGTCGAGGTACATGGTGACAATGCGATTGAGCGCAGTTATCTCTTCTTGCTGTAAATAATTCTTTCCCACTGCGACATCCGTCTTTAGCACTTTGCCGGTCGGTGAGTTTTTCCATGTCGTCAGCCCCATGTGTGGCTTGTCGGCATCGGCACGCTCTGCAATCAGCTCGGCGGAGGTGTGTCCGTGAATTGCAAAATGTAATTTGTTTTGTACGGTTTTGAAAAAAGTCTGCGTAATATCTGCGTTCGCATCGTAGTCAATTGATGTCGCATAGATGTCGGTGATCTTTTGATAGAAACGTCGCTCGCTCGCGCGGATTTCACGAATCCTCTCAATCAACTCACCGAAGTAATCCTTGCCGAGTCGCGTACCATTCTTTAAGAGTTCATCATCGAGTGCGAACCCTTTGATGATGAAGTCACGCAGAACTGTTGTTGCCCATTTGCGGAAGTGTGTTGCCTGTGCGGAGTTGACGCGGTACCCCACCGAGATGATGACGTCAAGGTTATAGAAATTGACATCACGCTCAACATCTCGTCCACCTTCATTTTGAACTATTCGGAAATTCCTAACAGTTGAAACCTCTTGTAATTCCCCACCTTTAAAGATGTTCTGTAAATGCTCGTTGATAGTAGCCACCTCAACCCCAAAAAGGTCAGACATGCGCTTCTGTGTCAACCACACTGTTTCATCTTGAACGAGCACATCAACTCGAATTGTCCCCTCTGGTGAGGTGTAAAAAACGAAGTCTTTCAGTGCGTTATTTTTTTCTTCCATATGTTTATTTGATTCCTAGTTTCTGTAAATATCCGCTCATTTCTGTTTCAAGCTTCTTGAGCTCCGGCTCGAGCTCGGCGAGAGCTTTTAAGTTTACCTTGATGTCGACGGGCGCCTCCTCCACGAACGTATCAACGTAGCGAGTGATGTTGAGATTGAAGTCGTTCTCTGCGATTTCTTCAGGCTTCACATTTCGAGAGAACTTTTCTATCTCTTTTCTGTCTGCATACGTCGAATATATTTTCTCAATGTTTTTATCATCGAGAATGTTCTGTGCTTTGGCAGACTTGAATTCTTTTGATGCTTCAATGAAAAGTATATCTTTGCGCTTTTCATTCGCACCCCCGACTTCACGACTGCGATCAATAATGAGAATCGCAACGGGAATGCCCGTTGTCATGAACAAGCCCGCTGGCAAGCCGATGACTGCGTCAATGATATTTTCTTTGAGCATTGCTTCGCGAATCTTACCCTCCGCTCCTCCACGAAAGAGCACGCCATGTGGAACTATCACCGCCACTCGCCCCGTCTTGGGCTTTGCGGTTTCAACCATGTGTGAAACAAAGGCGAAATCACCTTTGTCCTTAGGTGGAAGACCGCGCCAGAAACGATTGTATTGATCGCTCTCAGCCTCATCCCTGCCCCACTTTGCGAGCGAGAATGGCGGATTTGCAACGACCGTATCAAATTTCATAAGCTTGTCGTTCTCGACCAAGAGCGGATTGTTCAAGGTGTCGCCCCATTCGAGCCGTGCGGAATCTTTGCCGTGGAGAAACATATTCATGCGTGCGAGATGGTATGTAGAGCCTGTGGACTCTTGCCCATAAAGAGCGTAATTTTTGGAACCTTGCTTCTCCACCTCTTCACCCGCAAGCAGGAGGAGCCCACCTGAGCCACATGCAGGGTCACAAATGCGAGCTCCCTCTTTCGGCTGTGCGAGCATTGCAACCAATCGAGCAACGGCTTTTACGGTGAAGAACTCACCTGCTTTCTTGCCAGCATCTGCACCAAAACGCTCAATCATGAACATGTAGGAATTTCCGATGACATCCTCGTTAATGTCGGCAAGATTTATCTTACTGAAATCCTGAATGAGGTTTCGGATCATCTTGTTGCGCTGTTGAAGCTTGCCTAAGACGGACTCTGAGTTGAAATCGACACTAAAGACACCCTCGAGTTTCGTGCGATTATGTTCCTCAATCTTTTGAAATGCTTTGTTGAGTTCCTCGCCGATGTTGTCCTCTTCGAGTTTGCTAAAAATGTGGTCGAACGATGCATTTGGTGGAAGATAGAAGCGATCTGCTTTCATTTTCTCTTCAATACGCGCCTCATCGTCACCGAAACGCTTCTTGTACTCCTCGTGTTTCTTCTTTGAGAGATCACTCAGGTACTTAAAAAAGAGCATCGTGAGTGCGTAGTCTTTGTATACTCCACCATCAACAGAGGAACGTGCTGAATTCGCCGCATCCCAGAGTGTCGCATTGAGGTCTTCCTGTGTGTATTTTTTTGTTTGTTCCATGTTATGAGTTGATAGAGTTAATAGTGCCGTCAATCAGTTGGTTGTTGAGTGCAATACGCCGATCGAGAAGTTTGTTTTGCTGTTTGATGTTTCTCTCTAATGCGACGATGCTTTGCTGTTTTTCAGTGGGAGGGATTGGTATTTCTATTTTTCCGAGTTCGCTTCGTAAAATCGATCGGACGGTCGCCCCTGTTGCCCTGTCTTGAAGTTGCCGTTGTCCTGCGTTTGAGTTGAGATAGGCAACGAGATATTCCGGTAATACTTCTTTTACTTTATGCAGGACAAAGAGCGAGGAGGAAGCAAGCACTGGGATATTGCTTTCGCAATTAAAGAGCGTCACCTTGAATCCCCCGACCGTTGCACCGCGCGACGTGATGAGAATATCACCTCGATTTACAAATGCCTCCGAGCGAGTAGAATCAAGTTGAACAAACTCAAGCTCCGAGAGATCTTCGAATGCTGAATCACTGGAAATATTGCGTGCCTGAATGACGCGAATGTTCCCACCCTGACTCACTTCTATTGCTTCTCGGAACGAGTAGCCGAAGGTAATCTCGGAAATGTCTTGAAGAATTTTCGATTGCATGCAGTAAGTATACAGCATACTGAATAAAAAGCAAGACACCCAGATACAATACTGTATAAAAGTCAAGAATTCTTCATAATTACTCACGCGGTTAAGCCATTTCTGGTACAATCGAAGAATGGACGAGCAAAATACTACTTCACCTGACCCAGTAACCGCTTCACATGATCCTGTAATCCAGCCCGCCGGCGAGGCTAATACGCCTATTCCTGCCATCGAACCGGATAATGCCCCAGTTCAGCCACCGCAAGCTGAATTTCCCAAGCCACAGGCGGAGCCTGTTTCTACTCCCGAAACTGCTCAAACCGAACCATTCTCTGAGCCGTTGCAACCCACTCTCGAAACCTCAACGCCTCAACTGCCGGCAGATGAGGCGTTGCCGGAAACTACACCCGAACCCGCTCCGCAGGGCGCCGGAGTGCAAGCGGAGGCGCCAAAGGTGGAGACTCCAACTGCTTCCCCAAATCTAATCCCTGACCCGAGTCCGACCGAGGAAGCACCTCGAACGCCTACCCCACCCCAACAAGGAACCGCCCAGCCAGAACCAACACCTGCGCATCCTCCCGTATCCATGCCCGCGCAAGGGCCACAAGGACCACTTCCATTTTCTAAGACGGATGACCGTCAAGAAAATTTGGTCGCGCACACGGAAACTCCCCGAAACATCCTCATGCTGCTTCTCACGAAAGCACGGCTTGTCACTCAACTCCGCAAACAAAAGAAACTTATAAAAATTATGGGGCTATTCGCAAAGAAATCACACATCACCAACGACGACGTCGAAAAACTCCTGCACGTCTCTGACGCAACTGCACTCCGCTACCTCTCTGAATTGAAAAAGCAAAGAAAAATTAAGCAAAGCGGAAAAACAGGACACGCAGTAAGCTATTTAAAAATATAATTATGTATTTAGATATTATTTTATGGACTGTGGTTTGCTTGATGTACGCATCAATGCTTTATATTAGCTATTCGGTTTACAAAAAAGATCGCTCAAAAAACGCATTTCGAAACTTAGTTCTGTGGCTTGCTCTATGGTTTTTGCCCTGGATTTTCATTATTGCGATAAATCTGTGGTATCGATAGGTTATTTTCCTGCGCTCTTTTGTGCTCGACTTCGACCACGGCGGGTCAGCGCTCGCGTAAAATAACAGACGGAAACAAAACTTGGATTCCTCCGGCCTCGGGCATTTCCGCTAGGGCGATCCCTTTCTCACCGGGTGAGCGCCGCCCCGAACGGAAGCACAATTGTTGGTAGCGAAAGCGACAAGAGAAAAGCAGTGATGAAAACAGGGTTGGGGGGTTGTGCGAGCGGCTGCTTCTGAAGGTCCTCGAACGAAGGCGACGGCTCAAACGCCAATAGAACTCGGAGAGACCCGAATCGCAAACTACCACTACGAAGAAGAGCCCGACGCTGGGGGGAAGGGTCGGCCCTCCCCCCAAAAAGAGGCGGAGCGTGCCTCGCCGGTTCGGAGCTTCCAAAGTCGAACGCCTCATCTACCGGCAGATGAGGCGTTCAGGCAAACCAACGGCTCACACAGGCGAGGCAACCGCCCGCACACTGGCATCTAGGCGCGAGTAGCCCTAGCGGAAATGCCCGAGGCCGGATGGCCGAGAGTGCGTTTCGCTCCAACCACCTCTCACTCGGATAGCTCACCCGAGGTCGGGTCTAGCGACCACCAAACTCTGTACGGAGAGAAGAACGGGAGACGGACACCACACGTAAGGAGGAAGCACCCCCGCCTGGCGCATCAGCAGAAAACGAGCATACTCGAACGACCACAACACTCCCGAGCTACATAAGCTCGTTTTCTGATGAATGCGACAGCGCCCCACCGGCATATCCTTTCCTTAATCGTAGTTTTCTTATGGCGGGCGGAAAAAAATCGAGAGCCGGAGATGCCGTGGGGCGACGAGCGAAGCGAGCGGGGGTGCCTGAGGTTAGCTTTCACCTTTATGCTCGAAA
>JAYUQG010000014.1:0-78331 GCA_043756865.1 bacterium | reverse complement strand
ATTTCTTCGTGGAAAAATCGTAGCGAGAGACTCTCGGCACTGCATGGTGATTTCTGGGGAGCGAATGTGTTTTTCTCTCCCAATGGCAGTCCCTTTGTTATTGATTTTTCGCGTATCCCTTGGGGTGACCCCGGCATCGACATTGGATGGTGGATGTCTCAGTATCTGTGGCGCTACCATGCCACACGAAATCCCTATTTTAAAGAGTTGGGTGAAGAGTTTCTTCGTGCGTATATTGCCGAGACAGGAGACACAGAGATTCGCCGTGCACTGACAATCTCACTCGGATTTCTCGGTATTGTGAATATCTATCCGAAGTTTCACCCCAATGGCCTTGATAAAGATTTGGGAGAACGATTTCTTTCCGCCGTCGAGCGCTCGCTTGATACGGGGGAGTTTGTGTGGGAAGGGAAGTAGTCTGCATATGGGTTTAATTGACAGATTAATATTTAAGTGCTTAAATATATTCAGAAAGTAGGTCGCGTTGACCGTACTACCTTTGGAGGTGTCCTTTGAACCGACAACTGATTACCATCTTCCGTCACGGAAGCACGAACTACACGCAGGGCGAAGTGTCGCTCAGTGAGGCAAATGACCTGACCACCGCTGGTGAAGCAGAAGTGCGTCTGCACGCCAAACACTTTGCCCATACCGTCTGGGACATACCCACTTTCATCCTGTCTTCGCCGACAGGTCGGGCGCTCCACACGGCGAAGCTCATCGTTGCAGCACTCGAAGCTGTCGGGGCTCTCGTGAACGAGTCCAACATTATCGTGGAACCGCGGCTCACGGAAGTTGCCAACTTCACATGGACGCTGTTTTGCCCGCTGGTTCTTGGTGGCGAAGTTGAATACGCAGGAAGGCGGTTTACCGTTGACACGAAGCTCACCAATCCTCGCGGGCTCACTGTAGGGCAGTACTACAACGGTGACGCTATCAAGGCCATCAGTAGAGATGTGCGCGCAATGCTCCCTCCTGAGTATGTCGCATACATCGACACTATCGAGAAGTTTGGGAGTGTCTCCGGTCGGCTGCTTGGCGCGATAAGCCAAGGACTGCTCTACGCAGTTGCACCGCGTCCGACATTTCACCTGATTTTCGTAACTCACGACGCGCTTGCGGGATTTCCTGCGGCAGTCTTCAGCGAAGACCGTGTGACGGGAATTCCTCAGGGGCAGTTTATCTCAATGCACCTCGACGGCAGCCGCATGCTCATTGATGCGGTGCCGGGTGTTGTCTCAGGAAGAAACGACATCTGCCTCTTGGATGCCTTTCAGGAACGCTTCCTCACGCAGGTGCTTGGCGCCCCCGTGTGAACTCACTCCGCTTGCCATGCAAGCGGAGTTTTTTTATTTACGTCAAAGATGACAAGCAGTTTAAATAGTGTTATATGTACACTATGGAAAAATCGAAGAAAAATCTCGCCCCATTGCGATTCGTTATACTTGCGGCAGATGTGGTATTGCTGACACTCCGCGAAAATAAACTATATGTTCGGCTTATCTTCGTCGAGCGCCCCCCCTACTTTATGGGTGTATTTGGACTCCCCGGAGGACTGCTGCGTCCTGATGAGACCGCCGAGGACACGGCACTCCGTCAGGTACGCGACAAGGCGGAAGTGCAGAGTGAGGTGGTGTACACGGAACAACTCGCCACATTTAGTCGTGTCGACCGTGACCCCCGCGGGCGCGTTGTTGCGGTTGCATACCTCGCACTCGTGCAATGGTCCAAGTTGAGTGTGCACGAACAAGGGGGAACATGGGTGCCCGTACAGGATGCACGCAAGCTTGCATACGACCACGACGAGATTCTCGAGACGGCACTCGAGCGTCTGCGCTCTCGCATTTCACACTCCACACTTTTGGTGAAACTCTTGCCACTTGAATTTACGCTGACCGAGCTTGAAGAAGTGTACGAGCGATTATTGGGGCGCACTATTGATAAGCGCAATTTTCGTAAAAAAATAGCAAAACTTGGAGTATTGACTGAGTTAGCGCAGTACAAAAAAGGGGGCAAACACCGCCCTGCCCGCCTCCACCGTTTTCGGACAAACAAAGTTGAAGCAATCGACGTACTTTAGGTCACTCTGTGTTGAAAGAGGTAGCTTTCCACACGTTACCCCCAAGTGTGCGTGTCGCAAAAATAAAAGCCCACTATAATAGGAAATACTTACTGGAGCTACACCATTTATTTATTTAGCGCACATTATGAAATTTTTTCGCACCTCGGGCTTTGTTGTTGTTTCGCTAACCGTGTTTTTGTGTGGAACACACACGACCTTCGCAGCTTCTACTATTGGGACGGATATTAGCACGGGCGGCACGCTCTCCGTCACTGGTCTGTCATCGCTCTCAGGTGGCGCTTCGACTACACAACTTTCCGCACTCTCTCGGATTTATATTGGATCCTCGGGGACTACGACGATATTGGGTGACTCATCTACATCCACATTCTCGGGTGGAATTTCTGCTTCGGGCGGCGGGCTTCATTTGACGAATGGAGGAATTCGCGTGAACAGTTTAAATACGAGCAATTGTGACTTGAAATCTGATACGAGTGGACTTTTTTATTGTGGAACAGATGCGGGAGGTAGCGTAGAAGTTAATTGGACATACTTCAATGGAAGCGGCGTGCGCACTTCAACGACAACCTCACAAGTATTAATTGGTGCTACAGCAACAACGAGTGCCCAAAAGCTTGAGGTACAAGGGGGTGTATACATCTCCGGCAATCTCGGGCTCGGCACCACCTCTCCATATGCCAAGTTGAGCGTGGTGGGAGAAGTTCTCGCTTCATATTTCACCGCAACGAGTACTGCCACTAGCACCTTCAAAGGGCTCCGTGCAGATTGTTTCTCCTATGACGGCATCACCTGCTTGGTAACAGGGGGGGGCGGATCAGGAACGGTGAACTCGGGAACTGGCGGATACGCTGCGTATTATGCATCTACGGGCACGGCAATATCTGGTACCTCCACGCTATTCCTCGCACCAAACGGAAGAATTGGCATAGGCACAACTACACCTTCGGCAACATTTTCTGTAAATGGGACAACTTTGCTTGGTGGCACACTTGCGGTAACAGGTGCAGCAAACATCGCAAATAGCCTAACAGTAACCGGAAATACAACTCTTCTTGGCGCATTGCAGCTTGATGGGTCAACGACTACAACCAATGGGTTCGGTATTAACTTGCAGTCGGGGGGCTGTTTCGCTATTGCGGGGACGTGTATCAGCACAGCCACAAGCTCAGTTTCATCAGTTTCCAACGTAAACGGTTCACTTACGATAACTCCAACATCAGGCGCAGTTGTTGCGTCGCTTAATCTTGCGAATTCCAATACGTGGACAGCATCGCAGACATTTGGCGCACTCACACTCTTAAATGGTAATGCATCGACATCACAACTCACGGCGTCAAGTAGAATTTATGTTGGATCTTCAAGTGCGACGACTATTGAAGGGAACCTTGCCACGTCAACATTTTCAGGAGGTATTAATCTGTCTAGTGGCTGCTTTGCAGTGGGGGGCACATGCATAGGAAGTAGCACAGGAGCGAATCTCGGTGCTGCAAATACTTGGACAGCTGCACAGACGTTTTCTGCAAATACAGTTTTTGGGGGTAATGCAACGGTTACTGCAAGTACGGGCGGACTCGTCACAAATGGAACCATTAGTGCAGCAAACATCACCACAACTGGGAATGTTTCCGCAACAACCGGTACACTGACGCTGGCAAACTCTAGCACTGCGATATCGGGAATTGTTTTCGGGACCTGCTCATGGGCAGCAACGAGTACAACGATGAATATGACTGCCTCATCCTCAGCGTTTGTTGATTGTGGAAATGCAACTGGTATTACGACCCTTCATAAAGTGTTTATTCAGGCGACGAGCTCACTCCCCGCATCGATTCTTGTGCACTCTGCCTCATCGTCAGGTGCAAACATGATTAATATTCAGTTGGTTAATTTGAGTGCAAGCGCAGTAAATTTTGGCTCCTTCACACTCAACTTCTTCGGAATCCGGTAAGACGAAATTTTGCAATGAATAAATTCACTCATATTGTTTTCCTTGTATGCTTGCTAGCCCCACTTTCGGCCGCGGCAGCAGCGTGGAATGATGCCCAAATAGAAGCAGGGAGTATTCTTGTTGTCGGCGTAGATAGTTTTGTTGTTTCAGGTGTCACTGCTCAAGTGCAGTCACTTACAGTGGGCACGGGGTCGTTTACGGTGACTTTTGGGACTAGCTCGGCAATCACAATAACATCCGCAGGATTGAAAACTTTTACTGTCACTACTGACCCGATGGTGAGTTCCACATTTACATGTGGTAGTTCCAACTCAACACTTGTACTTTCGGGAACGGGATTCGGCACGGTTACCGTCACCCCCGGAAGTGCTTGTACGCCAGTTGTCAGCGGCGGAGGTGGCGGAGGTGGAGGCGGCGGGGGCGGTGGGATAGTTGTCACTCCGCCTGCGGCACCACCAGCTCCGCCCGCATCTCTGCCCGCACCCACTGCGGTGGCAACAACTACTCAGCAAGTGGTGCCACTTCCCCCTGAATTGAGTCAGACGCTTCAACTTGGCTCAACCGGGCCCGAGGTCGTCTTGCTCCAGGAATTTCTTGTTGCCCGTGGATTTTTGGTTATGCCCGCCAGTGCAACTTTTGGATATTTTGGAATTATGACAGAGAACGCAGTTATCGCATTTCAGAAAAGTGTAGGATTAGAGCCAGTGGGTATTGTTGGTACAAAAACAAGAGCTGCAATAAGTGCGTGGGTGCCTCCAATTACGTCTACGGTGGGCTCGCAGACCACTACTACGGCCACTCTCGCCACCACCAGTCAGACATACATATTTAAGACGACACTCCACTTTGGGAGTACTGGAGAAGAGGTAAAAGAGCTGCAGAAACGCCTCACGAGCCTTAAATTTTACAGCAGTCCAATAACGGGATTTTTCGGCGCACAAACGTCTTTTGCGGTGCGAAAATTTCAAGAAGCAAACAACTTAAAGGGAGTCGGGGCGGGGATTGTCGGACCGGAAACTCGTGCGGTGCTAAACAAGACGGCAATAGTGACGCAGACCAATGAGTCTCGTGCGGCGCTCATTCGGGAACTCTTGGCAATGATTCTTGAGCTGCAAAAGCAACTTGCCGCGCTTAAGGCTACTCCGTAAACAAGCACATACGTGCTGCGTCAAACTTTTGACATATATGTGCACTCTGCACTACACTCAAGCCACATGGAACAAGCGCACGAGATAATCATTTTCTATAAGTACACCCCTATTGCTGATCCCAAGGGGTTTATGGAGTGGAACAGAAAGGTATTGAGTGACCTTGATGTGCGCGGGCGCATTCTAATCGCGACAGAGGGAATCAACGGAACTGCCGAGGGGACTCCCGAGTCAATCCGTATGTACGAGGAACGTATGCATGCACAAGATGGAAGCAATGGCACCTTTGGTGATTTTTCTGACCTCTGGTTTAAGCACAGCCCCGGAACGGGAACTGCCTTTCCTAAGTTAAAAATAAAAGTCCGCGCTGAAATAGTTACGCTGGGGCTAGGCAAAGAAGGAGACATCGATCCCAACGAAATTACGGGTACGCACGTAAAACCAGCAGAGTTGAAGCAATGGATAGATGCGGGGGAGGATTTTGCCATTATCGATATGCGCAACGATTATGAATTTCAGGTCGGCCATTTTAAGGGTTCTATTAATCCCAAGATGGAGAATTTCCGTGACCTTTCGAGTATCGGACCCGAACTCGAGGAATTAAAAGGAAAAAAAGTGCTCACCGTCTGTACGTACGGGGTGCGCTGTGAAAAAGCATCAGGGTATCTCAAAACACAAGGTTTTGAGGATGTGTATCAGCTAGAGGGCGGAATTGGCACCTACATGAAAGCGTACCCAGGAGAGGACTTCCTCGGCTCACTCTATGTATTTGACGGTCGCATTACTGAGCGATTCACCGACAACTACGAACGTGTGGGAACATGTCATTCTTGTGGTGCAACGAGCGAGCGCTATGGGAACTGTGCAAAGCCTGACTGCCATAGAAAAATGATTATTTGTTTAGCGTGCGCACCCCGCGAAGATGACATTTACTGTAGTGCTACCTGCCGCATACTGCATACCGCAAGAGAAGTGACGACTACTTCAAAAATTTGATACCATACGCTATATGCACACCCCCACACGTCGCCGTCGCGGGTTCACTATTGTTGAGTTATTGGTCACCATTGCGATTATTGCAATACTCAGTGCCACCGTACTCGCTGCAGTTACCACCTCTCGACAAAAAGCGCGCGATGCGAAGCGTGTTTCGGAGATGAGCTCAATTCGTAAAGCTCTTGAGCTTTACCAGCAGGACAAGCTTTCGTATCCCCAAACTATCCCTACGGGGTATTTAGGTCCAGATGCAGTCTTCGAATATCTGGCTACAGGAGGATATTTACGTGCCGTGCCGCACCCCACACTTGGGACTTCATATATTTACTACTCTACAACTATTACGGGCAACCCAACAGCAGAATGCGTAGCTGAGCCGTGTCAGGGGTATGTGCTCGCCACACCACTGGAGCGGGCTGACCACATCGGACTTACCACTGATGCTGACGTAATCACGTTTGTGCCAACTTCAGGAACGCATGACGGGACTACAGGAAATTGCTTGAGTGGGGGAGTCGCCCCCGAACTTTGTTACGATTTCAACGAGTAGTTTTTGTTTATGTAATCGTACTGATTGTTGCATCACTGCGATGTAGGTGGTTGTTTTGTTTTCCTCCGTTCGCGGAGAAATTCAAAGAGTAGGGGAAGTACTGAAAGCACAATGATACCCATGATAATCCACTCGATATAGCGATCAACGCCGGGGATAAGATTCCCCACTCCATAACCTAAACCCAAAAGACTCGTGGTCCACAATACTCCGCCAAGTACGTTAAACAAGAAAAAAGTAGGGTAGTGCATGTGCCCAATGCCCGCTACAATCGGAGCAAATGTGCGGATAATGGGGACGAAGCGTGCAAGCACGATTGCCTTCTTTCCGTGTCGTTCATAAAATCGTTGTGCGCGAATGACATGAGAACGCCGGAATACCAGTGTGTCTTCTTTTGTAAAGAATCTATTGCCCACGTACTTTCCGAATGCATATCCTACATTGTCGCCCAAAATTGCTGCTGTGGTCGCGAGTATCCATAGAATTAAAATATTAAAATCTCCTCGTGAGGCAAGTAGTCCAAGGGTAAAGAGGAGTGAGTCACCTGGCAAGAATGCACCAAAAAAGAGGCCCGATTCAGCAAAGATGGTCAATGTTACTCCGATATAGCCGAAACCAATAATAATGTTTTGGAGGTGTTCCATGGCAGTTATACCATCTCCAATTAATTTCTTCACACCAAGTCCGGTAAATTTCGGCTTTGTCATCCGGAAAATATGAAGTCCTATCTCGATAGGTCATCATATTTTCCAAATGCCTCGCTCGAAATTTCCTCGGACTTATGCGGAGACCTTAATTGTCGATGGTACGAGTCTTCAGTGTAGGGGATTTCGGCGAAAAAAAAAAGCACAGGGCGTGCTTTGTGTGACTGCAGGTCAGGTTTTCTTAGGAAAAAAGATGCCCAAGAGCGCCCCTGCAATTCCGCCGAAGATGTGTGCAAATTGCGATACGCTGTCCGAGCGCAACGCACTGAGGACCTCACCCCCGACGTTGATTCCAAAGACCAGAATAAGTGAAAGCGGAATCACTCGCTCTCTTATGCCGGTGACTGATGCGAGCGTTATCATCATGAAAACGATTCCGGACGCTCCGATGAGTCCAGTGTCGAAGAGGGTAGCGTTTACCACCGCTGTTGCAATTGCCGTTACAAGCATCATGACTGCAAGTGCAAATGAACCATACTTTTCCTCGAGTATTGCACCCAAAATGAGCACAAATGACATGTTTCCCATCCAGTGTGCTGCGTCCGCGTGTCCAAAGACGTAGGTGACACTTCCAACCCAGCTCGTAACTGAAAGCGGCGAGAATGACGCAGGGGCGGCAAGTATTTGGCGAAGTGCTCCGCTGGTCAGGAAATCGACACAGAGAATTCCGAGCGAAAGAAACACAAACGTGAGTGAAACGGGCGCATTGTAGGTGATTCGCACGACAGCTCCTCTGAAAGGGTGGTTTTCTTATAGCACATTAAAACAATAACAAAAAAAGTCAACCCCCCCGTAATGTTTAATGCCTTTGCATCACCCCATATTTTCCGCAAAAACCGCGATACAAATGGAGTATTTCCACACCCTTGACGAGTTTCTCTCTCTACAAAAATTAAAAAATCTGAGACAATAGGCATGTGTTAGTGCAGAAATACACCCCAGAAAAAAATATATATGAAGTCTCAATGAGCCCTGATGGGGTTGTATTGCTCACACTTTCCGGACGTATTACAAATGCACACATTGAAGAAATTGAGGGATGGGTAGAGAGAGTAAAGAGCATACTAAAGTCGACTGCAGATGCTAAAGTTGAGCCGATTCTCGTCATGTGTGACGTTTCAGGAATCACTCACTTTGAAACCAAGCCAGTTACCGCACTCCGGGATTTATTGACGTATGACCGCCAGTTTCCACTCCTGACTGCTGTTGTAGGACCCAACTCAATGATTCGAATGCTTCTTGACGCCCTCATTGCCCTTACGCACCGTACAAACATCAAGCAGTTTCCCGCCAAGAAGGAAGCACTTGAGTGGCTACTTGAGAATAGGCACAAAGCTAAGAGCCCATCCCAGTAGGAACTTTCCTGCTACGGCGCACGATCTCCGGCAAAAACGCACAAAACACTTGTCGCCAGTCCCCGACAAGGCTTCGCGCGCTTCGTGCGTTTTTGCTCGAAGCTCGTGCACCTCGCCACGGAGGCCCTACTAGAAAAAGTTCTAAGCCAGCATAGGAAATGCAGTACGTGCTTGCAATTTTTCACCATGCTTTATAATGTGGGTGCAGAGTCATTTTGGAGCTGTCATGTTGATAGAGTTGATTGCTGAATCTGCAGAGTGTTGTCGGGCATGTGAAACTCCGCTCACCCCCGTACTTTTTTGCACTCACTGCGGTGCTTATCCTCGGGTCGAAGATATCCGCGTACGCTACAAATGCACGAAGTGTAGTAAAGAGTTAAACGACAACCCCACCTGCTCCTCATGTGGGACGGTGCATCGTTGGTCTTGAGTCTCACGCCGAATTTGTTCGGCGTGTTTTATGTTTTCCGTGTGATGATGTTACTATGTGGGTATGCGAATCTTTGTATTGAGTATTGTCGCTCAATTTTTATTTATGCCACTATGGGCATTTGCGCACATGCCTATACTTGTCAATGCGGGTGAGCCAGTGCTCATTACTGACCCTGAGCGCTCCTATGCGTTTTACGACACACTGGAAGGGGAGGCACGGAGTTATCGCATTATGGCGGATTCTTCTTGGAAGCTCTATATCAACTTGCTTGTTCCACGCGATATGAATGCGTCAGGCCGCTACGATGCGGTCATTGTAAATGAAAGCACGGGACTTATCGTGGCAAATCTCGAGGGGCGTGATGTCGCGTGGGCGCCCTATTATGAAGAATTTGGTGCCGACAACTATCTGCGCGGACCCGAGCTACGGAAGGATATGAGTGCCGGCAATTATACCGTGATTGTAATGGGGCCCGGAAACGTAGGTGCATATACACTTGCAATCGGAGAACGCGAGTCATTCACTTTTGCAGAAGCAGTTGATGTTGTTGCGCTTATGCCAACACTGAAACGAGACTTTTTTGGTGTGTCGCCTGTTACGTTTGTTTTAAGTCCATATGGGGGAATATACGCATTATTTATGCTTGGTGTCGGAGGGTTGTTGGCCTTTATTGTGCGACGTTTTCTTGCACGTAGACTCGGGCGAGTTGCCGCAACTACGCCCTCAACGAATAATATAGGGCTACACGACCGTTCGTTGCGAGCGGCACTTGGCCTCGCACTGCTCCTTATTGCCGTGCTCTCGACGTGGCACCCGATACTCTTTATCGCCGCAGGTTTTTCCTTCTACCAAGCTACCGCAAAGTGGTGTGTTGTTTTTGCGCTACTTGGCAAGCGCACATGTCCAGTAGAATAACGCACTTGACTCAGTTTTTTGTTGTGGAAGGATAACCCAAGATGACTCAAAAGGAGCATGCAGATGGCTCGTTTTATATGCTTTCTCTGGTTTGTATTTTTTGTGGTCCCTGCATACTCTATGACGCCAACAGAAAAGCATGCCCATTGCGCAAAAATACTGGGAAGTGCGTGGACATACGCGAGTGACGTCGAGGCCGAGACATTTGCGGAAAAAAACCTTCGTGATGCAGGTCTCGCTGATACAACACCAGTTATTTGTTTTGGGTTACCACCTCCGGGTGAGTTGCTATTTGCGGCGGGGCATGGGTTTGAGTATAAGGGAAAAAAGTACCTGTTTATTATGATAAACGCAGACATGCGCATTGTGCTTTTCGACGAGTTGCGCGGGTTGATTGGCCACGAAGTGGCACACCTGGTTGCTCCTCGCGGTTTCCGCTGCAACGACCTGTTGCAGAGTGGAAACCATGCCGCATTCATCGAGTGCGAACACGAGGTTGATGCATGGGGTGAGCAACTAGCAGGAAAAGGTCAGGTCTCGCGTACGCTTGCATGGGTTATCCGGTACACCGAGTCACTCCATGGCACGAGCGACCCCTCGATAAATGCGGTAATGGGAGGCATGCGACGAAGAATATTTCTGTTGCGATAAACACACACGTCGTGTGTTTTTTTATTTTGCTAACTCGTGTAGCATTCTTGCATGAAGCAGTTATTGGCATGGGTACTCGTATTTGCACTGGTAATAATTTTTGTTCGCATTGCTGTACTTGTGCAGCCAGCTCTGGTTTATGCACCTTCCTCACTGGGAGTGGTGGCAACCCCTCCACCGGAAACTGCAACACCGACGCTTGCGAGGAGCCTCATAGAAACGCCCGTGGCACCTAATCCAGAAAGTGAAGTAACGCGCTATGCAGTTGTGCGCGTTGTCGATGGTGACACTGTCGACATCGTGTATGAAGGGAAGCAAACGCGCCTTCGTCTGATTGGAATCAATACGCCTGAAACTGTTGATCCGAGACGCACTGTTGAATGTTTTGGCAAAGAGGCTAGTGCGCAAGCGGCACAGCTCCTTACTGGCAAGGACGTGCGACTTGAGTTTGATCTCTCACAAGGGCGGTTCGATAAATACGACAGAATGCTCGCATACGTATTTACTCCAGATGGAGTATTCGTCAATCAGTCACTCATCGAGGAGGGTTTCGCATATGAGTATACGTACCGCACTGCGTATCGCTATCAGGCGGAGTTTAAAGCAAGCGAGCATGCGGCGCGCACAAATGCACGTGGACTTTGGGCGCCCGGGGTTTGTCAGCCCTCACAGATTAGGAGATAAAACCAAGGCAGGGGATACCAGTGCGCGCAAAAAGTAGTGCCTCACGGTCTGCGTACACCACCTTTGTGGCTTTGCGCATGTGCGTACTTCCCGCAAGGTGTACCAGTGGCGCACCGAAGTGCTTGTTGATATTGTCGACTTTCTCATAGATTTTCTCGAGCCGCGTGACTTTTGCGGTGGTATCAAAGAGGTCAAGCTGTGCCCCTCGGCGGTTAGCGAGCGCGGAAAGGGTCACTCCTGCTGCTCGGTACGCCGTGTCTCTTTGGTAAATACTATCGATGTGCGCGGCAATAATGGCCAGCAGTTCTTCGGGAATGTTTGTTGGTCGCGCGAGCGTGAAGCGCAGGCTTGCATAGGAAAATTTTTGTGTTTTCAGAAAAAATGCAAACCCAGTGCCGGAGAGTCCATGTTCGCGAGCGCGCGCACAGACGACTTCCGTGTGGCGGGAAAGTTCTGCAAGGAGAAAGTCCTTGTGGGAATTGGGGGGCGTAAACGTCCTGGTGCGCATGAGTGATTGCTCCTCTGGCCGTGCGCCTATCTGCAATTCAAGCACACTCTCTCCTCGGAGTTCATGCCAGATTTCTCGATACGGTTTTGCAAGGTGGGTTTGCACCCACACAAACGTTTTCTCTGTGAAGTCGTGCGCCGTTTTGATTCCGTACCCCTCGAGATACGCAGTGGTTTGCCGCCCGATTCCCCATACGTCGCCGATTGCGACCTGTGCCAGATAATGGGGTATGTCGGGGTTTGGGATAATGGTTAAGCCGTCAGGCTTCTTGAACTTCGAACCTACTTTTGCGAGCACTTTTGTGGAGGCGATACCGAGCGAGAAGGTCATTCCTAGTTCGCGTTTGAGCGTGGATTTTATATCTTCAGCAACCGCTCTATAAGATTGATGCGTGGGAAGTCGCATGCCGGAGAGGTCAGCAAATGATTCATCGATTGAGTAGCGTTCAATCAATGGCGTGTACCGCTCGATGATGTTGTTCATGCGCCCCGAGAAGAGTCCGTAGCTCTCGTGGTCCGCATCTAGAAAAATAACGTCGGGGCAGACGCCCTTTGCTTCGCGAAGCGTCATGCCCCGTTTCACCCCGCGCACCTTTGCCTCATTGCTCATCGCAATTGCCATCCCGCGCTCGCGTCCAACCACTACGGGCTTTCCTTGGAGTCGATGGTCTTTTGCAACTTCGCAGCCTGCGAAAAATCCGTCGCCGTCGAGGTGGAGGATTGCTTTCGGAAAGACGTTTTTTGTAAACGCTGTGTGGTGTTGCGTACGCATGTGTACAAGGTGCTAGTACTTACGAACAACAGCGCGCACAACCGCTGCGATGGTTAAATCTTGGGTGGGGTAGATGGGTTTATATGCGCTATTTGCTGCCTCAAGATATGGCTTGCCTCCTTTGGTGCGATAATATTTCATCGTCCAGCCGCCATCTACTTCGGCAATGACGATTGACCCGACCTTGGCTTGTGCTCCGCGCTCTACAATGACCATGTCTCCGTCAACAATTCCCGCGTCTTTCATTGAGTCGCCTTTGACACGGAGCATGTATGACGCGTCTCGGTCGGGTATCAAAAATTCATCAAGCGAAAGTCTGTCTCCGCGGTCTTCTTCGGCGGGGGATGCGAAGCCTGCCTCGACCAACCCAAGTACGCGCAGGCCTCCCCACGTACTACCAGGGGCAATATGCCCGTGTGCGTCTTTTGTGAGGAACCGCTCTTCCGTAAGTCGACGAATGAGCTTAAAGATTGAGGCACGTGAGGTGAAACCTGTTTGCCCCATGAGTTCACTGTACGAGGGCATCCGTTGATGTTTTTCGTGGAACTGCAGTATGTGTTTTTTGTGGTGTTCGTCCATTAGTAGAGGATAGCGAACAATCGTTCGCTATGCAAATATGTGCTTATAAATGAAGCATCCAAGGACTATTCGGGTTTTGTTTTTCCAGAGGATGAGCAGGAGAAGATTTGATACACGAAAACACCCCTAGGTGTAGGGGTGTTTCAGGCACTGTATTTCTTCCTCCTAATTACTCGATGGATGCAGGAACTAATACAGTGGGGTTGTTTTTCACTTTTCCGTATCCACATAGGGGTCCGGGGTCTTCTATCATTGATTTGTCTGTCGCTTCAACCACCCCACCCTCTGCGTGCCAGTGCTCTGCACCGCAGCCTGCTTCGTTCTCAATAATGAGTTGATCTACGGGAAGGTATTTTCCCCTAAAAAGAATCGCTTTGATTTGTGGAGTGGTTATCGGGTCTACTTTTGGCTCGGGTGGAGTAACTCCTCCACCGCCCGGGACTACCATGATTTTCTTATCCTCTTCTGTGCAAATCTTTGTACCATCCTTGCCGGGTGTGCCGAGTGGTGCACCGAGTCCACCTCTTCCTCCTTTGCCCGGGCCACATCCGTCACCACCATTTCCACCGTCACCACCCTTTTCATTTTTTATGTCACCGTCATTGCCGTTAACAGTTTTTCCTTTTCCAAACTTTCCTGCCGTGGCGTCCGCACTACCCCCATTTCCCCCGTTGCCACCCGCGGGTTTAAGTGGGCAGTGTCCTCCAAGACCACCACCTCCACCTTCTGCTGTAGCGTCGCCCCCATCACCGCCATGTGATTCCACTGTACTTGCTGGTGCGGATGCCGTCGCTTCGCCACCCCTGCCTCCCGTCGCTTTTCCATCTCCACCTTTACCCCCAGCGCAATTACATGCGGTTCCATCACCACCTCGACCGGGGTTTGCAAGCGCATTCCCACCCATGCCGCCCTTCACTCGATCAATAGTAACGCTCTCGATTCCGCTTACGGCACCAAGGGCCGAAAGTTCTTTTTTGTTTGCGCCACCTACGCCTCCGGTTGCGGTCGCATTGCCGCCAGCCGTACCCGGGCATGCATCTGCACCGTCTTTTCCCGTTGCCGTAGCGTCACCGCCATTTCCTCCAACCCCCGGAACAAGGTGAAAGCTTTTTATATCGATTGATTCAGTTGCGGTCATTTTAAAGTTGCCCGCTTCGCCACCAGCTCCACCTTGCGCCACTCCATCTGCACAGTCATTTGAGGTTGCTGCTGCTCCGCCATTACCGCCTGCCCCAAGCTCAAGTGTAAATTCATTGATGCTGATGTTTCCCGCATTTGCGCGCATGCGCATTGCATTTTCACCGTCGCTCCCTCGTGCTACACAAGATGCATCGATGTCACCTTCGCCATCCGCGCCATCTGGCCCTATAAGTCGGAAGTTGGCAATTTTCATTTTTCCGTTATCTCCAAAGTCAAAGTGCACCAATATTTTTTTCACATTCTTCGGTGGTGTCGGGAGGTCGAGATGAGCGGGCGGGGGAGTGCCGTCACCAACATGCCACGTACCGCGCAATATGACATTTCGAACCCCGATTTCAGCATCGTCTCCACCGTGTGCGTATGCGCGTGGAATAATAGAACCCCCCGTCTCATCAGTTGCGGAAATGGTGTTTACTGACGCAGTACGCACACCTTTGAATGCAGTAATCTTCCGAGTGGGATTCTCTGCGACCATCGGACCGATGCGTGGAGTACTTCCGCTGTCAACGATTGTCTCGTCATAAAGTGCAGAAATCGCCGCTGCACTCCCGAGCAGTTTCGCGCTGTCACCCACAATATCAATATGCCCGTTCGTAATAAGCGTCGAGGCTTCACCGAACTCAACATGACCTGCGGCAATTGCAATGCTTACTCCTGTGGTTTTTTTCGCGCCACTTTCGACAAGCAGACAGTCAACCGTTCCGTTTACCAAGAGGTCTCCTCCCACACGCAAGGATAGTGCACCATCTTGGCAGGAGAGCATGCCGTCAACCGTTAGGTTACCTTCTACGGTGAGTGTTGCGCCGTTTTTTATAACGATATGTTTGCCTCCGGGCACAGCAAAGTCGCCTGCAATAGATGTGTCTTTTGTTATAACTGTTGCATCCCCTGAGAAAGTGAATGCGATACCACCTGCGAGAACGACGAGTGCAATAACTCCAATCCAAACATGCTTTTTTGTCATGATAAGTAAATGCGATTAATTACTCTCTATATTATAAGAAAGTTTAACGTTCGAATAGCGGTCAAAAATATTGACACATTGCCTATTAAAGGCTCAAACACTATTGTTGCGTTTCTTGTGTTGCGTGCCTTCCCCATGTAGTGGGAAGCGATGTATAATCACCCTGTTTCGACATTGACTCTTTTGCTCTGTCGCCTAAGATGCGATGACCCACAACCATGAACAACCATCGCAAGCAGCAATCAACTGACCCGACACTCGCTCGCTCCCTTGGCATACCGGAAGTGACACTCCTCGGTATTGGCGCACTGCTTGGTGGTGGCGTGTTTACATTGCTTGGCACTGTGTCGGGAATTGCGGGAGGAGGCCTTGTATTTGCAATGCTCCTCGGTGCGGGTATTGCATTTATAAATTTGAACGCGTATGTGGCGCTTGCGACGACGTTTCCTCAGGCGGGTGGGGGATATCATTGGGTCCGTGAAGGCCTGGGCGATCTCAGCGGTTTTCTTTCTGGCTGGTGTTCATGGATGGCGTCTGCGGTGGCCTGTGCGCTCTATGCAGTATCGTTTGGATTTTTTCTCGAAGAATTTTTATTTGATTTTCTTGCTCTCCCGTCGGCCCTATTCACTTACGACACATGGGCAACATTGTTTACTGTTGGTGTCATTTTGCTTTTTGGGCTTATTAACTACCGAGGCGTACAACTTTCTGGCAAAGTGGGAGGTGGTATCGCAGTCATAATACTCGCCATTCTTTTCCTCTATATTGTCTCAGGACTCAAGTCAATGATTGGAAATACTGCATTGGCAGTGCACAATTTCACTCCTCTTCTTCCTATGGGGTTGGCGGGTGTCATACAGGCTGCGGGCCTGTTTTATATCGCGTTTGAGGGATCAGAAATCCAGGCTCAAACCGGTGAGGAGGTTGAAAACCCTGCACGTGTGCTAAAAATTGGACTCTTTAGTTCGTGGGCAGTCGTATCAATTATTTATGTGCTCATCGCGATTGTTATTACAGGCGCAACAGCGGGTTCCGCAGGTGAACCCTCGTGGCAGTTCTTGGGTACAGTGCACGAACGGGCAATCATCGAGTCTGCCGAGCAGTTTATGCCATTTGGGTACATTATTATGTTGGTGGCGGGACTCTTGGCGAACCTTGCTGCACTGAATGCAACTATCTACTCCTCCTCACGTGTACTTTTCTCGCTTGGGCGAGACAAGCTTGTCTTCGCGGGACTTGGTGTCATGCACCCTGTTAACTACATTCCTGCGCGTGCACTCATAGCTTCCCTTATTGCAATTATTCTCGTGGCCGTCGCGTTGCCACTCCAGGACATTGCGAGTGCGGCAAGTATTCTCTTTATTGTACTTTTTATGCAACTCAATTACGCATATGTGCAGCTACGCCGACAAAAACCCGAGGCACGCTGGCAGTATGTGGTACCGTTTGAGCCAGTCCTCCCCTTGTTTGCAGTATTCTTGTACGGACTCTTGGGTATCGCACTCTTCCACGTGTCGACAACCGCACTTTATTTTCTGTTGATTTGGATTCTCATCGGACTCGTCAACTATCTTGGTTATGCAAAACGCATTAGACGAGAAGACCACGCACGCGATGTTGTGTATGAGCATTCAACACGATTTCACCCCAAGAGTGAGTACAGAGTTGTCCTTCCTGTGGGGGATGAACGCAACTGGCAAGCCTTTGCAGACATTGCCTCTGCAATGACCAAAGAAGAAGGAGGTGACTTAATTGCACTAAAAATTCACGAAATACATGCGGGTGACCATGTTGACGACGCATTTCAGTCTTCACGAGAGAAGCGTGTACTCGAAGAAATAGAAGAGAATATGTCACGTAAGCGGCAAAACGTCGACACGCGTATTGTTGCGGCACACTCCATCCCCGATGCAATTCTTGAAACCGTTGCTTCTGAGAACGCTGACCTCGTTATTTTAAATTGGGATGGAGGTGTCGACACCAAAGGGTTTATTTTTGGAAGGAAGATTGACGTGGTACTGCATCGTGCTAAGTGCGACCTGCTTACCGTGAAGCTCGGCACAACACCAAAGATGGAACAGGTGTTCATTCCAGTTGCCGTGGACGGGAATCCAAATTTGCGATTCACCGGCAAAGTGGCAACCGCGCTCTGTCATACCTATGGTTCAAAAGTGACGGTGGCCATGGTTGTACCTGAAGACGTACGCGGTAAAAGTGATGCATACTATCGCAAGGTTCTTGAGGAGCGTGTGCGTGAGCTAAAAATCAAAGATCAGAATGTCACTTCACAACTTGTGTATTCCGACTATCTTGCCTCCGGCATTCTCAAGGCCGCCTCAGGTTCGGATGTGGTCTTGCTTCCTGCTGCACGTGGCGGCATTACGCAGGTAATTGGGATTGGTTCTGTTCCAGAGCAAGTCGCGAAAAATTGCCGGAGAAAGACGGTGATGATGGCAAAGGGCTATCGTGGCATCACGCAGCCGTTTTCTGACTACATCGCACAGTGGTTCTAGTGGTAGTGACGTGGAGTCAAGTTTGTGCAGAATAGTATAATAGTCACACATTATTTGCAGTAGTATTAGTTTTGCTTACACGCACAGCATTTTATGAAATATATATTTTCCACAAAGACTCCAAAAGATAGCGACATCGCACGCGTGGTGTTTATAGAAGGTGCCGACATGGTTGTGCGCGGTGCAAATGGAAAGATGGTGATTGAGGTTGGGATTGGCAGTCGGGAGGCCATGACACTCCGCAAGCTCATCACGACCATTCGCAAAATGATTGCAGCAGCTACTGCTGCAAAACAATCCAAGTTGGCTATTGATTGGACTGCACTGCAGTTTCCTCAACTCGCACTTTCATCCGCGCAACTCGCTGAACTTGTTGCAGTAAATTGTGAAATGGCGAATTTTGCGTATACAAAATACAAGACCAAACCAAAGGATGGCTGGAACGCCGTTTCTGAACTGACGCTGGTTTGCGCTGCTACAAAGGAAGTAGAGATGGGAATTAAAAAAGGAAAAATAATTGGGGAAGGTGTGAATGCAACACGCGCGCTCGCAAACACTCCCGGTGGCGACATGACGCCTGCCCTTTTGGCAGAGGAGGCTACCCAGCTCGCCCAAGGGCTTCCCATAGAGGTCACAGTGTATGACGAGCATGCCATGAAAGAGCTGGGCATGGGCGCGATTCTCGCAGTCGGAAAGGGTTCGCATGCAAAACCGCGGTTTATTCGCATGGAATATCGTGGGGGTGACCGCGAAGCACAGCCCATTGTGCTTGTTGGAAAAGGAATTACATTTGACACCGGTGGTCTCAACCTGAAACCATCTGACGCAATTTATGAAATGCATATGGATATGTCGGGAGGTGCTGCGGTCATCCACGCAATCATTATTGCCGCTCGCCTCAAGCTAAAAAGCAATATTGTCGCCCTTGTTCCTGCAGCAGAAAATATGCCATCAGGAGAGAGTTACCGCCCGGGTGATGTAATACGGAGCATGTCTGGAAAAACCATTGAAGTATTAAATACTGATGCCGAAGGAAGAGTGGTGCTTGCGGATGCGCTTCATTATGCAAAACAGTTTAAACCCGCCCTTGTGGTGGACGTTGCGACACTGACGGGTGCTGCACTCATTGCACTAGGGAATAAGGCCTCAGCACTTTTTACAAAGGATACTCTTCTTGAAGAACGCTTCCGAGCAATTGGCGAAGCGACGGGTGACTATGTGTGGCCACTTCCGCTTTGGGATGAATATGAGGCAGATATCAAGGGCACATTTGGTGACTGGGCAAACCTTGGGAAAGGGAGACTTGCAGGCGCAATTTCTGGTGCTATATTTCTCTATCAGTTTACCAAAGAGGGGAAAAAAGATGCGCCCGTATATCCTTGGGTACACATCGATATCGCTCCGCGCATGACGACCTGTGAAGGGGATTACCTTGCAAAAGGGGCGGCAGGTGAGCCTGTGCGGCTACTTGTCCGATTACTCGAAACATTCGAAAAGAACACTCCATAAATTTTTTGTTCAAAAAAGAAATCCCCGCTCTGCGGGGGTTTTTTATGAGGCACCGAGTTCTTTCTCCTCGGGCTCACACTTTGTGGGTACGAAGAGAACGATAAGGGCGAGCACTATTCCTACGGTCGCTCCAACTTGGCCTATGGCGACCCCGAAGATGAGCATCATGGCGAACGTTTCCTTGATCAGAGGAAAGTTTGGCATGTAGGGATTGATGGAGCCGCACCACGCGGAAAAGAGTAGAAAGAGAAACGTGAGACCCAACATGAGCGATGAAAGCCCAATGCGTTTGGAAGCTTCGAGAACCATTGCATGACTCCATTAACGAAATGACCTGAGCAATATTCTACAGTTATAGGCACAAAAGTCTATTTATGTTTGTCGTACCCCAGTGTAGAGGGCGTACTCAGTATTTTGAAAGATTCCCAACTCACACCCCGCATATTATAATGAATGCACATTAACACTACTTCTCGTCATGGAAAACATCAAACTTGATTCAAAAGATATCCGCCTTGCGGTCATTAGTGCAGCACTTGTCGTGGGTCTCGCACTTGTCCTCGCGACACTTATTGGCACGTCTGCATGGAAGACGGTACGTGGGTTTGATAATGCACTTTCAGTCACCGGCTCTACGAAAGAGCGTGTCACTTCCGACACGGTGAAGTGGACAATGGAAATTACTCGCCGCACCAACGAGACAGGGTTAAAAGAGGCAAACAAAGCGATGAAAGACGACCTCGCGTCTGCCACAACTTGGCTTACGGGGGCGGGAATTGCCGCGGAAAGTATCACCACCACACCTGTATATACCTCGGAAAATTATGACTACAACAAGCAACATGGAACCCCCCGTGAGTATATGCTACGCACAACGATTGTCGTTCATGCCGATGATGTGGGGAAGGTCACAACGCTCGCCAAAAATACCGACACACTTGTTGGCCAAGGGGTCTTCGTGAACACCCTTGCGCTCGAGTATTATTACTCAAAGCTTGCGGACTTACGGGTCAAACTTCTCGGTGCCGCGCTCAAGGATGCTCGCGCCCGTGCAACGGAGATTGCCGGAGCGGACAGCAAGCGTGTGGGAATGCTCAAGGCTGCATCGTCAGGAGTGGTGCAAGTGTTGCCAGTAAACTCCGGCGAAGTTTCTGACTACGGCTCCTTTGATACGATGCATATCGATAAAGAAGTCTTTGTGACCGTGCGCGCAAGTTTCGTCCTAGAGTAAACAAAATGGAGGCCTTCCGCTCTGTTTTTTTGCGCAGAATACGCACCTCTGTTATATCCGAGA
Source organism: bacterium (assembly GCA_043756865.1). Classification (GTDB taxonomy): domain Bacteria; phylum Patescibacteriota; class Minisyncoccia; order Phycocordibacterales; family UBA6899; genus MHLP01. Next base: position 57,526 of record JAYUQG010000014.1, on the reverse strand, counting down.
CTTCACTGTTGAAATGAAGGGTCACGACCGTGTCTCGTGGATACCATCTCCGCAATGAACGCGCGGAAAGCGTTCTTAAACAATTTGAAGAGCGGCAAGCAAAGAGATTGCTCAACGCACTCAAGGAAGGCGAACATCCGAAAGTCCAAACTAAAGAAGGAAATGTACAAGGGAATTATGTTCCGCTGTTTCCCAACAAGTAGCCAAATAACAGCTTAACACAGCGCTTCCTAATGGGTTGCGCTTTTATTATAAACGTGTATAATGTTTCCATTCGTGTGTTTCTCGCATCAGTGGCTGAGCATTCGCTTAAGTGCATCGAGAAGGTCGTACGCGATGTTTTATGCAAGTAGTTCAGACACAAAATGGCTCAAAAGCTATACGTAGGAGGATTGCCCTACTCTACGACAGATCAGGAACTCGGTGACGCATTTGCGACAGCGGGTTCGGTAGTCTCGTCGTCGATTGTCACCGATCGTATGACCGGCCGCTCACGCGGATTCGGCTTCGTCGAAATGGCATCGGAAGGAGAGGCGCAGGCTGCTATCGACATGTGGCACGGTAAGGAATTCGGCGGACGTACACTCACAGTGAACGTCGCTCGCCCGAAGGAGGACCGCCCACAGGGAGGTGGTGGTGGTGCTGGTGGTGACCGCCGCGGAGGTTGGCGTGATCGCAACTAAGCGATACCCACAAAAAACACTCGAGTTCGCTCGAGTGTTTTTTGTTTTTAGTTCAGTGCGCATGGTTCACATGCGTCTACGTGAGGTGCTATAATGTGCTTATGCAAATGACTACTCGTATGACCTATATTATCGCTACAGCAATCGCAATACTCATTGCAGGTGGAGCGTACGGCTACAAGATACTGAGCGTCCCGCCCCCGCCTCCAAGGGAAGTCCCCGCACTCGGTGAGCTGGGAAGTGAGCATGCGCATATCGCACTGCTCGTCATGATAGGAAAAGAATCCGTTAATTTTTGCAAGCCCGCGTACATGTTGAAAAGTCGCGTTGCGCACTTTGAAGATGATGAGTGCTTTATTGTGCACAAGCATGCCACCGGAGTGACGCTGCCTACTTTTTTTAGAACACTGGGAGTCAACATGACCGCTTCGTGCATTGAAACCCCCGATGATGGAAAGTTTTGCAATGATGACAACAACACCTTGCGCGCAGTTATAAACGGACTTCCGGTGGCAGTCTCTGAACTTTCGTTTTATGAACTGAAGAATAACGACCACATTTTGGTGAATTACGGGCCTGAGGATGGAGCCACACTGAAATATAAATACAACCAGATTCCAAATATTCCGCAGGACGTGAACCTTCCTCGAATTAAATGAAAAAGCACCTACGTGCAATAACAATTGACCATGACGAGGTCGTGCATGAAACCGCGTATACCCGCATGGTAGTGCGCCACTACACCGACACGGAAGGTGTACCACATGTATGGGAAATGATTTCCTTGAATACGCGCGGACCGGGTGCTGTTATCGCGGCGATTACAAAGGACAAGCAGATTGTGCTCGAGCGCACGTACCGCATTCCACTTAGGCGGGAAGTACTCGAACTCCCTGGCGGTTGTGATGATATAGGAGGAGAAGAGCCGAGAGCAATCGCAGAGCGAGAGTTGAAGGAAGAGACCGGCTACGTAGTGAGCAGCACCACACTGCTTGCGTGCATTCCCAACGACCCTGGTAATTCAGACTCTGAAACATATGTATTCTTAGGTTTGGACGCACAAAAGCAGAGCAACACTTTGCTTGGTGCAGCAGAGATGATTACCACCGTACTTGTCCCGCTTGATGCGCTTTTCGACTATCTCACGAAAGGGGATATCAGTGTTGACCCAAAGATTTGGGTTGCGTTTGCGTTTCTCAAGCAACGCGGGCATATCCCGTCAGCTTAGTATAAGCGCGCAGCGAAGAAACATAATTACTGCGAAGCGAGAATAATTCTCTCGCTTTCTTGTGCGCGTTCAATTTCAGCTAACAGCAATTCAAGTTCCCCCGAAAGCCTGTTATAGGAAGCATTATTTTTATCAAGCTCGTTTTTGTATGCGGTTGCGCATGTATCAGCCCAGTTACCACAGCTCTGCTCAAAACCAGCTATGAGTACAACGGACGCATTGGTGAGTCGTTCAATTTCAGTACTGAGTACGTTTGTCCGTGCTGTTTTCTCCTCGACTTCAGTGCGTACGAGCGTGAGCGTCTCTGAAAAAAACCCATCAATTGCCTCTGCATTCTCAAAAATTGATTCAGTGCCGATCTCCTCGGTGGGGAGTGCATCTCTGGAATTTGTAGTGGTTTCTGTAGCGAGTGGCACCCTGACTTCGGGAGTCGCAGTGGTTGTGATGTGAGAGAGTATGACTGCAGACGTATTGAGGTTCGTGGCAGTGCGTGCGGGGAATGTGCCATACGAGGCAAGCAATGATCCAAATAAAATACCTATCGTAAAAATTGCACATGCAAACAGAAGGAAGCTTGTTTGCTCCTGATTCATCCGATGTCTCTCGACTCGCAGTGGCGTAAAAACCATATGAATATTATACCATTTATGTAGAAATATAGCAAGTTTTATCATCCAAAACTATATATTGGGTTACTAATGAATTTTAAAGGATATTTCTTTAGGTCGCATAGAAAATATCGACCGTCGAGAAATCTGTGGACAATTGACAGTATAACGTGTTGGTTGTCTGGGGATAACTTTATTATTTCCTTATTTTTCAATGTAAAATAGAAATATCGACCCTCGAGACTTATACACAGTACAGAGGAATAATTGAATATGACTACCCCGATTGAGAAACAAGACGGTTATATCACCCTCAAGGAAGCGAGTGAGCAGTTTGGGTACTCGGCAGACTATATCGGCCAGCTTATACGTAAGGGAAAAATTGAAGGGAAGCAAGTGTACGCAAATGTGGTCTGGATGACCACACCGGAGGCAATGGAAGCTTACCTCTTGAAGGTACCCAAGCAAGACGATACGTTGCCTGCAGATCCTCACAAAGAAGTCATTTTGGACCGAGTCATTGAGGGGGTGTTTCCTTCGCGCGTCCTTACTGCATACCGCAGCGTGCTTTACCTGCTACTTATAGTACTTGGGCTTTTTGCCATATTCCTTTGTTACATGCTCGCTGACTCGCTCGGTGTATCGCTCCGTAAGCAAACACAAACCGAAGTAGTGCATACGTATCGCCCTAATCAGACCGCAAAGAGTGTTGGAGCCCGAACATATCACCATGAAGTACGATGATTCAACACATATTGTGCGTCTCGCCCCACATGCCAAAGTTTCTCGAGGCACCGTACTTCGCGCGGTGAACATTCCCCACAAAGCACACACCACGATACAACTAAAAGGTAGTGCGCTTCGCCGCACCATCAAAGTGGCAATTGAGGATAAGCGTCGGCACGCACTGAGTTCCACGTTTGGCCTCACCCTTGCAACCGGCTTGCTCGGAAAAGTGGCGTCGATACTCCTCGTGCCGATGATTTTTCTTCAGCCGCTACTTCCGTTGTATGCGGCGGACGAATCGGTTGCACCCGCAAGTGACACACCCGTATCTGCGACAGAAGCTCCGCTCTCCATCAGTGAGGAAACTGTTCCTCAATCCACTTCCGAAGATGCTCAGCCTGCTCATTCTGATATTCCTGATGAGCTGCCAACAGCACCTCCAGATGAACCATCTGAAGTTCATCCCGCCGAAGAAGTCACCGAGCCTCCCTCGCCAACCGCAGACGAGCGGGCTGTTGCGTCGAGCACCGAAGAAGTATTACCACCCGTGGATACTACGGGTGGCGGAGGAGCGTTTGACAGTGAGGCCACCTCCACGGTTTCCGATGTTGCAAACACAGAGGACGGAGGTGGGGGCGCAACCACAACAGACGAGGTGTCTCCAGATATACAAAATGACAGTGACGCGACAACAACTGACGAGTTCGTGGGTGATGGGGAAGCAGTGCCCGAGAATCCTGACAACGTCCATCTACCCGATGAAGGTGCAGCACTTTATCGTGAAGCGCAACTTCGCGCAGAACTCAAACGCGAAGTCGAGGCAGAATTTTTGAGTGGCTGTATTTCATTTGAACATACGGGCTACTACTGCATAAAAGATGGAACGCAGAAGGGCGCAGCGGGCACTCCAAAGGCGACGATGGTTACGGTGGAGGCCGTCGAAGGAGCAGGAGGGGACAAAGAAATTTTTATCGACAAGGGTGGAGTGCGCATGCAGCTTACTGAGAATGAGTGGGATGATGCGTTCCCAGCGCAAGACATTTCGGGCGTGCACTTCGTTTGGCAGGGTATGAAAGGTGGACGATGGCAGATTTTCTATGCCGATACTTCCGGAAGCGAACCGCCACGTGTGATGCAAGTCACTGACTCGCGCGAGAGTAATTTTAATCCAAAGGTTGCTGGTAACCATATCGTTTGGCAAGGGTGGGTTGATGAAAACTGGGAAGTATTTTTGGCCACCCGTCGTGTGCACTCTTCACCCTTAGCAGGTGAACATTTACCTCTCGCAAATCGACTAATGAACGTAGGCCCCGAGTGGGAGGTGGTGCGACTTACCGAGAATACTGAGCACGATATGTTTCCGTCACTTCATGGCGACATCGTAACGTGGCAGTCACACGAAGGGGAAAACTGGGTCGTGTATGCATACAGCATCGTAGAGAAAACACGCACCAAACTTTCAAGTGATGGAGTGAAAAGTGAGAACCCTAGATTTGCAATTACATGGGAAGAGCGAGACCAAGAGGGTCGTGCACGACTGATGAGTTATGATGTGGCCACGGGCAAAAAAGTAGACCTTACCAGCGAGTCCTCGCGGCTTCCCGAAGGGCCGTATCGTGCGCCGCCGGAGACTCCGATAACACAGGGTGATCAGGCCGCACTTCCTATTGGTGGAAGTTCGAGCACTACCCCACGAGGTGAAGACGATAGTGGTGCTGATAATTCCGTACTGCCATGAAATACGACAACGCAAGGCGACTAAACGTGTTTTTTTGTTTCGTGAATGGCAAGTTGCAATTTGTCATGGGGGGTTTGCGACGAGTGCCACCCTCTCTGGTTATACTCGCGTTACTCATCTCGGGCATGGGTGGGTACGAATTCTTTTTTGGTGAAACCACGAAACGCGCGGAAGCCGCATATACTGGCAAGCAGTTGCGTACTGTCGAGTACGCACTCGGCTCTGGTGTTGGTACTGCTGCAACGCAGACGGGTACTGATAATAGCGGGGTTGCTCGTACCTCCGACGATAATGTATATGCGGGGAGTTCGTGGAATATCACCAAGGGCACTGCGGGGACAAAAACTGTTCAGATACCCGGTTCGGGGATTCGAGTGCTGTCTGCATATCTCGATCTCACTTCAGCGCTGGTTACTGCAATAGACGTCACCGACATCGAAATTGCGCTCGATGTAAGTCCTGGGATAGGTGCTGGTGACGATGTGGCCGTGGGTGAAGTTGCCCGAAATGGCACGGGCTTGGTGTATAGCGATACGTCGGGACTTTCGTCGCCCATTCTTTCTGCAAAAGCAGACGTCACTTCGCTTTTTCAAACTCAGACAGACGGACAGTGGAATACTGGTCTCGCCGTAGTGGGCATGCTTTCAGTCACGGGGCCCACATGGACACTCGCGACCATGAAGCTTGTTATTACCTATGAGCAGAATTACTCAGAAGCAAGTCATCAGGAAATGAAGACCGTGCGCTTTCCGCTTCGGTCCACCGCATCGGGGGATTCTGGCACAAAACGCACCGACTGTACCGTGGGCACATGTTCGTTTAGCTATCTGCTCGATATTCCGGAGCTGGTTGCAACAGCGGACATTGTTGATGCATGGTTTGAACTTTCCTATATCGAAGACGGTGCATCGGTGCTCACGCCCTCCATCAATGGTGGGGCAGCAGGGAGTTTGCATAATCCGCTTGAGGTGGCAGTTGATGGCATGGAGCGGTTTATTATTTATCGCCCCGCGATTGGGACACCCAATCTTTCTAATACCGCGCAGACACTTGATGTGGGAACGACAGGAACCATCGCAGGACTCGGGGGTGAAATAGTGGTGACCTACAAATTTTTAAGTGACGCACCGACGCAAACAGAAACAGTGCAATATTGGATGGGACAACAGCGCGCACTCCCCGGCACGGCATCATCGACATTTACTCAAGTCGCCACACTGGTAAATGGTGGTGCGAATCCAAAGTCCATTTGGTTTCGTGTACATGATTCGGTGACGAACACCCCGTTTGTTGCGATAGGCGGAAAGGTTGGCAACTCTGCAACTTCGGGAGTGACCTATACTGGCACGCTTGCGAATCCGCGCGGTGGAGAGCTGCGTATTATCCACGATATGGGCGCTGCGACGACGTCGTGGAGCGGCGCCTCGAGCACGCTTTCGATAGACGTGCGCCATCAGGCAGCGACGTATGATGCAGCACCCGGTGTGGAAGCAATGATTACATTTCATTGGTCGGGGGGGGCATACGGTGCCGTAACAAAAACGGGAAAATTCTTTGCAGGTTCATCTGGTGGTGTCCCCGCACTGGCAAATAGTGACAATATGTTTTCATTTACGGTGACACTTCCTGAAACAGTGACAAAGACTTATCGTTCGAGTTATCTTTCTACCTCCGTCATGCATACTGACCTGACGGCGATTCTCTCCGGCACCGTACGTATCTCCCTCTCTGGTGGCGCACCCGTGGCGATAACTGAAGCAACCGAAGACTTGGAGAATTTTCGCGCAATGTACATGACGCAGGCTACTTCAACGAATTTTACACCCGACGCAATGATTCCTTGGGTGAGTCGCGCGTTTGCGACGCTGGTGCGCGGTAATCAAACTGAAGAGTATGCAGCCAACAGCGAAATGGTGGTGACGTATGATGCCAACCTCTCGGGGAATGACCCAGAAGCGAGCGAGGGAAAACAATTGCGCACCGTAGAATTCGTTTTGGGGGGAGGGGCTGGTGCTGCGGCCACACAAACGGGAACCGACAACAACGGTGTTGCTCGCGCGTCCGATGACAACGTGTATGCAGGGAGTGCCTGGAATAGCACCAAGGGCAGTGCGGGGACAAAATCAGTCCAGATCTTCGGTTCGGGTATTCGCGTACTTTCTGCATACCTTGATACAACCTCGAGTGTTATCACATCGACTGACATATCAAACTTTGAAATGACACTAGATGTGAGTCCCGGCATTGCATCGGGGGAGGACATTGCCGCTGACACTGTTGCAAGTAATGCCGCGACGGCTATTTTTGTAGACAATTCTGGTGTTTCTTCACCGCTGCTTTCTGCAAAAGCGAATGTCACTTCACTTTTTCAGACACAAACAGACAGCCAATGGAACAGTGGCCTCGCAGTGGTGGGCATGCTCTCGGTCACAGGACCCACGTGGCACTTGGCTACGATGAAGCTGATCGTTACATACGAAGAGGACTATTCACTTATTCCACACACGGCACTGAAAACAGTGCGCTTCCCACTTCGTTCAACACAAGCTGGTGACAGTGGCACGAGGCGTACTGATTGTGCCGCCGGGGCCACATGCGCGTTTGGGTACGCAATAAACGTTCCTGACCTTGCGACCACTTCAGACATCGTTGACGCGTTCTTTGAAATTTCCTATGTCGAAAATGCAGCAGCTGATGTCACCCCTTCAATCAGCGGTGGCGCAGTGGGTGCAGTACATAATGCGCTTGAGGTATTAAATGACGGCATGGAGCGCTTTCTGCTGTATCGTCCATTGATTGGAGGAGTGAATTTAGCTACATCATCACAAACACTTAATATTGCAGTCGCGACTGCTGCTATTGGAGGACTGGGTGGGGAAGTGGTTATAACCTACAAATATTCGACGGGTGCGACTATTCAAACCGAAACGGTGCAATACTGGATGGGTCAGGCCGCTGCACTGCCTGCGACCGCGTCTTCATCCTATACGCAAAGTGCAACGATATTAAATGGAAGCTCAACGGTAAAAAATCTCTGGTACAAAGTACACGACTCAGTGACGAATACACCCTTTCTTGCGGTGGGGGGAAAAATAGGAAATTCAGCGACGACGGGTGTGACGTATACCGCAACACTTTCACTCCCCCGTGGTGGTGAAATGCGCATTATTCACGACATGGGTGCTGCGACTTCATCGTGGAGCGGTACCACTACCACCCTTAGTATTGATGTGCGCCATCAGGCGGCAACGTACGATGCAGCAGTCGGGGTTGAGGCGTTTATTACGTTTCATTGGGCAGGAAATCTTAATGGTCCTGTGACGAAGACGGGAAAGTTTTTTGGCGGGAGCTCGAGTGCGGTTCCCGCACTTGCAAATTCTGACAACTCAATTCCATTTGTTATTACGCTTCCCGAAACCGTAACGAAAACCTATCGATCGAGTTACCTTTCCACTTCGGTCATGCATACGGATGCTACATCGATCATTCCCGGTACGGTCCGCATCTCACTTTCCGGCGGGTCACCTGTGACCATAAGTGAAGGAACAGAAGATGCCGAGAATTTCCGAGCAATATATCTCACGCAGGCAACGTCGACGAATTTCACTTTTGGTGCGCCTATTACATGGAATACGCGCGCATTCCAAACACTCGTGCGCGGTAATCAAACTGAAGAATATGCAGCCAACAGCGAGATGGTCTTGACGTATGACACCAATTTTCAGCTCAAGGCACCCGTTTTGCAGCAAGACTACTTCCGCTACTACGTGAACAATAACGCGTTGCTCCCGACTGACCCATGGCCTGCCGGAGCAGTAAATTTGAGTGAAAATACGAACATTACGGCACTGGATGTTCCTCCCGACTCCGGCGATGTGGTGCGACTCCGCATGAGTTTTAATGTGTCGACCACTACGCTACTGGCTTCATCGACGGCTTTTACGCTTCAATATGGAACACCAACCTCAACATGTGGAAACCTCGGAGGAACGTGGTCTGCAGTGGGGGGTATTGGAAGCGGCTCAATATGGAGAGGTTTTAATACGGCCGTAGCTGACGAGACAAATCTTTCGGGTGACCCGCCAACGGGAGGGGATTTGGTCCTTTCGCTTTCTGATCGCGCGGGAACTTTTGAAGAAGTAAATAATAGTAAAGGAAACCCCTTCGCAGTATTTATCGGAGAAGACGTTGAGTACGACTGGGTGCTTCAGGATAATGGCGCTGCCACAAATACTGATTATTGCTTCCGTATGGCTTATAGTGGAGGCACTTCGTTTGGAAACTACGCGGCATATCCGATGATTCGTACCGCGGGATATACTCCAAAGTCACGCAACTGGAAGTGGTATGACGATGAAACCAATGAAACTCCAACAACAGCACTCGCTGGCGAAAATATAGCACCGGTCAACTTGAAGTTGGGTGACATTGCAAAACTGCGCATTACGGCCTCTGATACACGCGGACACAGTGGAGTAAATCAAAAATTCCGCCTCCAATACTCAACCTTTTCCGATTTCTCCTCTGGTGTGGGGTTCGTAACAGCGACGTCCTCCTGCACAACAGCGTGGTGTTATGCAAACGGAGTAGATACTGATGGAAGTTTAATCACCGCACTCCTCCTTACTGATTCCGCAGCATTCGGTACTCACAACGAGGCGCCAACGACGACTGCAACCATCGATCCGCTTGCCAACACTGCGTATGAATTTGAGTACACGATTACCCATGCGGGAGCAGCGGCAAACACCACTTACTTTTTTAGGCTCTATGACGTGAACAACAGTGTCCCCGTTCCGATTGATACCGGAAAGTCTTATCCGTCTCTTTCAACAGGCGATACGACGCTCACCTTTGCGGTACTTGGAGTGGTGTCAGGATCCTCAACACCCGAAGGTATTGTGACCACAATTGCCACAACACCAACCGCAGTACCGTTTGGCACGCTGGGAGTCGGGGTTTCTGAAATAGGTGCACATACACTACATGTGAATACAAACGCGACTGATGGATACCAAGTGCTGGTCTCTGAAACACAAAATTTCATCTCTGCGGGTGGGGCAGAAATTCCGGGAGTTGCTGCCTCAAACACCACACCGATGCCATGGGCGACGGCTTGCACCGCCACCTCGACTGGGTGTTTTGGGTATCACGCAGGGGATAACACGCTATTTGGCGGTTCACCGCGGTTTGCCCCTAACGACACGTGGGCGGAGTTTGAAACCCCTGCACGCGAGGTTATGTACGGCTCAGTGCCCGCGACCGCCACGGACACTGCGGACGTTATATTCCGAGTTGAACGCCATATTCTACTTCCCGCCGGTCAATACGAGACCATGATTCGCTATATTGTAGTCCCCACCTTCTGATGAATATGTTTTATATTCCACAACATAAGGTTTGTCCCCACCTCGCTTCTCGCCACATACCATATAATAGAGTGTATTCAATGAAGACTACCTTCTACAATTTTTCTGCAAAGATATTTCGGTCTACGAGATGGATAGCACTTGCGCTCATATCGCTCCTTTTCTGCTTTTCCGCAGTTGTGCCGATTGCGTATGCGCAGGATATTGTGGTCACGCCAGCGGTGATCGACGGCAAAGGGAAGCAGCGCGAAATTCTTCGGTACACCGTGACAATCGAAAACGCCAGTGAACGTCTAATCACTATTTATCCGTGGGTGACCGACTTTGGTGTTAGTGGCGTGCGTGGTACTCGAGACCTTGGTGGCACCGAGGGAAAAGAGACTCATGAGTCACTCACGCGCTGGGTAGAAGTAACACGCAGCATGATTGACATACTCCCAGGGGACAAACGCGAGGTGCCCGTCTTGGTGCAGATAAATCTCAATGCAAAACCGGGAATGTACCATGCGGTCGTGCACTTTTCCGAGGGCCCCGACCGAGTCAGCGCGGAAGCAAACAAAAACGCTACTCACGAGGTAATGCTCAATATTGAAGTGCTTGATGACGCAAAAGAGCATCTGCAACTCGGCACCTTCGTACCAGACAAAAATATTTTTAGCGGCGAATCCGCATCGTTTAATTATCGAATAGAAAACACAGGAAATCGCGGTGTGGTACCACGTGGGACAATTCGCATCTTTGATAAAAAAGGAGAGGAGATTGCTTCTGTGCCCGCAAACGAAGATGGGGAAAAGATTGAGCCCAGTGGCAACGCACAACTCGCATCGGTGTGGGCTGCGCAAGGGGAGTTCGGTAAATACAAAGCGATACTCGACCTCGAATATGGCGACCGTGGCGTCATTCAGGACACGGTGTACTTTTGGGTTTTGCCTTGGGGGAAGCTTCTGTCGTACTTCCTCTCACTCTCGGTGCTGATGGTTATGCTTGCACTCCTCTTTCATTCGTATTCAACGAGCGGGCGCAAGATGGTGTATGTGACAGATGTTGAACCTGCACAAGACGAGGAAATTTATGAGCCGACAGACATACTTACACTTCGTGATCGGCTGCGTGGACACTTTCCGCGTATTACATTTCCCTATATGCGCAAATCAGGAGCAGAGATTGAGGATGTTGCGACTTCGTCTATTAATGCGTTTACGGAGGTGCGCATTCCGGCAAAAATGACTTACGCGCCACCCCGTATGCGCACCGAGTCTTTGTCGATGGTCGCACGCAGTCCGGCGAGCACACCTGTGCGTGAGTCCATTCCTTCCAAATCTCAAATCACCCCTAAGCGTATGCCTGCCCCCACCACCCTTGTGGCAAAGGTCAAAAAACCAATTGACCCCGCTCATGTGGTTGATTTAAAGAGGAAATAAATATGACGGGAGTAACGTTCCGTAATACTTTCTCCACGGTGCTCAGCGCCCTTACTCCCTGCTTGTTGCTTATTGGGATGTTGTTCCCGAATATGCTTTTTGCCGAGGAGTCACCGCAACACGCAGAGAGGGTTACGATGACAGTTTCACCTCCGCTGTTTCAGCTGGGCCTCGCGCGGGGAGTAGTGTGGTCAAGTACGGTGATTTTACACAATGGAGGGGAAACCGAGCTGGTAATCCGTTCCACTGTCGAAAATTTCAGCGCTGATGGACAAATCGGCGCGACGGTATTTGCTCCATCGGGGACAAGAGATGAGCCAACATCGCATGAACTTGCGACATGGGTTACGCTCTCCGATAAGGATTTTTTTGTTCCTTCTGGTGGAGAAGTGCGCATACCTTTTACCATAACAATTCCCATGAATGCCGAACCGGGTGGACACTATGCTGCGTTACTCATAGGCCCCTCCCCACAAAGTGGGGGAGGTAATGTCTCATTTAGTTCACTTGTTTCCTCACTTCTCTATGTAAAGATATCGGGAAATATCATTGAACAAGGAGAAATTACCGGACTTTTTCCCAAGCATGGCCTTGTGCAGAAACAAGAAGCAGGATTTGATTTGCGTTTCACAAATACGGGCAACGTACACGTTAACCCCGAGGGCGAAATCATCATTTTTAACATGTTTGGGCGCGAACGTGGACGAATTGTTGTTGATCAGGAGCACCGATTCGGCACGGTACTACCGGGAGCATCTCGTATATTTTCGTTTGAATGGAAGGGTGGGTCAAACTTTTTTGACATAGGTCGTTACAAGGCCGTCGCCGTGCTTACTTACGGTAACGATAAGACAAAGACTGCATATAAGGACGTGCATTTTTGGGTTGTACCTTGGGTGCCCCTGCTCATCATTTTCACCACGCTGACTTTTTTCTTCTGGTTCACCCGTAGGGCGCTGCGCCGCTACATTGCAGAGGCTATTCAGCTAGAGCATGCACGAATAGAAGGGGAGCAAAGGGTAGATGGCAAAAAACATTCGAGTGCACAGGCAATACCCGCCCTCACACTTCGTGTGCTTAATGGCCCACTCGCAAAAGGTGGTGCAGAGCTCCGCTCGCTCAGGGGACACTCCGCACGACGATTTTCATACTTTAGATTTATCAAACGCTACAGTGTGTTTATCGGCTCTGTGCTCGTCCTCCTCGTTTGTGTTTTTCTGATTGGCTGGTATTTTGTTTCGGTGTTTAAGGCAGAGCGGGAATACCAAATGGTTATAAAAAAGAACGGAGCAATGGATATCGTCATACCTTAGTACTAGCAGGGGAAACAGAGGACAAACACAAACATGTTGCAGTTATAGCGTGGTTATCCACGCTATCCACATGCCTGCGAGTGAATTTTGCAAAAAAACTTTGTGTTTGTTCGTAAATAAGCATATTTCTTGAACTGTATCCACAGTATGGGTGCGCTTATCCACACCTACGCACTGTTTATCCACCCGTTATGCGTTATTCATTGTATAATAATGGTTAGGTGAATTATCTTGTCATTCGCTGACTTGGTGGTCCACTGTCCGGGGGTGCGTTGTCTTTATGTTTCTCTAATCCCACTAATGGAGAGACATCAAAAATATAGACCGTACACACATGCAGCAGTTCTCTCACAGCCATTATTCGTTTTATACAAAGTTCTTTATGAGCTATACGCGTTCATTCAAAAAACTCTCACGAGCAAAGCAGCTTGGAGTGTTTCTTATCGCAGCCACGCTGTCGTGGGCAGTGGGTTTGCCTTCTTTTATTAATGTTGCATCAGCAGCGGCACTGACAAGTGTTTCCGACACGATCGTCAGCTCCGCTACCTCCACCGCGACGAATCACACATTTTTGTGGACATCAGCAGCGGCAGTTACTGCAGGGCAAACAATTACCATAGAGCTCGACCCAACAACAAGTCTCTTTGCTATTGCTGGACTTGTTGCGGCAGACTTTGTCGGTGAAACAGGTCTCGCTGTTGTTGGAGCCTGTGGCGCTGGGACAGATGAAGCAACCGTTGCATTCACTTCTAACCCGGATATAATCACCCTCACTGTTTGTGCTGGTGATACTATTCCCTTAGGAACAATATCCCTTCCTGCTACAAATAACCGTATTACGAACCCCAACGTTGTTGGTTCGTACGTCATCCGTATCGCAGGTACTCAGACCCATAATGGAGATACTCGCGTGGCCATCCTTCAGGGTGTAACCATGAGCGCGAGTGTGCCAACATCGCTTACCTTCACAATTACCGGAGTTGCATCAAGTACCGTACTTACTGGTGGCCAAACTACTTCAACAACCACCACTGCTACAGGTATAGGATTCGGTACATTGGATGTTGCTGATGACGAAATTGGTGCTCAGCTCCTATCGGTATCAACCAATGCGCAAAATGGCTATTCAGTAACTGTCGTGACAAATGCAGCATTGACGTCAAATACGGGTGCCGATATTGACTACTTTGCAAACGGCGTCCCCGCAGCACCTGCTGCGTGGTCTGCCCCCACGAGTATTCTTGGCTCAGAAAATACCTATGGTCACTTTGGTGTCACCAGTGATGACTCTACGTTACCGGGAAACCCATTTACTGGAGGAACACTCTATACAGGCAACTTCGCACCTCTAGCTCCGCTTCTCGTTATGTACCACTCCGCACCAGTAAATGGGACAACGATTGGTATCGGTACGACCACGGTGGCTTACCGCATACAGATTGGAGCGCTTCAGGAGGCGGCTACTGACTATGCAAATATACTCACGTACATTTGTACACCAGTTTTCTAGACAGCGCTCGACAAATTGCCAGCACGTTTGGAAACCCGGACGGTTATCCACACAGCAACCCCGCACTTGCGGGGTTGCTGCTTTGATGGGTGGGACAAGCCAAGGTATACTGTCACTACCTTTATTTATCGCTATTAACGCTACCTCAAGTTTTACTATGGCATTCATTACATCACCCTCACGTCGCGTCATTGCCGCGCTTTTGTGCGCTACTGCACTCGTCTTTGCGCCTCATGCGCTACTTGCGCAGGAACAAATTGGAGCAAAAATCACTCCTCCGCTCATAGAAGAGCGCACCGATCCAGGGGCGATGTTTGCACATACACTGGATATTGTGAATGTGAGCGATACAGCAGAGATATTTTATCCTCGAGTCCGCGATATCGTTGGAATTGCGGAAAGCGGACAGCCTATATTTGCGAAGCCAGGGGATCCAAATGACTACGAACTTTCATCGTGGGTAACTTTTGATGTGAGTGAACTTCGGGTGCCTGCCAGAAGTGCTGCGAAGCTCCGGTTTACCGTAAAAGTGCCCTCAACTGCTGGCCCCGGCGCTCATATCGGATTGGTCGCCATTTCCACCGCAGCTCCTGCGAATCTTGTAGGAAGTGCTGTCGGTTATGAGGTTGGTTCAATTCTCGCTATTCGTATTTCCGGCGATATTGTTGAAGACACGCGCCTCGGTGAGTTTTTTGCCGACAAGGTGATTTATGACCAGCCAAATGTGACATTTAGTGCACGTATCGACAACATGGGCAATGTATTTGCACGTCCAAAGGGTTTTGTCGACATCATCAATATGTTTGGTACCAAGGTAGAAACGCTTACCTTTAATAACGGCGGTGCTTCAGTATTCCCGAAATCGAAGCGCACCTATACGGTGGATTGGACAAGCGACAAACTACAAATAGGGAAGTACAGAGCTGACCTCACTCTTGTTATCGAGGGCTCACAGGGTATGCAGAATCTCAATTCCACACTCAGTTTCTGGATAATTCCCTTGAACATCATTTTGCCGATTCTGGGAGGACTCCTCGTTTTCCTGCTCGTCTTTTATGTACTTTTGCGAATGTATGTGAATCGACAAATTTCTCGCGCCACCGGCGGTAAGAGAGTGGCAAGCAGCAAGGATACGTCAGCGCTCTCGAAACTCTCGATTGTGGTTATTGCAGTCCTTCTCTCGGTGATTTTAGGTTTTGTTGTGCTGCTCTTCCTCGTTGGATAGCAACTGCAGGGGCGCACACAAGGTTCATTAGCGCATTTACCCATGTGCGCTTTAGCGCTACAATGAGGTGTATATGCTAGCCGCGCTTATGCAGTCACGTTTCTGGCTTGTTTTCCGATATTCGGCGTTCGCCATTGTTTTGGTGTCTGTCATTCAATTTGCACCACTTGGTAATTCTGCGAAGCATATCCAAGACTTTACTTATGAAAATATGGCTTCGGTAATCGGTATCGGTGCAGCAATTCCCGATAATGAATTTAACTCACTTGCGCAGGCACTTGAACAAAAACAAACAGAACTTACAGAACGTGAAAAGTCGCTGATTGCTCGCGAGGAAGCACTTGGGCGTGAATACCGTGAAACCATTGCCGCAAACAATAAACTCACACTTATTGTGCTCGGGATTGTGTCGCTTGTACTTATCCTACTTGTACTGTTTAACTTTTATCTTGACTGGAAACGGGGAGTGAGTGCATCGCACCCAAGTCCTCACGAAGGAGAGCTACAGACGCGACTATGATGAACCGTTCACCTCATGGAGTAGTGGTCCTGCGCAAGAGCTGCGGAGTACGCGTTGCTTCCAAACATGAACTACCCAAAAAGGATGTGCCAAAGCGCAAGAGTCCGCGTAATCTCGGGCGTGCCGCACTTATTGTGCTACTGGCTTCGGTCTTCTCAACCCTCATTATACATGCAAGTGACGCACTCAAAACTCCTCACAGTACGCAGCTAGCAGCAGTGGGAACCCAGAACGTATCTCGTTGCCCAAGTGAAATGATGCACGTGACTGGTGAAGGTGACGGATTTTGTATTGACCGTTTCGAAGCATCTGCAGGAGAATTTTGTGTACACAAAGATCCACTGAACCAATTCGAAACTATTAATAACCTTATTCAAACCCAATGTGCGCCTGAATCAAAGCCAGATTCACGACCGTGGGTGAATATCTCACTCACACTCGCACAAGAGGTTTGCTCGCGCGCAGGGAAACGATTGCCCTCGAATGGGGAATGGTACCGAGCCGCCTTGGGAACCCCCGACACTGTTTCTAAAGACAAAAAACAGTGCGCGCTTGGTCGCGCAGGGCAGGCACGTGCGGACAACACAGGAAGTCATGACGCATGCGTCTCTTCGTACGGCACATACGACATGGTGGGAAATGTATGGGAATGGGTCGACGGGGAGATCAGGGGCGGCGTCTACAAAGGTGAGACACTCCCAGCCGAGGGGTATGTCGATGTGGTGGATGTCGATGGCGTTCCGCTCATGACAACTATTACACCTGAAGAAACCCGGCATCGAGATTATTTCTTTGCGGCCAATACTGGGGTGCGCGCAATGTTTCGTGGGGGATACTGGTCGATGGAGGAGAAGGCAGGAGTTACGTCGTTAAATGCAACCATCCCTACTTCGTTTGTTGGCGTTGCTGTGGGTTTTCGCTGTGCAAAATAACAGGCGCCACTTTGGTGATACATCACGTATAATACACTCATGAATGCGACGAGACTTCCTCCTCCTCGGCAAAAGCAACGAACCGTTTCCGTATGGAAAAGTATTGTTGTATTGGGAGGAGCAATTGTGCTCACCACACTTGCTATTGAAGCAAGTGATACGTTTCGCATCCCTGGTGTATCACTTTTGGCTGGTGTGGGAGGCAGTATAACTGAAGAAAAATGTCCCAGCGATATGGTATTTGTTAGCGGTGGGGGTGGATTCTGCATTGACCGCTATGAGGCTGCGTCAGGTGAGTTTTGTGGACACAAAGATCCACTGAATCAATTTGAGACAAACGAAAACATAGCGCAGCCAAAGTGTGGAGCTGTATCGAATTCCGGCCAGCGTCCTTGGGTGAATATCTCGCTTCACCAGGCGATGTCCATGTGTGCCCGTGCGGGTAAACATCTTGCAACACCCGAGGAGTGGTACCGCGCCGCCTTGGGAACCCCCGACGCTGTTTCCAAAGACAAAAAACAGTGCGCGCTTGGTCGCGCAGGGCAGGCACGTGCGGACAATACAGGAAGTCATGATGCATGTGTGTCTTCGTACGGAACTTACGACATGGTGGGAAACGTGTGGGAATGGGTTGATGCAGAGGTGGCAGATGGAGTCTACTCCAACCGCACGCTTCCGACTGAGGGATACGTGAGTGAAGCCGATCTTGGGGGTGTCCCCATCACAACCGGAAGCATGCCACAAGACACGTTTGGTGGTGACCACTGGTTTATTGAGTCTACTGGAGTACGTGCTATGTTTCGTGGGGGGTTTTGGTCGATGGAGGAAAAGGCGGGGATATATGCGATCAACGCGACGATTCAGCCGTCATTTATCGGTGTTGCAGTTGGATTTCGGTGTGCACGCTAGTGTGCATGTGTGTTATCGGGATAGGAGCTCTGTGGACGCGGTACTAACTTGTGTGCCTCTGTTATAATATAGATATGCGTTCCCGTTTTACTCACTCGACAACTTGCGCACTACTCTTGCTACCCGTGTTGGTGATTGCGTTTTCGTCATTTTTTACCCGAGACGCATCTGCCGCCTATCTGACCTATGTGCGTGATCTTGTTTCAAATTCGGCCCCATCGTCTACGTCGACTTCACACACCGTTACGTTTACACTCTCCAATGCCGTTCCTGCCAATGGAAAAATAATGCTTACATTTGCCGCCGCGTTCACTATTCCCGGCGCACTAGATTTTACCGATATAGACCTTTCTACCGCAGTCGCATCATCGGGGCCCTTTACTGAGAGGTCACTTGCAACACTCCCGTCTGCTGTCGCAGACGGCGTTGGTGTGGCGTCGGGCCCACCTAGTATGATTACACTTACACTCTCATCGGGTGCTGGGATTGCCGCGAGTTCTACGGTGGCCATCGAAATAGGTTCAATCGCACTTTTTGGGGGGGCGGGGGATCAGTTTATCACGTCACCTTCAACTGTGGGTTCACACCGCATAAATATTGAAACGCGCGATGCAAGCGATGTGCAGATTGATGTACAGGGAGCAATTATTGCTATTGTCGATCCTGTGCAAATGAGCGCAGTCGTGCAACAATTCCCACCTCCTGTTCTCTCAAATGGTTTGCCCACAGGGCTTCTGCCGGGAACAACGGCAAGTGTGCTTATGTCGCTCAACACCAATATTTTTGCGATGTGTAAGTATGCAACGACCGCTGGGGTCCCGTACTTTACTATGTCCTCCTCGACAATTTTTACCCAAGCGAATGTTGCTACGCTGCACTACATACCGGTGACCACGGCGACGAATACTATTTATAATTTCTATGTACGGTGTGCGAATGCACAACAGATTCCCAATATCGCGGACTATCTTATTAACTTTGAGGTGGGAGTGGTGCCAAGTGCGACGGCAACTCCTCCCGCACCTCCACCCCCACCTCCGTCAGGAGGCGGCGGCCCATCAGGGCCGGGAGGCGGCGGAGGACTCTTCCTTTCAGGTGGTGACGTGACGATCGAAGGAAAAGCCGCACCTGGGGTAACCGCGGTGTTTCTCAAGGATGGAGTTAACGTGAGGGAGTCAGTGGTCAGCGTTCTTGGAGAATTTTCTGAAAAATTTACCAACCTTCCGCGTGGGACATATACATGGAGTGTATACATGCGTGACGCAAACGGTAGAAATTCTTCGACCTATTCTTCAACTATTTACCTTATTGCAAAGTCAAACAATATTATTGCACCCGTATATTTGTCTCCAACGACCAATCGTTCGTCGACTACGGTGGCACTCGGTGGTGACCTCGTGCTTTCGGGTTACGCGATTGCGCTTCGAGACGTGCGTGCAATTATGACGAAGCAGGGTGAGGCCAGTACGGGAAAGATAGTGACGGCAACAACAACTGCAAACGGTAGCGGCGGTTGGTCAATCACACTCCCCACCGCAGGGCTCAAAAAGGGGACATATGAGGCAAAGATGATCTCTCTCATTTCAAGCAAAGATCAAAGCCTCTTATCGCCAGTCGTGTATGTGGGTATCGGCGAGGAGCCGAACCCCGACATGGGCAACCGTTCAGACTTAAACAAAGACAAAAAAGTGAATCTCGTTGACTTCTCCATTTTGTTGTTTCACTGGAGAACGGCGGATGAGACGGCAGATATTAATCAGGACGGCATCGTCAATCTCACCGACTTTTCGATTATGCTCTCCAACTGGACCGGCTAGTCAAAGGGTTATTTCCGCGCTCTTCAGTTTTTTATTTCAGAAAGGTTTGGAGGACGTATCCGTATACGTCCTCTCATACACTTTCCTCATGAAAAACTGAATTGCATCAAAATCGTAAAAGTTTTTATGCGTGTATATTTTCCACGTTGCTTGTCATTTACTAGAATGGGAGTAGTCTTTTTGTATATAATTATAAACGACTTTTACTATGAATACACCACTTTTACTTAAACGTGCGGTTATTGGCGCACTTACTGTGCTCTCGGCGGGAGGTCTCGCTGTCGGTGCTGTGGCGCTCGCAGATACTCATGCGATTACTGTGTGTGTAAGAAATAGCGGAGCGATGTATTTTATTGGAGAAGGGTTTCGGCGCACCGATTGTCGCGCGCAGGACAAATTGCTTTCTTGGAATATTCAGGGCATCCCCGGCACACAAGGAACGCAGGGTGCTGATGGTGCAATCGGACCGAAGGGCGATACGGGGGCAGTCGGACCACAGGGCGGAGCAGGCGCACAAGGTCAAGTTGGCCCTATGGGACTGCAAGGCCCAGCGGGCGCACAGGGTGCGCAAGGTGTACAGGGAATTCAAGGTCTAACAGGAGCACCGGGTATTCCTGGTACTGGAACAGGTGGCAATATGGTCGTCTTTCTGCGCCCCAGTGCATGGGTTTCAGTCCCTGCTATTGCAGACGCACTCGCGTACTGCCAAGAAGGTGAGACTATGGTTGGGGGAGGATATGACGTGAGCGGGGGCGGAGTAGATATCACGAGAGCGTCGATTGTTATGATCGGACAGCGAGTCTGGATGGTCACGGCAATAAACAATAGCGGTCAGCTCCGTGACGTACAGGCAATCGCGCACTGCGCAAAATTCATCTAGCAACGCACGGCAACACGTTTTTGTCAGTCATAAAAAACAGACTTACGTCTGTTTTGCTCCGCGGGTACTAAGCGGTGATCACACAAGTGTCATCCTGCGTGATGGACTTATTCGAAATATTGCGTACGGACTACTCGTCATCGGCATTATGGGCGACGGCGTTAACCTCGCGACTGGCGACTACTCTGTCGGGGCGGAAGGTTTCCTCATTGAACACGGAGTGATTACCCGCACGGTCAATCGCGTGACCATTGCAGGCAACTTTACTGAGTTGCTGGGCAGTATCCACTTGTTCTCCACAACTTGATTGCACGCCACTCACGTATGCGCGTATAATGTATATAACTCTACCGTTGTGCGTTTTGAGGAAGCGCTGCTTAACAATTAATTTGTACTTTTAATCTATGAGTTCTTTTTTACAAAAGCTCAAGGGCAAGGGCGTGGGAGTCTCGGACGACCATACGGTCTCCTCGGCAAGCCTACCAGCTAAATCTGAGGTGCCGAGTGGCGTCTCGCAACTCCCCGTCGATGTGAAGCAAAGTGATACAGAAATTATCATCTATGCTCAGGTTCCCGGTGCGGAAATCAAAGATCTTGATGTGTCCATAGAGGGTGACAATGATGTCATTACTATTTCCGGCAGCTCACATCGCCCCGAAGACTTGATTCAGGTGAAAATCGAGGGTGTTGTTGCAATCTCGCAAGGAGTGCAGCACGCAAGCGAAGAGCACGACGGATTTACTCTCGAAGAATGTGCTTGGGGTAAATTTTTCCGCCAGATTATTCTTCCTCAAGAAGTAGACGCACAGGCTGCGCAAGCAAAGGTCAAAGACGGCGTACTCGTACTCCATCTACCACTCAAGGGTCATGCAAACAATAAAATGCGTATGCATGTCGAGAAGGTAGACTCGGGTTCTTAATTTCTCCATGATAATTTCTCGCACTTTTCGTATGCGGTTGATTACGGCAGGTTTGATGCTCGCACTCGTTGCAGCACCTTCCTTGTCGCTCGCGCAGACAACTGGTGCGACTATGTCGATTTCACCCGCCACCGGTGCTTACGGTCTAGGGAAGACCTTTACTGTACAAATTGTTATTGAATCCACCAAGGAGTTTGGTTCTGGAGGTGGAAAACTTTCCTATGACAAAGAACTGCTTTCTGTTCAGGGATTGTCTAAAAATAATTCTGCGTTTTCACTTTGGCCAGAAGAACCAGCAACCGACTCGACTGCGGGAACTATTAGTTTTGCTGGAGGAAAAACGCCACCCGCAATATCAGGGAAGAAAAATATTCTATCGATTACGTTTAAGGCTCTCAAGGAAGGAGTAGCAAAGGTGTCTTTTGTAGAAGGCACCGTCCTTGCTGCAGATGGTAAAGGCACCGAACTTACCGCTAAAGACCTCTGGCTTGGCGGCGAATACACTATTAATACCGCAGCAGCGGGAGACCCACCCCCTCCGCCCCCACCCACTCCACCGTCGGTACTTATACCCAAACCTGATATTCCTGACGTCACTTCAACTACCCACCTCGATGAGAAGTTTTATTACAATTTATCGAAGGCAATGTTTAAGTGGGAGCCCCCACTTGATGTCACAGTGGTGCGTATGAGTTTGGATACGAAAGACAAGACCGTGCCCACAACGAGCTACGACCCCGCAATAGACGAGAAGGAATTTGACCAGCTCACTGACGGAGTGATGTATTTTCATTTACGCTATGTCAACGAAGCAGGCGCGGGGCCAACCGCACACAAAAAGATACTCGTGGACAAGACCCCTCCCGAACCTTTCACACTTGATCTTTCGGTGCCAGCATCATCTACTGAGGTCATAATTAAGTTTCAGGCCACCGATACACTCTCACAGCTTGATCGTTACGAAATAGCTATTGATGGTAATCCACCCACCAAGGTCGCTCTTGTCGAGGTGAAAAATGGTGAATACACGCTTTCAGAACAAGAGCCAGGCAAACATACGCTTGTGCTCAATGTGTTTGATAAGGCGGGGAATAGCACCTCTGCTGAAGGAAAATATACCATCGAGGGTGAAGAGCCATCAACGAAAAAGTCTGCAGAAGAGGGCGAGCCAAAACCAACTGACTGGCGACTCTTTATTGACATAGGACTAGTGGCATTTATCGCCTTCCTCCTCGGATATCTATGGTATGAGCGAAAAATGTTCCGAAGAGAAAAATATGTTGCAAAACGCGAGGCTGATGAACTGCGCGACAACATGGGCAATATCTTTGCGGCACTCCGCGAGGAAGTGGGCGAGCAGGCAGGTATGCTTTTCCAGAAGCCTAATCCCTCAGCACAGGACAGGGAAGTGATGGAGAATATGAATGAGGCCATCGATCTTTCGGAGGAATTGTTGTCCAAAGAAGTGGAAGACGTCCGCAAACTCCTCATGTAGGCCCCTTTTGAAAGACACACAATCGGCGCCCCCTACGGGCGCAGTTGTCGCACTCGAATGATAGCATCGTCAGAACGGTGACCAAGCCGATTGCCATGCGTCAGACCCTCTCTCGTAGGGCCAGTGTTAGGCTCGTGCAAGGACAAATCATTGTAATTGAAATAGTTGGCATACTAACTATTAAAAAGTCTTATTTTGCAACGTTTAATACATTGAGTAATTTATTATAGAAAACAAAACCCGCCTTGTGGCGGGTTCAACTATGAGACCTATGTTTGTTCTTGGGGATACTGGATTATTTCAACAGGGGAGTGCCAAGCACGCGAAGCCGGAAGATAATTGCGGCAGTAATGAGGGAGAAGATCCCGAGTAGCGTAAATGCAAATACCATCCGTGGAAACCACGGCGCAAGAAACGCAAAGAAAATTAGTACTGAACCAGTTACCGCAATTGCGCGTTCGGTTGCGTAGTTGAACAGTGATATTTTCTTCGCATACTCCCATGTGTCTTTGTGGCGAAGGCTGGTGAGGTGCGAGATGTTTGCAAGGAAGAGTGCAATACTCACATCGTTCATTGAGTAGTTTGACGATGTAATTGCGCAGAACAGGAATGCGCATCCTGAAGACATGAGCGCAAAAACATAAGTGACAAGTATTTTTCGTAGCAGACTGAGTGTGGAGTCCGCAGAGTCATCTTCTACTTCGGGGTTGAGATTTTCCATCATCCACCTTCGTCTTTGGAGTGGGTTCTGAAATAACTATGAACTAAAAATAATATTATGTCAATTTTTGAATATATAAGGACGCGCGAGCGAGGGAAACCTGTGGAAAACTTTTATCAGCATATAAATCCCTTGCAACAGAGCCATGCAATGTATGGTCATTTTGCATTGAAATAAAGCCATATTTTACTAATTTCTTGATAAAATAAGGGGCATAACCGGCCCATCGTTGGAGGGCGGCTTTTGTCCGTATGTTTCATTTTTTGCGCACCCACACAAAGCAGTTTCATTGGCGTTTCACCTCGCACACAGGAAGGCGTTTTCGGGCTTTTGTCGCGCTTAGTGCTGTAGTGTTCGGCCTCTGGTTTCTCTCAGAGTTCGTATTTGCGGAGAAAGAAGCCCATGTGTATGTGTCACCGTCGAATGTTGTCACTGAAGGGTGGGAGGGGGGTGAACTTTCTCTTGGTCAAGACCTCTCGATGGACGCCGAGCTCGCAGATTTTAGCCGAGAGAATTCTGCCTATGTATACTTCGGAGCTTCACTTGAAGTAGGTACGACTACTGAGGGCGAAGACGTACCCACACTGGAGGGAGTCACACCCGATACGGCAGACACCACGCCGCCTCCTTCAGAGGTTCCTTCCGAAATAATACCGAACGAAAGTGTTTCGACCCCGAATCCTTTCATGCCGCTCCTGACACCAGAAGAACCGTCAGTTTCCCCCACCGTAACTCCCGCGGACACTGTGGCCCCTCAGGGCGCACCCGAGGCATTTTTAATGCAGCGCGTGCGCCACATGTTTTCAGGTTTTCTTGCAGGTGAAAAAGTGTTGGCGCAAGATGTGCCCGAAGTCGCCGCAGCACCCTCGGGCGATTCCTCGCCTATCCCCGAACTTATAGAGACAGAAGAGAAAGTAGTCTCTGTTGTGCAGAGCCCTGACCCATCTCTGGAAAAGAACCCGCTACCTGTGAGCGCTGCTGATGCAGCATCAAGCACTCAAGCGTCGGGCACACCGCTTGCTGCGGTTGCTGAGTCGACGCAGTCACCCGACCCATACTCGGTCTCCCTTTGCAGTACGTTTGGAAAAACATGTCATCTCGCCGAGTATGTAGGGTTTGGCCTCGGCGGTACACTCGAGGGTAAAGCAGTTGCTGGTGCAACACTCGAGCTCTCGCTCGCAGGACGAGGTGCTTACTCCAGCGGGGAATATGACCGTGTGCTTGTGCGCGCCTATCTCGCAGGTCGCTGGGAATTTCTCGGAAGTTCTGAGATTCGGGGGGAGTTGTCTAACGCGAAACGTGCGGGGTATCTCAAATTTGAACTTCCAAATATTTCAACGTGGGATGATTTGTCAGACTTGAAGGTTGTGCTGGAGTATGACCGCGCAAGTGAAGAGGATGCTGCGGTGTATGTGGACGGCCTCTGGGTAAACGTGCGTTATCAAGACACTACACTGAACTCATCTGCCGAAGAGTTTGCGCTTTCGGGTGCGAATATCAGGAGCACACTGTCCGCGCGGGATGCTGAGGCACGCAAGGCGCGTCGCGACCAACTGGTCACGCCTGAAGAGGGAACGATATTGTTTACCAATGGAGAGGCGCATGAGGGACAGAAGCTTGTCATAAAAAGCGACAAAAAAACGTACCACGCACTTGGCACCATGGATGCATACGTCAACGTGACAAATGAGAGCACCGAAGCGGAGGTATTGAAATTACAGTTTCGTTTTCAAGATGAGGGAGCAACGGTGCGCACTTTGTCGCGCTGGTCACACAATACTCCCTATCAGGGCAGCGCACTGAAGTATGACGACGTGGGATATTTTTGTGCAGCGGGTTGGGAGAACGAGAGTACGAGAGACTCCGGATCGGATGCGTATAGCTGCGTGGAGACGCGGGAGCGTGCGACATGTGACGCACTGAATATCGAAGGTACAAATTGTATTGCAAAAGGAGTCGGTGTCGGGCTTGAGACAGAAACGCGCTATCGCGATGGTTGGACGACTTTACCAATTACACGGGGTGCCATTGCTGACGAAAGCGGGATATTTACAAAGGCGATTGATTTCTTGGTTGCAGAAATGCCCGTTGACTTGATTCCATCCTCACTTCGTGCGGAGTCATATCTCGCCGACTCCGTACTTTTGAATCCGGGGCAGACCATGTACTTTCGCGTCACACTGGATGTGCCACTCAATGCACGTGGGGATCTCGCAATCGAAGCAGCCGCAGAGTCGGGTGCGTACGGATTGCTCCACACTGATTGGGGTGGTTCGTGGAATCATCGCATACCAATAACATGGGACAGCAGTGCGGTGAGCGCGGACGGAGAGTTTGCCATCCCTGTTGATTTTGCGGGGATGTCCGCAGACTTCTGGGAGTATGTTTCTGCTTCCGGTTCCGATATTCGTTTCGTCGATGAAAGTGGGAAGATAGAACTTCCATATTGGCTTGCTGAATTTAATAGTGAAGAACAGCGTGGACTTGCGTGGGTGCGTGTACCCAAACTATCTGCGGGAGCTACGTCGAGTGTATATGTGTATTTTGGAGATCAGTTCGCAACTTCGCGCTCGAATGAATTCACTCCGTTTCGCACCACGGCACTAACTCCACGCGGCGTAGTGTTTGGAGGTAGTCAACTGGACATGACACTCCATGTACTTGCCCTCGCTCCTCATGTGCGTGTGGAAATTGAAGACCAACAATCAGTTACTCTGGAGCAGGGAGAGAGTGCGCTCTTTTCTGGAATTCAACCCAGCACTATTGTGCATGCGGATGGACCGATTACCGCATCGGTGATTGCCGTTTCGCCCGTTGCCGTTTATGTTCCGTTGGGATATGCAGGGGAGCATTTCGTACTCCCAGGAATTGGTGGCGAACGTGAGCTCGCTATTGCAGCGCTTGATAGTGAGGCAGTTCATGGCGCAATCGGTGTTGGCGGCACGGTTGAGTCCATTGACCCTATTTTCGGTTCGATTGTGCGTCGACCGATAACACTTTCAGACAGTGTACTTGTTGACCTCGACCGCGATGCAGTACTCACACTCGTAGGAGGTGAAGGTGGAGCACCGACACCAATCCCTTCTGCTACCACCGAATCGCTCTTTGGACTCGCGCTTGGAAAGATTACGGTTGGAGTGAGAAACGATGGTACCGACATCACTGCACTGTGTGCAAGTGGCGCGCGAAAATCCATCGACGGTCGACGCGCGGGAGCGAGTTTTGTTGTCGACCAGTGTAACTCTGGACCGCTGGATGGTGCGGAGGCATTTCGCGTGGACGCGCACACTCAACCGATTGGGGGACTCATGACCCCCCCCGAATCTTTATTGAGCATACTACCCCGTAGTCTTATGGGTGGAAGTTATCGTTCCCCATTTGATGCAAGTCACATTGCCCTCGTGTGTGCTCCCACACCTGAGCCCGTCCTATTTGGACTCTATGACGAAGAGGGGACAATGATTGCTTCATCAACATGTCATGGACGGGGAAATAGCCCCGGTGCCACACACTTTCTTCCCAAGAGCGGAGTGTTTCCGCTTGGCTTTACGCTCCGGGCTGTTTCAGGAAGTGTGACTCAGTTTTTAGGCATGGCAATACCCGCAGGAACATTCTCGGAGGCGGGTGTCGGTATGGGGCGGGCGGGCGTGCGTATGCTTGAGAGTGCTGCACTTTCGCGTGCCCCGGGTGCTGCGCTTGTGACACTACAACTTGGGGAGACTGAGTTTGTGGTTCCCGGTGAGCATCGCAAACTCGATGTGACTGATGATGGCAAAGATAAAGAGCATGTCGATACGCTACTCTCCAAAGAGCGTGAGTTCTCGTTACACCAAAAGCCGACATTTCGATTTCAATACAAGAGCCAATCAAGCGGCCTGATGCAGGGTGTGCGGAAGCTGCTCGGCGTGCAGTCATTTACTGTTGCACGCATTATGCTGCGCCACCCACATTTTGGAGACAAACCTGCGGAGTATGATGTGAAGTATGGTGAGGGCGGGGAGTGGTCACTCCAGTTAAAAGACGACACCGGAGCCGTTCGCCCCGGCAAGTACACACTGCATATTGAGATTGAAGAGGGGGGCGATACGTACACAGATGAGTTCGATTTCTATTGGGGTGTGTTAGCTATCAATTATGCGAAGAGTATTTCCCTGCCCGGTGAGCGTCTCGATATTTCGCTGGCCGCACTTTCGAACAATGGAAATACCATCTGTGATGCACCGCTTAAACTGTGGGTGACCACACCGGGAGGGACTGAGACGGAGGTCCCCGTCACGGCATCGGGGAAGTGCAACGGTAACAATGTAGTAGATGTTCCCGACTATGCTGCCGCATACGACATACCGCTGGCAGCAACGGGAACGTATAAAGCAAAACTTGTGCGTCTCGATGTGAACGAGAATGTCGCGAGCCAAGTGACCGATACGTTCGAAGTACGTGATTATGTACCCTATGTAATCGAACGTGTGGGACCAACACGCATCTTCCCCTTAGCGCACTATCCGATGAAGATACGTGTGCGCGCGATTGAGGCATTTGAGGGAAACATTGTCGAGCGCATCCCCGGCGACTTTATCGTGATTGACCGTGGGAATGCCACGCTTGCTTGGGGCGACGATGCACACACCTTTATGACTGCATCGTGGCCGACAAAGTTGGAAGCGGGCGGAGTGGTTGACTTTGCATATACATTTGATGCTCCTGATGTTTCACCGTACCTTTATCTCATGGGCCCACTTTCTATGGGTGGGGAAGATGACTCGTTTGTGGAAGCGCGAAAGTGGCAGATAGCGTCAGATGCAGCAGGGAAGATGATGCTTTTTTGGGATGACAATGTCACCATCCCTGCCACTTGGACGTGTGTGTCCTGTCTCACGACGGATCCCTTTTATGAACGATTACCTTTCGGGTCGTCTACATACGGGGGGTTTGGAGGAGTACCCACCAGCACCCATTCAGTCACCGCAACTGTTTTCAACACAGGGTCAACGGGGGTAACAGAAAATTCAGTAGTGAATACACTCTTGGCGGGTATATCCCACGCACACACTCTCTCTGTATCCGTCGGGGCAACCAGCACGGTTCCGCTTTCTCGACAGCTGCGTGTCATTCAGGCAAATAGTGCAGGTGAACCCGCAACTATTCCCGCCGGTGCTATTGCACTTTTTGATATCGCCTCGTCTTCATTGCCAACCGGTTGGAATCGATACACACCACAAGATGGATATTATCCGTTTGGTCAAAATACTGCCGGTACCGCTACAGGTTCAAACACGCACATCCATCCTATGACTGGTTCTTCAACAGTCGGTGTCTCACCGCAGAGATATCGCTCACGCCTCGGAGGGACTCAGTCGACCCCGCTTCCTTCTGCTGAAAACCACACACACACACTTACGGCCACAAATACCCCACTCGTAAATAGCGAACCACCCAACGTGGAAATGTTATTTGCAAAGCTTGCGACCGCGACGGGCACTTCAAATTACATGATAACCATGTGGGACAATGACCCCGCGGCGGGCTGGTCACGAATTTCTGACATCGGTGGCACACTCAATGGAAAGTTTGTGAAAGCATCAAGCACGTATGGGGGAACGGGTGGAGCTGTTGACCATACGTACTCGGACATGACGGGTGCGGTAACGGGTGCGTCGTCTGAAAGCGCCCCCGGACGTATTGGTGTACAGGCGGCACCAACAACACATGTGCATTCAGTAGACCTAACGGGTTTTTCTACGGAAAGCCAGCTTCCTCGGTACGTCGAGGTAATATTTGGAAAACGACTTTCTGGGGTTCCTGTATTTACACAAGATTCTTATCGGGTCTACAATAACGCAAATCTGTTGACTCCGACAGACCCTTGGCCTCCTGGTGGGTCTGATCTCGCGGAAAATACTCCGATTGAAACATCGCTTGATAGCCTAAAACCCACCGACAAAATTCGTCTGCGTATGAATGTGTCTGTGGGGAATGCGACCTCCACTGTGGGAGTTCAGGCATTTAAGCTCCAGTATTCAAGTGACCCCATTTGCGAGTCCGCATTGAATTGGAGTGATGTTTCCCCGCTCGCTTCCTCAACCGCACTATGGCGGGGATTCAATAACACGGGAGTTTCCGATGGGGCGACGCTCACGACGCTCCTCCTTTCATCCTCTACAGTGGCCGAGGCTTACGCTGAAGAAAATAATTCCACGACTACACGGACACAAGTTCCGATTGGTGGAGTCGGAGAATGGGATTGGGTCGTTCAGGACAATCTGGCAGCACCGAATACGCGGTATTGTTTTAGGATGGTGAAGTCAGATGGTACACCGCTTGATACCTATGTGAATTATCCGCTTGTCTTGACCAACGCATCACCGGGGGTAACAGTCCAATCTGCGCCATTTTCGTTTGAGAAGGTGGGCACCACAACTCCATCATTTCAATTCACCGCGACCGATGGGGAGGTCAATGACCTTGATTACCAAGTGCAGATTTCATTTTCAGCGACATTTACTACTTCCGTTATAGACTCAGATTCACTCGCAGACCCCGATCTTTTTGAAAATGTGGATACCCCTGCAAACAAGGCACCCTTTAATTCAGGAGACAAAATTCAGTTCAAATCAGCAACTGCCCTCACAAACGGTAGTACGTATTGGTGGCGAGTACGAGCAAAGGATTCGAGCGGGTCTAACCAGTGGGGTGAGTGGTCCACCGCGCGCAGTCTCACCGTTGATACGGCGGTAGTGGTATCAACGTGGCACCAAACCACACGTGATCAGTTCCAACTCGACACGCTTTCAGGAGTACACTCAACGGCCACAGATGCCGTGATGCTCATCAACGGCTCAACTACGGGAACCATATATTCTTCAGCAATTGATTTTAATATTAAAACAATTGGTTCGGTGTGGGGAAATCTGCGTTTTAGCGATAGTGAGGTCTATGGAACAGTGGGGTATCAAATAGAATATC
The DNA here is from genome assembly GCA_043756865.1 of bacterium. GTDB lineage: Bacteria > Patescibacteriota > Minisyncoccia > Phycocordibacterales > UBA6899 > MHLP01. Next base: position 26,548 of record JAYUQG010000014.1, on the reverse strand, counting down.
TCACCTCGACATCATCGTGGGCACTGGTCCCCGATACTGCACTCCCCGGTAATGGTGCGGGATTCGGAGCTTCACCTGTGTCGCTGCTGAGTATCGACCCAACGGTGTATGCGACGATACGCATACGCGCGAATCTCACGAATACGACGGGGACACCAGTATTATTTGATTGGACAATTGATTGGGGCTTTACTGTGGGAACTCCGACATTGTACTTACCATTTAGTAATGCCAAGCTAAATACAACGACGCCTACATTTGAATGGACTGCCGCTGACCCTCAGGGCGACCCGATTGAGTATGAAATCCAGTGGTCAACCACATCTGCGTTTACTTCATCCACGACACGCAATTCCGGAGTAAATCTTGGATTCCAAAATATTCAGAATGCCACCGACACCACACCATTTAATTCAAGCGATCGTATTCGTTTCACGATTCAGCCCGGAGATGCGCTTATTGCTTCGAGCACGTACTTCTGGCGCGTGCGCGGACGTGATCCTACTGGCGCGAATACGTATTCATTCTATTCGGAAACACGAAGTTTCACCGTGGATCTTTCCATCACTATTGCGACGTGGTTTCAGACCGTGGACGACCAGTTCAGGACTGACACACTCTCCTCACTTCGCCTGACGGGTACAGGTTCAACCACCGTTGCTACCACGACGGATGAAGTCATGCTGGCCTACGGTGAAGGCACCGTGCAAACTCCACGGTTCCGTATTTTTGATGGAATCACACTGGGGGGTGAGCAAACAGCGCTTTCTGTTGGCGCTACTATTCAGTGGGTAATCGTGAAGTCTTCTCCCCTTATCTCGCAATATATTCTGGGTACGCTTGGGTCAGACCGCGACACAAACTTTCAAGTATATGAAAGTGGCGCATGGGCGAATCTTCAAGAAACGGGGACTGCTGCACCGTCGCCCCAACGCAGGAGTTTTGATGTCGCCTACGAAACCGTGTCAGGAAGAGCGATTGCCGTTACTTGTGACAGTTCCCCCACGGCAGGATATCGTATTTGGACGGGGAGCGCCTGGTCAGCAACCGGCACGGTCAATCTTTCTTTCGCAACAAATTGTGAATGGGTACGTCTGGCATCTCACCCCATTTCAAATGAAATCATCGGATTGTTCCGCAACACCGGTTCTATGTACGAGGCACAGGTGTGGAATGCCACCACATCATCATGGGGAAATGCGACGGTGCTCGGCTCGATGCGAGACATCGCGCATGAGGGCATGGCAGTGGAGTATGAGAACTCGGGAACCGATGCAGTCGTTGTGGCATCCAATGGAATAAATGCGAGTTTTGTATGGAAAAGTTGGAATGGTGCATCGTGGACGGCAACCGCGACGGTTGCGCTCGGCGACGATTTTGAAAGTGGAAACCTTCGGAGAAATAAGACCAATGACGATATGGCTCTTTGTTATATCGACCAGGACAATGATATTGGCGTTATACGATGGACGGGATCCACTAATACGTGGGCAGCATTTACCGAATTGGAGATCACGGGACAATCTTTCAATGGTCGACCTGTTGATTGCCAGTACGAAACCATAAGTGGCCGCACCAACTACATCATGGTTCCCTATGCAGATACGACAGGAACACGATGGCGTTTTTGGGATGGAGTGCTTTATCAAGGGGAGCGCAACATGGCTTCAACGGGAGGAACAACCTTTCCCACTTCATTCACTAATCAGCTCGTGCGCACTTCTGCCTCTGGAACTATGCTCGGGATGTTTTTTGACCATGTGGGCACTGATTATGAATATGCTGAGCTTGTAGGCTCCTCCACGTGGGAGAACCACCAAACAATCGAAGATACTGCTTCGGTCACCGCGAGTCCCTTCGGAGAACCGTTCTATATGGCTCCACAAAGTCCTTTGTCCGTTGGTACCATTATTGGAACACCAATCGACTACGATGATGGTATTGCACCTGCGTGGCAACGTGTGAAGTGGGACGCAACCACACCAGGGGAAACCACTTTTATGACACAGGTGCAATATCAAAACGCATCGGGAACGTGGGCCCTAATTCCAGACACGTTGATTCCTGGAAATTCTGTAGGAACTACTACTTCGCCTATCAGTATTACTGCGCTGGATACCACTCTTTACAATGTCATACGCTTAAAGGGGACACTGACCTGTATGTCTGGGGTTTGCCCGACCCTTAACGATTGGACGGTTGAGTGGGCGGCTGGGGTTCGCATATCGGGAACTGCGCGCCTGCATGATCTCACCTCAACTGTCACCTCGGGAACAGTGGCAGTTGCAGTTAACGGCTCACTCCAAGTGGGGAGAACCGGCACGATTGCAAACGGAGACTGGTTTATAGACAATGTCACCGTATTTCCCGGCAACACACTGACCGTGTTTATCAGTGGTGCAAACGATTTTAATGAGGCTGTTACGGTTGCGAAGTATACAGGCCCCGGTGATATGGGAGGAATGCGAATCAGTGAACGTTGGGTCACAATCGGTTCTGCCTCTACTACAGGTCAGTCCATCAGCCTCACCGATCTTGCGAAATATGATAATTCAGTTTCAGGGAGTGAAGATATTTTCTACGATATCGACGCAGGAAATGACTTTAATAATTGCGTCGTGGGCTCCTGTCTCGATTCAAGTATTCACGTGTTTTCAAACACATTCAGACCCGCAACTTCAACATCCGAGACCATCAATACGTGGGATATGCGGGTGAATGGATTTTTGTTTGCAGATACGAATACCATCAAGGTGAGTGGTTCATGGGGAAACCTAGGCGGCTTTACTTCAAATGCCTCAACCGTAATTTTTAACGGCACCAGTTCAACACGCACTATTGACTCGACGGGCGCAGCAACCTCAACATTTTATAATGTTACATTCGGAGAATCAGGTAACACCGCGACGTGGAATCTGAGTTCTGCCTTTGTGGCCACAGGTACTGTTGCGATGAGTTTTGGGACGACCTCACAAGGCACAAATGACATCACACTGCAGGGGGACCTCACTATTGGTGCGTCAGGCACCTTTATCAAGGGCACTGCAACAACTACATTTTCCGGCACCGCTGCGAGAATATGGACAGACAATACCGCCGCAAAGCAGGACCTCGGGAATGTGGTGGTCAATGGTACCGCAAAAACGCTCACACTCGGATCCTCGGTGAAGGCCACAAACATTGTAATAGGAGCAGATGACACACTTTCTGCCGGCAGCGCATACACATTGACGGTGCTGGAAAATTGGAACAACACGGGAACCTTTACCTCACTTACGGGTACCGTTGATTTTGCTGCAACAACAACCGGCAAAACAATAAACCAAGGTGTATCGAATTTTTACAACACGACCTTTAGTGGCGTAGGAGGGACATGGATTTGGCAGAACACCAATGCAACCACAACCAATGATTTCGCAATTACAGGTGTAGGAACTACTACGTTACCCTCAGGAACTCTGGCGATAGGGGGATCATTCTCAAACACAGCAGGGGCGTTCGTCCACAATTCCGGTGTTGTACGCTTCACCTCCACCGCATCGGGCAAAAATGTGCGCGCGAACGGTTCGTTGTGGAATGACATATTATTTGCTGGCGCTGGAGGTGCTTGGACATTCCAAGATACAAATGCAACCACGGTGGGAACATTTTATATCACTGCAGGTACACCCACATTGCCAAGTGGAACACTCGAAGCGGGAAATACCTTTGATAATCAATCAGGAGCATTCGTTGCAAACGGAGGAACACTGCGCATGACCTCGGTGCTTTCCGGCCGCATCGTGCGCCTCTCCGGCTCAACACTTGCAAACTTTTTTGTCGCGAACGCAGGCGGATTTACAATTGCCGACGCAAACGCGACCGCCACAGGTGATGTAATATTTGCCGCGGGCACCACAACATTACCCACGGCGAATTTTGCGATTGGAGGAAACTTCTCAGCCACTGGAGCATTTGTTTCCGGGTCCGGAGCGGTACATTTTAACCCTGCTTCAGGAACAAAAACTGTTTCTGCGGGACCTTCAACATTTGCAACGGTGAATGTGCTCGCGACGCCAACTGCAACCATAAGCATTACCGGGAACGCCACGGCAACGGCGGCATTTACACTTATTTCCGGTGGTTTCACGCAGGCCACGGCAACTGCACTTGCAGTTGGAGGTACGTTCACCAATAATGTCGGTGGTGCTTCGACGACGTGGACCGGCACTACACTCACACTGTATTCGGGCACGAGCTACACACTGAATACAAAAACAACAGGCGCCGATAGCTATGCGACACTGCGTCTCGCTCTGGGGACAAATGTACGCATGTGGAATTCTTCGAGCAATACGTACCAGTTCACCCCTACGTCGTCGATGTATTCCCAAGATGATAGTGCATTAGATGGCTCGCTCTTTATTGGTGGGAACTATATTCGCACAACGGGAACAGACTACTGGAGTTTTGCGACAGATTTTGACGGCACTGCACTTGGGGGGAGTGGAAGACAGGTAAATGTACGCTTTGCACCCACCGCAACTTCCAGCTTTACCACAAATGCAACTCTCCAAATAATCGGATCCACGACCGCTTCAACCACCATAGACCGCGCAACAACGGGAAGTTTTGTCGTTGCACTTTCAGACGCAACCTTGAATGCGAATTATTATCAGTTTAGAAACATGGGTGCGCGCGGACTTGAGCTTGCGGGTACAACAACCGTCACCTCACTGTCTTATGGAGATTTTGAAGTTGCTACGAATGGCGGTAGTGGAATCACCATTGCGTCGACGACCGTCGACCAGAACACCGGAATTCAACTGTTCACCGTGCGGTTTGCAACAACCACAGCGATTTTGGCATTTAACGTTACAGAAATCGGAACTCCGGCGGGATCATCATTCATCCGTTTTAGGCAGCATTATGGAAATATTGCAGGAGAGTCCAATGACAATGATCCTGGCGGTAACCCCGGATACATAAGATGGGACGACAGTATTTTTGTCATCTCCATTTCAGGAACGGTTTATAGCGACGCCGGCGTAACCCCGATGTCCACAACAACATGTGATAACGTGACACCAAATGTGCGCGTCAGAGTGAACGGGCTCGGCAACTTTGCAGCACCATGCTCGTCAGCTAACGGTACCTATACGGTACCGGGGGTGACGTTTATTGGAGATACGGTGATGACCGTTTACCTCGATACAAACGGTGGGCGAAAAGCAACGTTGGTTACGAGGTCTGCATCTGCGGACTTAACCGGCATTAATCTTTATCAAGACCGCGTGATTGTCCGACACGAAGATACCGCTGCACTTGGGATTGAGCACATGAATGCATATGACGCGGGCAATGACAGTGATATTTCATACTCTGCCGCAACAACGGGACCCAACACGCTTGCAGTGAATCCAGAAACAGAATTTTGGGTCTGGAATGCAAAAACCTTTATTCCAAATGGCAATATCACACTGAACTCCGGTGGTTCGGGAAACAACTGGGACGGTACATTCCACGTCGACAACAATGCCATATTTACTGCACAGGGAAATGAATCACACTCGGTAGGTGGGCGGTTCGCCCTTGATGCAGGAGCAACCTTTACGGCTGCATCTTCGACATTCACCTTTACTGCCACCACAACAGGGAAGTTGCTCGTGGGTATTACGCCGATTAATTTCTGGAATCTCGTGTTTAATGGAAGTGGCGGGGAGTGGTCAGTAAACCAAACGACAAACACGGGAAATGATTTGACGGTCACACAGGGAACACTCGTTGGTGCAAATTCGATGACTATCTCTGGCGTCAATATGACGGGAGCTGGTACAGTCGCTATGACGGGTGGTAGTGTCACATTTGCAAATGGAGGCACTTTTGGGGGGAACACGAACTGGAGTTTCAATAACCTCAATTTTGGAAATGGTGCGGGTGGCACAACGACGAAGACCGGTTCTTCGACAATCTCTATAGCCACCATAATGACGGTCACTGCTGGGCATACACTTAACGCAGGTGTTCCCTCTGCGTGGAATTTGACAGGAGGCGCCACTCCCTTGGTGATTACGGGAACACTGAATCCTGAGGTTTCCGTTTTTCGATTTAGCTCGACTGCAAATACGACGGTTGCTGCGGCAAATTATTATCGTCTCTATCTTGCGCCAAGTGGAGCGGGTGGTCCGACATATTCGCTTTCGGCAGGAACATTTACCGTGCGAAATAGCCTAACGGTGGGGGATGGAGTAAATAGTGGAACGACCACCGTTACCACAAATGACCCCATAGTGAATGTCGAAGGTGACCTCATTATTAGGAGCAGTGCAACATTGGTTGGGTCTGATAGCGCCGCCTTTAATATTTATCGTGACTGGTACAATCAGGGAACATATACCCCGTCCGCAGGAACCGTTTCTTTTGTCGCAACTACCACTGGACGCACAATTACACCGAGTACATCAGCGTTTTACAATGCAGCATTTAATGCTGCAATCGGCGGATGGACGATACTCGGAAATGCAACCACTACGAATAACTTCTCCATCACACAGGTATCATCGTTTGTCATGGCATCGGGCACAACACTTGAAGTGCGCGGTGTATTTACCAACGCTGTAGGCGGAAGTGCAACGACGTGGACAGGCTCGACTCTCTACTTGAACTCTGGAGTCACTTCAGCAATGAACACGAAGGCTCTTGGGGGTGACCGCTATGAAACACTCCAAGTGGGGGGAAGTACAAAGATAAGCATGTGGGCCTCGTCGGCAACAACGACCGCCGTCGCAGCTACGGGGAGTCTGTATTCACAGAATCATGCGAGTACTTCAGGCGAACTGTATATTTGGGGGTCGTACGCGCGTACCGCAGGCACTGACTATTGGAGTTACGCCACTGATTTCGACGGCACCGCACTTGGCGTTAGCTCGCGTCAGGCAAATGTGCGCTTTGCCACTGCCTCAAGTATCTCTATTTCCGGTACCGGTGCTCTTGAAATACTCGGGACAAATACTGCATCGACAAGCCTTAGCATACAAACGCTCGGTACCTACGCACTCAATATTTCTGGTGGTTCGACAACTATGAAGTACGTACGCTTCCGTGGGGTGGACGGAAATGGACTCAATTTTTCGGGAACACCAGTTGTGAATCTCATGGATGACGTAGACTTCGAACTTGGGGTTGCGGCTGGAAGTATGATTACCGTTGCGGGTGCGACAATTGATGCAAATCCCCTTAAGATATTCAGTCGTAATTATTTTGGGACTTCAACAGGTGTGGGCTCAGGGTTTAACGTTAAGGCCACCGGAGTCTCAGCATCAATTTGGCGTTTTGCGGGGACTCCGACCTCACTCGGTGTGCTTGCGGGCGAAGCGTTTGACTCTGACCCAGGGGGTGATCCCGGTTACATTGTGTGGGACGACTCAGCCGCGAATATTACCATTTCAGGTAACGTTTATGGTGATGAGGGAATTACTCCTGTTGGTGGTCCAACCTGTGATGGGTCGACCCAAACGGTACGACTGCGAGTACAGGGTGCTGGAGCATATACATCGGCTTGTAATTCCACGACGGGAGCTTTTTCAATCTCGAGTGTCGTCTTTAACCCAGGGGATGTGCTGACACTTTATCTCGACACCAACAGTTCAACTACCGCGGCAAACGTCACGGTTGACCCCGCAACAAATATCGCAAACATGCATCTCTATCGCGATCGAGTTATTGTGCGCCACGAAGGAGGAACAGCACTTTCGATTGCAAACATGAATCAATACGATTCCGACCAAGACACCGATATTCGTTTCAAGGCAACCACCGGAGCACCAGATACGCTTGTGCTTCCATCGAACACCACACTGATTGTTTGGACCAGCAAAGTCTTTGCACCTGCAGGGGATGTAACCGTACATGGTAATGCACTGGGCAGTGATCGTGATGGTACGGTGAAACTGTACGCAAGTTCGACGTGGAGTGCGGCGGGTACACAGACGCACACACTGGCCGGCTCTTTCTACGCAGCGAGCGGGGCTTCGGTTGCACCTGCGAATTCAACATTTTTCTTTAACGCATCGACAACAGGCAAGTTTGTTTCGGCATCATCTTCACTCACGTTTTACAACATGACCATGAGCGGCAGTGGTGGTACATGGAATATTGGTGGTGTCGGAACTACCTCGAATAACCTTACTTTCTCTGCGGGAACCACAACACTCCCATCGGGCACGCTTGCCGTGGGCGGGACTTTTGATAACTCTGGCGGTGTATTCTTGCACAATTCCGGCGTGGTGAAATTTACGTCTACCGCAACGGGGAAAAATATCCGCGCTCTTACCTCTGCGTTTGCGAACCTTGAATTCGATGGAGTCGGAGGCGGGTGGTCCTTCCTCGATACAAATGCAACCGCAACAGGGGCAGTACTTTTGAAAAACGGCACCACGACACTACCGACGGGCGTACTCGCAATCGGAACAGACCTCAACAATCAAAGTGGGGGAGTGACAGCAAATGGAGGAACTATTCGTATGACTGCCACATCGTCGGGAAGAATCATACGCATGAATGGCTCGAGTCTTGCCAATCTCTTTATCGCAGACGTAGGAACGTTTACATTTACTGATACGAATGCCACAGCTACCGGCGACGTCATTTTTGCATCAGGAACTTCAACGCTCCCCAATGCAGCATTTACCGTTGGTGGGTCATTTATCGCGACGGGTACCATTGCCGTAGCCACGACGTCGCTTGTAACATTCAACCCTACCTCAGGAACGTCGCTTGTGGCACTAGGAAATTCAACGCTTACGGGAGTGTATGTCGCAGGAGCTCCTGCTGCGACTGTGAATATTTCTGCATCTGCGACAACAACAGGAAGTATGACTATTGCAAGCGGAAACTTCATCCAAGCATCTTCTTCTGCACTTGCAGTCGGAGGAATATTTACCAACAATCTGGGTGGTGCCTCCACTACGTGGAGTGGTTCCCGACTCGCACTCAACTCAGGCACCAGTTTGAACATGAACAGCAAAACAGCAGGTGGAGACCTCTATGGCATAATCCGTCTTGGTACAAACACGATAGTGCGCAACTGGAATTCTTCTGCAGCTGCATACGAGCTTGGCACGGGTACTTCGGTGTATGCACAAGACCATGCAGCGGTGGATGGTACTCTCCACATTTATGGAGCATACACGCGCACAACGGGTACCGACTATTGGAGCTACGCCACCGATTTCGACGGCACCGCACTCGGCGGTAGTTCGCGTCAGGTGAATGTGCGGTTTGGTCCTTCTGCGGCTGCAGCATTCTCAAATGCATCAACGCTCCAGATGTTAGGTATTAGTACGGCGTCTACAACAGTTGATCGTGCGACGACAGGTAACTATGGGCTTTCACTCAGCTCCTCATACATCAATGCGCAGTACTATCAGTTCCGAAACATGAATACCGCGGGACTTGATATGAGTGGCACGACGACCATCACCTCACTCTCAAACGGGGACTTTGAGCTCGGACTATCGGGTGGCAGCATGATCACCATCGCGTCAACCACCATAGACCAAAATGCGTCAGGTCAAATATTCTACGTACGATTTGCCACAACCACAGCAATAGAAGGAGCAAATGTTTCGCGTATCGGTACGACAACAAATGCCATCACTTTTGCAAGTGAATACGGCAATATGGCGCTTGAGTCCCGTGATAACGACGGAAATGATGGATGTGGGTCTATCCGATGGACCGATAGTTCATGTCTGTTCTCTGATCAGCGGACTTACCGATGGCGAAATGACAACGGAGCAGAGGGTGTTCCTTCGACTGAATGGTATGACCAAAATTGGTCAAAGCGTAAGCGCGTGCGAATCAACAACAACGCAACCTCGTCTGAGGTAAACATCGAGGTGAAATTTAATGTTGTCTACGATTCTGATATGCAAAGTGACTTCGATGATTTACGATTCACGGACTCGTCCGGAACGACATCTATTCCGTATTGGATAGAGAGCCTTACTGCAGCAGCATCATCAACCGTATGGGTGAAAGTACCGGCACTTCCTGCTTCCGGTATGGCAGATATCTTTATGTACTACGGCCATGCGACGGTAGCCGGAGGAACCAGCGGCACCAGTACGTTCAAATTCTTTGACGATTTCGAGGATGGAAGTATGTCAGAATATTCTGGAAACACTACTCTTTTTGAGCAATCTACAGCCTTTAATTACGAGCGTACACGTGGCATTGATGCCTCTCTGGGTAATGAGGCTTCAGGAAAGACCACCGACGGTATCGGGCAGATGTCTGCTGGAGTGGGGCGCGATACTACGATTAGGTTCTTTCAGTATATTGATATTGCAGCCGGTGGATCCAATGAGCCGTGTTTTCTTTTCGCTATCCAATCTCCCATAACTTTGCATCAAAATTATGCTGTGTGCCTCACCCCATTTTCGGGGACAGATAAAGTCGTCATAGCAAAGAATGCGGCAAATAATGGTCGCAATGACGGAGCGACGCAACTTGCAACAACCAGTGTCACATACGCGACAGGGTGGTATGAGGCATCGATCAACTGGCTCTCGAACAATCAAATTAATGTGACCGTGTACGACTCAGCAGGTAGCGTATTTGCCACAACATCTGCCACAGATTCCTCATATACGTCAGGTGGGATAGGATTTGCATATTGGGGTCAGCATGGAGGCTGGGATATCCCGTCTGCTCGAGAGTACATTGCCACGGCACCGGGCGCAGTATTTGGGTTAGAACAGGCGGACTCTGGTGCAACATGGAAGACAGCTGAAAATACAACACTGGCAAATCAGCTCATTAACGAAAATCTCCGCCTCCGCGTGACCGTGCGAAATTCGGGCGCACCAATTAACAATAATAACTTCAGACTACAGGTTGCACCGAAGTCGGTTTCACCGAATTGTGAATCAGTATCTGGGGGAAGCTATGTTGACGTACCCACGACTTCCGGAGCGGGTTGTGGCTCAGGTGCTGCATGTATGAAAACATCTACACAGTTCAGTGACAAGTCTTCGACAACACAATTACTGTCTATCCCGACGGGGCAAACGTTTACTTACGGCCAAATACTTGAGGACCCGTCAAATCAAACGGGCAATGTGTCGCTTGCATCAGGTGAATTTACTGAAGTGGAATATAACTTCCAGATGACGGCATTTGCGTCACAGGATGCCTACTGTTTCCGTACCACCAATTCAGGTAGTGCACTTGATAATTACACCAAGGTTGCTGAGTTGCGCATTTTGCATGCACCAGTCCTTTCTAATTTCTCATTCAACAACAACGCAAGCATTGCACTGACGGAAGGTGCCACAACGACGATTTTTGCGACTTCAACTGTTACTGATTACAACGGTTATGCAGACCTCTCTTTTGCATCCTCAACGTTTTTCCGTTCGGGACTATCTTCTTCGACAGCCTGCACCGCCGACAACAATAACTGTTATCAAATCAGCACCAGTTCATGTAGCTTTATTAACTGTTCAGGGAACTCCTGTACGGTTTCATGCACCGCGGATATGTATTACTTTGCAGACCCAACTGACTTTGGAAGTACATTCGTAGCGGAAAACTGGCAGGCGCTCATCGACGTATGGGATACGTCGAACTCGCATGCACGAGCATCCTCATCACAGGATGTGTACACACTTAAGGGGCTGACCATTCCTTCAAGCCTGAACTACGGCTCAATTACCGTAGGCGCAGATACGGGTGCGGCAAATTCGACAACGACAGTGACAAACACGGGAAATACAATCTTGAATCTCTTGTTGTCAGGGTCTCCGATGACCGCAGCCTCTTCGACAATTGCCGTCAACCAACAGAAGTATGCCACTTCAACCTTCACCTATTCGGGATGTGCGGGTTGTAACCTCCTCGCAACTACGAGTAATCCGTATAATATCGGCGTGACGAAGCCTACGTCGACAAACCCGTTCTTTAAAGACGTGTATTGGGGGCTTGGAGTTCCAAACGGTACGGCTGCAACCACACACTCGGGGACTAACTACTTTATTGCGAATTAAGAGGGTTGTGCCTTTTCGTGAACGAGGTCTCTCTATATAATAGAGAGAGTATGTCGCGCATGCGCACATTGGGGTCATTTTTACTCCTCACAATCGTGGGAGGCCTCTTTGGGTACGGACTTTTCGGTCCGCACTCACTCTTTGCGCAGGTGTCAGGAGACGGGATTCCGCCAAAACTCTCAAATATTCAGATTGTTTCTCCCACCGCCACTTCCGCATTAATCACATGGGAAACTGACGAAGAAGCAGATTCAGAGGTGAATTTCGGTCTCACCAAAGATTACGGTGTGGCGAGAGACCCACTTCCAAACAAGAAAAAGCATCGCGTCCTTCTGGATGATCTTGAGCCTTCCGTTTTTTATCATATCCGTATTGGCTCACAGGATTATGGTGGGAATCAGGCACTTTCTGGCGACTACGTGCTAGCGACAAAGGCGGTGATGAATATTAAAGATATTGAAGATATTCCCCCAGAAGAGCGTATGGTTATTGAGCGCGCGATTGCATCAATTAGAGAACTGAAGACTCCCGAGGGTGTACGTATGGTTGCGGCAGAACTTGGTGAAGTTGCACAAAAAATTCTGGAGGCTCCGCGCATCATAGGTAGTCCGAGAGTGAAAGAGGTAGGAAGCGACTATGCCGTGATTAGCTGGGCGACCGACCTCGACGCAAGTTCGGTGGTGCGTTATGTGCGTGAATCAGAATACAACCCCGACGCAGAGGATCCCTACACTACCGAGTCGGGAGATGAGGGAGAGCGCATCAAAGATCACGAAGTGCGCGTCACAGGACTTATTGCAGGTACGACCTACCATTTTCAAGTTGCGTCTGAGGGTGAGTTGCAACTCACGGGAGTGTCCCGCGACAGTGCATTCACCACGAAGGCTGCGCTCCCGACTATCACCAATTTTCGTGTTGCGAAAGTCGAAGAAGATTCCGCAACGCTTACGTGGCGTACAAATATTCCTGCATCAGGTGTTGTCGAGTACACCAATATTAAGACCAGAGAGATAAAGTCTGCTGGTTCGCCGATTTTCTCGTCGTCACAGCAGGTCAAAATTGCGGGACTGTCACTCGGTGTGCGTTATAGTGCGGTGGTGAAAGCAGAAAATGCGGTGGGGGAGAAGGTCACTTCGAATCAGCTTTTCTTCACAACCATAAAAGACATTGCTCCCCCAATAATTTCTAAAGTGTCGAACGAGTCTACGTTGTATCCCTCCGCTGATGCGAAAGTGCAAACTATCGTGTCATGGGGAACCGATGAGGAGTCGTATTGCCAGTTCTACTTCCGCGAAGGATTGAATCCTGCAACTGAAGCGACGGGGCTTGGCGAGGAAAAAGAGCCACGCACATCTCATGTGCAGGTCGTTGTAGAGTTTCTGCCTTCCACTGTATATCAGTTCTGGGTAGAGTGCCGCGATGATGCAAAGAACAAGACGAAGTCGGAAAACTTTGTGTTATTTACACCGAACAAAGAGAAGTCAATTATTGATATTATTTTGGAGAACTTTGAGGGGCAGTTTGGCTGGGTTAAGAACATCGGAAAATAGGGCCGCTCGGGGTTTTTCTGTGTGAAAGGCACACGGTCGGACTCTCCTGCGGAGTCCGCCGTCACACTCGGCCAATTGCTCCATCAGAATGGAGACCAAGCCAATTGTCCTGCGTGAGTCCTTTCAAACAGAAGAATCCCTCGCTCAGGAGCGTCGGCGTTTGAGTGTGTGGGAGACTATAGCTTAGTATTGTTTCATGTGGTTCGTTAGAAACTTTGATAGGTAATCGGTGACTATCATGCGGCAAAAAATAACAGAAAGCTGCTTCGGGTGAAGCAGCTGGTTGAGAGAGGGTCTTGTGTCAGAGGGTCTTGAAGTCCACCGCGATTTTTTCTCCCGCCTTGATGTCGCGGGCCGCGTAGTAGCGGTAGTTGCGGTGGAGCGCCGTGGGGACGTCGGAGTGGGTAATGTACCAGCCGATAGACATGTGATTGAAGTCGCTCGGCGCATGCACACCGCTCGAGTCAAGAACGCAGTAGTTCGCGAAGACGTCCGACATCGGCATGTTTGTCAGTGTCTTTTTGCGCATCAGACGGTAGTCCTTTGCTGCGAAGATTGGCAAGTACGTGCCTGCGGGGATGTCCTGCGCGCTCACGATGACGATGCGTTCGAGACTTTCGGGCTTGAGAAAGAAGGACAGTTTCATCCTGAATTCCTTGTTTGTTGAACTATATTATTATATCACACTATTAAAGAAATAGCAAATCAAAGTGCATTAATTCTGTAGCGCACTTATGAAAAGTGGGTTTCCCCATGGGAGGTTTTGATTCTCTTCTATATAATAGAGGGAGCCATGGCAAAACCGATTATTTTTGGAGACCAGATTGAAATTACCTATAACCTTGGAAAGGAGAATGAATTCAAGGCAAATAAGGGTGCTACCGTCGAGATTTTTGACCAAGAATACATCATTCTTTTCGGTCCATCTGGTTGCGGAAAGTCGACCCTGCTCTATTGTATGTTCGGAGTGCTGGAGCCTTCGGCGGGGAAGATGTACGTGAATGGTGAAAGTATCTATGACTTTACGCCAATGCAGATGGTGCACTTTCAACGTAAGACGATGGGTATCATGTACCAGTCGTTTAACCTTATTCCATCTATTACGGTCTTGGACAATGTTGCGCTTCCGCTTATTTTTGACGGAGTTGCTCCCAATGAGCGTTATGAGCGTGGCATGGAATTGTGTCGCCGTTTTATGATTGACCACGTTGCAAACAAACGTCCGACACTGCTCTCGGGTGGACAGCAGCAGCGCGTTTCTGTCGCACGCTCCTTGGTGAATGATCCACAGATCTTGATTGCTGATGAGCCGGTCGGAAACCTTGACTCCATCACTGCGGCACAGGTTATGAATACACTTGCAGAGATAAACGATAAAGATAAAAAGACGGTTATTCTTGTGACACACGATGCAAAGTACCTCCCATATGCTCACCGCATTGTGTATATGGCAGACGGAAAGATTGAGCGTATTGTGCCAAACCCTGAAAAGAAACAAATTCTCAAGCTTGCACCCGGTACGACAATAGTCACCGAGATTGAGCAGATTGCCCGTATTTATCCCTATGACTCACCAAACGAACTGCAGGTGAAGAGCATCGTCAATTACCTCATCGAGGAATTGACCTTTGATCAAATTATGCGCTTACAAAAAGTAACTGAGGCAGTTATTTCCGGACGTATGGATGGCTCAGCATACCTGCGCATACTCATGGCAGATTTTGAAAGCGGAGGAGTCGGACTTCCTGTGGCACGCGCATCAGAAATGTCTTCAAAATTGATGTCTGTTGTCGAGCATTCCCTCGATATTCAGCGTTTTCGTCGACGCAAGAATGCAATAGGGACACAGATCCGCGACATGGAATTTATAAACCGTATTGCTGAATTTGTTTCAGATCAGTTCTCTCTTTCGCTCGCACCTTCCGAAAAACAACACTTTGAAGACTTCATCGCGCAACGTATTGGCGGATTTACAAAACGTGATGAATTTTCGGCACAAATTGAACTTTCCACGAAAGAAGGGGGAGTGGGGTTAAACAAGAAACAGTCGTTTGATGTGACAAGGTTGATTGAGAAGTTGATTGCATTGGGTATTCCACGCACCGGCGAAGCCCACCACTAGCAGTCGCAAAATTTTGGCGGACTGCTTTGTTGACTGCGGGCATGAGTTTGGCGAACGTACGAGGAGTACGTCCGCTCAAACATCATACCCTTGTCGCCTCGCATTCCATCCAAAATTTTGCGACTGCTACTGTGGCAAAGTTTAAGAGTTGTAGAAAACGAAATTAAGGGTAAAATTCTTTGTCTTTGTCTTTGTCTGGTGTCTGTAGTTAATAAAAAACCGACCTATGTGGGTCGGTTGTTTGTGGGCTACTTGGCAGCCATGATGTTTTCAATTTCGTCCGGATCTTTCGGCGCCTCCTTTGAGAGTACCGTGTTTCCGTCCTTGGTAACAAGAACATCATCTTCAATGCGGATACCAATGTTCCAGAATGCCCTCGGAATCCCTTTCTGTGGGCGTACATAGAGTCCCGGTTCCACGGTAATGACCATTCCTGGTTCAAGCACCCGCATAGCCTTGCGCGTATCTTCGCTCCGCTCGTAATTGCCTGAGTCATGTACGTCACTTCCTAGCCAGTGGCTCGTACCATGCGGAAAGTAGGGGCGATGAAGATTGCGTGCAATAACTTCCCATGCGTCGTCAGCATATACCCAACCAAGTTCCAACAATCCTGCTGCAATGACCAGTGCTGCAGCGGTGTGCACTTCATGGAGTGGCACGCCAGGTTTCACTTTTTTGATTGCAGCAAGCTGCGCACGAAGCACCATGTCATATAGAGTCCGCTGGGCTTTGGTGAATTTGCCGTTGGCGGGGAACGTCCTTGTGATGTCAGAGGCATATCCCTCATACTCACAACCCGCATCAATGAGAACGAGGTCTCCACTCCGAAGGAGTGCGTCATTTTTGGTGTAGTGGAGCGTGCATGCATTTTTTCCTGACGCAACAATCGGGGGGTAGGCATGGAGTGGGTCTCCGCCCGCGATGCGAAAACGATAGGCGAGCTCGGCCTCAAGTTCATACTCGCGCATATGCGGTTTCGCAATGAAAAGTATCGCCTTGTGTGCGCGCGCAGAAATACTCGCCGCCTTCTGCATTGTGGCAATCTCATTTGCAGACTTGATAAGACGCATTTCACCAATGCATGCAGCCAGGTCAGTAGCGCTCTTTGCGGAGGGGTCAACTACTTCAGGAAGGAGAGACTGTGCTCCCGCGGCAAAAGAAAGCAAGCCTTTTTTCACTGCGGGGTTTGTGAATACGCGAATGCGTTGCCACATATCTTCGTCGTATGTGGCAGGGTAGGCTGCAGTAAATGCAAAGTTACGCTTCGCCTTTCTCGGGCCAATGCGCTCTCCCTCCCACAACTCCTTCTCTGGATCCTTCGGTGCACAGAACAACACAGAGCATGTTGCTTTACCGCCCGTAAGGACAATGAGCGCATTTGGTTCCGAGAAACCTGTAAGGTAGAAGAAGTCGCTATCGGGGCGAAATGGGTAATGCACGTCACCGTTCCTCTGCACCATTCGTCCACTGGGAATAATTGCAACCGCACCTGTACCCAATTTTTTGGCAAGCCGTGCGCGGCGTTTTACATAAATGTCGAGGGACATGGGGGTATCCTATTCAAAGAAAAGAAGTCTTTTTCAAGAGTAAGTCATTCTCGCGTCGTGTCAATTTTGGGTACACAGCGTGCGGAGAGAACTTGGTGAGTTCTCGCTTCTCTTCTATAATAGAATCATATGCGCCTGCAAGACATCGCAATGCTTTCCACTCGTGCGTTTAAGACGAACCCCACTCGTACGTGGCTTACTATTGCGGGCATGGGTGTGGGTACTGGCGCAGTGGTAACACTGGTGGGACTCGGCTTTGGTCTACAAAATATCATTCTCGAACAAATCGTTTTCGGTGAGACGCTACTCTCACTTGCGGTAAACAATCCTCCTTCGCGCGTCGTGCAGATTACCGATAAAGCGATTAAAGAATTCGAAGGGCTGGCCGATGTAAAGGACGTATCACCACTCGCCAGTTTTCCTGCGCTTATTACAATTGACGGACTTACAGGGAATACCTTTCTACAGGGTGCCGAACCTCCATACTTTCGCTACACCGGTGCAAATGCTGTTGTGGGAGAGCTTTTTAAAGATGGTAATGAAGCAAAGGACAAAGATGGCATTATTGTGACAAAAGCGGTACTCAAGCTTTTTGGATACAAAGAACCACAAGACGTCATGGGCAAGATGGCAACATTTCGCGTGTTTGTCCCCATCGAGGGTACGGACGATTCCGAGGAGGTGACCATCAATAAGGCATATAAGATTGTTGCGGTCACCAACGAAGAAAATTTTATTGCTTCGATTATCACACTCGCTGAACTCGCAGGACATCTGGAAATAAAGTCTTACGATAAGGCGCAAGTGCGTATAACAAAGAGTGAGTTTTTGGACGCAACCCAGGCAGAAATTGTAAAAAAAGGATTCGTTGTTACTGCCCTCTCAAAGACTGTTGAACAAGCGAATAAGATTTTTCAAGGTATTCAGGCAGTGCTTGCAGTATTTGGAGGTATTGCGCTTACGGTATCTGCAATCGGAATGTTCAACACCATGACGGTTACCCTCCTCGAGCGCACCGCAGAAATCGGTATTATGCGCACGCTCGGTGCATCATCGGGGGACATCAAGATTCTTTTCGTCGCAGAGGCAGTCATTGTGGGATTTCTTGGCGGAATCATGGGTATTATTTTTGGCGGGACTATTGGGTTTGTTATTAATAGTGCTATGAATGTTGCCGCATCAAATTTTGGAGGAAAATCAGTTTCCCTTTTTGCATTTCCTCTGACATTTCTCACTTTTATCGCCATTTTCTCTGCAATTGTAGGTTTTATGACAGGAGTATTTCCTGCCCGACGCGCTGCAAGCTTAAATCCGCTTGACGCGATTAGATATAAATAATGGCAAGATAGTGGAGTAGTAGGGAGTAGGAAAAATACAGAAAATCTGACAATATTTTTTTTGTTCTTCTGGTTCGGCTAAATTTCTGCCATCTTTTTCTGAAACTGTGTATAACTTATTGCCTTTTTTGCGGATTGCTCATGTATAATGGTCTTAAGTTTCTATATGTTGAGGGAAAGATACAGCACAATCACGGGAAAAATCAGTATCGCGACAACGCTACTTGGCGTATTTGTTATTTGTTTTGGGCTCGTTGCGGACATTCCCCGCGGGAACGTGGCATTGGCTGATTCAGCCACTACTTCAGTTACCGTATTGAATACTCCGCCGCAATGGGCTGAAGATGCACATGAAAGCACGCCTTCATCCACAACCACACCAACAAATACAGGAAGCGTCATCACTTGGCTAGGATCAGCAAACGACTCTTCAAACGACAATTACTTTCTACTTATTTGCAAAACAAGCGGCTTGCCCACGCCACGTCCACTCGGACGTCCCGATTGTAACGGTGGCGATACAAACCAATGGGCGGTTTCCGCAACCACCACCAATGGTGCTCGAGCTTCTGCTGCAACCACAACAACAGAAGGCATCGGTTCGCAATTCAACGCAGAGTTTAATGCGTGGTTTGGTTGGGTTTGCGACGGCACAAGCCCCGGAGCCTCCTGCAATGCCGCATTTCGACAAGGTTCCACCACTCCCGGTGCTGAGGGGGAGCGTTCTCCTTTTGTGGTGAACCACCGCCCGACATTTACCTTTTTTATGGATAATTCCCCCACAAACCCGGGTGGTACCGTGATATTCTATGCAACTTCCTCCGATACTGACACATACGCAGGGGACATCGGTGCTGACCAAGACGATGTGAGACTATTTGTCTGCCGTGCAAATGATTTTACCGGCACAAATTGCGGACCAGGGGGAGTGTGGGCTACATCCACGTTTAGTGCAGCTAATCCTTCCACTTCAACATTGCTTGCGATTCCCTATCGTGATGGAACATACACGGCATTTGGATTTATTATTGACCAACACGGTTCACATGCGGCATCGGGGGGATCGCAGGGGGCGGATTCCTCGATTTTTGTAAGCAATGTGACCCCAACTATCGCTGCAGCTTCAATTTCACTTCTTGATACTGATCAGACTGGACCACTCACACTTACTGGCATTGCAACTCAGACGCAAGGATTTTCTGTTCGATACACCGTCACTGATCAGAATAGTTGCCAGAATCTTGCTGCGGGAAGCGAGATTATTTCAGGGTTCACAAATACTTACCGCTCAGGAATAACGCAGGCAGGTTGCGACATAGCAGGGGAGTATAATGCCAACAATTGTTACCCTGGCCCTGCAACGACTACTGTTGCCACGCACAGCATGAACTGTGTTGCAAGTTCAACTTCATGCCTCGGTTCTACAGACTCAGATGTCATTTGGGATTGTACATTTCCGCTTTGGTATATTTCAGAAGCAACGGATGGTAACGGTGTCCCCACAACAGATCCTCCGAATTTTGCAGAAAACTGGTTAGCCTCTGCTCGGGCATTCGACGACAATGCGTCATCAAGCTCACTCGTTGAAAGTACATCAGGTACTGAGCTCACAAGTTTTCTCGCATACACCGTGTCTACTACCACTATCGCTTATGGAGGTTTGCAACCAGGGCAAGATACAGTCACTGTGGGAAACACAGCTCAAAACCAAACAGGACTGCGCGCGGCGGGAAATGTGGGAATGGATGAAACTTTATACGGTGTAAATATGTGTCCGGGTTACCCAGCAGCGTGCTCTGGAAATGCAACTTCAACCATTTTTATCGCCAACCAAAGATATGCCTCGTCTACACTTGCCTACGGAGTAGCGACGGTACTCCTTGCGAATCCAGGAGCCGAAATCGAGCTTAACGTTCCAAAATCAACTTCCGTTAGTGTGCAAGCATCAAGTACGACACATTGGGGCATCGCGGTTCCCATAGCGATTACACTTTCTGGTGACTATTTAGGTCAAAATACGCTTATAGGTATTGTCGGCGAGCGCGCCAACTGGTAAAAAACTTTCAAATTTTGCGCCTTTCAGTTTTTTCATCGTCGAAAGGTTTGGATGATGTATAACTCATACACCTTCTCAAACACTCCCGACGCGAAAAAACTGAAATCCATCAAAATTATGAAAGTTTTTTAGTAGAATACACAAAGCACAGCCACCAGCACTGTACTTTTTAGTGAGGAGAATGTTCTAGTTTTGGAACTCCAGACGACAATGTTAACTCCCACCTCTGGAGCGAAGGACTGTTCAAAATGAAAGCACTCACGCAGCACAGTTGTTTGCTCTTTTCTTTGGAGCGAGGAGAATGATGAAGTTTTGGGACTCCACACATTGCTAACTCTCACCTCGGGAGCGAGGGATTATTTAAGCTGAAAGGTCTCACGCAGGACAATTGGCTTGGTCCCCATTCTTATGGGGCAATTGCCCGAGTGTGACGGCGGCGCTCGCCGGAAGGCGCCGACCGTGTGCCTTTCAGCTTGAATAATCCCGAGCGGATATCCACTTCTCGTCCACATCCTTCTTTTGCATCTTATTTTGTGGTGCATGTTACAATTGCAGTATCCTAATTATATGAGGCAGGGGATACTTTTTTTTGCCGTGTGCGTTTTCCTTTATGGAGGAACTGTGAATCTTGCATTCGCGGGTTTTGGTATTACCCCTCCGTATGTACACAATGACACACTGCGTCCTGGAAGTGAGTACACGCAGGAGATTGTGATTGTGCGCAGTGACCCAGTTGAAGACTTAAACGCAGAACTTGCACTCAACCTCCCCGCAATCGAAGGATGGTTCTCTTTTGACCGCGGCATGAAGTTTATTCTTCCGAAGGGTGAATCTCAGGTGAAACTGCACGTGACGGTGCGCGTCCCTGAGGACGCAAAACTTGGCGCATATAATGGAAATATTCGTATACGTACATTTTCTTCAACTGGCCCATCGACAGGAGTTTCTTTGGCGCTCGGTGCGCAAATTGATGTACAGCTGAATGTTGTTGACGAGATATATAATTTTGAAGTACGACGCGTCGAACTCTTTGAAGCAGAGCAAGGATACGCCAAATGGTGGCTCGACTTTCCTGGGAAAATTAAGTTTGCGATGTATATTGAAAATACGGGAAATGTACCTTCCGCACCTGCAAAGGTGACTATGGATGTGTACGATGTGACTGGTCAGCAGCTGTTAGAATCTACACTCAGTACAAATGTTGTTGAAACAATACTCCCATTTGATACCAAAAAAGTATTCGCGTATTTGCCTACGTGGTTGCCTCCTGGAGGCTATCGCGTAAAGTATACAATCCAAAAAGATGAAAAGCGTGTTGCGCAGCAAGGTGAGCTCGCAATGTCCGTACTTCCACGTGGCACGATTACGGGGTACGAGACATACGGCTTTGAAGGACTGCGGATTGGAGATCAACTTTCGGTGATTATTCCCGCCACACTTCTGGTGGCGATAGTGGCGGGTTTTGTATTCCTCAAGCGCAAGCCAAGACGACGCCAAGAGCGAACACCTCGTGATTCTGCACCAAGAGATGAGCCTCGCGATGAGCCAATTGTGCGTAGACGCCCAGTTGCGTCAGGCGGTGTTGTAGACCTTTCACGTAAGCGATAGCATTCAAGTTCATGAAGTATATTTTCCGAAACGTACTCGGGGTGGGGCTAGTGGCATTGTTCCTCCTCCCAATGGGTGAGGGCATTTTTGTTCCCACGGTTGTGCGCGCACAAATACTCGCGACTACGACGATTCGCATCTCCATTTGCAACGATGCAATTATTAATCCCGGAGAAGTATGTGACGACGGATTGTTCAACGATGGTGCCTATGGCTCGACCACTGCACAGCGTCGATGCAATGCAACATGCTCGGGTTACGGACCGTATTGTGGAGACTCGACACTCCAAGCGCTCTATCTTGAACAATGCGATGACGGCAACAATGTCTCTGGAGATCTCTGCACGAATATGTGCGTACAGGAGTCACCGCCGATTTCGACGACCACACCTCCCGCACCCCCACCTCCACCCCCAACCCCACCTCCAGGTGGTAGTGGTGGGGGCGGCGTATTTGATGGAAACGTGCCAGTAAGTGCGCGAACACGAGTCGTGCTTGAGGGTAAGGCCTATCCAAGTGCAAACGTGAACGTACTTAAGGACGGCACCGTTGTGGCAGTTGCACAGGCGGATGTAAATGCTAATTTTTCTTACGAAACTTCGGAAATTAGCCCCGGGCCCACCACATTTGGTTTTTGGGCGACCGATGCGCGTGGTGTACGGTCTGTAATGTTTACGACAACCTTTCAGGTTACGCAAAATGCAGTCACTACTGTTTCAAATATTTTTCTTCCTCCGACAATAGATCTCCCAACAAAAAAAGTAGCTGTCGGAGATGTGCTCGATGCACTCGGCACCACTGCACCAAATGCGAAAGTCACCTTATATGTGAACAAAGAAAAAGAACCCCGCGGCACAGGAACTTCTAGTCCGACGGGGCTCTGGAATGCCAGTTTATCAACTGCAGGTCTTGATGATGAGGTATTTCATGCCGTACGTGGAATGTTTGAACAAATTGGTACACCTCCTCAGGCGAAAAGTGGATACAGTCAAGCCATAAATTTCTATGTGGGCACCCAAGATGCAAAAGAGCCTGGTAATGCCGACTTGAATGGGGACGGTCGTGTGAATCTTGTAGACTTCTCTATATTGCTCTTCCATTGGGATACAGACCACGGCATTGCAGACTTAAACTCGGATGGCAGAGTGAACCTCACAGACTTCTCTATCCTTTTGTTCCATTGGACTGGGTAGACACAGTCAGTGGTAAGTAGTCACTAGCCAATAGAAAAGATACAATGAGTGCAACACAATGAACACAAAGATAACTACTAAATCCCGAACCACAATAGGCGAAACGGTTGGAGCAATTGCGCTGTTTGTGCTCACTGCTGTGGTTTACATACTGCCGACAACGCTTTTTGCTGCGACGCTTTCCATTGAACCTAGAACGGGTGAATATGGACCGGGGGACACATTTGTACTTACGGTGCGGCTAGACCCAGATGGTGCAGACTGTGTCAATGCGGTTGCGGCAAAGATTTCGTACCCAAAAGACTGGATGAAGGCATCTGCGGTATCAAAAGGCGAATCACTGCTCTCACTTTGGCCTACTGAGCCGCTCGTTGACCACGAGAAAGGAGTTGTCTCGTTTGAAGGAGGTATTCCCGCAGGCTATTGCGGGCGAGTGCAGGGTGACCCCGGCAAAACAAACATTCTTGCAAAAATAATCTTTAGCATCCCCGGTAACATGATTGGTGGAAAGGTGGCAACTGGTAGTGTTGCTATGTCGGTGCAATTTCAAGAAGGAACACAGGTATTATTGAATGACGGATTCGGTACGCCTGCACCGCTCGCAACCATTGGCGGGGACTATACTCGTGCGCTCGTTTCAAAAGGGTTATCAAATGAGTGGCTCAAGATTGTACATGAAGACAACATTGCCCCAGATCCTTTTGACATTTCACTTCAGCAGGACGCAAAAACATTTCAAGGTAAATATTTCATTGTATTCGCTACGGTAGATAAACAAAGTGGTGTGCATCACTACGAAGTAATCGAAGATGATCCAAACAACTTTGGATTCTTAGTGGGAAAACGTGATAAAGCACCTGCATACACGAGTGTGAGTCCTTACTTGCTACTCGACCAGACGCTCGGTAGTCGCGTGGTGGTGCGTGCCTTTGATCATGCGGGCAACAAGGAAGAATCAGTACTTGCGCCAAAGAGCGGCAAACTCAAAATGCTTGCAGGTCCAGATGCAAAGGGCGGCTATATGTGGTGGTACCTTGGCCTCGGCTCCTTCATTGTGCTCTTTGGGTTCCTCGCATGGTTCTTCATTCGCGCACGAGCACAAGATACTCCAGAGAACCCTCAGGGTGGAGTGCAGTAGATTGTTGCTTGTGCAGCGTTTCAATTCATCCAGTTAATACATATGTTTGCACTGCGCACATGTTTGTCCACACTTCTTGCCATACTGGTTGTTTTTCCGTGCTCACTTTTTGCCGCGGACGCAAAGATCTACTTCTCTCCAATCGTGGGAACATATACCGTAGGGGAAGCAACAAAAATAAGAGTCCTCGTAAGTTCGGGGGGTGAATCAGTCAATGCACTCGAAGGGAGGATTACCTACGACCCTCGCGCTCTCTCTGTGTTGGATATAGATATCGCCGCATCTGCCGTGACTTCATGGACTGTTCGCCCCACAATAAATACAGAGATTGGCGAAATAACATTTGGAGGCTTACTCGCGACGAGTACGGTGGTGGATAAACACGAGGTGGCAACACTTTCAATTGTGCCTCTTCGTGCAGGAGAGATACGCCTGCGTTTTGAAACCGGAGCTATGCTTGCTGCGGATGGAACCGGTGGGAATATTCTTACCAGCTTTGGGAGCGGTGTGTATGTTGGTGCTCCCAAGGACCTTTCACCTGAGGCAGATTCTTCGTCCACGGGAGAAGTGTTGGGCATCAGGGCAGACCTCGAACCATTTTCCGTTTACTCAACGACACATCCTGACCAAGCAGCTTGGTACAATAGCACCGAAGCAGAGCTGGCGTGGGATATATCTTCGAGTACACTCCGTGTGCGTTTGGGTTTAGATGAATTCGCAGACGGACGTCCTGAGGTTCCGTATGCTCCGCCCATTCGAACCAAAAAAATCACTGACCTTACTGATGGCGAGTGGTATTTTCATGTTGGACGAGAAGAACCATTGGGATGGACCCCCGTGGTCACCTATCGACTTGGTGTAGATCGGACGCTACCAGAATTTTTGACATTTGCTGAAGTACTGCGTAGCGACATGACAGACCCTCGTATCGCGTTTTCAGTTATGGCAACCGACACGCTGTCGGGTATTTCTCATTATGAATATTCGATCGATCGTGGCGAGAGTCAAATATGGAAAGACAACGGCAGTCATGTGTTTGAATATCGCGCACGCGAACCGGGAACTCACGAACTCACGATGTCTGCTGTTGATGTAGCGGGCAACAGAATCACGGCACAGCGCTCGTTTGAAGTTACCTATTTGCCCACACCATCGCTCCAGCTTGCAAAAGGTATTCCCGCAGAAGGTGATCCACTCACACTTTTGCTCGCTGCAACAAAGAGTGCAAAATTACATATCCTTCTTTCGTATAACGGGGGAGAAAAAAAAGTAGTAGAAACACGCGTCGACGAAGACGGTACTGCGCACTTCCGCGGTGAGTCAAAACTATTGCCCGGTGTGTACCGTATCGCGGCGGTCGCAGTCGCAGATAACGGTGCACGGTCACTGGAGAGTGAGCCGATGACGATTGATGTGCCGCCATCATTTTTCGGGCTCCTTGGTCGCCATCCAATGATTCCTGTTGCAGCAATTGCGCTGCTTGCGCTATCTATATTTGCGCGAAAAATGTTTAGCAGAGGTAGGTCTACTGATGAATCTTTTTTTCCAGAAGAAAATGAAATGGTTGAGCCAAACATAGTGCACACGAACTCGAGCAACGACATGGTCGCTCAGGTTGTTGTTTCGTCTATCCACAAAAACAATGCATCGCAGTTGGAGCCCACACGACTCCAAAATTTACGTTCATAAGAAGTTGCTATATAAATATGTTTTTATTTATATTGCGTTGCATGTGTATGCATGTTTCATTTTTCTGAAATAGTTTTAATGAAAATGCCTTGCCTATTTGCAATTCTATTGCCTAGTTTCACATCCAAAGTATAGCCTTGCCATTTCTCCCTGCTACACAAAGTTTTTCAGCACAGGAAGGGGGGGGTATATCTTTTTCATCCACCGCACGTTTCCATGCACGCTATGCCTGTTCTAGGCCATATGGGAGTGCATCCCTCTGCGCAGTGACCACATACA
>JAYUQG010000013.1:0-35850 GCA_043756865.1 bacterium | reverse complement strand
AAACTTTCCCTGCATACTCACAGGCAAGAGCCGCGGGTTACGCTCTTTCATTTCTTCTTTCGAAAGCATTCTTGAACGCTGTTTTTCCTCCCACAATGTGCGCGACACAATATGATGCTGCTTACGCGAGCGTAAATAGTATTCTGCATACGCTTTTCCTGCACTCCGCAAGAAATTATCGACGGGGGCAATGACGTCCCAGTGCGGCCGCTTCGCGTAAAGTGCAATTTCATACACCGTCTTCACCCCCTCAATCCCCTGATACTGAACGACTTCAAAAGGTGCGTCCCCACCCTGATGATGCAGTGTTGAAAAAAGTGGAATGAGCCGCTCAAGCTCCATTTCTTTTGCCTCAATTGCGTCTCGCTCCCGCGTCGCAAGTTTTTTTGTTTGCTCAAGCGGAGACATGTAAAATTGTAGCTTCCCTCCAACTTTTTTCTCAGCGACTAGTCCCTTGTCCATAAGTGTCGCAATCGCATGATACACCGTAGGGCGCTTTATGCGTGTCACGCGCGCAAGCTCAGATGCAGTTTGTGAAGTGTGGCGAATACCCTCGAGATAAATTTTTGTTTCTGTCAGTGTCAGGCCAAGCCCCATTAGTACTTTTTCAAGTGTTTCCATATACACACGGTAACAAAATAGACCGTTGTGTCAATCTTATATTGACAAATAAACGCTTATTTAAAAACCTATTAGTGCATTGTTTATCATGATTATAAACACTGATTGTCACTTTTATTGGCTCTGCGTACCATAGATACAGGCATCCTGGTTCATTTACAAATAAAGGAAACATCATGACAAACAAAATCGTACACGTTGTTGGCGGCGGAACTATTTCGCATGTGCGCACTCACCTTGCACTCGTCGCTCCTGCATATGGTGGCACCGCCCGAAGACTCGCAGCGCTGGCAAAGGCGCATGACGACAAGATGGATGTAGTGCTACATCTGACAAAAGTTGCTGACCCCAAGAGCGACATTGAGACAAACGAGGACCTTAAAACACTCGTTCTGAGCATCGTGGACGAATCACGTTCAAAGATTGTTTTTTGGAATCCCGCAGTCGTTGACTTTGACGGCATGGTTGGCGAGGTAGAGTCCGGAAAAAATGCGGAGCGCCTTCGCACTGCAGATGATACAGGTGCCGCAGTTTCGCACAACCTAGTTCTTGCGCCTTCTGCAAAGCTCATCCAGATGTTCCGAAATGGTTCTGACGGTCGGACACCGCGCAAAGACATCTTTCTCGTGGGCTTCAAGGCAACCGCGGGTGCGACTCCCGAAGAACAGTACCGACAAGGTCTCAACATGCTGAAAGCATCAAGTGCGAATCTCGTACTCGCCAACGATGTGGTAACAAAGCAAAACATGATTATCGTTCCGGAGGAAGCCGCCTACTCAGTAACTACCGACCGCGAAGAAGCGCTACGCTCGCTCGTCGAAATGGTATATCTTCGTTCGCATCTCACCTTCACACGAAGCACCATCGTCTCGGGTGAGGCAGTGCCGTGGGAATCCGACCTTGTGCCCGCGTCGTTACGTACCATTGTCGATCACTGCATCCTGCGGGGTGCGTACAAAAAGTTTCGCGGCGTTACCGCAGGGCACTTTGCAGTGAAGGTAGACGAGAAGACTTTTCTCACTTCACGCAGAAAAACAGACTTTAATGACATGAGGTATGTCGGACTGGTGAAAGTCGAAACAGACGGTCCTGACTCGGTCATTGCATACGGAAGCAAGCCGTCTGTCGGGGGGCAATCGCAACGGATCGTGTTCGAGGAACACCCCGACGCGGATTGTATTGTGCACTTCCACTGCCCGAAAAAAGCAGAATCACAAGTACCGACAGTATCGCAACGCGAATACGAATGTGGAAGTCATCAGTGTGGCGCAAACACATCGCGTGGACTCAAGCGATTTGGAAATATGCTTGCAGTCTATCTCGATCAACATGGGCCGAATATTGTGTTCAACCGCTCCGTCGACCCTAGCGAGATAATTACATTCATCGAAGAAAACTTTGACCTCACAGGCAAGACAGGCGGATACGGGATCGGTTAAACAAAAAAACCCCGATTGGATCGGGGTTTTTTATAGAGGAAACATATGAAAAACAATCAGGTCTCGTTTGCTATTCACTTTGACGACGTGGGCGCGCTCACTCAATATTCAACTGATAACGCTTGGAGCGATTGGGGACCAACCAGAGTCGTTACTCAGGACGATGTACAACACTTTGCCAATCTGACGAACAACCATCAGTGGATTCACGAAGACACCGAGCGTAGTATTCGCGAAAGCCCCTACGGAAGTGTAATTGTGCATGGACTTCTGCTCGTCACACTAATTCCAGGCCTGTTGCCGAATGAAGGCTTTGTGATTAGCGGTCATGATGTTCGTATTGTCCGTGGATTTGATCGTCTTCGTCTTCCCTCTCCCGTCGTTATCGGTGACACAGTCCACGCTCGCGTGCGTAACCTCCGGGCATATCATCCGCCAAGTGGAAAAGGTGCCGTTTTAGAGCGTGAAGTCGAAGTGTGGTCGCTGCACGGTGCAAAACCTGCAGTGTCCTGCATTCTTAAGTTGCAATATTTTTGAGGAAAATCTACTTCAAGCCGTCAGTGTTACTGGCGGTTTTATATTTCCCACAAATTGAGTCCGGATGCTTCATCGAGCTTTCGCAGAATGATGTTTTCCTCGCACACCACCATCACCTCAAGTGAGGCCGCGACGATACCACGTCGCATGTGTCCGCCAAATGCCGCAAAGTCAGGACCCGAGAGCGTCGTGTGCAGATGAATCATTGCTGCACCGTTCAGCATGCTGATATTGCCAATCCCACTTAACACCTCAAACTCTCCATTAAACTCTTTCCAATGATACTGCCGCTCCCCGAGTGTGTAATAGCCAAGTTCTACTTGCGAGACAGCGCCGAGCATAGTGAATGCTGCCATGCCAATTTTGTACTCTCCCGCAAATACTTCAAGCGCCCGCACTATCTCCTCCCCCGTCACCAGCCTGAGCATGTATCCAGTTTTTGTTTGTTTTACTTTCATCTGCAGAGTATAGCAAATGCCACTCGTTCACCGTGCATTAACTTGGGCGAGGGGTGCATGTTTGATAATTTGCGCAGTTTCATTCAATAATGATGTCGGTTCAGCCATCTGCCACTTTGCTTCTGCCCAATCCATCGCACCACGTACGTATTTGCGAACATCTTTGTATGTGCTCATGGGGAGATTTTTCATTCCAATTTCGTCACCATAATACATGATTGGCGCACCGTGAGTTCCATAGAGAAGGCGAAAGGCGGTAAGAATTTTTTCCTTTTCTCCGTTCATTACATTGGCGACGCGCACGCATGTCGCGACATTCTTGTTGAAGAGAAATTCTCCTTTTGGGTCAAGATAGCGCAACAAGCTCTCGCGCTGGGTGGGGGATTCGAGAAAACGCAGCTCTACTTCGTCGTGATTGCGCAGAAATACTCCCCACTGACAGTTCTCGGGTATGGCAGGCAACGTGTTGTTCATTTCTGGCGTGCATGAAGCGTCGCCCTCTGAAAGTGCGAGCCAAAGCTGAGCCATCATCGGAAAATGATACATCATGTGGCACTCGTCCCCGTCTCCGAAATATGTTTTTGTGTCCTCTATGCTTTGGGCTGCCTCGCCCAACAGGATAACTCCTCGAGGATACTTTTTGTCCAAGTGCTTCCGTATGCGCTTTATCACTTGGTGGGTTTCAGGAAGTCCTCTGCAAGTGGTGTCCTTGCGTTTGATGAGAAATCCCGCAGCATCAAGCCTGAAGCCACCTACGCCCATGTCGGCCCAGAATTCCATATGTGCGAGCATGGCAGTCACCACTTCCTCATTGTCCCAATTCAAATCCGGTTGCTCTGGATAGAACGTCGCAAAATAATAGTCACCCGTTTGTGCGTTGAAAATCCAATTGCGGGGCTTGATATCGGGAAATGCATTTAATGCAAGTGAAAACTCGTCCCCCTGCTCACTCCATAGAAAATAATTCCGCTTCGTACTCTCTTTTGACGAACGCGCCTCTACAAACCACGGGTGCTCTGCTGAAACATGGTTTAGGACAAAATCTAAAATGATGCGAATGTTTTTCTTTTTTGCCGCCTCAATCAGCGTGCGCATATCGTCGATTGTCCCTAATTCAGAGCGCACATTCCGATAGTCGGTAATATCGTATCCGTCATCAATCATCGGGGAGGGATAGTGCGGGAGAATGTGCAGTGTGTTTATTCCTAGCAAAGTAAAATAATCGAGGCGTGCAGTAAGGCCGTTCAAGTCTCCTGCAAACTTATCTACATATAATTCGTATATCTTGGCTTTTTTCCACCAATAGTCTGTTTCCATAATGTGTTCGATTATTCCACACAACACAATGGTTCGCACATAAAAAACCCACAAGTTTCCTTGTGGGGTGTGTGTCGTTGTGGAATACGCTTAAACGATAAGAGGTTGGTACTGCGCAAGCAGTCCGTGCTTTTCAGCAACATGCATGTTGCAGAGCGAGCCGCTGTACGTCTGTAGTCCGCGCAAAAGCGAAGGAAGTGCTTTGAACACAGCGAACGGCGCGGGAATCAATTCTCCACCCACGCGGTGCGTCAAGACATACCTTGCGAGTGCGCTGATGTACGGCAACGTCTCATCGGTGAGTGCTTTCGTTGCTTCAGTGGGAACAGTCGAGCCCGGAATATTCGCCACGGAAGAAAATACGAGCTGGTTTGTGCCCCACATAAAGGTTTCTCCCGGCTTCGTGGACTTACCTTTCGTTGGTTCGGTTGAACCCCCTTGGTCGATGGACACATCCGCGATGTACGCGCCACGCTTCATGGTGGCAAGTTGAGTATTACGCAGCACAATAGGTGCTTCTTTGCCCCCCGGAAGCATCGGACCAGAAATAACAATGTCAGCATCCGACAGGATGGTTTCGCCGATTTCGCTTTGGAGTGCGGTCAGCGGCAAGACAATGAGGTTACGGTTCCCCCGATACGTGCGATTCAGCTCGCACGCACGCTCGGCCCTACTTTCAAAGACCGCTATGAGTCCGAGCTGTGCGCCGAGTGCAACCCGAAGGGCTGCCTCGCCGACATTCCCGCCGCCGATAATCATGGCTGTGAGTGCTGCGTAGTCGCTCGATGCGTGACGCAAGAGCGCAGCCTTCATGGACTGCTCCCCTGCAATTCGAGACATCGGCGTGAGAAGCGGAAAAGTCATCCGACCATTTGTTTCTTCGCTTACCGTCTCATAAGCTATGGCGGTTACCTTGTGGAGGAGGAGCCGTGCAGTCAGCTCAGGGTCAACCCCTGCAAGGTGCAGGTACGTGAAGAGTATCTTTCCTTCCAGGTACGCGAGGTAGCGGTATTCAGAGACAATTGGCTCTTTGACTTTCAGAACGATGTCGGAATTCTTCCAAATGGGCTGTGCAACGGACGCAATGCTGGCACCTCCCGCAATGAAATCGTCGTCACTGTAGCCTGAAAGAACCCCCGCACCTGTTTCAACTGCTACCTTACAACCAAGGGTGACCAAATCGCGAACTCCAGAGGGAGTAAGCGCGACGCGTCCCTCACTTTGCTTTACTTCCTTGAGTACACCAACTACACATTGCAACATATTGTTTCCTTAGAACTGACCTCTCTCAATCTAGTCCCGCCAACGCAGAAGTCAAACCCGACCACCACACAACGAAGAAGTGTCGCACTTGCGTAAGTCTAAACAATTTCGCTCGCCATATATCCATCTGCTACAATGTGGGCATGCAAAGAGAAAAAATTGTTGTTGCCATCTACGGCTTACCCGGGAGCGGCAAAGGTACCCAAGCAAACCTTGTGGCAACCAAGTTCGGACTTATTAATTTCGATACGGGAAAGCTTTTAGAGGCTATTTGGCATGATCCCAAACGCCAAAAGGAGGCAATAGTGAAGCGTGAACGCGCACTTTTCGACGGCGGTAAACTTAATGACCCTGCTTTTGTATTAGACGAAGTGGCAAAGAAAACCAAGGAACTCGCCAAAAGTGGTGTGGGTATTGTGTATTCTGGCTCGCCGCGCACTATGCTTGAAGCAGAAGGACTAATTCCTGAAATTGAGCGACTATACGGAAAGTCTAAAATCTTCTTTTTTCTCCTCGACGTTGATCCAAAGGACTCAATTGCCAGAAATAGCAGGAGACTCCTCTGCAATTACTGTAAAACAGGCCTCATGGCACTCTACTATCCTTCGAAAAAACCAAAGTTCTGTCCTGTCTGTGCAGGCTCTCTCTATAAACGTTCCGTAGACGACAAAAAAATCATTCCCAAACGACTCGTGGAATACAAAGAGCGCACATGGCCAATAATCGGATTTCTCAAGAAGTCGGGTCACAAGGTGGTGAAGTTAAATGGAAGAAAAGCCCCCTATGCTATCTTCCAACAAATCGAGAAACACATTGCAAAAAATCTCAAATAAAAATAAGCGAGAAGAAAAACACATTGACATAAAAATCAATGTGTTTTTTGTTATATATGTCCTTGAGTTATCCACACTATGTCCTTGATACCTGTATGAGACATAGTGTACTATTGTCCCAGACGCGAATTGCAGTATATCCTGATTATCTTAAAGGACTACTGTAAATCACAGTAGTTCTTTACACAATCCAAACAAAAGTTTTCCTCCAACAACAGAGGACCGGATCTCCAGCCGGTCCTCATTTTTTTACCCAAAAATGGCTTATTTTATAAGAATTATTACCTTTTGTCCTTAATGTCCAATATAAAAGTCTTTTTATATAAAAGACAAAGTTTTAATTTTTTATGATTTTAGGATGAACTGCTCCAACATTGCGTCAAAGTCACCATCTCCTCGATGGGCGTTGTGGTACATATCGCGCAACTCTCGAAGCTTGGACTCAAGTTCTCCAGCGAGAAATTTCTTTGACCATGTCAGGCTACGGGGGTAATTATATGCGCTCACGCCGGCAGCAATTGCTTCTTCTTTGGTGCAGTGTGCACACAGATAGAGCAGCTTTATTGCCCAAAAAATCGTCCCATGGAGTTCCTCAGTAGCAGCCCCGTCAGCTCTCGCTCGGGTGTACTCTACCCATGCAAGTTTTTTGTCTCGCATGGACACTGCATCTGCGACTGCAAAACTCATGGGTTTCTTCTTTTCTTTCTTTGCTACAGGAAACGTCTGAACATCGCCAAAGTCTGTAAAATGCTTTAAAAGTTCCTTATTTGGGGTGCGCTCCCTCACAAATACCTGATTTGCCGCCCTACTAAGCATGCGAAGATAGAAATCCTCGCCTTCAGAATGGTCGAGAATGTCCTCAAGTACCACAATATTTTGCGCTCCAAAGAGATTTTGAGCCGACATTGCTTCGAGAATCACCCCTGATCCGAAATTTATGTCGTTAAAACGATGCACAACAGCAACAGCATCAGCATCGGTGTGCCTGGCCTTATCTACAGCCAGATTAAGTGCTTTTTTTGCTTTATCGGTATCTTCGCCAATGTAGAAGGTGATCATTGCAGTAGAGATAGTGCGCAACACGCGCGTAGCTGAATACTATCATGGAAAAAATCGGATAAAAAAAGGCGGCCATAGGCCGCCTTGGTGTTCCTTGGGGAACTTACTTACCGCAGTCCGTCGCGTATCCAGTGACTGTCTTGGAGGAGCTGACACCCTGGTTGAAGCTGCCGTTATTGTCCTTTCCGGACTTACGAGCATCATAGACGCACGTGGTGGAGCCAACGGCGGCCCTGCGTTCATCGGCTTTTGCGCCAATAGCACTCCCGACTACTCCCAAGATAATGGCGCCGGCAACCGGACTCCTCGGCACCAAAATTGTCCCCAGTGCCATGCCAACAGCACCTCCTTTGACTTCGCCGGAGAGGGCTGCGCCGGTACTGCCGGCGACAGGGCGACCTTGGGCATCGGTACGCGACGGCATCGTGGCAAAGCAGCCGGAGAGGAAGAGGCAGGCAACCAGGACGGGAACGGAGAGAAAACGGGTATTCATCGAAAACTCCTTGTGGTGAACATGTGGGGAACTGACATAATGTATTATACATCAATTTAATATAAAAGTCAATCATTTTTACGCTTTGACCATTTCTTTTTCTCATTACAACAAAAAACCTATATTTATAGGGTTTTTTTAACAATTACCGCACCGCGGTAAACCGAAGGGGATTGAAAGAATAAAGCTGTGCCGAATTACTTCCGATATGTATTGCGCTATCTCCGCGGCAGCTGTTTTACGAGTTCAGTGAGAAGTTTATCAAGCATAGGTTTTTTGGTCCCAATTGCCTTAAGCACTTCGCGTTGTGTACGATTGCCCAACATAATTTGGTACAAAAATGAATGTTGTGCATCCATGTCATTGATTTTCGCAAATTTCTTGAGTGACCCTTTTCCGCAGTATGCATCAAATAGCGCCTCGATTGGTACCATATCGCCAGTAAAGTTTGCTCTCACCGAGAGGAGAAAAGCAAACTCGTGTGCCTCATCTATTGTTGCCGACCACACATGTGCGATGGCGAGCCCAAGGGTGGCGATAAAATAATCAAGCATCTCTCGCTGCTGAAGATATATATACCCCATCCCCACCTTTCCCTCCGCATTTCTTGCTATCCCGCTTGGCGAAAGTAGGCTTCCCACTTTTTCTCCTGTCCTCTTTGAAAAAGTGCGCATAAGTTTGCGATATGACTCAGCTGTCTTTCCAAGTATTGGGTTCGCAGGTGGAATTGAGAGGAACGTACGCATGGTAATATATTCCACAAGCCCCTCATTAATACTGGATAAACTCATTTGCTGCGTAATTTTATTGCGCGATCCGACACCCAGCTTTTCAGTACGAATCCATCCATGCCACTTCGTTTGTATGTTTTTCCCTGACCCAATATCTACCCCCAGATGTGCAGACGCATGAATAAACTCATGTATAACATGGTGTACCCACGCACCGAGCGTCTTATCGTCTCGAATATACACACTCTGCCCAATGCAGACACCATGATTTCTCCCATACCCATGAGGGAGCTCATCGGCAAATAAGCGAATATTCCCCGCTGGAATGCGCATTGAAGAGAGTCCGAGGGGTGCCCTCCAGTGCCTATCAATCTCAGCCATGACAGCACGAAATATGCGCTTTTCTTCAATTGTCGCCTTGCGTGATTGTGCATATCCATACAGTGGCTGGATACATGTTTCGTAACGCATCAGCGCCGAAATTTCTTTTGCCGAATATTTCGAACGGGGATTGGGGGTAAAATTTGTGGGCTGCGTTTTGAACAGTCCCACGTTATCACGCTCTGTGATGAGAAATACTACTCGAGGAACATCAACCTCTCTCACTTCTTCGATTACTTTATGGAACGCGCGTAATGAAACTTTTGCATCCCGTGCAAATGCTTTTGCGAATGTCCGGCTTGCGATTACTTGTCCTGCAATAGCTTTTGTCTTGAGCATGTTAAGTCAGTGTGCCCTCTTACTTCTCTTCGCGAAGACTGCCCCAGCGAGTGCCAATTGCGCGGTCTACAACTAGCGGAATGCTTTCTCCGCTAGTACCCTTCGCGACTCCCTCCATTGCTGAAAGTATAATGTTGCTTGCTTCCTCTATCAGTTTCTTGTCGTCCTTTATCTCATAGATAAGTTCGTCGTGTACCTGCAGGATAAGTGCTACATCTTCTACCATGTTCATCTCTCTAAGCGCTCGGTCTGCTCTTTGCATCGCAATCTTCACAAGATCGGCAGCGGTTCCTTGTAGTGGGGCATTCATGGTCATGCGCTCGGCCATCGCCTTCATAAATGGAATACGAGAACGGAGATTGGGAAAGTGTCGACGCCTCCCGAAGAGCGTCTCGGTATATCCTTTTTTTGTTGCAGTTTTCTTCACTTCTTCGAAATACTCCGCAATTTTTGGGAATGTGATGAAATACTGGTCATAAAATTCTTGAGCCTCATCACGTGTAGAACCCAAATTCTGCTTGAGGGCGTTCACTCCCATGCCATAAATAATCCCGAAGTTAATCACTTTTGCTTTGCGTCGCATTTCTTTTGAAACTGCCTCTGGGGCAACACGGAATACCCTTGATGCCACTGATGTATGGATATCTGCACCTGAGCTGAATATTTCTGCGAGGCCAGGGTCTTCTGCAAGCATCGCCAGCACACGCATTTCAATTTGCGAGTAATCAAACGACACGAGTACATAACCCTTTGGGGCAATAAATGCATCACGAATTACCTCTCCGAGCCCATCTCGCACGGGGATATTTTGCAGGCCGGGGTTTGTCGAAGAAAATCGCCCCGTTGAAGAACCATTTTGGTGAAATGTGGTATGCACGCGCCCTGCCGCATCTACCATGTTGGGAATATTGTCGATATATGTGGAAAGCAATTTTTGATATTCGCGATACACAAGGATAGATGCAATGATGGGGTGTACATCCTTGAGTTTCTCGAGTTCGGATTCACGTGTCGAACGCGCCCCGCCTTCGGTCTTCTTCAAACCTTTCACCGCAAGTCCAAGTTTGTCGAACAAAATGACCCCAAGCTGTTTTGGGGAATTGATATTGAACTCTTCGCCTGCATGTTTATAAATCGCCTGTTCAGCATTCTTGAGTTCTTTGTGGTATTTCGCCGAGAGCTCCGCGAGATACGGAACATCGATGAGCACTCCTTTTTCTTCTGTGCGCGCAATAATGGGAATGAGTGGCAGTTCAATTTCCTCAAAAACTGTTGTTAATCCTTCTTTTTTTAGCTCTCTGGTGAGAATTTCGCATGCCGCTTCAAGAGAATTTGCTCCCGTATGATCAATGATTTCCTCGATACCCGCAGTTGTGCGATCTGAGTCAAGTACCCACAGCGCAATTGCGGCCTTGCGCAGCAGCGTCTTGTCGAGGTCCACTTCGGCAAAGAGTGTGGGGGCCGCTTTTCCTTTTTCTAGAGGTGCACCGGTCTCACCTTCTTGGTTTTTGAGAAAAAGTTGTTTTACTTTTACAGACAGTGACTTAAATTCAAGCTGGTTAAACAAACTCACCGCTTTTTCCGCGGTAAAGGTCTCACTCCATGTCTGCTCGGGACGCTTGTACACTATGGGCGCATCGAGACGTATAGTTGCGAGCATTTTAGAAAAAAGTGCATCTTCTTCGCCTGCAATAAGCAGCTCAACGATGCGGGGCTTGATACCCACATCGGTGAGTTTCTCTTTCCCTTTTTTGAGCGCCTTGTAGATTCCTTCGATAGTCT
Organism: bacterium; assembly: GCA_043756865.1. Lineage (GTDB taxonomy): Bacteria > Patescibacteriota > Minisyncoccia > Phycocordibacterales > UBA6899 > MHLP01. The sequence goes on along the minus strand of JAYUQG010000013.1, from coordinate 24,597 downwards.
TGAATTTCTGTATCAAATCACTCCCTGTTTTTTCTCCGATACCGGCGATTCCGATGATATTGTCCGACGGATCACCTCGAAGCCCCTTGTAGTCCGGGAGCGCGAGTGGGCCGAAGCCGAAACGCGCCATTACCGCATCTTCATCGTAGACAATAGTGTCATTCAATCCGCGCTTCAGCGTATACACGCGCACACGTTTTCCTGACACAAGTTGAAGGGTATCCATATCTCCCGTCACTATCAGAATTTCGAGATCTTTTTCATTTTTGGTCTGCTCTACAATGGTGCCGAGCATGTCGTCCGCCTCAAAGCCGGGTTTGTCATAAATGGGGATATGAAATGCGGCAAAAATATCCCGACTGCGCTCCAACTGCTGTTTCAGTTCTTCGTCTGTCTTTGCGCGACCTGCTTTATAGTCTTTATATTCTTTATGGCGAAACGTCGGGCCGGGAAGGTCGTAACACGCTGCCATATAATCGGGCTTAAACTCCGCAATGGAGCGAAACAGCATGGTGGAGAGTCCATAGAGTCCACCCGTCGGTTCACCTGTTTTCGTCGCAAAATCGGGCAACGCGTGGTATGCACGATGGATAATTGCGTGCGCATCAAAAAGCACAAGGCGTTTGGAGTATTCTTTGGTAACCATGACACCAGTTTATAGTCACAAGTTACAAGTCACAAGCGTGTTACATATCGCAGCACACAGAAAACGAAACAAAGCTAACTCACCACATTTTCACCCCAACTCACACCATAGGTGTAATCGAGTAGTTGTTTTGCTTCGGGAACATCGTCTTCCTTGAGCACAAAAAGATCGACACCAAATGCCTCTTCTCCTTGTTGTGCGGTCGAGGGGGAGCGTTCACGCGTATAACTTTTGATTCCGTGGGTATTCAAAAATTGGTGCGTTTCGCGCGCCTGACCACCGTCTCGGAAAAATTTTATTCTACCGCTCATATGCAACTAATTATGCACGAATTATGCGTGTTGTCTCGTCAATTGCGGTGAAATGCAGCCGCGTTGCGTGCTCAAGGATATGCCCATTAATCCGTTCAGGCCACTCAACAACAATCAGGTTCGTGGGGTCACCAAGAAGCTGCTCCCATCCCAGCGGTCGGAGTTCGTCAGGCGTATTAATGCGGTACATATCAGCATGTATCAGCCGCTGATATTTGGGGTGCCCTTGTATATCGTAGAATTTCGCGATAACGAATGTGGGCGAGGGGACACTTTCGGTTACTCCGAGTACTTCTGCGAGCAGTTTCGTGAATGCGGTTTTTCCTGCACCGAGCTCCCCAGAAAGCGCTAGTACGCTTGCATGCTTGTCATCTGCCTTCTCCTCGAGTTGCACGAGCGTGGCTGCCGCAAACTGCTTTAAGGTATTCAAGTCGGGAATTGTTGTTTCCATAGTAGGAATAGGATTAGTGTAACGCAAAAGGGTCCGCTCGTGGACCCTTTGGCATGGAGCAACTCATATAATTATGCTTGCTCGACGAGTTCTTGAGCGGTGCCTGTGTCTACTTTATCCCTTCGTCCAGTTTCATGCTCTTCGGTTTCAATTGCCTCTTTACGTGCCAAATAGTATGTACGTGCTTTTCTTATCCCTATAATAAGGAGCACAACAAGCAGTACGTAGAAAATCCAACCGAGTAGGGAGCCGGGAAGCATTCCGGACTCATCACCTGACTTTGCTACGCTTGCGGTCTTTGCCGATGCAGTGCCACCTGAAGACACCACTTGTATGCCGAGCGCATCACCATATTCAAGACGTGCGCGTGCCTCAGGGAATCCTTTTGCATCTCCCGTTGTCATTCCCAAGAGGCTGATAGTGCGTGTTGACCCACCCTCAATAGTGCCAAGCGGAAGTACGTAGGTGCGCTCGGGGCCTTGTCCTTCTTCGAGCAACAGCTCGTTGTTGGTATTGTCGCCAATGTAAATTACGTCAGCAGGAAGGATAATCTTGAGTTGTGCCCCTTGCCCCGCAGCGAGTTGGCGATAAGTGTAGCTAACACGGTATTCGACAGGAGTGTGGGCAACAACCTTTTTTGGGCCAATTTTCTCGACCGTTACTTCTACACCTCGTCTTCCTGTGACATTATTCCAAAATTTCGAAATTGGGTTTGTTCCTGCAGCGGGTGAGACTGTGTTTGTCGTTTGCCCCTCTGCGGTCGCGGCTGTAGGTGCTGCGGCAGTTTTTGCGGAGTCGCGTTTGCGGAAAATAGCCCCAAGGACATCACCGGGTCGGTAGCCAGATGAGACTCCAGGCAAACCGTATTGTGTGTCACCACTGACGTTGTAGTTTGCTGGCACATTGGCCTCGTTTGCAGCGAGCTTTGTCCCACTTGTGGTAGTCGTACGCGTCACACCGTCGCTGCCTTTCTCTGGCACCTGCACCTTTTGCACAATGGGTGCTTCAGGTGGAAGTGGTGGAGTCCCTGTTGTGGTGAATACGCGCGAGGCACCATATATTTTACCCACTGAGTTTTCGCCAACAACGCGATAAAAGTAAAGTGTTCCGGGTGTAAGGTTGGCAAGATTTGCAACAAACACCGTAGCATCAGGGGAAACTACTTGTGGAGGAGTTTCTGCTTCAAAATTTTGAGTTATGCCCCACTGAAACCACGCACGTGTCTTGGTATCACCGTGTGGGCTGATGTATCCCTTGAGTGTCGCGGTGGTTTCTGCAATTGCGGCGGGTGGTTCTGTCCCGATTATAAGTAGCGGTGGAACTTCAACCGCAAGTGCTTTCGTTGTAAAATAAACAGTAGCGCCAACACTCTTACCTCGACCATTCTCGGCAACTTGTCGGTAGAAATATTGTGTTTGCGGAGCAAGGCCGATAATATCCGCACTTTGATCTATGAGTGTGTTCGACAAGCCACCAATGCTTCTGTGTGGTGTTTCAAATACGGTGTTCGGGCGACCAGATATACCCCATTCAAACCACATATATGCATCAGGCATCTCGCTCGGGTTTGTCTGACCATTCAAGCGAGCAATTTTTTCGGTGACAAAAGTGGCCTGTTTTGTGACGGCAACAGGAGCAGCCTGATAGGCTGAGGCAACAGACGGCAAAAGCAGTCCCAAAAGTAGGGTCGCTGCCGCAAGACGCTTTGCTGTCGTCATAAAATTCATCATGGGGGTATTATATATCATTTATTACTTTTTGTCAAACACAAAAATATCCCCTTGTTGAGCCAGTGTTCTCAGCGTACAATATGACGAATGGTCCAATTCCAAGATGAGGCACAAGCCAAAGCATACCAAGAAGTCCGCGAAAAAGAAGCGGAAGCGCTTGCCCAAATCCTCGCAGAGCGTTATGACCTCCCCTACATTGACCTTGCAAAGGTGCTGGTCGACAACAACGCTATCCGTCTTATCGCAGAAGAAAGTTCACGTGCCGCAAGGGTTGTTATTTTCCAAATGAACCAGCACGACATTAGTCTTGCCATGCAAACTCCGCACAACGACAAGGTGCAGCCCGTCATCGACGAACTTGCGCGACAGGGCTTCACCGTATCTCCGTTTCTCGCATCAGAATTCTCTATCGCGAAAGCATGGGAGGTGTACAAAGAAGTGTCGTATGCAAAAGCAGAGACGGGCGGTGTTATGTCTGTCTCGGACGAAACGATGCAACGTTACGTCTCGACTATTAAAACAATAGCCGACGTAAAAGCCGTTGTAGAGGAAGTTATCTCCTCGGGAACTGCGCACGCCCTTTCCACTGTTGTAGAAATTATCATGGGTGGAGCCGTTGCAACGAACGTTTCTGACGTACACATCGAACCGGAAAAGGAAATTGTCCGTGTGCGTTATCGTTTGGACGGAATTCTTCAGGACGTTGTCGAGCTTGACCACATCGCGTACAAAAAAGTGCTCGCACGTATAAAGCTTTTGGCAGGCGTAAAACTCAACCTCATCCACGAAGCGCAGGACGGGCGCTTTACCATAAAAATTAGCGGTGTTGATGTTGAAGTGCGTACATCTATTTTGCCCGCTGCATATGCCGAGAGTGTCGTTATGCGTATCTTAAACCCCAAGTCTATTTCTGTTCCACTCGAAGAGCTCGGTATGGACGAATATTTTTATGCAGTTATGGTGGAGCAAATCGAAAAACCAAACGGTCTCATTCTCACTACAGGCCCTACCGGTTCGGGAAAAACAACGACGCTCTATGCGTGTCTCAAGAAACTCCGTAGTCCCCAAATCAAAATCATCACTATCGAAGACCCTATCGAATACCACCTCGAAGGCATCTCGCAAACACAAATAGACCACGACAAAGGCTACGACTTCTCCCACGGACTCCGCGCAGCAGTGCGTCAGGACCCTGATGTTGTCATGGTAGGAGAAATTCGAGACGAAGAGACTGCGTCTGTTGCCATCGACTCTGCACTCACTGGTCACATTGTGTTTTCGACACTCCACACCAATAACGCCGCAGGTGCTATTCCTCGTCTCATCGACATTGGAGTGAACCCGAAGATTATCAGTTCTGCGCTCAATATTGTTATCGGGCAACGTCTTGTGCGTCGCCTCTGTCTTCAATGCAAAGAGGAGTATTCCCCCGAAGGAAAAGAAAAGGCGGCCATGGAGCGAGAATATCCCGATTTCAAAAGGTACCGCCCGAAAGTGGAATACACGGGGACACTTTGGAGACCGGTGGGGTGTGAGAAATGCTCTTTCACCGGATTCAAGGGACGTGTGTCAATTTATGAAGGAATTTTGATGGATCGCGCCGTCGAAGCAGTGCTCCGTGAAAACCCCAGTGAACGCGAAATTAAAGAAGCGGCCAAACCACAAGGCATGCTCGATATGCGTCAGGATGGCATGGTAAAATGTATCAATGGCATGACAGCACTATCGGAGATAGAAAGGGCCGTCGGCCTCGAAGACGGGCGTTAGCAAAGCATTATTTGGGCGCACTACTCGCCTTTCCTTCGTCAGGTTTGGAAGCAGTATAACTCATACAGCTTCGCAAACACTGGCTCTGTCCAAGCCTTCGTATTGCATCCCAAATACTGCTTTGGTGCTATTGATAATTTGGCGAACTACTTCGTTGCGGTTCCTTACAGGAACTGTACACCATGTGGATTTCTCACCACGAGAGTACTTCCAATTTTATCTCCCTTCGGTCGTAAAATTTAGGTCGCTGAAGAAATCACTCATGGTCTTGCGGAGTGGCACCCACAAAGTGGGTTCCTAAATAGCCACTCCTCACCCAAGTGACTCAGTCGATATATATGAATATGCCTTCTTCGTCACTTTTCCCGCGCCTCGAATTTGACCTAAAATTTCATCGAATCTGCGAGTGCTGAAATTTGGAAATACTCTTTGTGGTGCATCCAAATTTGCGGCAATTAAACTCTGTTGCCGAGCTTTTGCGGTATTAAAATTTGGCAAATTTCTTTGTTAACTTTGATGCACGGCACGAACTTGGCTTATAACTGAAATAGCAGAAGGCTAAAACTTTTGTTTTTCCCAGAGTTCAAAAAATCTCCCTTGTTTTTTTATGAGTGCGTCAAAAGTATCGTTTTCCACGATGTGTCCGTGTTCGAGCACAATAATGCGATCCATGTTGCGAATGGTGGTGAGGCGGTGTGCGATAACAATGGCGGTAACACGCTGGAAAAATTCGTGCAGTGATGTGCGAATTTTTTCTTCCGACTCGATATCAAGATGCGATGTCGCCTCGTCCAACAAAAGAATCTGAGGATTCTTAAACACTGCACGTGCAATACCCACTCGCTGCCTCTCTCCACCAGAGAGCTTTACTCCCTTTTCTCCGATAAGGGTGTCTACCCCGTGCGGGAGCTTCGACACAAAATCAGATACGTGTGAGACGCGCAGCGCATGTGCAAGCAACTCCTCGTTGTTCGCCTCGCATTCGTTGGTAATAGTGATGTTGTTCCTTAAGCTAAAATTAAACACCTCGGTATCCTGAAGTACTGGCGCAGCATAAGTAAAGTAACTGGACTTACTTATTGTGCGAAGCGGTATATCATCTACCAGAATTTCACCAGTGTACTCTTCGTGTTCTTTTAAGAGCAGCTTAAAAAGCGTCGACTTCCCCGCACCGGAAAGTCCCACGATACCGATGCGCTCTCCGCGCTTAATGTCGAACGAAACATCTTCAAGCACAGCATTGTCGCCGTACAAAAAAGAAATATGTTGGAAACTTATTTTTTCCCACTTATCAGGAAAAGGGAGTTTTCCATCTTCACTATCAATCGTGATTGGTTCATGCAGGAGTTCCATCATGCGACCCACTGAAAGCTTGGCAATAATATAATCCTGAGTAATTTCCGCAAGTTCGCCAATTGATTGCAGGATGTTTCCGAAATATCCGTAAAACAATATGAGGAACCCGATGCTGTAGTTACCCTCGGTAATACCGTAGACGATATACCCCATAATTCCGAGCTGAAAAAATTGTGCATAGAGGGAACGCACACTTCCTCCGGTTTGAAACCAGAACATTCGCCTCAAGACCTTTTGATACAAATCAGCAATTTCTGTTTTAAGTATAGCCCCGAGTGACGGCGTCATGGCGAGGACTTTTACACTGCGTATATTATTGATGGATTCAAACAACACGCCATGCACGTCTTCTTCTTTTGCGTTCACTATTTGCGCGGCGAGCGCAGCACGTTTCCTGAATGTGTATGCGATAATGTAATACGAAACAAGGAACAAGAGCGTGAAGAGCGCAATGGCGCGGTCAAACGTCGAGACGACAAGCGTAATGCCCACGAGGTTTACACAGATTTCAAGAAAATTATTAATCCAAATGCGGAGTATGCGGTCCATGCTCTCTCCTCCGCGAACTATTTTCTTCAGTTTGTTGCCCGTATTTTCATGCTCATGCCAACGTATATCGAGTTGAAACATGTGCATAATACTTGCAAATTGCACATCAAGGTTCACCCGCGCGCTTGTTACGTATACAAACATTTTTGCGTAATACTGTCCGCCATAGCGAACTATGGTAACAAAAGCAAAAAGCATAAAAATAATTGCTACGGGGCGAAGCGAGTCACCAGCTTTGTATGTGGTAAGAAAGTTGGTGAGCATCGCAAGACCGTATGCTGGGTAGAGCCATGCAATATCGCTTACAATACGGAGCATGCTCCCGAGGATAAATTTCGTTTTGTATGGTGCAAGAAAGCTGGCAAGGTCTCGAAGGAGTGCCCTAGTGCCATAGGTTTGTTTTGTTTCAGCTTTATCCATACTGTTGCTTTAGAATACCAAAATTGACGGCCTTCTGCTTAATCGGCATATATAAAAACACCGCACTAGGCGGTGTTTTTATCATCTCATTATCTTGCCGGTTTGATAAAAGGAGGGTGTGCTGGAGAAACAGCATGGCATGGAGATACCTACCCTTGATCAAACTTACAAAAAACACTTTCCTAGCATTTGCAGGCTTGAAAAAGAGAGTGGGCAGTGCGCCGAAACATGCAGGGCACGTTTACACTCTTTTTCAAACCTACAAATTTTTTCCGTGTGGATTCAAGCGCATTACCCTTCAAACAGCTACTTTTTGCAATGATGCAAGAAGTTAAATGCATTCCTAAGGTGTCCGCCAGCCCGCACGCCTAAGCGTCGACCAGTGGGTCCTCGGAGATGCATCATGGAAGCCTGTGGGGCCTTAATTGTTTGAAGGGTGATGTGCTCGAACGTTGTCACCACTCGAAGAGAACTCTGCTATGTGTACACCTTACTATAAAAGTGTAATTGTGTCAAGTCTTTGTATTTAACTTAGTATGCAACTTATGAACGCGAGATTAATTCCTCTTTAGAAAGAGTCTCGACTGTGGCATACTGAGGAAGAAATTGCGCGAATCCGTAACTGTCTGCGCTTATTTCTGAACTGTGTAGAGCATAGCACAATCAATTATTATGTCAAGCAATCCCACCCCCGACCACAAAGAAGCCTTATTTTTAGACCAAAAACTGCGCCCGCAACTTTGGGGTGAATACATAGGTCAGGCACACATTAAGCAGAACCTCGAGATACTACTTCAGGCAGCAAAAGAGCGCGCACATCCACCTGAGCACCTTCTTTTTTACGGCCCGCCAGGATTAGGAAAGACCACTCTCGCTCATTTGATCGCAAAAGAAACGGGCGCACAGATGAAAAGCACCTCTGGCCCTGCGATAGAAAAGGTGGGTGATTTGGCTTCTATTCTCACAAACCTGAACCCGGGGGACATTCTCTTTATCGATGAAATTCATCGTCTGAATAAAATGGTTGAGGAAGTGCTCTACCCTGCCATGGAATCTGGTGTGCTCGATATTATCATCGGCAAAGGTCCGTCTGCGCGCACTATCCAACTCGAACTTCCACCGTTTACGCTTATTGCCGCTACCACACGTATTGCACTCCTCTCTGCGCCACTGCGTTCGCGTTTTTCGGGTGGTGTCTTCCGTCTCGAGTTCTATTCTGAAGATGAAATCGAAGAAATAGTAACCCGCTCCGCAAACATCCTCGGTGTACCTTTAGAAGGCGTGGCGGGGCGCGAGATTGCTCTGCGCAGTCGATTCACCCCACGCACGGCAAATTATTTTCTCAAACGTGCGCGCGACCTCGCACAAGTGGGAAAGCGCCCGCTTGATGAACATGCCGTCAAAGAAGCACTACGATTGCTGGAGGTAGATCAAATCGGCCTCACTGAGCCAGACCGTCACATGCTCACCATACTCATTGAAAAATTTGGTGGTGGTCCCGCTGGACTCGGAACGATAGCTGCCGCAACCAGCGAAGAGCAGGCAACGATTGAAGAAGTTTACGAACCCTATCTCCTAAAGCTTGGACTCTTGGAGCGAACACCGAGGGGTAGAACTGCGACAAAAAAGGCTTATGAACATCTCGGCTTTGACGTGCCGATCAATTTGCAGGAAAAATTGCTGTAAAAAAACCGCAACACGAGCCGCGGTTTCGATTTCGATTCCCGTCTTACGGGGTGGTGATGCCGCCGCAGCGCAAATTCTCTCCATGCACCGCTTCGAGAAAATAGATGTGGCGTTCGACTACTCGGTCATAGACCCGAAACACATTGCATTTTTCGGTTTGACCAACCAGAATGGGCACTTCCTTCGGGGGTGGCTCGCCACCACTCGACGCCGAGCCAATGGGGCGCTCAACGGGCATTTCCTTCTTGCCACACCCCGATAGAAGGCCGAGGGTAACGCAGGTGCCGATGAGCAGGGCGTGAAAAACAGACTTACGCATGAAATCTCCTTGTGTATTGGAGTTGGGAGGTTCAGTACCAAATATATGGTACTATAAAAATTGTGTTCTGTCAATCATTATTGCTCCACGCGAACCTTTTGGATAATATAAGTGTACTACTTGCTAACTACTACTCTCTATGTCGGGACATTCCAAATGGGCGCAGATTAAACGCCAAAAAGGCGCAGAAGACGCAAAGAAGTCGAAAGTGTTCGGCAAACTCGGGAGTCTGATTGCCACAGAGTCCAAGAAGGCAAATGGAGATGTAAACTCGCCGGGACTACGCATGCTTATTGAGAAAGCGAAGAAGGAAAATATGCCCAAAGACACAATAGAGCGCGCCATCAAAAAAGGTGCGGGAGGAGAAGCGGAAACAACAGAAGCACTCACCTATGAAGGCTACGGCCCCGGAGGATGCGCGCTTATCATCGAAGCGTTCACTTCAAACAGAAATAAAGCTGCACAGGAAATAAAACACATACTCACAAGGAGTGGTGGATCACTTGCTGCACAAGGAGCCGCAGCGTGGGCATTCACCAAAACGGAGGATGGCTGGGAACCCAACTCTACTATTCCCCTTTCTGATGAAGACGGAGCGATACTTTCCACAATTATTGAAGACCTGGAAGGAAACGACGAGGTACAAGATGTATACACCAATGCAAACTAATTTGTATGCTTGTCTTAGCAATCGATCCAGGATTCGGACGCTGCGGTGTTGCGGTGCTTGACGGCGCGCTTGGAAAATCCACTCTTGTCATGTCCGCGTGCATCGAAACTTCCGCAAAAGATGACTTCTCTACTCGTCTCCATATTGTCGGTAGCACCATCGAGAAACTTATAGAGAGTCACACTCCTGACCTCATCGCACTGGAAGAGCTGTATTTCACCAACAACGCCAAAACAGCGCTTCATGTAGCCGAAGTACGGGGAATGATCATGTACATAGCAAAACAAAAAAACCTTGCACTCGTGGAATACAACCCGCTCGCAATTAAAATTGCGATTACCGGATATGGGCGTGCGACAAAAGAGCAGGTGACAAAAATGACGGAAAAGCTCATTGCAATTCCGAAACGGAAAATGCTTGATGATGAATACGACGCCATCGCACTTGGCTTAACCGCTCTTGCGACCGCGCGTCATGATGCAATTCGCTCATAATGGGACATTTTAAATTGATGCTGGTAGAATAAATTAATGAACGAACACTTGCTCGTCACCGGTTCTCACCTCCTTATGGCACTCCTCACGGGCGTCATTATTGGCGCAGAACGCCAAATCAGTAACCCGACGGCACACAGCAGCCTGGGTATACGCGACTTTTCACTTATTGCGCTATTGGCTTTCCTCTCAAGCTATTTCCAGCAATACAACCCGTACATTTGGCCAATCGCATTTTCGGGCACCATGATACTTGGACTCGTTATCTTTATTTTTGAATCAACGCAAAAAAAAGAACAAGATGGTCACTCACGCGCAGGCATCACCACCATTCTTGCATTTCCTACCGTCTTTTTGATTGCGAGCCTTTCCGTGTTTAATACGGAATTCTGGCTTATTGCAACGCTGGTGTTTTCGCTCCTTATCATTTTGGAATTCAAAGATAAGTGGCATCAGTTTGCAGCCACGATAGAGAAACATGAACTTGTCGATTTCAGCGTCCTTATCGCAATTGCGCTCATCATCACCCCACTCATTCCCCAAGACGCATCACTCAAGATTCCACTCTACTCATTCGCTGAGCAGATGTTTGTGTTTCAACATATCGGCGTGGCAACATTCTGGAAAGTTATACTCATGATGAGCTTCATGAGTTTCATCTCGCACTTCATCACCAAATACATCAAAGGGCGCAATGCACTTCTGTTGGCAACATTCTTTGGTGGGCTGGTCTCATCCCTTGCAACAATCATCTTGTTTCTTCGTGGGGACCAACATGTCGACGATGCCTCAAAGCCAAATGAACGACTCTATCTCGCCTACCTATCTGCGAACACTGGTTCACTCGTTAAAGACATCGTTATCCTCTTTGCCATCGTACCGTTCGCATTTTTTCAAAAGATGCTTTTTCCGATGGCGGCACTCTTTCTTGTTATGACTGCGCTCACCTTATTTGCATTCTCTCGCTCTACACAGGTTGAGGGCGTGAAATTTACGAATCGCCCACTTCCGCTCCATTTTATCGCCAAGTTTTCAACTATTTTTTCAATTGTGATGGTGGTCATGGTGTTAATACGATTTTATCTCGGAAGTGGCTGGCTGATTATTGCTTCATTCTTTTCAGGTATTATTAGCTCCGCGTCCGCACTTGCCTCACTTGGTGAGGCCTTTAAATTCAATGAAATAAGCGAACTTGTTATGGGATTCGGCATTTTTGCCGCTCTCATGGCGAGTATTATTGCGAAGTTCGCACTTATCTATCATCGTTTAGGTTTTCGTCAGGTGGGCAAATTCTTCCTTCCTGTCTTGTATATGCTCTGTGTCGGTGGTGTTTCCTTTGCGGTCACATTCTTCTAAGAGACATCCAACTCCTCCGTGATGAGCGAGAAGATATGCGCAGTATTTTTGGCCATGAGTGGTATTGGAGAAATTTCTACAGTAGTGGGGATGATTTTTTGTTGGGAGCGACTGTGTAACCACGACATTCGTCGCGACTTCGCAGTGCAAAAGCAAGCCAGTACTCAAACAAACTGTGGGCGATACTTAAGCAACACCAAGAGCCGCCGCCACTGATACTCCAGCAGGTGTCGCAACCAAGCGTCCACACGTTAATGTGTTTGATGTGTTTTTTTAATTTTTTGGTGTCATTGCCTTTTTATCTCTTGGTTAATAAATCTGTATGCACATAGCTTTCTGAGGCATTATCCACAGACTTGGCACATGTATTTGCACAAAATTCCCTATTTATGATACATAATGATTAATCCCCCCAAGCAAGTTCGCAGACAACTTAGGGTGATCGCGTAAATTATACTTAACGTAACATTGTTCCATCATGAGTGATGATTTTGCTGTAGGAATACCTATCGATGATGCCGTGACTGGGGATACGGATTTTGATCCAAATAAAGTCGAGAGCGATGACTTTCTCGACGACGTTGCGGAGGTCACAATTCCCGATCCCGACGCCCCCGCTGATATCCTCGCCGAAGAGGACGACGACTTGCTCGACGAGTAGGTCGACATAAAAAAACAACCACCAACCAAGGTGGTTGTTTTTTTGTTTGTTGAAATTACTTGATGACTATTGAAACAAATCGGTGCTTCCCAATTTTGAGCGTAATCGGTTCGTCAATTACCTTAAACGGGTCGTCTAATTTTTCTTCACCGTTCTTGCGTATTGCGCCATCAGTGAGCAATCTACGAAAATCTGTTTTTGATTCAACAAGCTTTCCTTCAAGAAGCGCGTCGGCAAGCAATGTTCCTTTTGCGACAGAAAGCACGAGCATGTCTTCTGGCATTTCCTTTTTTTGAAATGCATTCACAAATGACTCGCGTGCGTTCTTTGCTTTCTCCTGTCCGTGGTAGATGGCGGTAATCTGCTCAGCGAGGTTCATTTTCACTTCTTTGGGATGAAGCTTTCCCGACTTGAGTCCTATCACAATTTGCTCCACCTCCTCCATCGGAGAAAACGTGCAGAGCTCGAGATAGCTAGGGATTGCCGTATCAGGAATCGACATGACCTTTCCAAACATGTCGTTTGGTTGGTCAGTAATACCAATATAGTTGTCGAGCGACTTCGACATCTTCTCCTTGCCGTCGGTTCCCACCAAAAGCGAAAATGAGAGCACTGCTTGTTGCGGTAATCCTCCTATTTCCATAACCTTTCTTCCCATCAACATGTTAAATGTCTGATCAGTCCCCCCCACTTCAAGGTCGCAAGTGCCATAAATACGTGCAAGAATATTCGAATCAATTCCTTGCATGACGGGGTACATCATTTCATGCATAAACAGCGGCTCGCTTGACTTGATGCGGTCTTGAAACATGTCGCGCTCGACAAGTTGCCCAAGTGTAATTTGGCGCAGTATCGAAAGTATTGTTGCAAACGTCACACCGTGAGCATTTTTTTTGAGCACTGACGTCTGCATGCGTGTTCGATCATAGACGAGCGCTTTTGCTACAAAAGAATTAGGGTCGTTGACCGGTATGGTGCGCTCCACACCTTCGGTGTCCTTCGTGCTCCATGTAATGTGCGTATTGGCGTCAACAGAAATGTCTGTCACTCCGTAAAACCAATCAGAGTTTCGAATCCAAGAAAACACCCGCGTGTCGAGGTTGAGGATTTTCCCGACTTGGTCGAGGTATGTTTTCATGTTGGCTTCAATTTCCGCTTGTTCAATCTCTGGGCGCGCCTTACTTTTTCCTGTGGGGTCTCCAATTTGTGCAGTAAAGTCACCTATAAGAAAAATAACTTTCACTCCAAGATCTTGCATCTGGCGTAATTTCCGAAGCACCACGGCATGGCCTAAATGTATGTCGGGGCGTGTGGGGTCAACACCAAACTTGACCACTATGTCGTGGTGCAGCTTTCCTGTCGCTTTTGCGATAAGTTTTTCCCGAAATGAATTATTGGGGTCGACAAACGTCCCGACACCCCTTGCCAACATGTCGTCGATGAGCGTACTCACTTCGCTTTCATCTCGTTTTGTTTCCATTCAACAAATCCTAACACAACCGAATTCCTTTGTCTGTATTGGTTTTTTTGGTTGTTTATATGAGTCACAACTACTCACAACACATGGTGACACATAGCAAAAACACCTTGCATTTTATGGTACGATAAGTATAACAACACAATGAAAAAACAGGTCAAGAAACATAAAAATGGCTTTGGGTACTGTCTGCAAATGGCTGTCATTGTGGGGCTCACAGGAAGCATTTTTCTGATGAGTGGTTTTCTGATTTGGGCTGCAACCATAAAAATACCTGATTTTAGTCTTTTTGAAACACGAAAAGTTTCACAGTCAACAAAAATTTATGACCGTACAGGAAAAATTCTTCTTTATGATGTACACAAAGATGTGCGACGCACAATTGTGGCATTTGATGAAATTAGCCCATACGTCCAAAACGCCTCTGTGGCGATTGAAGATGACCGTTTCTACCAGCACATCGGAATCGAACCAAAAGCAATCCTGCGGGCAGTATTAGTGAATCTAGGGTTACGTGAAGGCTATCAAGGGCAAGGTGGTTCAACTATCACACAACAAGTAATCAAGAATGCACTGCTTTCAAATGAAAAAACAATTACGCGCAAGCTTAAGGAATGGATACTTGCCATCAAGCTGGAGCGCGAACTCACCAAAGAGCAAATTCTCACGTTGTATTTAAACGAAGCACCCTATGGGGGGAATATTTATGGTGTCGAGGAAGCAAGTGTTTCGTTTTTTGGAAAACGCGCAAGCGCACTGACGCTTGCTGAATCCGCCTATCTCGCCGCCCTACCGCAGTCCCCGACGCGCTATTCACCATATGGAAATAATTTTCAGCTATTGGAGAACAGGAAAAATCTCGTACTTAAGCGTATGTATGAGCTTGGATCAATCACTGAAGTAGAACACCTTGCTGCAAAGGAAGAAAAAGTGGAATTCGTCCCACAACAAGAAAGGGGTATACGTGCCCCGCATTTTGTGATGTTTGTAAAAGAAAAGCTTGTTGAAACATATGGAGAGGAGATGTTAAACGAAGGTGGTTTACGCGTAACCACCACTATTGATTTACCGCTCCAAACGAAGGCAGAAGCAGTAGTAAAAACTTATGCGGAACAAAACGCAAAAACCTATAACGCAAAAAATGCTGCGCTTGTTGCCATAGAACCTAAAACGGGCGCAATTCTCGCAATGGTCGGCTCTCGAGATTATTTTGACATAAAGAACGAAGGGAACTTTAATATTGCGCTTGCAAAACGCCAGCCGGGTTCAGCATTCAAACCATTTGTCTACGGTGCAGCATTCGAAGCAGGGTATACGCCAGATACTGTGGTTTTCGATGTCCCTACACAGTTTTCCACGCGTTGTGACACAGAAGGAAACGCGTTAAACGGTGGCGATGATTCAATTTGTTATATGCCAGAAAATTACGACAAATCCTATCGCGGGCCAATATCCTTGCGCAATGCATTGGCACAGTCTATCAACGTCCCTGCGGTTAAAATGCTTTATCTTGTTGGTCTTGACCATGCTATCGATTTTGCTGAACGTGTGGGGATTACCACACTCGCAAAAAAAGAACGCTATGGGCTGACGCTTGTCTTGGGTGGTGGTGAAGTTTCGCTTTTAGATATCACGAGTGCGTATGGAGTCTTTGCAAACGATGGAAAACGCAACCCATACATCGGTATATTGAAAATTGAAGACAGTGAAGGAAACATGGTGATGGAAGCAGCGCCTCGTGAGGTGCAAGTTATAGACCCAGAAATTGCGCGAAAAATGTCTGATGTATTGTCCGACAATGTCGCACGTACCCCTGCGTTTGGTGCTCAATCATTCCTCAACTTTCCTGATCGTCAGGTGGCAGTGAAAACAGGTACCACAAATGATTATCGTGATGCGTGGATAGTGGGGTACACCCCTTCGCTTGTTGTGGGGGCATGGGCAGGAAATAATAACAATACTCCTATGGAGAAAAAGGTGGCGGGATTTATTATTGCACCACTGTGGAATGCCTTCTTCACCGAGGCATTCAAAACACTTCCCGAAGAATCCTTTCCCGCTCCCCAACCAATTTCAAGGACACTTAAACCAGCGCTCCGCGGATTATGGTATGGAGGTGAAATATATAAAGTCGATAAAATTTCAGGACAGTTTGCGACAGCGTACACTCCACAGGAATACATCGAAGAGCGTGTTATTCCTAATGCACATGAAATACTCTATTGGGTGAACAAAAAAGACCCTACTGGTCCACATCCGGCAAATCCCTATGCTGATTCACAGTTCATGTTGTGGGAGACTCCTGCACAAGCATGGATTGCACAAAATGGACTACCGAATTCTGCATGGGCAAATATTCCCACAAGTTTCGACAATCTCCACAAACCCGAATACATTCCTATTATTGCCATTCGTGAACCCTCAAGCACCACAACATATCCACTGAATGAAAAACTACTCACTGATATCCAAGTGCAGAGCACCTATCCGATCAATCGTGTTGACTATTACGTCAACGGGGTCTTTCTTGGATCCACTCAGTCAATGCCGTATGAATTTTCTTTTATTCCCTCTGCACTTGCACAAGTACTATCAACCAATGAACTTCGTGTTGTCGTCAGCGACTCAGTGGGAAATCAAAGTGAACAGAAAACTTCGTTCATCGTAGGAGCACAGTAATGTAAAAAATTTTATAGTACTGGTGTGCTATCCAATTTCAAAAATATCTGCAAAGCCGTGTGATTGAAAAGCACTGATAATGCGTGTTTTGTGCATAAACAACTCATTTTTCACTACAGTATTCGCACGTATGACAACCGTGTTTTTTTTGAAACTGATATCTTTTACATCTATGTGTAGTCCTGAAGATTCCTGAATGAGCGCGCTGCAACGTTTCTTTTTCTCATCATCACCAACAAGGATGTCTTTATATCGCCCCAGGAGCGTACTGATATCAATCATGCTCATAGAAGGCCTTGTTACAAAATAATGTGATCGGATTCGGTTTCAGATTTGTTCCAGATTCAGATTTTTTGATTGAGCGGAAGCATGGGAGTAGTCGGACTACGACGAAGATTTCAAGATTGAAGAAAAACTGAAGATGGGCTAAATATGGAAGCGAGATGTTCATATTATTTTGTAACAGTGACTCACCCCTTCATCGGCATTACTAAATACATAAACGTTTGATCACTTACCCCTTTGATAACAAGTGGGCGTCCTGACCCGCTTGCAGAAAGTGTCACCGAATCAGATGAGAGATATGCGAGCACTTCCATTAAAAATCTTTGATTTAACAAAAAATCTACATCTTCACCTTTCAACGTTGCTTCGATTTGATGTGTTGTTTCTCCAATTTCATCATTTCGTGAATCAATTTCTAGTAGTTTTTCGCTGGGACAAATCTTCAATCGTACTTGTTGGAGTTTACCCGAAAATACTGTTGCGAGTTTCAACCGATCAACAAGGTCTTGTCGGAGCATCAATGCTTCGGTGAGAAATTGTTTTGGAACGATTTGCTTGTAGTCAGGAAACAAACCATCCACAAGCCGAGAAGTGATATGCATATGCTCGGTGTGAAATGATATCTGATTTTTTGTTGCAACCACACGCACAATTCCTTCTTTTCCATCCAATGCTCTCATTATTTCTGTTACATTTTTTCCAGGGATAAGCAGGGAAAGTTGTTCGGGAACATTTTTGAGGGGTACTTTTTTTTCTGCAAGCCGCGACGAGTCGGTCGCAACAACAACGAGTGACTGATTTTCTGTGTAGCAATACACGCTTGCGAATTCAGGTTTGATATCAGTTGCAGCAACCGCATACAGTGTTGCCCGAAATGCCGCGAGGAGTTGTTTGTTTTCAATTTCAAACTCAGTCCCTTTCATCACAAACGGAAGTGTGGGGAAATCCTCATATCCCACACCCTTAATCACCGTAGAGAATGTCGAGCCAGAAATAGAAATATGTTCACCGACTTGTTCGATCGTAACATTTTTTTCGTTTGAAAGATTTGCGAGAAAGTTACCGAGCGTATCTGCAGGAATCGCAATCACCCCTTCTTTTTCAATACGTGCAGGAAGTTCTATTTCAATTCCTAAATCAAGATTCGTTGCGCGAATCTTGAGCGTGCGTTCACCTGCGATCATGAGCACATAACGCAACACCGGAAGAGTTAATTGTTTTCCCGTGAAGCGTTCTGCAATCAGAAGCGCATCTTTCAAATTTAGTTTTACACATTCTACTTTCATATCTCTTTATAAATACTAATTATATGAATTACGCCTGTGGATATGTGGATGAGACGCACTCCATACATATTCTTCAACATAGATTCATTAAAAATTCATTGCGTAGATTGGGGGTAGTCGATCACTTATCCCCGTTTTGTTTTATTAGCCTTTTCTTGTACACAATTCATACACTGTACTGTCCCCGACACTATCCCCATTATTTTTCTTTGTTCACCGTACTTGTGCACAGGGTTATGCATTGTTGCAAATTAAAATAGAGCGCGAATTTGTTCTATTTCTTGAAGGAGTAATGTGTCTGTTTTTATATCTCCTTTAATTTTTTCACACGAGTGAATGACGGTTGTATGATCACGACCTCCTAATTTCTGTCCAATTAATGGATAGGAAATATTGAAATCCTGCCGCAAAATATACATGAGCACTTGGCGGGGTTTTACCACTTCTTTACGCCTTGTTTTTTCATAGATGAAACGCTCATCGATGTTGTAAAACGTTGTGACCGTCTTCACAATATCCTTAATTGACACTGGTTTTGTGGGTTTTGCGTTGTTCTTGATGAGTGTTTTTATCTCATTTAATGAGAGTTGCTTATTCTTCAGTTGCGCCTGACAGACCACAAGATTAAGTGTTCCCTCGAGTTCACGAATACTCGCCTGAATAGTTTCAGCAATATAGGAAACAATATCGTCAGGAATAATTACTTGCTGTTGTTTAAGTTTTTCTCGAAGAATCGCAAGACGTGATTCATATTCAGGCATGGTGATTTCCACAATCATTCCCGAACCAAAACGTGATTTTAGCCGATCCTCTAATCCGTTGATGTAGTTAGGGTGTTTATCTGAAGAAAAAATAATCTGCTTATTATTTTCGTAAAGTGCGTTATAGAGGTGAAATAATTCTTCTTGAGTTTTTTCCTTTCCAACCAAAAACTGAACGTCATCCATAATAAGCACATCATACTTTCGATACTTTTCCTTAAAATCCCCGACGCGATTATTTTGAAGCGAGTTGACGTAGTCAGTAGAGAACTTTTCTGAGCTCACATATTGTACTTTTTTTCCAGGATTATGTTTTTTAATTCCGTTACCTATTGATTGTGTAAGGTGAGTTTTTCCAAAACCGGTTGATCCGTAGATAAATAGTGGGTTGTACATAATACCGGGCTTTTTGAGCACTGCTTGGGCCGCAGCGTACGCAAGCTCATTGAATGGCCCAATAACGAAGGAATCGAACGTATAGCGCGGATTGAGCCCGTCTTCCCTGCTTACGTAGGTGTCTTGGAGTGGTAATTCGCCGGCAAAAGGAGAAAAAACCTCTTTCTTCACCGTCTGTTCATTTTTGTCAGACCCGTCATCCTTAGCTATAACATACTCAACATTTTTCACATCAGGTGAGTTGTTGCGGAGTGTGCGAATTATTGTTGAGTGGTATTTATTTGAAAGCCAGTCTCTGACGAACTCATTTTGCACACCGACATACACCGTTCCACCGTCTTGTTTTGTTATGCGTGTGTTTCTAAACCACGTACTGAAATTAGCCTTCGAAACCTCAAGTTCGATGTCGACCATTGCTTTTCCCCACAATTCTTTATTTTCCATAAGAAATCCTCTCCCGTTTAGAACTAGTAATTCGCTGTCCACACTTTCCCCAAATTCATGAAGTTATTGAAGGGTGGGGCAAGTGCTCTTGTGGCATGAACGGGACTCGCTTTATATTTCAATAACTTAAAAGACATTATAACGAAGAAGTTGTGGTGAGAGAAAAATACTAAAATGTTCACAACTTGTGTATAAGGTGTGGACAATTTTTTTTATCAATCTTGTCGCACTTTCTGTCAATTTTTTATCGATATGAAAAAATTATAAAATTTATTTATGAATTTTTAAGAAAAAACACAAAAATATTACACCACACTTCGTCTACAAACAGTATTGATGAAAATATCGTAATCTTTTATACTGCGCCCATGTCAGTCACATACCAGCCAAAGAAGAAGAAACGCAGTACTACCCACGGCTTTCTTGCTCGTGCCAAAACAGCTAACGGCAAAAACGTCATAAAACGTCGCCGCGCTAAAGGACGCGCTCGATTAGCGGTATAGTCATTCGCTAATACGCAACGGGATGCTCCCACAGCGTCAAAAATTACGTCGATCGACCTTCCCCCTCCACACCGACTCCAAAACAAACTGGATAGGGGGTGTTTTGCGTATTCAATTGCACATACCAAAGGTGACACCCCTCCCTCAGTCGCTCTATGCGGTAGTCGTGGCAAAACGTTTTGCTAAATTGGCGGTCGAGCGAAACAAATTCAGACGTATGGTGTTTGCCAACATCGAGACAAACAACGAAGCTTTTGGGCGTTTTTCTGCGGGAAAGTATGTTATTACACCAACCAAGGCTGTCGCGCTTATTCTTGATTCAGAAATAACCAGTGATATTGCACGATTTTTAGCTCGCTAACTATGTCATTTCAAAAACACACCGCAATACTCATTATTACTCTTTATCAACGCATCCTGTCACCTGATAAGGGTTTTTTGAGGCATCTCTATCCTATACGTGGAGCATGTGCCATGTACCCAACCTGTTCTGAATATATGGTGCTC
Source organism: bacterium (assembly GCA_043756865.1). GTDB lineage: Bacteria > Patescibacteriota > Minisyncoccia > Phycocordibacterales > UBA6899 > MHLP01. The sequence goes on along the minus strand of JAYUQG010000013.1, from coordinate 3,843 downwards.
ACTATCAAGAAACGCGGAGTAATTCTCGGAGTAACAAAAGGAATTTTACGGATTGGCCGCTGTCATCCATGGCAAAAGGAGCTTGTGGATATACCTTAGAGCTCATTCCACTAAGAGGCTCTCTTCTGTAACGCGCCATCTTCTTTAAAACACGCAATTTATGCGGCTTTTTTGCAAAAAAGGTGTGTGGGCGCTAGGATAGTATGATGATATCAATCTGGTACACGCTCATTTATGAGCCAATTTACAATGCACTCATCTTTATTGTTGAACTTCTTCCGGGCCACAGCGTAGGAGTCGCAATAATAATCCTCACACTACTCGTTAAAATACTGCTATACCCGCTCACTACTCGGTCTATAAAGGCACAACGGGCCATGAAGGAGCTTGAGCCGGAATTGAAGGTAATTAAAGAAAAGTACAGCGACGATAGAGAAAAACTCGCTAGGAATACAATGGAGCTGTATAAAAAAAGAGGAGTCAGCCCTTTTTCAGGATGTCTACCACTCCTTATACAGATTCCCGTTATTATTGGCCTCTATTTGGTGTTTTTCAGCGGCCTAAAGGAAATTGACACCACCATTCTCTACTCCTTCGTTGTGGCGCCTGCGCTACTGGACATGAAGTTCCTCATGTTCGACCTTAGTGCCAAAAGTATCATTCTTGCGCTTTTGGCGGGCGTAACACAGTACTACCAAACAAGCTTGTCGCTTGGTAAGCCAAAGAAGGAGGAAGTTTCCGCAAAAAAGCCTGGAGAATCTTCATTTCAGGAGGATTTTACGAGAAGCATGCAAATTCAAATGCGCTATGTGCTTCCGGTGATGGTGGGGTTTATCGCCTACACTACCGCAGCTGCAGTTGCGCTTTATTGGGCAACAAGTAATATATTGGGCATCGTGCAGGAGTATCTCGTGAAACGAGAAAAACCAACACAAACACCATGAACAAAGACGAATTCATTATCAACACTCTGCGTACCCTTCTCGGCCACCTTAATGTTTCCGTGACTGACATTACTATTGACGTTGATGAAAAAACAACATCAACGCGCTTTGTTATTACTACAAACGACTCAGTAATCCTTATTGGTGAGCGTGGTGACCGCCTGATGGCGCTTAATCATCTCCTTAAGCGTATCGTAGAAAAAAACATCGCTGATGCAAACTTCGCCTTTATGGTGGATGTGAATGATTATCAAAAAAAGCGTATTGACGCTATCCGCACAAAAGCACACATGCTTGCAGAGCGCGCACGGTACTTCAAAAGTACGGTGGAGCTTGATCCTATGAGCTCTTACGAACGCATGATTGTGCATTCGGAATTTACTGACGTTCCTGATATCACGACCGAGTCGCTTGGTTTTGGGAAGGACAGGAGGGTTGCGCTTAAATATAAAGACGTTGTCATTTAAAAACACCACAGGGTGTTTTTAAATAGACTCCACAAAACCACTACTATAGCACTTGTTTTGATTTCTGTGTGCTTTGCCACTCTTAGCACGGTGGTCTGGCTTGTCACTTCCGTGTGGGTTTTGCCCCACACCCGAAGGGCACACGGTCGGACTCTCCTGCGTGAGTCCCTTCAAGTGTGGGTCAGGGATCTTTTGCCTCAAATACAACCCAGTGTGATTATTTGCTTGAAACTTTGTTTCTTAGTTAATGTTTAATAGTGCTTTCACAAAGTGTTTATTCTTATCAGGAACGGGACCGTATTCATTTGTTGTTGCATCCCCTTTTGTTAGCCACAGAGCTAGCGACATCAGACCACCAATACCCGGAATAAAAGGAAAAGTGCCCACCTGCCACCTCTTCGGAGGTCATGAAGTCTTCTAATTGAGGCGGCAAAGTGAATAAGAGAGGCCGCAGCGAAATAAATCCAATAGCCTGTTTGGTGGGCAGCAATAAATTATTCCCCCATACTTCCGCTTCGTACAAATAAATCAAGCGGGAGAACGAGCAAGACGGCAAAAAAATAATTTGTGCTGTTTAGGCGTCCTTCAAAAAGTTTTTCGATAGAAAACCCATAAAGCATCCCCGATTCTTCCTTGTGTCTCAATTGTTCCGACATTGGGTTGTTACTTTAAGAATGTAAATAGGTTTGAGGCTGTAGCACAACCACAGGAACAGGACGCTATTCAAACGCCTTCTCTGCGGCGCTTTTTCGTGCACGCATGACGACAAACCCAAGTACTGCAAACAAGACAAAACCTACACCAAAGACAAGCATTATCTTGTTGTTTCCTTCCATGAGTCCTGGGGTACGCACTACTTCCCCGTTGTTGGTACCAGGAAGATTTGGTGCGACGGGCTCTATTTCAGAAGTGGTTGGGGGGGGTGTGGGGTTTGTGGACGGAGGTGTGATACCTGAGGGTGACGGAGGTGGATTGCTTGGCGGCGGGGGGCAATCATTGGGGCAAGTGCTAAAATTCTCACCTACGTTCATGTCACACACCTTGTTGTCATTGCAAAAGGAAGTTCCACCTAAGTCTATTTCGAACAGTTTTTTGCCACTCTTCGCATAGACCTCCGCTTTTTTACCGTTTGCATAAAAAGGAGTAACGACATCAAACACCGTTTTGTCGAGTACTGCGACATAAGTTTTGGGGTCATTAAATCCATACGTACCAAGAAGGTTCCCCCTCACTCCAATGATGTCTATGCGATAGTCAGTATTTCCGGGCTCAAGTTTTTCACTTACTGCGAGTGTTGGGCTGTATGCGAGTTTTGATTCGGAAAGTGAAGCAAGTACTCCGTTTTTTATTTGGAAGTGAAACGCAAAAGCCCATCCCCCGGGGTCATAGTCGTCACTAATGGCGAATATCTGCGTGGGGGCTGTTAATGCCCCAAGCAAGGCGAGTACTGCAATATATTTTTTTATCATATATAAATTTAGAATCCGGGTTTATTGTTGCAATAAAGAACTTGCGTAGCATAGTGGCGTGTTTCTTCGAATCCTGTGTTGCAGATAGTGTGGCCAGCGTTGTTGTACAAACACTCCCATTTGCGCACTGAGCCACCCCCACAGCTCGTATCTGGGGCGCCACAGTCTGCACTAGGTGAACAATTTCCGGGACCTGCATTATATCCAGCAGCAATATTGCGAATTTCTGCACCGCACCTTGCGGGCGCTGCAAGCTGGTTCAAATACTGCGCTCCCATGCAAATTGCTTTTTCTGTATTTGCGGGGTTTGTCAACCACGAACAATCCACATTAACGGTCACGCCACACAGTGTTCTTACGGTATTTGCTGTCGAAGGGAGCATCTGCACAGGGCCACACGCTTGACCATATTTTGTGGAAGGACCTACGGCAGCGGTATTGCACGAAGACTCCTGCCAAATAACAGCTTTTATAAGTTCTTTTGTTGCAGCACCGACCGCTTGAGATGCGGCGTGTGCGGCAAATGGTGCGCATTTTTGGTTCGTACACGTACCACCACTTCTCCACATGCGCGGCTCACAGAGATTTACTCCTGTCATTGAGCAGCGATCTCCTGTTGATGGGGGGGCAGGTGTTGCACCTGGTACTATAGGTGCTGTTCCTACCTTAACCTCAAAGCAGAGGGATTTTACATCTATTGTGGTGTCTCCCGATGATTTACCACGAATTTCTTCACACATTGCTTGTGTGAGAGGTCCGCGATATGACGTACGGCTGGTCGCAATAACTTCATACTTAAAATACCAACCGGGTTGTATTGGAAGTGGGTCAACAACTGGGCCACCTGCACCGAGCACGGGCAGAGTTGCCGTATTCCCTAAGTTGAGATCACTCAGCAATAACTGTGAGTTAATCGTATTCAAAATAATCCAAGAGCCGGCAGCCAAGAGCACTCCAAGTACT
>JAYUQG010000012.1:0-12876 GCA_043756865.1 bacterium | reverse complement strand
CTTTACCGAATACCTTCCGCTCATGGTGTTGCAGTCGGTCTTCACTGAAAATGTGTTGTCAGCGTTAAGCGTGAGGACGAATGCTCCTGATTTCTTTGGTGTAACCTTTGTGCCGTCTGCATATTCGGTGCGCAGCCACTCCCACGGCTTCATGCTGATTGTCATTCTTGCAGGATCAGCTTCGCCTTCAAAGTTTTGTGCAAGCTCTCCAAGCTCGAGCGTTTTTGGATCAATACGAATCCACACACTGCGCTCAACTGACGGTACTGCAGAAAGGGGCTCATCACTTCTGCGCTCGGCAAAGTTCGCCACTGCCCGTCCTCCCTCAATCGTAATATTTTGTGGGGCAATGCGGTCACCAAGGAAGAGCGCACTTGTCCCTCTATATAATAGAGGACCTTCATTGATGGCGACGACGACATACATAAAGCTACCGCTGCCACCGCCACTGCGAACGAGATATGTAACGGCGTCGAGGTCTCCGTCTGCATCAAGGTCTCCGTAGACGGGTTCCCCCAATAGGCTAAACACCTCTTTGACCGCAGAGTCAGGGGCTTGGGTACGCTCAAACTTTCCATTTACGAGGATTATCGTTTCTCCATCCACGATATAACCAATATTCTTGGGGTCTGTTTTTGCCTCTTGAACAATGTTGGACTCGACTGGGCCGTCCCTGAGGAGTAATCCAAAAGCCATGAGCAATGCTCCAATGGCGAGAAGTCCGAGAATAATGCGTGTATGCATGCTCATATTCAAAAGTATTGTGGGTAATATGCTGATATTCACAATAACACAACCGACCTCGTTTTGTGATATTTGCGACTAGGCGTCGTAGGTGTAAGAATATGCGCTATCAGACGTTATCAGTTATGTTGGACCAAGAAAGAACAACGCGTGAATTTCTGGAAGCTTACGAGGCAAACTCCGATGCGCTTTTCCGCTTCGTCTATTTCAGGACGGGCAACCGAGAAGCCGCCCTCGATATCGTCCAAGAGACTTATCTGCGCACGTGGAGGTATACCGCCGAAAAAGGACCGATTGAGGAGCTTCGTCCATTTCTCTACCAAACAGCAAAAAACCTCATTATCGATGCAAGCAGACAAAAAGCAACGCGCAACACTCATTCCCTCGACGCGTTTCTAGAAGCAGGGGGCGAAATCGCCGACACGCCCGACGAGTCCCACTATGATGCGATGGATATCGCCCGCGCGCTGCACTTACTAAATAAACTGGAGCCAGACGAATACCGCGACGCCGTACATCTCCGTTACATAGAGGAGCTCTCTCCAAAAGAAATCGCCGCAATACTCGGGGTGAGCGAAAATATCGTCTCCGTACGTATCAACCGTGGCATCAAGAAACTACAAAAACTTTTTATATCATGAACCCCTTTAACAATACACAACTAAAGAGCCTCAAGAGCGTACGGCTTTCTGACTCGGAAAAAGGGGCGATGCTCTCTGCAATTAAAACGGAAATGGCCAAGGTACCACTTTATGCTGAGGCAGGTGTAAGAATCGACGCGCAGGAACGTTATCAGTCATGTCGCACAGACGTTAACAATAACTTCAAAAAGAAAATTATGCCTATTACATTATTGATTGCACTTATTATGGGAGGAAGTGTCTCTTACGCAGCTGAAGGTGCGCTTCCGGGAGACACATTGTATCCCATCATGATTCACGTGAACGAGAATGTGCGAAGCGCGCTGACGGTGACAAGCGCGGGACAAGCAGAACTTGAGATAACACTTGCAGAACGCAGATTAGCCGAAGCGAAGCAGCTCAAAGCGGAGGGACGTCTGGATATGAAAACCAAAGCGGAACTCCGCTCGCAAGTCGAAGCACATGCAGAGCGTGCGGTATTGGAAATAACCAGTGACGAGTCAGTAGACGCAAAGAGCGAGATAGGGGCACAAGCGGACTTACAGATCAAGCTCGACGCAATTGGAGACATACTCGAAGTCCTCGAGGTGCGTGTCCAAGGTGAGGCTCGAGATGAAGAGCGCAATTCCACACTTGAATCAAGACTGAAGACAAGTGGCTCAGTCGTAAACACCACAGAGTCCACAACTTCATCGCAGAAAGTACAATCGGAAACACAAGTTGAAGCAAGTGGGCGCACAACAACGCAGGCTGATAATTCCGAGGGAACTACAAGCGCCAGTGGCTCAGTCGACGTATCGAGCAAGCAAAAGACTACGCTCCCGCTCATCATTCCCACTCCCTAACTTTTTGGCGATTCAAAGACCATGAGACGGTTTGAGAAAATCCCCATCCATGGGGATTTTCTGCTCGTTGATTCCACTATAAGTACATACGTACGGTAGGGTTGACAAATATAAGATTTCTGATATTATACAGTATTAGACTACATTGAAAGGAGTCTTGAATGAACACTTTTCTTCGCCCATTTGTGCTGGTGCTCCTCTGCACCCTACTCTCCCTCCCCTCCATCGTCCTCGCTGAAAATGCGGTGGCGCGTTCTGCCGACGATGCACGCAATCAGGTCGTCGCAGCGACCATGCCCGCCGTGTATGACCTCGCAATCACTGGAGTACTGTACGACTCCGAAACAGGTGTCGTCAAAACAGACACCATCAGAGCCACCGGCACGGCCTTCGGTGTGACAAGGGACGGTTTGGTGTTTACCAAGATGCACGTGGTAAATCCTTATCACGAGCGCATACCGGGGCAGCTCAAGGATAACGCATTTCACTATGCGAACAAAGAGCGCATCGAGGTGATCTGTACCCTTACCGCCAAAAACGGAAAGAAGTACCTCGCCAAGCTTGTTGCCGGCGACCCTGACGGCAAAGACGACATCGCATTACTGCAAATCACGGGCAATGAGGTACTTCCCTTCATTGTGCTCGCCGAATCTTTGCCAGGGTATGACAGCGTCATCACGATTGGTTCGCCGCTTGGCCATAGGTTTACGGTCGGTGAAGGGATCGTGAGCAATCCCGATGCCCTTTACGGTGATCAGCATTATGTGCAAACGACCGCGGATATAAGTGGGGGTTCTTCTGGAGGGCCACTCATTCGCGTGCGAGACCACAAGGCGGTCGGAATAGTGAACTCATTTTATCTCAGCCCCTTTAGTGGAAACGCAAGCCTTGGCTTCGCGACCCCATCAACTGCACTTGTCCAAGTGTTGCGAGACTATGAACGGAAAACTCGTGCGACGAACGAGTGACCCGCCATCCGCCTGCCCCGAAAGGGTGGGCGGATACTTTTTTGAACGCGTGCTTATCTTTTGTTCGCAGGAAATCTTCTACTGAAAGAAGTGCTACGCTGACTTATCACGTGCGGCCTCAAGCATGTGCACCATTTTGTCGAGTTCGGGGTCTTGCACAAACCCCTTGCGGGCTCGCTCATCAATTTGAGATGTGGTGATAGCGATGCGCTGATTGAGCCACGTGCGGTATTCTTCGACACTCCCCACTTGGTATCGCTTCGCACTGATATACGCCTCATCAATACGCGGAGGTGCGACTTGTTTTACTAATCGAAACGTCACGTACAAGAAAGCGACCACAAGTGGCAGGCTGTACGTCGGCGGTAGCCCGCGGTAAGTAATGTACGCGAGACCGAAACCTCCGGTGAGGAATATGAACTGCTTCATCGTAAATGGCCCAATAACAGGTACTTCATCCATAATTAAAGCGTAACACACATTGATTGCCCGACAACTAGCACCCCTATTGTTCAAGTGGGAATTAAACTTGACAAAATAGCGTAAAATGTTACAATTATTACTGCTCAGGCTCTGCAATTGGGGTTGTTTATCAACAGGAGATTGTGATGGACGCTAGAATGCTTCGAAAAATCGGATGGTTTCTTTTTCTGGCGATGATCATTATCGTCGCAATCCACACAAAGTTCTATGGTGGATATCAAAATCCCGACTCGGGGTCGCTCTTGATTTATGTTGTGACAATAATTCTCGGTATCAGTGGTTTCGCATGTCACCTACGTGCGTGGCTTAAGACACCATCTAAATAGCCAGTTTGTCTTACTGCCTAGGAAGACCCGCCTCTGGGCGGTTTTTTTATATTATGAGCACGAACTCCATCTCTTTTATACTCACCGAAATATGGTCTCACTTCCTTAAAGTGAGAACAAGTGGTATGGGTCACAAAATGATTGACTTCCATGTGCAGATATGTTAATGTTTCTCTTATCAACGCAGAACTGATCCAGGGGGGTGTGGATCGAATCTCCATTCTCAGCACACTGTATTTGATAATTTATCAATTTTTCTCTTACAGTCATGCAAGAAGGAACAATCGCAACGCTCACTGAAAAAGGATTCGGTTTCATCTCTCGCGAGGGAGTTGAGAAGGACCTCTTTTTTCACTCGAACGAGCTCAAGAACGTATCGTTCGAAGAGCTTCGCAAAGGTGACAAGGTGTCGTTTGAAGTTGGTGAGAGCCCAAAAGGCCAAAACGCCATCAACGTAAGTCTCATCAAGGCGTAAGCCAAAATGCAAAAGCGCCCCTCACGGGGCGTTTTTGTTTTGCACAAATTCCGGCTCCGATATTAGGAAAATTTTGCGACATATCGCCACGGAGAGTGCGCCACAGGGGTGCATCCATTTTTATACTCCCTTCGGTCGGTAAAAATTAGGTGCTTCCATTTTTCTAAAAAAAACCGCTCCTTCTGGAGCGGTTCGACACTTCTTACTGCTTTTTCGTTTCCCTTTCTTTTTTGCGTTTTGCAAATTCCTTAAATTTTTCAATACGCTGGCGGCGCTTCTCGTCGATATGATTTACGGCAAGATACTGTTTGTATGCATCGAGCATCTCACGGGCATTCTCCAGCGCTTCTTCGCTAAATGAGGAATGCGCTGGATGACCGATCATGGGGCCACCCGAGGCAATACTCCCTTCGCGAGAACACGCATACGCACGTTTCCCGTCATCAAGCTTTGGGTCAAATCCACGGTCGAACAAAATGTCCGGCGTCACTCCGATGCACTGCACTGGCACCCAATCGGATTGACTTCCGACAACGAACTCACCGTGCGTGACTTTAACGAGGCCGTCGGGTATTCGCCGCACATTCTGAATTGATCCCTTGCCGAAAGTGAGCGTCCCAGCGATTGGTGCACGTCTTTTGTGCTGCAGTTCTCTCAGTACCAATTCGGAAGCGGACGCGGAGAGGCCATCACCCACTCCAAGAATTGGGAGTCCACCCGTGATATCACCCGGAAATTCTGGAACAACCGAGGTGCTTCCTGAATTTGGATCGAGCGGATTCAGCACACGGCGTGGAGGTGTGTAAGGACGCAGTCCATCGCGATTACGCTCAAGAATGTAATACGGCGCATCCATGAACAGGTCAAGGGTGCAGTGTCCTTCAGGAAGTACGCCCCCCATATTAGACTCAACGGTAAAAATGAGTCCCTTGAGCTTGTTGTCAGACAATGCACTAATGCGCTTGTATGTCTTTGCTATCCGTGAACACACGCCATCGTCAAACACGCTCACCGCGATAAGTCCGAACTGGCTCCCGTTGTAAGTAATCACTTGCCCTTTCACCGAAGGTGATTCGATTCTTTCTCGCGCTACAACGAACGGTTTCGGGATCAGCTTGCCATCGCGGACAATGGTGAGTGCGACAGTCGTACCCTCCTTTCCACGAATCGCCTCTGTTGCCGATTCAATATCAGGGAAGGCACTGGCGAGTTTTCCATTAATGCGCAGAATTACGTCCCTAGAAAGAATGCCCGATTTTTCGGCAGGAGAGCCCTCAACTGGCGCAACCACAACGAGCGGATCGAGTTTGTGGAGAAGCCCATCAACCTCCATTCCAATCCCCAGGAACGAGCCCCTCATCTCTCGTGAAAATTCCTCTGCCTCCTTTGTGTCGAAATAGGCAGTATTTCCATCAAACGAGCCTGCAATAACGTGGAGCGCCCCGTTTGTGCATGCAGCAAATTTTTTGCCTTTGCATTCCGCAAGCACAACAAGTGCGCCCATGGAGAATTCACTGGACTCCGAAGGAGGCGTAGTGGCGACATGCTGAGTCAATATACCCTCTGCTTCCGCCCGTGCTTTTCCCTTAGGGTATTTCTTGAAGATGTTTGCGTTGATTTGTCTGATGCACGCAATGGGGCTCGCGGGTGCGGGATACACATTTGCGCACAAGACATTTACGACAGTGGCTGCTTTCTCGAGAAACTGTTCGTCTTCTTTGGACAGTGGCGAATTATCTCCCCGCGCAAACGCAGGAAACTGCATGAGCATAAGCGCCGCAAACAGCGCAATAGCCTTAATAACAACACGAACGCGATAACGCATGGTGCACCCCTTTTATAAAATAACCTCTATCCTTAGACTATAGAGTGTTTGAATTCATGCAAATGCAAGCAAGGGATTGACCGCTACCAAACCAAAAACAGCCGTACGGCTGTTTTTGGCTGACTCCTACCTACGTAAATACTTTATCTATTGACTCGCAAGTAGTTCCTGTAGCAGTTTTATGAGTTGCGCATGGATCATCATAACACTCTCCTGCAATCGTTGAATCTTCTCAATCTTGCTATTGAGACTGGTGTCTGATGAATGGGGTCCAGTACAGTCACGATTTTATTACTATGCGGACTTTTTCAGCTTGCGATAGGTGACAAAGATCTTCCAGAAGGGGGCGAGGGCAAGGAGATAGGTGGCGGAGTCCATGTTGAAGAATCCAGGATGTGCATTGTAAGAGTAAACTGTAGGTGCTAAAATGATAGTAATATTACTATTATTTAGCCTCAGTCAGCAGAAATATCATGAATAGTACCTTTTTTGCAAAATTCGGCATCGGCGCTGTTGTTATCATTGCGGTCGGTCTTATTTTATTTAATTTTAATGAGATTTTTCGTGAGGTGTCTCTCACTGAGAACGAGACGAAAAATTCAGCCCTCGAGCAACAGAGAACAATAGGAATCTCATTTTTCCGGCAACAGGCGGATGCTGTCGTCGCCCTGAAGGAGGGTCTTGCTGAACTTGGGTACAAAAATATTGTGTACAAAGAAGTGGAGGTAGTGATAGGACCAACGATGATGGTGGATATAGAAAAAAATATGAAGCAATTCCTCAATGAGGACGTTGATCTCATCTTCGCACCGCTAGAGCATCACGGAATTTCCGCAGTAAAATTAACAGAAAAATTAGGCAACAATACACCAATTGTCTTTCTTTCAAACTTTCATGATCCCGTAGAGTACGGACTTGCAGCGTCTTTCGAATCTTCTCGGAACAATGCAACAGGTGTATCCCTCAATATAGTAGAGGTAGTGCAGAAGCAGCTTGAATTTCTCGGCAAGGCAAACCCGAGTATAAAAAAGATTGGGGTATTCAGCGAGGGCTATATGGCCCCGGGAGTTGGAGAAGAATTTTATGCCGAATTACTTGCGCAGGCACCCCGCTTCGGATACACCGTGGTCGAATACAAGACGAAATTACCTCCACCTGAGGCTGAGAAGGCGTGGAAGGCGGCGGCCTCGGGGATAAAGATTGGTGACATTGACGCGATTTACCACATCGCTGGACATTATTATGAAACCCAAGAGGCGGCCGAGGGGGAACTCGCAACACGCCTAAAAGTCTTCATGATGGCGCCAACAGAAGACCTTCCTAATGGAGGGCATATGGCATATAGCGGTGATTATGCGGCCGCCGCAAAACAATCTACCGTAATGATAGACAAGATCTTTAGGGGCGTTAAGCCGTCTGAGATCCCGATTGAGTATCTTGAAGGAGTCGTACTTCACGTGCATCTCGAACGCATAAAGAAAGCTGGACTTGTACTTCCTGATACCGTCATCAACGTCGCGGACAAGATCCTTAAAGACAACTAAGCTACACCGGGGTTTATCCGGTATTGACCATGCATTCCTTTGGACCACTTCGACGAAAACTGCTGTTCCTTATACTTGGGATAGGGGTGTTGCCGTTTCTTGCAGCAACATCTCAGATTCTTCTTGAGTTTCAGGAGGCGGAAAGAAAGAACATCCTTGCCGCAGAAACAAGAATCGCTGACAGTGCAGTCGAAAGCATTAACGGTTTTATCCTCCGGCATTTTGCTGCACTCGGCACCATAGGAGGGCTTTCCGGACTTTTTGAGATAAATACAGAAGGGTCCCGCGCGCTAATCGAATATACGCTTTTTGCGGGAGATGAATTTAGCGAAATCTCGCTCGTCAACAGTGGTGGGCTAGAGATCGCGAGGGCACACCGAACAAAAGCAATTTCGGAGAATGATCTTCGCGAAAGAGTGGACGAAGACTGGTTCAAGGCAGCGCAGGACAATGAACGTTACATCGGTTCTATCTTCTGGGAAAATAACAGGCCATATTTCATCATCGCTCAAGGGATCTTTACGCGGAGGAATGAATTTCTCGGAGCAATTAGCGCGCAGGTGGATGCCCGAGAACTTCAGCGAGTGACCCGTGATCTTTCCGTGAGCGAGCGCTCTGAAACAGTTTATCTTGTAGATGACAGCGGCGTTGTCATCGCACACCCCGATTATTCGCGCGTCGCAAAGCGTGAGAACTTTTCCAGCACAGGGATCGTTCCGAGTATCCTGAGCAGTTCAAGCGGCGAGGCAATATCGGGGGTATTTTCAGATGACGACGGCAAAAAAATACTTGGCACCGCAAAACATGTGCTGTTTACTGCCGGAACGGACGGAAAAAGCATTGATACAGGATGGAACGTAATCGTCGAAACGCCTTCTGCGGTCGCATTTCGATCAGTAAAAGAGGTAACACTTTTTTCAGGGGCTTTGCTCGTTGTGGTCCTTTTGATCTCAGTGCTAACCGCTATTTATTTTGCGGGAAAGATTGTCAGCCCCGTAGAAAGGCTTCGCATCGCCGTCCAGTCATTTCGGTCTGGCAAGGTGCCCATCGAGGTCAAAACAGAAACAAACGATGAAATCGGAGATCTTGCTGTTGCTTTTAACGAACTCTCAAAAGAGCTACGAAGCTCGATGGATACAATTGTGGAAAAGCAGGAGCTCATTGAGTCAGACAAACGTCAGCTTGAGAGCATAATTTCAAGTATCACCGACGCGATCATCGTTGAGGATAAGACTGGCAAAATAATCGCGTTCAACAGAGTGGCGGAACGGCTCACCGGACACACCACTCCCGAATCCATGGGACGCAGCACAAAAGACATATTCAGTGTTTGGAGCGGCATTGAACACCTCATGGTGCACGACCAACTTCTAAAAAACACGAGAAATGGCATATTATTTGAGCGTGCAAATATCACCATACTCGGAAAAAACGATGCGCGAATACAGGCGAATATTGTTATTAGCAATGTAACGAGCGAGAACGGGGATGAAATAGGCCACATTATCATGCTTCATGACCTCTCGCGGGAGCAGCACATGGAAAAATTGAAATACGATTTTATTTCTCTCCTCGCACATCAATTTCGTACTCCCCTCTCTGCCTTCAAATGGAGATTAGCAGAACTTATTGAAGGAACCTACGGCGTTATCTCCGGAGCGCAAAAGAACATGATTGCTGAACTTTCAAGAACAAACGAGAACCTTATCAGTCTGGTCGGCGAGATACTTGATGTGATACATATCGAGGAAGGACGATTTGGATTCACTCGCGACGAAGTATCGCTCGAAGAACTTTTAAAAGAGACGATCACTGGAGCTAAAATATCGGCCGATGAGCGTTCAATACTGCTCAAATACACGCCACTCAAGGGGCAGGCACCTCGCTTTCGTGTAGACATTGTCAGAATAAAAATTGTATTTCAGAACCTGATTGAAAACGCAATACGGTACGCAAAGAAGGGATCTGAAGTGGTGATTACACTTACACACGAAGGAGATAGCGCGCATATTCGTATCAAAAATCACGGAATAGGTATTTCACCAGAATCACGCAAAAGGATATTTGAAAAGTTCTTCCGCGCACCTGAAGCGATTACAATCGAACCAGAGGGTTCAGGGCTGGGTCTGTATTTGTCTAAGAATATCGTGGAGATGCATGGCGGAAAAATATGGTTCGAAAGCAGCACTGAAAATGGAACTGAATTCAACGTCGTGATTCCTCGAGAGCAAGTAGGGCAATAAAATAATCCGCCCGTTTCATAGACGCGGTAAAGTAGCTTCTCTTCCAAATTATTCTTGAGTGCGCAAATTGTTCCTCTGGGGTCGCTTATGGGGTGAGTTCAGAACTTTTCTTGAGCTTAACTGAAAGCAGATACACAATAGTCTCTTTATTTTTCTGGAGCGTTTTCCGAAGATTGAGCTTTAGTGGCTATCTCTTGCTGTGTGTTTTTGTACCAGCAAACCTTCTACCCAAATATCGAGGATGTGGCGTGAAGCATTTGGGGGCGGTTATTAACAAAGTTTTTTCCTTATGGGTGCCTTGCCTTTGCAATAGTCAGATCTGTGCTCTTCATAAATACTTCGAAGGACTTCGATTCCCAGACGTAACGCATGAAAGTGCCATACGTGGGCGATACAAAAAAACCACCAAATGGTCGTCTTTTGTGCATTTGTGCCAAAGTGCTTCAGAAATCTATATAACACGGGAAGAGACCTCCGAATCCCCGTAGGCACATCCATAAAACAGCCACCCATCAACGCCAACCACAGGTCGAAAGTAACTACCTGCACGTAAACACTAGTTTGCTTAAGTACTTTTTGAATACTGCTTCGTGGAGAAAATTGAATTGACTGGCACAGTGAGAACTGCATCCCCGTTACTCATTCTCGGCAACTTACCTCCCCGTATATTTACTTGGATAGAGGGAATAATAAGGCGAGGCATCTCAAGCATGGAGTCTCGGATGTTTCTCATACTGACAAAGTCTTCTTTCGTAACTGAAGTTGAAAGATGAATATTCTTTGCCTTTTGTTCGCCAACTGTAGTTTCCCAAACGTAATTTTTTCTTCCTTCAGGAAGATAGTCGTGGCACATGAACATTTTCATGGCATCTGGAAGGGTGTACAACTTTTGCACAGAAGCATACAGCGTCTCTGCGCTTCCTCCAGGAAAGTCACATCGAGCAGATCCATAGTCTGGCATAAAAAGAGTGTCCCCAACAAAGACAGAGTCTCCGATAACATAGGCAACATCTGCTCGAGTGTGGCCAGGAACATACAGTGCTACGGCAGGAATTGATCCAACACTAAAGACTTCGTCACATTCAAAAAGTACATCAAAATGGGTGGCATCGTCGCCTGCCACATCGGGGTGGAAAACTTTACCAAAAACTTCTTGAATACTAGCAACTGCTTTGCTCATGGCTATTTTCCCCCCAACTTTTTCTTTAATATATTTTGCAGCAGAAAGATGATCTGCATGAACATGTGTTTCCAATATCCACTCAACAGAAAAATAATTCTCTCTGATATACACCAGTACTTTTTCGGCGCTTTCGTATGAGATAGTAGCTCCATGTGGCTCATAATCAAGAACACTGTCAATAACCACACACTTCTTAGTGTCCGTGTCGGCTACGACATAGGTAATGGTGTTGGTTGCTTCATCAAAAAAACTTGCAACAAGTGGAAGGTGGGCACGCAAGGTCTCGTAGTTCATAGCAAAAAAAATTATTTATTCCATGGCATCTTCGACAAAACAATGGCCATTCCACACCAGCCAGTCAGGCCTGACATGGCAAGCCCCGCTCCCACAAAAACTGAAAGGAAAATGAAGTTAGGGTTTATGGTAACTGAAAGAACGAACCCAAGAAGAACAAACGCGCCTGCTGCTAGCATTACTTGACGCATAAGTGGCAACCTTTTTGTAAGCGACATTGTCTGGAAACCCGCCTCATCCCAGGATTGCAAGCCCCCTCCCACATTTACGAGCTCTGCCTCGACTCCAAGTTCTTCAAGAATACTAACAGCCTTCTGGCTTCTACTCCCAGAACGACAATGTACATAAATTGTTTTCTTTCCCTCGAATTCACCAAGGTGTCTTTCTATTTCGTTGAGCGGAACACTGCGAACTCCTTCAATGTGCTTTTCTTGGTACTCTACCGTTGTGCAAACATTAATAAAATCGACCGTAGAATTATTTTTTTCAGCTTCTAAAACTTCCTTAAATGCTGTAGTGCTAATATGTTTCATGTCGTAGTGTTTATGCTTTTTCATTAATTAATGTTCCAAAAGTATTTCCGCTACTGCCAACATCCTCGTATCAGAAACACGGTAGATCTGGCTTTTCCCCTCTCGTAAGCAAGTCACAAGATTTGCCTTTTTTAAAACCTTCAAATGCTGAGAAAGAGCTGACTGAGAAAGTGTGCACTTACAAAGAAGCTCCGTAACAGAATGCGGTTCCACAAGACAACATAATAATTTTAAGCGCTCATAGTTCCCAAAAACTTTTAGCAAATTTTTTTGCTTTACAGTGCTTTTTAGCATTTCTACATATTAGCAAATATTAATATGAAATGCAACAAATCCGGACAGAGGGGGGGGTGACCTATTTTACAATACTTATGTAAAACACCATCGATACATATGAGTCGTTATCAAAGAAACAAGAGGTAGCACCACCTACCATTTTGCTGACCTCCACACTGGCAAAGTCGTCTGACAATACCCCTCTCACCGCCACTCGCAAGAGCGGCATTTTCCTTAGTGCTCCACCACATAGCGTCCTCAAATTTTTTGAGTAAGCATTTATGCCATTAAATTAACTGGGTGCCGTGATGGACAGGCTTCGAACCTACTTGGCTGGGTACATCATTGATTCAAAATGCACTGATTTATGATTGGCTTAGGTTGATACTGACTCATTCACATTAGATTGCTTTCACTTTGCGCACATAACTGCAATAGAGGTCGTTCACTTTTTTCTTTGTCGTTTTATACACGTATCCCGTTGGGCGTGGCGCTT
>JAYUQG010000011.1:0-12941 GCA_043756865.1 bacterium | reverse complement strand
CATGGTCTTTTGGCTTTGCAAAAGTCGCCCGCTCGAGAAAAGCAGCAATTGCCCGCTGGGGCAATTGGAGGCGTGCTTTTCGCGACTGAGGCAAAAACACCTGCGGTGCAGTAGAATTGGGCAGAACAAATGGAGTGGTAAGTACACCAAGCCACAAAAAGTGTGACAGGTGTGTATCTGCATTCGAATGCCATTCTGATGCACGCAGAACTGCATGCTATTATACTTTCATGAAAAAGGTGTCCCAACACATTGTCCTCTTGAAACAGTATGGTTTTCTGATAGCAGGAACTTTTTTTGTATTATTTCTCCTCGTCACCTACGCCGTCGACCGCGCACATGAACGAGCATTGTGTGTGCGTGGGACACATCTGCTTTTTTTTGAAAATCCAATGGTGGTTACGATGCTCGAAACTCCGGAGGAGCGCACAAACGGACTTTCGGGAAGGGAAGTGCTCCCGCTTGATGAGGGTGTTGTATTTGCCTTCGGCACTGCGGGCTCAAGGAACTTTTGGATGAAAGGCATGAAGTTTCCGATTGACGTTATCTTTTTTGATGCGGAGTGGAATGTCATCGGCCTTTTCGACAATTTGCAACCCGAATCATACCCACATACGTACGGCTCTCCGAAAGAAACATATTACGCACTAGAGGCAACAGCAGGGCTCATCAACCGCGAAGAGATAGTAAACGGAAAGCAACTGCGCCTTATGGAGTGCAGTGCCATTCACCCATAATTATCCCCTAAACACACAAGCACAGCTGGGGTACTAGAACTGAGCATTCAGGAAGTTTCCATACACATGCGTACGGAACACTTGTTTCCGGTTAATTTTCTTCTCAAGTAGGTAAAACTTCACTAGGGTTTGGCACAACGGCAACATGAGCTTCAGGTAGATCGAAAGAGTAAATGCCGTCATCAGATTTATAAAATCTCGCTTTTGGCAATTCAACTCCTTCGGGTTTTTCTCCGAAATCCCCTTTGCCGAAATTGTGAAACTGCCCACTGAGATATTTTATTTTGCCAGATGGAACATTGGGAATTTGTTTTTTTACATTTTCGCCCATCGGGTGATGCTCTTCCGTCTCATCGTCAAAAGTAATTGGATTAACTTGGGTATGCAAATTTCCTGCAACGACTAGTGTTGTGCTGTTGGCCAAATTTGTAATAATATTTTTTGCCATATTTACATCTCGCGTATCCCAATCAGCAGATTGCTTTTCTCCGTCAAAACATATTAGTGCTTCGAGCAGACCCTCGTCTTTTAGTTTTTTGAGAAGCGCAAAATGTCCAGCAGTAATCCTTCCATCCGGACTGTCTTTTATGGCTTCAAAATCTAATTCTCCTGTCTGCAAAAATTTTTCAACTTGCACCAGTAATTCTGTGCTCCATTCCAACGCCAACTTTTTAAAGCCAAATTTTTTAAAAAGAGTATATATAATATCCGCATTTTCTTTTACTCCGTGTGTTTCGCCAAGCAGTAACAATCTCGCTTCACCGAGTTCAGTAACCAAATTTTCCACACTCTTTGCATCAAATTCAGTATCAATCTCGCTAATCTCAATATTTCTTATCGCCTCCACAAAAGTAAGCCGGTCTTGCTCGACATTCCTCGGGTTCTCAGTGTTGCTTGATTGTTCAAATTTTTTCATACATATTTTTAACAGGAGGGTTGATTAGTTGTAGGAAAGGTAGTGCATAAGAGTTTCACCCACCAGTGTCAGGCTTCCTGCATGGCAGCGCTCAGGTGTGTCCTTGGTGGTGTTCCACCACGGTTCGTAATTAAAATCGATAACGAGAAATGCAGGTATGCCAGCTGCGATTAGTGCGAGGTGATCGTCACCGATGGGCGCACTGACTTCATGGATAAATTGTGTTGGGGCAAACGCTCCACCGATTCCAAAAAAACGGTCTTGGTATTTTTTCGCGTATTGCTCGGAGTACGCTTCTTTGTAGAGTATCAAGTCTCTATCGCACACCATATCAAAAATAGCCGCGCTTTCAGGTTTCTTGTCGGGGTAGTAGGTGGAAATATTTGTTGCAAAATACGGTGAGCCAAGCGGCTTCCAGTTTGGATCGCCCGCACCCATACCGAGCTCACCCTCTTCACCATCAAAGAATATGATATCAACCCCAATTGACAGAGCGGTACTTGAAGCCGCAAGCAGCCGTGCAGCTTCAAGGAGTAGGGCAACACCAGACGCAGAGTTATTGGCACCGGGCATATATCCGTTTGGGTCTACGGGGTCACGGTATGCACGCGCGATACTGTCATAGTGAGTTCCGATGATGACTCTCTCTCTAGCCTCGGGATTGTATCTCGCGACGATATTCGCAAGCGGAAGTACACGACCGTCCTTCGCCGTGTGTGTCCACGCCTGCTCCGTGGTCGGGAGGCCTAGCTGTTTCATGCGTTCATGGATAAGTGTGCGGAGCGTTTTGTTTCCGTCTGTCCCGACCGCGCGACTACCCAGCCCCACTACGGTAGTGATGTCGGTCATCGCATTTGCGCCCGAGAATGGAGCAAAGCGTTTTCGGGTGGTCGGGAGCGCAAGTTTTCCCTCACCGGATTTTTTTCCTATAAATTTAGTTACGAGGTGGTCTATAGGAGCGAAATTGTCTGTAAGGACATCATATTGCGCCAGTTGCACTGGGGTAAACGAAAAAAGATGTGCATTAAGTGTCGACAGAAACGGATCAGCACTTGCACTGATACGCTCAGGCAGTGTGGGGCTAAGTGGCTCATTCATGCCCACAAGGATAAAGTTCTGCACGTCGGTCGAATGTGGCCCCTCGCTTCCAAATATGTAGACATAGGGAAATGCCTCGTACATTGTCCGCACTTCCGAGAAAAGCAGCGACTCTTCGCCCGCAACTCCGTCGCCAATAACATTCGCAAGGAATATGCCGTTTGGTGCCAGACGTGCCGCCGCCGCTTGGAAGAACTCTTTTGTAGTGAAGTGTGTAGGGACAGAATACAGGGAATGATACACATCGCTGAAAATAAGGTCATAGCGTTCCTGCGATGATTGCAAAAAACCTCGGCCGTCCATGATGTGTGAACGAATCTTTGGAGTGTCTGGGAGTTCAAAATATGTTTTTGCAATAGACTCCAGTTCCGGCTCAATCTCGACCACATCAATTATTGCATCGGGATTATCTTCGTGAAGCGATTTTGGGATGGTGTATATACCCGCACCGATAACAAGCGCGCTTTTCAGCTCGGGGGTAGTGAGCCTGTGGAGCGCATAATACTTGGTGTAATCAAACGGGTGGTCACGTCCGTCGAGAAACATCCCACCCGATGCACTTTTGTCTTGGAGAAAAAAACGAGCGGGTCGTCCCGCGTGCATCGTGTCTATTACGGTCAGTCGCTCATAGATACCGTCCTTCATGAGCCGTATGCGCGGATTGGTATTGTCCGTCTGCACAATATAATAGGAAACACCGATTGCAATAAGCAGTAGTGTGAGTACGAAAGCTGTATCTCGGCGTTTGCCGCCCGTGCTCGTCGCCATCATCCCGCAGCCTCCAAGAAGGATAACAACAACCGCCGTGCCCGCCATGATTGTGTTGAGTCCTAAGTAGGGGATGAGCACGAATCCTGCGAGGAGACTCCCCACGATTGAACCTGCTGTAGACCAGAAAAAGATATTCCCGCTCATTTCACCCAAGCCCATATGTGTGTTTGCCGCAGCTCCCAGCTTGATAGCGAAGGGTGAGAGCATGCCGAGCAAATAGCCGGGGGCAAAGAAAAGCACGATAGACCACACCAAGGGTCCGGTCTTTACCGTGAGCATTTCGCTCATCGCAGGAAGGAGCGTGAGTGCCATTATAAAGAGTGCAAAAAGGCTAATTCCACCCTTAAAAATGATTTTGTAAAATTCGTGATACGTAGGCGTCTTGTCGGCCTTAATCCCTCCTCTCCAGTAGCCCACCGAAAGTGCAGCCAGAATAACGCTAATCACCGAGGAGACGCTATAGATGGTGTTGCCGTAGTGGGGCGAGAGGATGCGTGTGGCGGCTATCTCCACCACCAAAACCGCCGCTCCTGTAGTAAACACGATGACGCGCAAGCGGTTTCTTTCCCACCAAGCGATACGTTTCTGCTTAGTCACCGAGATATTTTATCACAGGAAAAAGGAATGTTCGAATTATGCGAAATTTTCATTATTTTTGGATAAAGTTATTAATTTTGATACTTTCTTAGAAGTAACCTTGTCAAAATTCTCACCGTTTTCATAAGTTATCCCCATTTGGTTTGATTCACAAATGAGAGATACAATACGGACATCAAACACCCTCGCTCGTAGTCGAAAACAAGATTTTTTGCCAGATTTTGTCTAGATAAAGGGCCACGTTGGCACACTTCGGGGGTGTTCGTTGTCAATACAAGCCTCGTCCAATCATGATCTTCATCTCATCATTATCGGACGAGGCTTTCGCGGTCTTTTATACACGTTCATTATTCCCACACATATATGTCCAATGCGCCCACACGCAAGACAGTAGCGAAGAAAGCTTCGAAGAGCAGTCGTTCATTAAAGGAAGTACGTAAGCGTGACGGTACGGTAGCCCCGTTTGATCGTGAGCGGGTCAAGAGTGCCATTTTGCGCGCCATGCTTGCTTGTGAAGAGGGAAACGAGGAGGCCGCAGAGAAAGTCACCATGGGCGTCGTCGCCGCTCTCGAAAAGGAGGTGAAGTCGCGCAAGGAATACCTTCCGAGCGTTGAAGACGTACAGGACACTGTCGAAACTGAGCTTATCTACAAAGACTTTGCCAAGACTGCAAAAGGCTATATTTTATACCGCGAAGAGCACAAGAAAATCCGCGAAATTGCAGGCATCGTGCCCGAAGCAGTCAGAGAGCTTGCCCGCGAGAGCAAGAAGTACTTCCGCAATTCGCTCGCTGAGTTTGTGTACTATCGCTCGTATTCGCGCTGGATAGACAACGAACAGCGCCGCGAGACATGGATAGAAACGGTGGACAGATACATCTCGTTTATGCGCGAGAATCTAGAGAAGAAGCTCACCGAAAAAGAATATGACGAAGTGCGCGAAGCAATTTTAAAACACGAGGTCATGCCCTCGATGCGCCTGATGTGGGCAGCAGGCCCCGCGGCAAGAAAGACGAATGTCACGGGCTACAACTGCTCGTTTATCGCACCCTCAAAGCTTCGTGATTTTGGCGAGATTATGTATCTCTCGATGTGTGGCACGGGTGTGGGATTCTCTGTGGAGAGTCATACTGTGCAGCAGCTCCCCCAAATAAAAAAACAAAGCGGCAAAGCTCCGCGCACGCATGTGGTGGGCGACTCGAAAGAGGGCTGGGCAGATGCGTTTGTGTATGGACTCGAGACGTGGTTTGAAGGCGAAGACATCAAGTTCGACTACGCACAGCTGCGTCCCGTTGGAGCCCGACTCATGACCATGGGTGGCAAGAGCTCAGGCCCCGACCCACTGCGCAATCTCATCGAATTCTGCCGTGAGAAAATTTTGAAACGCCAAGGAAAGCGTCTTTCGAATTTGGACGTGCATGACCTTGTCTGCAAAATTGGTGAAGTCGTTGTCTCTGGTGGAGTACGCCGCAGCGCGCTCATCTCGCTTTCTGACCTCGATGATTACGAAATGCGCAATGCAAAGGATGGTCAGTTCTATGTCACCGAGCCACAGCGCATGATGGCAAATAATTCTGCGGTCTATACACATAAGCCCTCCACTGCTGAATTCATGGACGAGTGGATATCACTGATGAAGTCTGGTTCAGGGGAGCGCGGTATTTTCAACCGTGGCTCACTTCCACATCAGATGCCCGAGCGACGCAAGAAGATCTTTATGAAGGACATTGACACCAGTGGTACAAATCCCTGTGGCGAAATTATTCTGAAGTCCAAGCAGTTCTGCAACCTCACCGAGATTGTGATTCGCTCCGATGACACCAAGGCAAGTCTGATGAAGAAGATGCGCTTGGCAACCATTCTCGGCACCTACCAGTCAACGCTCACGAATTTCAAGTACCTCTCAAAGGAGTGGAAGAAGAATTGTGAGGACGAACGTCTACTTGGCGTTTCGATTACCGGACAGTGGGACAATGCAGAGCTTGCACATGATGCGAAGTTGCTGCGCGATTTGCGCGACGAAGCCGTTGCGGTGAACAAATTGTATGCAAAGCGCTTCGGTATTAATGCATCAACGTCAATTACCGCCGTAAAGCCCTCGGGCACCGTCTCACAGCTTGTCGACGCTTCGTCGGGAATGCATCCTCGCCACGCACCATTCTATATTCGCCGCATCCGTATTTCCGCCACCGACGCACTCTTCAAGATGCTTCGCGATCAGGGCATCCCATTCAATCCCGAGGTCGGGCAAAGTGCCGAAAGCGCAGTGACCTACGTTGTCGATTTCCCCGTAAAGGCTCCAAAGGGTTCAGTATTCAAGGACGACATTACATCGCTCGAACAGCTTGCGCACTGGAAACTTATCAAGGAGAACTACACCGAACACAATCCGTCAGTCACGGTATCAGTGGGGGAGAATGAGTGGCTCGCAGTAGCCAGCTGGATTTACGACAATTGGGATATGGTCGGAGGACTTTCATTCCTTCCACGCTCAGAGCACGTCTATCAGCTCGCGCCATATGAGGCGACGACAGAGGAGAAGTACAATGAGCTGTCGAAGCGGTGGGAGGGGATCGATTTTTCGAAGATTGTGTCTTACGAGAAAATCGACGAAACACAGGGATCCAAGGAACTCGCCTGCGTCAGCGGCGTCTGCGAAATATAACAGCGCTACGCGGCGCACAATTTGGGCGACCTGCTTTGTTGTCTGCACCTCGAACCCCTTCACCGTATGAAGCATACGCCTCAGGGGTATCTCGGCACAGCCGCCTCGCATCTCATCCCAAATTCTGCGCCGCTATCCCGTAGGCGGAGTTTGGTGATAGTTCGGGTTGTCTCAAGTCTTCAATCCAAACCCCTGAAACGGCTCAAACTTGGTCTAAAACTGAACGTTAAATCCGGAAGCAATTGGAGGTAGGTGGTGGTTGGGGTATGACACGAAGTCGTCGCAGCGCATGAAATGCAACTAATTTTACTTAGCGGTACTTCGCCTTAGGAAAATGTAGTACCCTCGTGGCACATCCCAAATTCCATCCACGCTATCTCGCGAGCGATTTTTTGTTGTGGTTTCGAAGATCCACATCTTTTCGTCTTATAACTTTATCTAAAACTGAACGTTAAATCCGAAATGAATCGGACTGTGATGGTTTCGGTTTAAAAATACTTTGGATTTCATCACTATTTCGATCTGAATATGCATATTCAAACATACTATCTGAAATTGCGTATTGAATAATCCTTCCAATCATCTGTGCATTCGGCGGAACATTTGAGGAGAAATAATAAATGCACTTTGTGGGAGTTATCGGTAAATATATCAAAGCTGCTCTATCTAATCTCCACAAAAATGGTCCTAACGTTCTACTCCTAGATAGGTCAATAATATTTGATGGATTATCTGTTAAGTAAAAAAACTCAGTCTCAAGCGAGGTAAGCATTCCAATATTTCTGCTATAAATAAGCTCACCCAACTTATTGCCAATGTTCATTGCTATTGTCAGCACTATGTTATCCGCTCCTTTAAGCGTCAGATTGCTTTTAATAGAAAATTCCAGAATTTCGTACGGCTTAATTGAGTATTTATTATCAAAAAATGCTTTTTTATAAAAATCTTGCTCCACCATCTCTTCTAGAGGAACTTTTCTATCAAGATAGAGGTACTCTAAAAACATCTTAATGTGCTGCAAGAATGTTGGAGTTCGAACGTATTGGAATGCTACAAAATGCGTTAATATACTCTTTTCTAGGCTAGTCAGTTGAATATCGTCTTCTCTTATTATTTTATTAATTACCCTAGATGAAAATCTCTCTAGTGATAATGCGAATAGTCTATTTTCGATGAAGTCACTTTTTGCCTTTGTTACTTTTACCGTCGTAGTATATAAATTTTCGTGGCAGGCGGCTTTTTTCTCAATCGACACGCGCAATGGCCGTTTTCTGAGGTGAGTGTACTCAAAGATTTCTCCTGTTCCAGGAATGCTAAATTTTTTCAACAAGAATTGAGGCACGAAATGGTGATTGGATTTCTTATGACTAAGCTCATGCGTGTCCATGAGCAGAGTGCCATATAATCTGATGATGAAAGAAACAAGTGGGTCGTAGTCCAAATTATGATCAAGACAAAACGTTATGAGCTTATTTGCAAGAGTAACTCGAATCCTAATTATTTTGTTCTTTGTCGTTAACATGGCCTATTTCACGAAGTTGCTCAAGTTTATTCATGCCCTTGTGTAGAAGAAAAGTAAATTTGACAGGTCAAGGAATCAAAATGTTGTGGTGTGTTTGCAGTGTATCAATGACCTCAGATTTTATAAGGTGAGCAAGTAATACTTCATCGGTCATTTTCGAAATGCTCTTGTCGTTCGTATGATATCTCGCGGAGATGAGTATTTTTATATCTTTTCGTATGTCATCACTCAATATCCCAGCTTCCTCAAATATGTAAACTGTCGCATAGCCCACTGTCGAGTTGTATATTTTCTCATTTAATATATCAGCATCGCTATCAAAGTCTGCCTGGGAATATTTACCTGCTAGTATTTTTGCTATCTGAGCACCAGTGCTTTTAGAGTAGACTTCAATTTCCTGTGTTGTCATATTACCTAGCTTTCATTATTTATATATTATTTGCAACCCAGTTTTGGCAGGAGCGGGATAATTGGGATAGAGGCTTGTGGCGCTCCCCAGAGGGGTCAGACCCCTCTACTCTGAAAAATATGTGGTCAAATAAATTACTAACCGCTACTGCGGTGTGGGGGAGGCATTATTGATTATTCATTATAATCCGCCATGGCGCATTATAATAAATCGTCTTTTTTCATACCAAAACATACATAGGGGTACCCTATGTATAAAACCTTACCAAGGGCAGCATTGTGTACTTAATGCACATGGGCCTGCCACTGTACTTTCCGCCGCCAAATTCCAAAGGTACCCCTTGGGTTCACCCCCTACTCGGCACAAAGTCCGTCTTTGTATACTGTGGCGGAAATATACATAGGGTACCCCTATGTAGTTAGTGAAATTCCAAGCTATTGGGATATTAAGGGAACCTTGACATTATTTAAATTTCTGATATAGTATATACAGCAATGTTGCTAACTGCTAGGAGTAGATGTGAACCAAACCGAATTCGAAGCTGGACTGAAAGCACTCGTCGAGAAGGCGGACGCAAGTCCCGAGCGCGAGGTTCGTTGTGGCGTTTCCGTTCTTTTCACGCTTCTCGCTGCACTCACCGATGGTTCGACCTACAACCTCGCTGCTCTTACCGCAGCGTACTCGGTCGACATGATCGGGCGACTCTCTGCCGCCCTTCCGGTTGCGCCCATGCCTGCGCATTAAGCCAGACACAAGTCTGCGCACCAACTACCGTCCGACATGCAAATGTTCGGGCGGTCACTTTTTATATGATTCCAGTATTTCCAAATGATTACTTGCTTGTACAAAGTCCGTCTTTGTAGATATGTAAAATATACATAGGGCTGCCCCTGGTAAATTAGGAAAGTCGTAAAAAAGCCCCACTGGAAGCGGGGATGGGGTGGTACGCCATTTAAGGCTAACGCGATCTGCACATTGCGAGGTACTCTTGAACGAACGCTGCGACTTCACCATCTTCGATTGAAGCAACCAAAAAAGGTTTTAGATGTGCGACCACTATGACACGCTCTAACCATGCCTTTCTTTTGCCAGACTGCTTTTCGATATGGCGGAAATGTTCGCCAAGCATCATGTTCAAATGATTTGCGATCCCTGTCGCGACGAGTTCGAGCGAGCCAAGCGCACCGAAGATAGGAAGAATATTTTCAGCGTGACGTGAGCATTGGGCGACAGCACTAAGCTTGGCATAAAGTTCGCACTGAGGGGGAAAAGCAAAAAGTTTATTCTCGTCCATGGCTAATCCAAACTAAAGAACTACTGATTACTTATGACGGTTTAACTCATATACATGAAATGAAAATGAGCGGCCCTTAAAGATGACGCCTAGCCAGCGGTAATAGCCGACACTTGCGTTGTATTTAAATACATGGTATAATATAAATTAGAAAGGGCGGATTTCCGTACCTATGAATTGAAGGGGATTCCCATGAGCAAAAACCTCTCCACCACGCTTCGCTCCGCCGACGATATGCTCACTCAGCTCATGGCCGTCGACCGGTGGCCCGGCGTGATGAACGTGCTGTACCCCAAGCTCCTCGAGTCTGCGGGTCTTCACCTCAACAGCCACGGCCTCGTCCTCTGCCTCCTCGACGCCTTTTCGGTCGTCGAGGACAAGTTCAGGCCGGCTGTCGCACTCCCGCTCTACGGCATGATTCCGCGTTTCATCGACGCCATGGTTGAAGATGTCGCCGTCGCCACCGAGGCGAAGGAGTGGTACGAAGGATTGCAGCGCGACTTCGCTCTGCAGAAGAAGCAAGCCGCGTAATCGAACACCAATTCGACCGCGCACCCCAGAAGCCCTCGAGATTACATCAACGGGGCTTTGTCATTGCATAAAAAATAAGCGTGATACGATTGATAGTTATTTAAGCCGAATAGTTGCTGTCCTAAATTTCATCGCGTAGTATGCTGCGTAGTTGCACCACAAAGAAAGTTGCATCATGAAACTCATGGAGTTCATTCAAAGGCACAAGTTGCATGACACGATGCAGGTAAATTGCATCCCAATCAAACATCCAGATACAGGCGAAAAAATCTATCTTCAAAGCGGATACTTTGGAGGGTTCTGGTACAAGAAAGTTCCTGCGGGTGCAGGTGCTCAAGTTTTTCCTTGTGGATACCGTGGAGACTTACAACAGCTTGAAGTGTTCCACGCGGCACGAAACGAGATTCGCACTTTGCTTGCTGAATACGGGGGATAGTCAGTAGAATTACTCGGGATTTACTTGGAGATAGTGATGCAGATATTTCATGCAGCAATGCAGGTTTACTTACTAATCAAAGGCGAACTCATGCCAGCGGGGTCGGTAATAAGGGGAATCACTGCCGAATCCCTCGAACTTGCAAAGGAAGGTGCACGTGAGTTGATCAGACGCAACAGGATGTCTAATCCTGAAAACGTCATGCGGTACAAGCTGGAACTTTTCGAAAACGATGTGTCTGTTTGGAAACACGACGAGACAGCGGGCGACCCAATTCTCGAGCCAACGGAAAACACAAGCCCTACATGTGGCATTTGATTCGTATTAACCACCACATTGGGTGGTTTTTTTATAAAAAAAGCCGCAAGCTCTAGGCTCGCGGTGGATGTGGGTGTAGAGGGCTACTTTGTTCAGACTACTTTACTCCGTCAGTGAGTCTTGTACCTATCGGTGCTGGGTACCATCATCGTCGGATTTGCGACGATCTACGCGACTCTCGGAAATGTTTCGCTTTTCGTATTGCACAGGGTCCTGTTTCAGGGTTGGCTCCGCATCATCCGGAAACGATGTTTCAAAGCCTGGGACCTACGCTACGCAGTACACACTAGAACTTTCGCAGGCGGATGGATTCGAACCATCGGACTTGAGCTTGCGCTCGTGCAGTGCACTACCTTTGCGCATTGCGTCCAGTCACCTATGACCACCTTGTTACCTCTACGTAGTATGTTCTATCGTATGTGTAATTATTTTGCAACAAAAAATTCCTAGCTATCTAGGAATGTGCACCTTGCTTGGTGGTGGCGTTTATGAACTCAGTAAGGAGTTGCCGTTCGTCGAGCGTGAGCTCCTCGCCCGCAACTTCTTTTCGGTGTGCGGCTTGGAGTCTGTGCATCTTCTCGGTCGGGACGAAGGGTCCTTGCCCATCGCGTGTGATTAGTCCAAGAATTTGCAAGGTGAGGATGTTGGTCATCTCACTCGTGCGCCGTGGGGCACGGCCACTTGTATAGTTGTTC
Source organism: bacterium (assembly GCA_043756865.1). GTDB lineage: Bacteria > Patescibacteriota > Minisyncoccia > Phycocordibacterales > UBA6899 > MHLP01. The sequence goes on along the minus strand of JAYUQG010000011.1, from coordinate 953 downwards.
ATGTGTCCTTTCAAATGCAGATACTACTCTTCTGCGAACTTACCAGATTGTATGAAAAAATCCTAGGGGCTGCCTAGGATTGTGCGTCAGAGCAGGCTCATGCCGGAATATTCATGATATCCAAGCATGACGCCGTTCTCAGCGTCAAAGATGTCTTCACGACCTGCAAATTTTTCGAAGCAGTTGGCTGTCGGCTTGTTGTGGTAGATGAGCGTTTCTTCCGCATACACCAAGGGGCCACGACCTCCAGTGAATACGCCAGTGCGATACGTTTTTTGAAGCGCCCGTTTGAGGATGCCGATTGCAGAGACGTCGTACCATCCGCTGTAGTGCATAACCCATACGGGGACATCGTGGAACCAAATCGTTGTCGTGCCGACTGACTTGTTTGACAGGGGAGTCGTGCAGTAGTTATCGAGAAGGTACCACTCTTCGCTGCGATAAGGAATTGCTTTGTAGTGTGGCATGTGTGCTATCCGCATTTCACTGCGAGAGTGAGCCCAGCCCTCCGTCATTGCCTTGAAAAAGAACGACTGCATTTGTGCCAAGTCCATGCGGTACCTTGTGTGTTGTCATGTGTCTGGCGTTATTCTATGCAAAAAAGTGACGAAGTCCAGTGCAGTACAAACCGCGCATAGCCCTCGGCGCATTCGTTTGTTACCATGAACTCATGAGCAGAGAACGAGAAACAGCAGAGCGCGCTGCGCGCGCAGGAGGAGAAATACTCAAGCGGTATTTCGAGCAGCCAATTGCGAGTGAGCAAAAAAGTGACAATAGTTTTGTCACGAAAGCGGACAAGGAATCCGAGGCTGAAGTAGTGCGCGTCATCAAAGAGCAATTTCCCGATGTCTGTATTCTCGGAGAAGAATGTGGCGCAGTCGAAGGTGAGAGTGCGGATAGGTGGGTTATCGACCCCCTCGATGGTACTGCGAATTTCATGAATGCCATTCCGA
>JAYUQG010000010.1:0-36831 GCA_043756865.1 bacterium | reverse complement strand
CTCAGACAATTGGAAAGGTTACTGTTACTGCTGACGCAGGCGGCACTCTTTCATGGCGCAAGCTCGTGTGGAACTTCTCGACTTCAACAACAGCAATTTTACTTACAGTTCCAGCACTGTATGACGCTGTAAACGAATCGAGCGTTCTCACTGGCGTCACAGTGGTCATTGACAACAACACAGGCAAGATCACCGCTTCCTCAACTGCAGGTGCAGCAAATCAGGAAGTTTCAGGATCAAAGACCTATGTTCTCAAGGCCACAGTCGGAGGCGTTGTTACAACAGGTGGTTCGGTCAGCACAAGTATTGCTGCCCCATCAGTTGTCGCAGTACCTACAACAGCAGGAGCTGTTGCAGCGACAGGCGCATCATTTGTATGGTCAGACCAAGCTATTCTCGGACACGCCGAGACTACAGCTGACTGGTACAATGACTTCCTCGTTAAGAACTTCCCAACCGATTCTCAGACAGCAACGAAGTAACTCAAACACTATGAAAAAAATAATTCTTTCACTGCTACTACTTGCACCAAGCATGGCGTTTGCCGTATCGCTTCCTGCATTTCCTATGACATTGTATGGGACTGTCACTGTCAATGACGCCACTGCTCCTGTCGGTACTGTCATCCGAGCCTATTACGGAACTACGGTCGCGGGAGAAGTTACAACAACCGAAATAGGCGTCTACGGTTACAACAACCCCACAAAACAACAACTACTTGTGGGCGAGGGGACGAGCACAATCTCTTTTACTTTTCAGTCTGCAGTCCTAAATGGTGGAGTAGAAAGTGCTGGTACGGCGACCGTAATTCACGCTACATTTGAATCGGGTGAGAGTAGAGAAAAAAACATGGCATTCAGCTTTGCACTACCCACTCCGCCTACACCCCCCGCAACACCGCCAGCCCCACCAACTACCGCTTCGTCAGGAAACACAAGCGGTGGTGGTGGAGGAGGAGGCACCTCTCTGATCTATGGCTGTATGGACAAAAAAGCCACAAACTACTCATCAATTGCAAATACAGACAACAAAGCTTGCATATTTCCTATTGGAATAACATCAACCACAGCTACAACAACACCGACTCCCGCAATGCTGCCCCTCATGCCAAAACTCTCAGGTGAAGTGCTTGGTGCAACTGCATTTGTGTTCACAAAAAATCTTGGTCTTGGATCAACAGGAATTGATGTCACAGAACTTCAGAAACGCCTCACTGCGCTCGGTCACTACTCTGGTCCGACAAGTGGGTACTATGGAACTCTGACAGCACAGGCAGTAAAAAAATATCAGGCATCGAAGGGACTAGAGACCACAGGTGGACTCGGGCCAAAGACTCGTGCAGCACTGAACCAAACAGGCTCTGTGCTAGGCGCAAGTGTCTCCACATCCGTCACCGTACTCACCCCCGAAGCAAAAGCAACCTTAATTCAGAAAATACTTGCTATGATTCTTGAGCTCCAAAAACAACTTGCGGAACTCAAAGCAAAAGGAGGGTAACAACAATAAATACTGTAAAAAAACACCCCTTAGTTGGGGTGTTGTAGTTTATTGAGAGCGCGGAGGCGCTCGCCCTCTTCGGCCATGGTGTGCAGTGCGGAGTCGGTGTACCATCCGAACCCTGTAAGCATGAGTGCCATAAATAGCCAGTAGGCAGACCATGCGTAGAGCGACGAACTTGAGTCATAGACAGTACAGAGCGAAATGAAGGCAACGAGTGTCGCGAAAAAGGTTCCGCGCATCCACTTGCATGCTTTTTTTCTCGCATCGACCCCGTATTGCCATGGGGCGGCATCGGCGATGCAGGCATAGAAAAGACAAAGTTCTTTTGCGGTATCTTCCGCAAGGGCGTACTTTGTCGGCTGCATGATCTTGCCTTGGAGAGAAAGTGCACGAAAGTCTCGGCCAGCCAGTTCGTTGAAGCATTCGTAATGGCGAATTGCTTGTGGGGTAAGCTCATCGCCACAAAGTGGCTTTACCTCGCGAAAGACAGAGAGCACGCCTCTGCCGACCGTCCAAAAGAAACGGTGCCACAAAAAGAACCATGCATATTTCCAAATGAGTGTTGGGGGACGAACCGTGTCCTTACTTTTTTGAAACCGTACAACAAACACATAACACTGAAAGAGCATACGTTTGAGCAGGTGAGTCACAGCAAACCCTTAAATCGAAATCTTCCATAAGTATAAAGATGCAGTGAAATATGGAAACACCCACACACGTCGCAAGCACCCCGTCTTGTCACAACCCAGAATACTCGCCATTTTGTCAATAATAATTAGACTGAAATTATCCCCAAAAAACTGCTCAACAGAGCGTTTTGTTTCATTTTTCTGCTATAATTTACTCATGGAGCCACAAGCTACGATTGGAGAAACGCCCATCAATTATCTCGTCAAAACGGAGCATTTTGAAGGTCCACTTGATTTGCTGCTTTCCCTTATCGAGAAACGCAAACTCTTTATCAGTGACTTTTCGCTCGCAAAAGTTGCTGACGACTACATCGCACATATTCGGAGTTTTGAATCCTTTCCTGTTGGCGATGTCGCCAACTTTCTTCTGGTGGCCTCAACACTAGTGCTTATCAAATCAAAGGCTATTCTTCCCGACCTCACACTCTCACACGAAGAGGAAAGTGACATCGACGACCTCAAGCGCCGCTTGCAATTGTATGAACTTTTTCGCGACTTGTCGGCACATGTAAAATTGCAATTTGGCAAACAACTTATCTTTGAACGAAGTGGCCGCCCAGAAATGCCTGTTGTCTTCGCTCCTGATGTACGCGTGACAGCTCTGCAAATGAGCACATCTATCTCCGATGTACTCAACGCACTTCCAAAAAAGATTGTGCTCCCAAAAGCAACAGTAAAAAAAGTTGTTTCTATCGAGGAGATGATGACCCGCCTCGCAACACGAGTCACCCAAGCACTCAAAACAAGCTTCACGCAGTTTACGCGCTACAAAAAGGGTGTGGCAATCCCCAAAGAAGAGCGTGTGGAAATCATCGTTTCATTCCTTGCAATGCTTGAACTGGTCAAGCAGGGTGTTGTACTCGTAACCCAACATGAAGACCATGGCGATATCGATATTGAGACTCAAGCACTGCAAACACCGCAGTATACCTAAACTTTATTTCGATGATTACTCCACTTTTAAATTTTATGCTTTTACGCTAAACTGACCCAGCTTATGGAACTTCCCCAGTCAATCGCTGCAATACTTTTCTACCAAGCAGAGCCGCTTTCGGTAAAGCGACTTGCTGCACTACTGCGCTGTGACTTCGCGCAAATTGAAGCCGCGCTCCCTGAGCTTGGTAGCCGCCTTGAGACGCTGGGTTTGCGACTCATTCAAAACGATACAGACGTCACTATCGGCACAGCGCCAGAAGCAAGCACGCTCATAGAGAGCATCACCAAAGAAGAACTTTCCAAGGACCTCTCAAAAGCAGCACTCGAAACCCTCGCCATCGTCATGTACAAAGGCCCCGTCACGCGAAGCGAAATCGACTACATTCGAGGAGTGAATTCTACATTTATTCTCCGCAACCTCCTTATTCGCGGACTTGTCGAGAAAATAGAAAATCCCCAAGACCAACGCAGTTTCCTCTACAAAGTTACATTCCAACTTTTGGAATACATGGGTGTTGCAAACAAAACTGAGCTTCCCAACTACGAAGAGACACTTGCTCAACTTGCGGCCTTTAGCGCGGGGGTAGAGAAAAAAGACTCGGTGAACATCGAGACACCAATTGACGCGACAAGCAACGAGCAGGCCAGTGCTGAAGAAACTGAGGAAAGTGACCGCGAAGCAGAAGCGGATATCGCAGAGGAAGATTTAGCTGGGTCTGCATTTGATGACGCAGAACTGCGTGAGCACACTAACGATGACCGCAACGAAACGAACGTATGAGCACAATCGTAAAATTCCAAATTTTTCTCCTTGTCCTTACGCTTGGATTCCTTACCGGACCACGCGTAATGCTCGCTATTCAGAAACTCACACCAGACGAGGGTGCGCCCATATCGTCGCAGTCAGCGCAGATTGGCGGTGCCGCGCGCACCCCAGCACCGCTTGCGACAATCGCGAGTGGCATCAAAAAAGACCCATACGAAAATATTTCTCTCAATGCAAAAAGTGTATATGTGTGGGATATTGCGGCACACAAAAAACTCTACGGCAAAAGTGAGCACACTGCGCTTCCACTTGCCTCGGTCACCAAAATCATGATGGCAGTCGTTGCCAAAGAGCTGCTTCCCGCAGACCAGAAGATTACCATTCATCCTGCTGACCTTATGGAAGAAGGGGACACTGGTCTGCTCGTCGGCGAAGTATGGAAACTCGATGACCTACTGAAATTTACACTGGTCGGCTCATCAAATGACGGGGCGAGTGCCATTGCCGGTGTCGCAGGCGCATCACTTGCGCGCACTGAGGCTTCGAACCCGTTTGAAAATAAAAAATTATTCATTGCTAAAATGAATGAGAAAGCTCGGGCGATGGGACTTTCGAGTACCTACTTTAGAAATGAAAGCGGTCTAGACCTCGAGAGCCTCGCCTCAGGCGCACATGGCTCAGCACGCGATATGGGCATGCTCTTTGAGTACGTATTCGAGAATCACCCCGATCTTTTCACCTCCACCACATATGCAAAGGTGAATCTGCGCTCAGAAAACGATATCGTACACCGTGTTACCAACACGAATCAAGCGGTAGGAACCATCACGGGTATCATAGGTTCAAAAACAGGATACACTGACCTCGCTGGGGGGAATCTCGTTGTTGTCGTCGACATTGGCATCAATCACCCAGTGGTGATTGCGGTCTTGGGGAGTACACGCGACGGACGCTTTACTGATGTGGAGCAGTTGATAAACGCAACCGTTGAAACCATCACGGGGCAGACACTCGCCGCAGAATAAACCCCTAGGAACCACCATCATGATTACTGACGTCATCAAGATACTTGCTCCAACCGCCCTATCATTCTTTGTCGGTATTGTGATGACCCCGTTTCTTGCCGACTTTCTGTACAAACACAAGATGTGGAAGAAATCGAGTGTGAAACACACCATCGACGGTAAGGAGGCGACAATATCGAGCAAACTGCACAATGATGAAGAGCGCAAGACCCCTCGTATGGGTGGGATTGTCGTATGGGGGAGTGTGCTCATCACCGTCCTTATTCTTTGGTTCCTTTCGCTCATATTTCCTAATGAGATAACAGGGAAGCTGAATTTTCTTTCACGCAACCAAACGTGGCTCCCTCTCTTCACCCTCATTGCGGGCGCACTCTGTGGACTCGTCGACGACTATCTGGTGTGCCGCGACCGAGGCACCTACAAAGGTGGTGGGCTCTCGCTCAAAACTCGCCTTGTCTTTGTCTTTCTCCTTGGGGTTATCGCTGCACTCTGGTTTTACTTCAAACTCGATATGTCGAGTATCTATATTCCATTCTGGGGAGAGCTCCACTTGGGCATACTGTTTATTCCATTTTTCATTCTTTTTATTATTGGCATCTACTCGGGCGGAATCATTGATGGTGTCGATGGGCTTTCGGGCGGAGTGTTCGCAGCTATCTATGCTGCGTATGCCATCATCGCATTCGCAGGAGGCCAAATCGATATTGCCGCCTATGCTTCTGTGGTAGTGGGAGGACTCTTAGCATTTCTTTGGTTCAATATTCCACCCGCACGATTTTTTAACTCCGAGACGGGCACCATGGCACTCACCACCTCACTTGTGGTCGTGGCATTCCTCACTAACGCAGTGGCTGTGCTTCCGATTATTGCACTCCTCCTCATCGTCACGAGTGCGTCGAGCTTAATTCAAATTTTATCGAAAAAGTATCGTGGTAAAAAAGTGTTCATTGTCGCACCACTCCACAACCACCTCCAAGCACTGGGGTGGCCTACATACAAAGTCACCATGCGCTACTGGGTCATCAGTCTTGTCCTCGCGGTGATAGGGGTTATTGTGCATCTGGTGGGGTAGGGGAAACGATTATACACAAGGAATAGGCGGTCTTTCCAAGGTATACTGGTGAGATGAAGAACCAGCATGGAGTAGACCGCATATTTCTGACAATTGTTATTCTGCTCATTCTGGTTGGGTTTGTGATTTTCGTTTCAGCCTCTCTGGGTATTTGGGCGGAAAATAAATCAAAATTTGGCAATGTCCTCATGAGCCAACTGCTCTTCGGACTGGGGGGGGGTGCGGTGGTGATGTACCTCGGTTCGCGTCTGCGTTATACATACATACGCAAGCACGCATTTTGGGTCTTCCTGACCGCAATAATCCTCTCACTCATGGTATTCGTCCCAGGTATCGGCATGGAGCACGGTGGGGCGAAGCGCTGGATTGATGTCGGGATAACTACGTTTCAGCCCGGAGAACTTCTGAAATTCGCCGTCGTGGTCTATCTCGCGGCATGGCTTACGCTCTTCAAGCGTAAAATTCACACACGACTCTTCGGCTTCTATCCACTCCTCGCCATGCTCGGTATCGCATGTGCAATCTTTCTCGCACAGCGTGATACGGGGAGCTTTCTTATTGCCGCATTTGCGGGAACTGCGATGTACATCGCGGCGGGAGCGCGATGGCGCGACCTATTGCTTTTGGCCGTGCTCGGCATCGTGGGACTTGGTCTCCTCGCAATGTGGCGACCATATGTCCTCGATCGCTTCACCACACTTATTAATCATGATGACTTTCGTGGGAGCGGTTATCAGGTACGCCAGTCGCTTATCGCCATCGGTTCGGGGCAAATTCTCGGAAAAGGACTTGGACAAAGCGTGCAGAAATTTAACTATCTCCCAGAAGCACACGGTGATTCAATTTTTGCAGTTGCATCAGAAGAATTTGGTTTTGTGGGTTCCACAATCCTAGTACTCTTGTACATACTTTTTGCGCTGCGCGGCCTTTGGATTGCTGCGCGGGCACCGGACGTATTCAGTGGACTCTTGGCAACTGGGCTTGTTATACTCATTACATCGCAGTCGTTTATTAATATTGGGTCAATGCTTGCGATAGCACCACTCACCGGTGTTCCGCTCGTGTTTGTCAGCCACGGTGGAACAGCGCTCTTGATTGCCATGGCTGAAGTCGGGATTTTACTTAATATTTCACGCTACCGAACCATATGAAGATAGTATTTGCAGGAGGAGGAACAGGTGGGCATTTCTTTCCCATTATTGCAGTCGCGGAGGCAATGAATGAGCTCATCGACAAAGAAAAGCTGGTTGATGTGCAGATGTATTACGTCTCAGATGCACCCTACGACAAAGAACTGCTCACCAAAACGCACATGGAATTTATCGAAATCATGGCGGGTAAGCAGCGTACCTATTTCTCTCCAAAAAACTTCCTCGACATCTTCAAAACAATATTTGGCTGTACGCTTGCGACATTTAAAATGTTTGCACTTTATCCCGACGTGGTGTTCGGAAAAGGCGGATATGCGAGTTTTCCCACTATGTTTGCCGCTCGACTACTGCGTATCCCTGTTGTCATTCACGAATCAGATATTATCCCTGGTAAGGTGAATCGGTGGGTCGGCGATTATGCAGAAAAAATTGCCATTTCTTATCCTGAAGCCGATAAGTATTTCAAACACAAAGACCGGATCGCATTCACGGGACAACCGATACGCAAGTCACTGAGTGAGGTCCCGACGGAAGATCCGTTTGTTGCACTCGGATTGGAGCCCGATGTTCCCGTTATTTTGGCGATTGGAGGCTCGCAAGGTGCCGAGAAGATAAATGAGAATCTTATCGACATCATGCCCCGCTTGGTCGAGAAATGCCAAGTCGTCCACCAAACCGGAGAGAATAATTATGAATGGATGAAGAAGCGTGCCGCAGGGCTCCTGGCAGGCAACCCACTTGCACATCGCTACCGACCGTTTCCGTTTCTGGAATCCACTCAACTGCGTCTTGCAGCCAAAGCGTCGACCGTCGTTATTTCGCGTGCGGGGTCGGCGATTTTTGAAATTGCGATTTGGGAAAAACCCTCTATTTTGATTCCGCTCGAAATTGCGCGCGATGACCACCAGCGCGAGAATGCCTACAGCTACGCGCGCACAGGTGCCTGCACCGTTATCGAAGAGGCGAACCTCAAGCCTGAATTATTCTTTTCTGTGATTGAGTCAATCATGACTGACCCAGAGCGTCAGCGAAAAATGATACAGGGGAGTCAGGAGTTCACCAAGGAAGACGCTGCTGAGAAGATTGCGACGGTGCTGCTCTCCATCGCCACGCACCACGAGTGATATGACAAAATTTTGGCGAATTACGGCGTTGCCTGCGTCGTGAGCCTCTCGGACGTACAAGATGTACGCCAAAGAGGCTCACTTCCTTGGCGCCTTGTACTTCCTCCAAAATATCGCCATCTTAGTATTGTGTAAACATAAGAAGCGAGCCTGTCTCGGGTGTAAACATCTAGAAATAACCTTGGAAATAGGGCATAATTCATCAATATGTCTAATACTACAGCGCAAAAAGTAGTGACGCGATTTGCACCAAGTCCCACTGGCTTTTTGCATGCGGGTGCCTACCGAACGGCAATCTATGCATACCTCCACGCACGAAAGAGCGGGGGAACGTTTGTTTTGCGCATCGAAGACACCGACAGGGAGCGTTCTAAAAAAGAATTCGAGGATAACATTTTGGAAAGTCTAGAGTGGCTCGGACTCGAGCATGACGTCTTTGTGAGGCAGTCGGAAAATGTCGCACGCCACAAAGCAGTACTGGAAAAAATGATCGCGGACGGTCATGCCTATATCTCCAAAGAAGCAGCGAAGGATGGCTCGGGAGTGATCCGGGAAATAGTACGCTTTAAGAATCCAAATACTGACGTGACCTTCGCAGATGAGATCAAGGGTTCTGTCACAATGAATACGACCGACCTCGGTGACTTTGTAATTGCAAAAAATATTAACGAACCGCTCTTTCATCTTGCTGTTGTTGTCGATGACTTTGACGAAGGTATAACCCATATTATTCGAGGCGAAGATCACGTTTCAAACACCCCACGTCAAATACTTATACAACGTGCCATCGGTGCACCCACACCTATTTACGCACACCTACCACTCGTGCTCGGAGCAGATCGGAAAAAGCTTTCTAAACGACGCGGTGCACTCGCGCTTACCGAATACCGCTCGCGCGGTTACCTCCCAGGTGCAATTCTCAACATGGTCTCACTAGTGGGTTGGAACCCCGGAACGGAGCAGGAGATATTTACAAGAGAAGATCTCGAGCACACCTTCGACCTTGCAAAAGTACAAAAATCCGGAGCGCTCTTCAATCCAGAAAAGCTTGAATGGGTGAACAAGGAACACATGAAATTGCTGTCGGAGCAAGAGCGCCTGACTATGTTCACTGCATACATGCCTCCTTCGATTACCTCACTTCCGAACTATGCAAGCATGATTCCCCGCGTGCTGCCGATTTTATTCGAGCGTATCAACAACTTCGGGGAGCTCGCTAGTCTTGCCGAGGCAGGGGAAATTTCATACTTCTTTACGCCCCCCATATACGATAAGACCGGACTGTTCTGGAAGACAGAAACGGATAGCACAAAACTACTGGAAAGGCTTTCTGACGTGCGCAAACTGCTTTCGGAGGTGGAAGCAAGTGCATACCAACACGACACCCTCAAACAAGCGCTTTGGGACTTTGCTGAAAAAGAGGGGAGAGGGCAGGTGCTTTGGCCGACCCGCTTTGCACTCTCTGGTCGAGAGAAGTCGCCAGACCCTTTCCAGCTTGCGGCACTGCTTGGAAAAGAAGAGACACTGCGCCGCTTGGACGCTGCAATCGCCATGCACCATGGGTAACACGCGCACAATTCAGTTCGGGATTTTCTTGTTCATGTCGATATGTGCAATTGTTTTTTTTGTAGGAACTGCGCCGCTGCATGTTGCGGCTCAAGTCTCACGCTCAGATGAACTGAAGCAAAGCATAACTGCACGTGAAGACGAAATAAAAAAACTTGAAGATGAGATTACTGAGTATCAGGTACGCCTCGACAATGTCGGTAGTCAAAAAACAACACTGCAAACAGCAGTACAATCAATAGATCTTTCGCGCGCAAAACTTTCTAAAGATATCCAGCTCACACAAAAGAAAATTGACCGCTCGAGTCTCACCATTAGAGAGCTTGATGTAAACATCGCCCACAAGGAGGCGAAAATCAGAAAGAACCATGACGTCATCGCGGAAATTATTATCCGCATCGCTGAGTCTGATTCAAGTTCCATGCTGGAAATTCTGCTTTCCAGCGATAGTATCTCTACTTTTCTCGAAGATGTGGATGACCTGACAAAACTGCAAGCGGCAATTCGTGATAGCATAAAAAGCTTGGAGGGACTCAAGTCAGAGCTTGAAGAGAACCTTGGAAAACACCAAACAGAAAAAAAGGGGCTATTGTCGCTTAACACGAGAATTGCCGACCAAAAAGTGATTGCTGACCAAGAGCGCAGGTCGCAAGCAGCGCTCCTTTCGGTGACCAAAAATCAGGAATCCAACTACAGGAAACTACTTGCGGACAGGCAGGCGCGAAAACAGCAATTTGAGCGAGAAATCGACGACTTCGAAGCGCAACTTCGCGCAGAAATTGATCTCAATAGTTTTCCGCCGCGTGGTACAAAGGTGCTGGCGTATCCTCTTGAGAAAATTGCCGTGACGCAACGATTCGGAAAAACGATAGACGCAGTGCGGCTGTATGCATCAGGCTCCCACAACGGAATGGACATGCGTGCCAGCCCAGGGACACCACTCCGCGCTGCGGGAGACGGTGTTGTCGTAGCAACTGGAGACACTGACCGTGTCTGCCCATGGGCCTCATACGGAAAATGGATACTTATCAAACACAAAAACGGACTCTCCACTATTTATGCTCATCTTGAGCTCATCAAAGTTGCAGCAGGAAGAGAAGTGCGAGTTGGCGACCTTATTGGCTACACAGGCAACTCCGGATACTCCACAGGCCCACACCTTCATTTTGGTGCGTACGTCTCAAGTGTCGTAAGTGTCTCGGAATTTCCAAGCAAATCCTGCAAAGGTGCGGTGTTTAAGATACCCGTAGCGCCTGCAAATGGGTATCTCGACCCTGAAGACTATCTTTAATCTTGATTTTAGCTTTGCGGTGGCAATTTCAGATGAATACGCTAGAATAAACCCATGATACGACTCCTTATTGCATTTATTATCTTTTCTGGAGTAGTTTACTACTTCGACATCGACGTACGCGGCGTAGTCGAGCAAAGCGGTGCACCACAGTGGCTTGCTGAGCATGGTATTACCACCAGAGATCAGATAGCGCAGTCGGCCACATCTACAGCAACGAGCACGACGACATCTACATCAGCTACGACAACGGCGAATCCCAGATAGTTTTTGGGGCAATATTGTGCGACGTATAAACTCTAAGACTCTGTGACTCTGTCAGTTTTACTAAAACGCACGTCACAGATTTCGGGGTGGCATCCTAATCGCAAAATAAAAATGGAGTTTAAAATACCCTTATTCTATTATTATTGATTGTATGTTTAATTACGTCGCAAAGAACCGTTGTACGACATGAGGCAACCACATGTCGTACAACGGCGTGATCTTTTGCGACATATAAACAGAGCCAGAATGACTCTGTTTATATGTCGCAAAAGATATATTGTGCGACGTATCGTCTCATGGAAGAAGCCGAGCTTTTGGCTCGATTATCTATATTCCCCACCGTTAATACTTTGTATTTTTACTGAACTGAACCTGTTTCGATTTCACTTGTTGATGCTGCAGTGCGACTGTAAAGTCCTATCAATGTAGCTTGTCTCAAAATATGCCCCTGCATAGCTTCCTGAATTTCTTTTTTGGTTGCTCCCTCGGGTAGGTCGATTTTTCCATCAAGCGCGTAGAGTCTGAAGAAATACCTATGTTCTTTGTCTGATGGGCATGGTGGAGCGTAAGACAGGTCACCTTTTGAGTTTTTGCCGTACACTCCGTCCAACTTCTCACCAGGAAGGACTTTTTCGGTGTAGGCTGGAATGTCGTAAACCACCCAGTGATCCAAAATCCCATCTGGCTGTGTGATTTTTGAAGCATCAATATCCTCAACGATAAGTACGAGCGCGCGCGCATCTAATGGCACCGCATTGAATTCTAGGGTGGGATTTACTTGTTCACCATCACAAGTGTAGCGAGATGGAATATAACCGCTCTCGACAAAATCGCTACTGGTTATAGACATTTCACTAGGGGCAATTTTTTCTATTTTTGGTGCTCCAAACTTTTCAACTTTATTTATCTCAACTTTGCGTTCGATAAGAATAACAACAAGCAATAATGCGACCAATAGTATGCTGAATGTGATTTCTTTTTTCATAATATTTTAGAAATTTGTCAAGTAAAATACTTTTTTGTTGGGCTAGGCCGGAATGAATTGCAACAAGAAACTCGGAAAAAGGTGGTAGGCCCCCTGTATAAAGAGCAGAAACTGCCATGGCTTGATTCTATCCCACAAACTTCAAAATACCTCAATCCCCTATTTTACTTAGCTGTATAACATTACCTACAAATGTCGGGCTAGGCAGAATCGAACTGCCGCCACATGCACCCCATGCATGTAGACTACCACTATCCGATAGCCCGAAATATACGCTCTAACTACACTTTATTTTATCGAACAACATTGGGGTACATGCACGCTTTATCCCGATATCGCATGCAGCATACCACTATTCCGATAGCCCGAAATATACGCTCTAACTACACTTTATTTTATCGAACAACATTGGGGTACATGCACGCTTTATCCCGATATCGCATGCAACATACCACTATCCGACTGTGCCCGTGGAGATATTCTGATATCTCATCGGGTAGCCCGAAAAACTAAAGTCCCCTTATCACTCCAGCACGGGGACTTGATACCTAGTATATCCAAGATTGTAAAAAAAGACGAGGGTTACTCCTCTCGCCTTTTCTTGTTGCATTACCTGTATTATTTCTTTGCAAAAGATACTCCCCAGTTGTGCATCGTCTTTAACACCGGCTCGAGTGACTTACCGAGCGCAGAAAGCTTGTATTCAACTCGTGGTGGAACTTCGGCATATACCTTTCGGTCAACAATCCCAAAATTCTCAAGGCTTCCAAGTCGTAGCGATAGCGTACGGGGTGAAATTCCCGTTAGCGCCTTTTCAAGTTGGCCAAATCTGCGAATACCTCCTACGAGCTCACGGATGATAAGTACAGTCCATTTACTTCCAATGACTTGAAGTGTATTTTCGATGGGCGAATGGATAACTTTTTTGGAGTATTTTTTCATTATGTATTGTTATGCTTATATATTTTTCGTTAAGTAACTTATTCAGTACACCGAAAGAGAGTATACTCCCAGCGCTTCGTCAGTGTCAATAATTTTCCATTTGTATAGGTGTGGAAAAAACAGGAACCAAAATGAAACTGTTAAATTCCTTTACAATTTGCTGCAGCTTTATAGCCTTTTCCTATTGCTTCTGCTTTTGTCGCAAACCATACTTTGTTTTCCTCGCGGATTCTTTTTGCTCCCGAGCACCACGGAAGGTGAAATGTTGTACCCGAAATCGAACCCACATAGTGCCCAGCGCTCGCAGTAAGATTAATGGTGGGCACACTTCCAGATTGTGGCCGTTTTTCTTTATTTGTCTGCATGGCGGACTCCCCCGCATGAAGTATGCGAAGATTCTGCTTTTTGAGGGTCTCCGCTGCTGAAATACGCCCGAGCAGGAAAGCTCCGATCGCAACAAGAGCAATAATGAGTAATATGAATACATCCTTCGAAATATCGCGCACATGTGCTACACGAGAAACAAGGACGTCGCGCTGGTACTGTATTTCATTAAAAAGCTTCATGCATGCTGGTGTTAAGTGCTGGTATGCGGTGAATCCACGCATGTCTGTAGCACAAGGCGTGTGGGGTTGATTTTCCTATGTCCTTCTGTTAGTCTCATGAGACAATATTTATACGAACATATTACTCATAACCACCCGCTATGGCAACCAAAAAATCAGGAGGCTCGTCAAAAAATCTACGTGACTCAAATCCAAAATACCTCGGCATAAAACTACATGATGGACAGGCGGCAAATGCCGGTAATGTCATCGTCAGGCAGCGCGGCACACGCGTGGTAGCCGGAAAGAATGTGAAGGTCGGAAAAGACCACACACTCTACGCAGTTACGGGAGGCAAGATTTCCTTCAAAACCGTCAGAAAAACTCGCTTCGACGGACGCATGCTCACAAAGAAGATGGTCTCAGTGGCATAAGACTGACAATAACAAAAGAATACAAAACAACACCGAGGCGTCGCATCGGTGTTGTTTTGTATTCTGTTTACTACTCGAGACTTGGGACTTTCAGCTTGCGTCTTGAGTATTAGTCTTCTTTGGTTGGTTCGATTACCACCTTGAATGTCGCCTCGTTTCCGTTCAAGGAAACCACTATGGCGAACTCTCCTACAGCCTTGAGTGGCTTCTCGAGCATAATGTGATCCTCAGTAAATGCGGCACCCACTGCGGCGTTGAGCTCGGTTGCAAGCTCCTCTTTCGTAACGCCAGCATAGAGGTGACCTTCCTCGTTTGCATTACGCGCAAGTGTCAGCACGGCGGAACCGACGCCTGCAAGCGACTTCGAAAGGCGTTCATCCTGCTGCTTCTTCTCTACCTCACGCTTCTTGGTCATCTCTGCAACACGACGTGCATTCGACTGTGTGACCGCCTCGCCAAGACCGCGTGCGAGCAAGAAATTACGGGCGTAGCCCGGTGCGACATCGACAATGTCGTACTTCTTTCCCACCTTGATAACATCCGACAAAAGTATAACTTTCATAAAATACGGATTTAGTTCGTATAAGACATCCTTTACGGGCAAAGGGCCCTACAGGTTTAAAGATGTGTTCGTTATTATAGGGATATTGGAGGAAATGGCAAGGAAAGCGTACAACCGCCGAACTAATTGGCGGTTGTGGTGTGGGCTAATCAAAAATTTTCGAGTGGACTTAATTGACGACGTCCTTGCTCGTCTTCGCGGGGAATTTTCCGGAACGAAGCATCTCAATTGCCTTGTCTTGTTGAGGATCTTCCCCTTTCTCGACCTGCTCTTTCGTAATTTCAACTTTAATATTTGGTTCTATGCCGCCGTCTGAAAGTGAGCTGCCATTAGGAGTGATCCAGCGTGCGATGGTGATTTTGAGTGCTGTATCGGGGGTGATGGGGACCAACTCCTGTACTGAGCCTTTTCCAAATGTTTTTGTACCTACTAGAGTTGCGACTCCATGCTGCTCGAGTGCTCCTGCCATGATTTCAGCGGCCGAAGCAGAGCCACCGTCGACAAGAATGACAAAATGGAAATCGGGACCAAATACGTTGTACCCCTTACTGCGATAAACATCCCCTCCCCCATTCTTCTCTTCCTCTCGGACAATCACTTTCCCTTCGGGCAAGAACCAGCTTGCCATGTCTACTGACACTTCAAGATATCCACCCGGATTTCCTCGTAGGTCGAGCAAAAGCTTGTTTGAGCCTGATGAGACAAACTCTTTTAATGCGTTTTTGAAGAGCTCTGCACCTGTTCCAGGGAAGCCGTAGAGGCGTATCACAAAGACGTCACCCTTTTTCTCGGTATCAATGGTGGGGACTTGTATCACCTCGCGTATTACCGTGATCTCAATGGGCTCTTTTTCTCCTTCACGTAAAATAGTAAGTTTTACTGCTTTTCCCACTTCACCACGAATGAGATAAAGCGCTTTATCAACGGTCATCTCAGTGGTGGTGGCCCCGTCAATACGGAAAACTTTGTCGCCCTTTAATATGCCTGCGCGCTGTGCAGGAGAACCCTTCAGTGGGGCAATAACGGTAATGATGCCGTCTTTCATTCCAATCTGCATGCCGACACCACCAAAACTTCCTGACACGTCCTGCTCAAAAAGTGTTTTCTCTTGTGGGGGAAGAAAGTATGTATACGGATCTTTTAATGAGTTTGCGAGACCGGAAATGGCGCCCCATACTTTTTCCTGATTTGAAACAGCGGCATGTTTTGTGGGAACATACTTTTCGTTGATGATGTTCCATGCCTTCCAAAACTGAGAAAAATCAGCAGAATTATCGGTAGTAGAAGCCAGACTTGATCGGTCAGGGACGCACGGCACCTTTGCACCACTAGCGTTAGTGCAAGTCTTGAGTTCTGTGTGCGTCTCAGGAAAATTTGGAACCAGCGGAGCGGCGTTCACCACACCAGCCACTACCACTCCTTTGGGAACGCGCTGTTCAGCAAAAAGATATCCTGCAATAAAAAGTAGTGCTCCGAAACATCCGAGAAAGAGAATGGTAGAGATCTTGCTTTGGGGCAGTTGCATGATGTTCATTATCCCAGAGACACGAGTAAGGGTCAATCAGGATTGTAATGCACGATACGTTGTCCGAGTACATGTAATAGCCAAAGAAAACACACAACAGTATAATAGACACATGATATCTCGATACAAGTACCGTGAGCTCGTGTGGATTGACATGGAATCGCCAACCAACGAAGAAGTACGCGCAATCATGGAGGAATTCGATATCCACCCCATTGCCGCGGACGAACTCTTGGGACCGTCGCTCCGCCCCAAGGTGGACCATTATGAGAATTTTATTTACCTCATTCTCCACTTTCCTGCTATTCGACACTCACACCAGTCAAAATCACAGGAAGTAGACTTTCTCATAGGTAAGAAATTTTTAATTACCGTACGCTATGAGTTGTTGGACCCGCTGCACAAATTCTCAAAGGTGTTCGAAGTAAATTCAATTCTCGATAAAAGTGAGATTGGCGAGCACGCGGGTTTTCTCTTTTTCTACATGATTCGAAAGATCTATGCATCGCTTGGCCACGAACTCACCATCATCAGTGATACGCTCAAATCTGTCGAGGATCGCATCTTCAGCGGAGAAGAACGCGCGATGGTTGCTGAACTTTCGATTATTCATCGAGACCTCCTTGAGTTTCATCGCGCGCTCCGCATGCATCGTGGAGTGCTGCAGTCGTTCGGCGTCGCTTCTTCAGAATTTTTTGGCAAAAAGTTTGCGCACTACAATGAGAACATCGTTGGAGAATTTCTTAAGGTTGAGGAGATGCTCCAAGATCAGAAAGAGGTATTAATCGATCTGCGTACGACGAATGACTCACTCCTGACCACAAAAACAAATGAAATCATGAAACGCCTAACCGCAACAACCTTCTTGTTTCTCCCCGCTACGCTCATTGGTACATTGTTTGCCATGGAAACAAAAAACACTCCGCTGATCGGAATACCCTATGATTTCTGGATTGTTGTTGCACTTGTGACGGGGGTTGCATTGACGACTTTTGCTGTTTTCAAGCACAAGAAATGGTTATAACCATCTATGCCGTTACAGCTTTACAATACTGCATCACGTACTATCGAGGAGTTCATCCCACATTCTTCGGGTGAGGTCACCATGTATAATTGTGGCCCTACGGTCTATAACTATCAGCATATTGGCAATATGCGTTCATATGTCTTTGCCGACACTATACGGCGCACACTTGAGATGCAGGGCTACTCTGTAAAACAGATCGTCAACATCACTGATGTGGGGCACTTGGTGGGTGACGGAGACGAAGGTGAGGACAAGATTACGTCGGGTGCAAAGCGTGAAGGAAAATCAGTTGAGGATATCATTGCGCATTACTCGAAAGCCTTCTTTGCAGACCTCAAGTCTCTGAACGTGCTTCCCGCAACGTTGTACCCACGCGCAACGGAGTACATAGAAGAACAGAAGCAGATGATTGAGACTCTGCACGAAAAAGGATTCGCTTATACAACGAGTGACGGTATTTATTTTGATACAAGCAAATTTCCCGCATACGCTGACTTTGCAAGACTTGATGTGGCCGGGCTCGCAGCGGGCAATCGTGTTGATATGGGAGAAAAAAAACATGCAACGGACTTTGCGCTCTGGAAGTTCTCTCCAGAAGATGGCACACATCGTGAACAGGAGTGGAATTCCCCGCTCGCTGTATCAAAAAAGGGATTTCCCGGCTGGCATATCGAGTGCTCAGCGATTATCAATGCACTACTTGGAGAGGCAATCGACATACACACAGGCGGAGTAGACCATATCCCCGTCCACCACACGAACGAAATAGCGCAGAGTGAAAGCGCACTCGGAGTGCATCCGTTTGTCCAAATATGGATGCACAACGCACACATCCTTATTGATAATCAGAAAATGTCGAAATCGCTTGGGAATGTGTACTTACTCCGCGACCTTCACGAGCGAGGCATCCCACCCCTCGCGTATCGCTACTGGCTGCTTACCTCCCACTACCGCACACAAGTGAACTTTACATGGGACGCACTTGCAGGAGCGCAGTCGGCATACAACAAGCTGACCAATCATTTACATCAATGGACTAGTACCGCCGGAGGAACTCCCATACCCGAATACCTCAACGAATTCCGCGAGGCGTTGCATGATGACCTAAACACGGCGAGTGCAATTGCACTCTTGTGGAAACTTGTTAGGGAAACAAACTACGGTGAGCATGACAAACATGCAACACTCTGCGAGTTTGATAAAGTGCTCGGGCTACAGCTTTCAGCTGTTGCCGTGAAGTCCGAAATCGTCGTACCACACGGAGTACGCACACTACTAAATGCGCGCGATGTCGCGAGAAAACAAAAAGACTGGAAGGAATCAGATCGCCTCCGCGACGAGGTACGGGAGCTGGGTTTCTCTATCAAGGACTCTGAGGAAGAGCAGCGGCTCGAAAAAATATAAAAAGTACGCCGTCTGTGTTTCAGACGGCGTTTACATCGTAATGTACGCCCTTAGTCGGCGAACATTTCCTCCATGGCCACGCGGGCCGCGTTGTTGGCGGGCACGATGCTCCATTCCGACGGCATTGTGTCACCGACGCTGAGGTTCATTCCCGGCTCGGGGGCTTCGACGAAGTGACACACCCCGCTTTGTCCGGCTTCACGCACCAGACCACCGCCTTGGGTTGCCCAGACTGGGAAAGCGTAATTCACCTGATTACCTGCCATGATGCACCTCGTTAAAAAGACACCTCGATTAATGGTTGAGGCTTACCGAAACACTAGGTGTATTTTATCATACTTATGTTGTTTTGTCAACTATTCGCAATGAGTCAAATATTTACATATCCCACAAGTCATGTTGACCGTCAACACTTAGTATGCTAAGGTTTTACCCACTATGCGCAATAAATCAGACGAGTTGGATTGGTCAAAAAGCTTTATGTATTCACTGCATCAGACGTATTTTTTAGCACAGAAGCGACTTGAACAGAAACTGCACGAAGCAAAAGGTCTCACTTTTTCACAGTTCTTAATTTTGTTGGGGCTACACTGCAATGCAAAGTCCTCGCAAACCGAGCTCGCGGACTTTCTCTATCTCACCGAGCCAACTGTCTCACGACACATCGCCGCACTTGCAAAGGCAAAATATCTCACACGCAAGGAGGATCCGACCAACAGGAGAAGGCACATCCTCACCATGACACCACTCGGCACCAAGGCGTTTACTAGCGCACACCGTATTATTGAAAGAGAGTTAAAACTTATTTTTAAAGGAATCCCCGTTTCACACCGCTCGCTTATCACTCAAGCATTCGCTGGTATCATCGCCAAACTCAGTACTACCGCTTAGCCCCACATATAATCATGAAAAAAATATTTAGTTATGGAACAAGCGTGAGAAAAAGTTTTTTTGCACTATCAAAGACAAAACGCACGGTGAGTATCGCTGCACTGTTGCTCGTAGTGCTCGTGTTGCTGCGCTTGGGTGGATCTGGTGATACTGCAGTGACGGCTCTGGATGAAAGACTGCGACATGTGGAAGTTGCCCGCGTATCTCAACTTTCGCAAAATGCGACCCCGCTCTCACTCTTGGGAACGGTGACCTCACGGAGTGAGGCTACCATTCGCGCAGAGGCAAGCGGTAAAGTTGTCGGTGTATACAAGCGTCTTGGCGATTACGTCAGTGCGGGAACCGTCATCGCAGAGTTTGAAAATTCCAGCGAGCGTGCACAAGTATTGCAAGCCGAGGGTGCATATGACGCTGCTGCTGCGGGCAAAGACATCGCGTCTATCAATCTGGGGTCGTCGGGAGTCTCTCTGGTCGAGACAAAGACACAGGCAATCAACGTAATTAAATCAAGCTACACAAACCTCGATGACGTCATACGCACAAAGACTGACACCGCATGGAAGAACCCGCAAACAAGAGATGCCAAACTCTCGGTTACCGTCCCCGACGCCAAACTTATAATTGAACTTGAGGAAGCGCGTGTAAGTATCGAGACAATGTTACGCGCTCGTGATACAAAAAATCAGACACTGACTATCGAAAATGACCTCATGCGTGAGCTTTCTGCAGTCGAGGCTGAAGCAAATATTGTGAAGGACTACCTAGATGACCTTTCACTTGCATTTAACCGCGCACTCGCCGACGGCAATGCATCACAAGCGGCAATCGACGGATATAAAGCAAATACTGCATTTGCACGCACACAGATAAGTGGGGTTATTTCCGGAATCGCAGGAACACGAAGTGCGCTAAGTGGCAGCATTTCCGCGAATCAAATAGCGGGAAAGAATGCGAGCAGCCTTGGTGAAAACTCGAGCAGCGCTACTGATGCGCAAATAAAATCAGCATTAGGAAACTTGCGCGGAGCGCAAGCCCGACTGGAAAAAACCATCGTGCGCAGCCCAATTACAGGAACAATCAACTCACTCGCAATTCACACGGGTGACTTTGTTTCTCCATTCTCTGAAATTGCTATTGTGGCAAACAACGGCTCACTCGAAGTCATTGCGTACGCCACCGAAGAAGAGCGCGCGGAGATTGTCGTTGGCGCCGCAGTTACTATTGAAGATAAGTTTAAGGGGGTGCTCACGCGTGCCGCAAACGCGCTTGATCCAAAGACAAAAAAGCTCGAACTGCGCGTAGCAATTAGTAGCACAGGAAGCGGACTCGTGAACGGGCAATCAGTATCGGTTACTGTATCCCGACTGACAAAAACTGATACTACCAAAAATCTCCCCCTTGCAATCCCCCTTTCTGCATTAAAACTCACACCAAATGGTGCGCGAGTGTTTACCGTATCAAGCACAGGTGTCCTCGAGTCACATGAAGTAACTACGGGCACACTACAGGGCGCAAAAATTGCCATTACGAGCGGGCTCACTTCAGACATGGAGATAGTCGTAGACGCACGTGGGCTCAAGGAAGGCGTAATTGTCGTCGTAAAATAATCTCACCAATATGCATAGTCTCTGGATATTTTTTCTAAAAAAGCGTTCCTTTACTTATCTTGTGATGGCGGCTCTTATAATTGGTGGAATTCTTTCGGCGGTTGTCATCCCCAAAGAATCTGCCCCTGAAGTGATTATTCCTGTGGGTATTGTTTCCACAGTGCTCCGCGGTGCCTCTGCGGTTGATACGGAGCGCCTGATCACGGACAAACTTGAAGATGAAATAGCAAATCTTGAAAATATCGACAAAGTAACTTCTTCTTCGATGCAGGGTGTGTCAGTGGTCTCAGCGCAGTTCACTGCAAGTGCCGACATTGACCGTTCGATTGATGATTTAAAACAGGCAGTAGACAGAGCGAAAGTTGAATTCCCCGAAGAAGCGGGCGAGCCGACCGTCACGCGCATCAACTTTGCGGAGCAACCCATGCTCATGCTCTCGATTTCATCTGACGTTCCAGCTGCAGAACTTTCACGTCTTGGTGACAACCTCAAGGACGACCTCAAGGAGATTGCCGGTGTATCGAAGGTCACCGTAATGGGGACGCGCGAGCGTGAGGTTGCGGTTGTACTCAAGAAAGCGCAACTCCAAAAATACGGAGTGCGCATCGACCAAGTCATCGGGGCGATTGCAAGTGCGAACGTCTCTTTTCCCGTAGGGAATATTATTGTGGCTGACGTGGATTATCCTGTGCAGTTTGAAGGTGCACTCACCTTGCCGAGCGAAATCGCCGATATCACTGTGGGGAACGCAAACGGTGTCCCCGTCTATGTGCGCGACATTGCAAGTGTGCTCGATACCCTCGCTCCCACAGAAACGTTTTCTCGCACTAGTGTTTCGGGCGCGCCTGCTGACGGTGCAATGACGGTGCATGTGTACAAAAAGTCCGGTGGTGACGTCACAAAGATTGCTGCTACGGTACGTGATCGACTTACGGAACTAGAGTCTGGACTCCTGCAGGGAGCAAATGTTGTTGTAACCTTTGATAATGGAAAGGAAGTACAAAAGAGCCTTCGTGAGCTGACCAACGCTGGACTTGAAACGGTCGCGCTGGTCATTTTAATGCTCGTACTTACCATTGGTTGGCGTGAATCACTCGTTGCGGCGCTTTCCATTCCGTTATCATTTGTTATTGCGTTTATCGGTCTTTCTGCATCAGGAAATACCATTAACTTCGTTTCGCTGTTCTCGCTGATTCTGGCAATAGGCATTCTGGTGGATTCGGGTATTGTCGTCACTGAAGCAATTCATACGCGTTCGAAGAAGTATGGGAATGCAGAAGACGCTGCTATTGCTTCTATCAAGGAATATGGTTGGCCCCTGATTGCGGGCACCATGGCAACCGTCGTCTTCTTTGTTCCACTTTTTTTTATTTCTGGTGTCGTCGGTAAATTTATCTCCTCTATCCCCTTTACACTTATTTTTGTCCTGATGGCCTCTATTTTTGTGGCGCTCGGAATGGTTCCGCTCATGGCGGTTAATCTCACAAAAGGTGAGAAAAATAAATTTGAACTACTCCAAGATGAGTACGCGGATAAAGCGCGAAGTTGGTATAGAGCATTTCTCCGTCGTGTACTCGATAGCCGCAAGACGCAGAATTGGATAATTTCTCTGCTTGTTGTTTTTCTCATCGCATCATTTTCACTTCCCATTGTCGGTCTGGTAAAAGTGCAGTTCTTCCCCGACGACGATATTAATTTTGTGTATGTAACCATCGAGAAACCTGAAGGTACTCCACTCTCAGTTACCGACCTCTCTGTACGTGAAGTCGAGGAATTTCTCTATGACTACCCACACGCGGAGTCTTTTGTAACTACTGTTGGGGGTGCATCCGCGTGGAGCGGAGATGGTCCTGCAGGAGGTGGGAGCAACGGAAATACGAAGCTTGCAAATATCACGGTTAATCTGAAAAAGGATCGCAAAATGACTTCCACCGAAGTGATGCACGACCTGCGTAAAACACTGGCGCCCATCACGAGTGCGGGGGTACGCGTGGAACAACCCGCAGGAGGCCCTCCTGTTGGCGCACCCATCCTCATCAAATTTCTTGGTGATGACCTTGGTGAATTAACACTTGCCACAGACCGCGCAGAGGCACTGCTTTCGGATATTTCAGGAACGCGCGACATACAAACCTCAGCGCGTAGCGATGGAACTGAGTTTGCCCTCGCAATAGATCGCACAAAAGCGTCTCAGTTTGGTCTCTCTGCGAGTGCGGTGGCACAAACACTACGCGCCGCAGTCTCGGGCGTAACCGCAACGACAATCAAAACGGGTGGCAAAGATGTGGACGTCATTGTGAAACTTGATCTCAATCCAAACTACATCGATCCAGAAGAGACGCGCATTACCACAATAGATAGCATCTCCCAGATTCCCATACCTACATCATCTGGGGTTGTCCTTTTGGGGTCTCTTCTATCTGCAAAAACCGAACAAAGCCGTGCTGTGATTAGCCATGAAGACCGCAAACGCATTGTAAGCGTCACTAGTCAGCTTTCCTCGGGCACAACCGCACTTGAAGTAACAGATGCATTCAGTGCGCGCATGGAAGAACTCAACTTGCCCGAGGGTGTGCAGATTGATTTTGGTGGTGAAAATGAAGAAGTAAATCGTTCGTTCGCAGAGATGGGACTTGCGCTACTTGCAGGCATGATTCTTGCATTTGGTATTCTCGTACTCGAGTTCAATTCTTTCCGTTATTCACTCTATCTCATCTTTGCGATTCCCCTCTCGCTTATCGGCGTGCTCTTCGGGCTCATGGTATCAGGGCAAACACTTTCCTTCTCTTCGCTCTTGGGAATTCTTGCGCTGGCGGGCGTCATAATCAATCACGCCATTATTCTCCTCGACTCGATCATTCACACGCTTGCAAACAACAAAGAAAAGCCACTGAAAGACATGATCATTGAAGCATCATCGGTGCGCTTGCGTCCCATATTTCTGACAACAATCACCACCGTGGTAGGAATGATTCCACTTGCAGGAGTCTCTGCGCTCTGGGGCCCACTTGCCTTCACGATTATGTTTGGACTTTCTTTTGCGATGATTCTCACGCTGGTATTCCTCCCCATCCTGTTCTACCGTTGGCCAGGGCGAGAGTTTCGCAAAAACAATAGCGCCTAGTTCGTACGGGTTTCATCTTCGCCAATGTATTTAGTGATGTTACAATAACTCCGCAAATACGTTACACTGCACGGGTGTCACATGAACTTACTCGGATTGATTACTCAAAAACACAATGCGCATACTTATTGAATTTTTAATTGTCCTCATTCTCGTCACACTCTGGATTCTGATTATGAAATATATCACGCGTAATAAAAAGAAATAATTATATGGAACAACGCCTCAGGCCAGTGCTCGTTATCGTGTCAGTCATCGTGCTCATAGCACTCATTCTTATTATTAACCCATTTGTGATTGTTGGTGCGGGACACCGCGGTGTTGTACTCACTTGGGGAGCAGTTTCCGGGAAAGTGCTCGGCGAAGGATTGCACTTTGTGACCCCGATTGCGCAAACAGTGCAGCTCATCGAAGTGCGCACTGTGAAGCTTGAGGCAACTGCGTCTGCATATTCAAAAGATTTGCAGACAGTAACTGCTCAAGTTGCACTCAACTACCATGTCATACCAGAATCCGTAAACTCGCTTTATCAGAATATTGGAATAGACTACGAGTCCCGAGTACTTGCACCCGCCATCCAAGAGGCAGTGAAAGGCGTCACCGCAAAATTTACCGCGCAAGAGCTTATTGAAAAACGCGCAAACGTGAAGGATGAGATAAAAATGGAACTCACTGGAAGGCTAACGAAAAACTTTCTTGTCGTTGACGAGTTCTCGCTAGTGAACTTCGAATTTTCTCCTGCGTACGAACAAGCAATTGAAGCAAAACAGGTTGCACAACAAAATGCACTTGCGGCAGAGAATAAGCTCGTACAGATAAAGGTAGAGGCCGCGCAACGTATTGCACAGGCGACCGCAGAAGCAGAAGCCATCAAAATACAAGCACAAGCGGTTACACAGCAAGGTGGCAAAGAATATGTCTCACTTCAGTGGGTGGCAAAATGGAACGGGGTGCTTCCAACAACCATGCTCGGCGAATCAGTGCCAATGGTTAATATTAAATAGTGATTCAAATAAGAAAACTGATGCACGGGCGTCAGTTTTTTTAAGTTCTTGCCCTTTCAGCAATAAATTACAGCTCGCTCAGAAATGACAAACAGCCCTAATTCCTTTTTTTGCGAAGTACTGCTGATGATACTCCTCAGCCCTCCAAAATGACCCAGCGGGGGTTATTTCGGTCACTATTGGGTCTTTCCATGCCCCACTCACTTCAAGTGCGTTTTTTGTTTCACTGGCAATACGCTGCTGTTCCTGATCGTGAAAGAAAATCACTGAACGATACTGAGTCCCGCGGTCAGGTCCCTGCTGATTCAATGTGGTAGGGTTGTGATTTTTCCAGAATATATCGAGCAGTTTTTCATAACTGACTTTGTCTGCATCGTACGACACCTCGACAACTTCGGCATGTCCTGTTTTGTCAGTGCATACTTCTTCATAGGTTGGTCGTTCTGTGGTGCCTCCCATGTATCCGACGGCAACATCGAGGACCCCGTCAATTTGTCGGAAGGTATCTTCAGCGCCCCAAAAACATCCTGCCCCAAATGTAGCTATTTTATTCATCGGCGTTTTCCCCACATGGTGCGTAATTTTTTCCTCCCCGATTCTTTGTTGGTGGGTTTAGTTGGCTGAGATATGATTTCTGGTCCAAGTGTGAAGAGTGGCTTACGATCACCTGTTTTTGGTATGTTTATGTCCCCATTGTTACTTATGCTAACTTCGGACGCTGTTTCCTCAGCTCCCATTGCCTCTGATGACTGCGAAAGTTCATCTTCGGCTTCCGGATAGGCAATTCCCAGTTTGTTTGCAAAACGTCGAATAATATTTTCCGAAGGTATGCCGGTCACATGATCGTAACTTTGTTTGGGTATCACTGCATAATATCCAGAAACATTCTTTCCAATACGTTTTCCATATGCACTACTCTTTGTTTGAAAGCGAGAAATATCAGTCATGAGATCGGTATTAATCATACGTATTGAATCTCCTGTGCCTTTCGTCTGCACTCCCGGAAATGCAATTTCATCTGTATCAACGAGTAGTTCATCGTCAAGATGTTGTCCTGTTTTGATTTGAATTGCTTTATCACCGTCAGTCCACATGTCTATTGCATCGAAGGCGTCCTGACTTGGGTGTGAGAGCGTCGGGTGCTGTCCAAGTTTTTCAAAAATTTTGAGTGCGGCAACCTGGCTCAATACCCCACGACGTGTCATTTGAGCTTGTCGAAGATTCCCCGATGTCGCACCCATTTCCTCTAATATTCCCCAAAACTGTTCGAGAAACTCTTTGTCATCACTATTTTGTTCGACGAAGTGCGAAAGAAGGAAATTAAATTCCGTAAGTGACTGAAACGCCTCTTTCCTCAATCGTATTTCGTCTGGGTTGTTCGATCGTGCCGCAAGAAACTTAACTTTTTCTTGCAGGTTAATATATTCAGGAAATCCAATGAGTACCTCGACGCCTTCAAGTTGTTCAGGGTATTCAGACACATATCTGTCGCGGAGTTCCTGTAGTTGCGAGTGGTCATTATTGCGAATTGCCGCAAAAAGCTCAACCTGAAGACTTCGTCGACGCACAAGCTCATCGGGTACCATATACTTGCGGGCGATAACTTCATTGCGTTCCGATTTTCGCTCAAAGGGAAATCCGTATTTATCTTGCCACCAGTTTGCTACTTCGCGATCAAACACCGAGCTCTCTTCTCCAGAAAGCTCATTTCCGGCTAGCATTTTTTCAGTAATTTCTTGCCCGCGAACTGAGAAGTAATGTGGATAATCTGTTTTAATTTCATTAACAATAAGCTCTGTTGGGGGCATGGAATGTTTCTCTGATCGCTCAATATCAGTTGGGGAAACAATAAATGACGGAGATTCTTGACCCATATTATGTTAGCCTATCAGCCACAAATGATTCTGCCAAACGTAAATCTGCCGGCGTAGTGATTTGCATCCAGCGAGTCGTGGTGATGAGCGGCACTGGCTCCCTTGCTGCAATCAGTGCGAGGGTGTGGGGTAGCCCGAACTCTGTGGATGAGCCGCCAATAGGCACAGGTGGAATTTCGAGAATCTCTTTGCGGAGCATATACAATCCGATATTTGCGAATCCGTGTTTGACATAATGAACCTCCTCGTTGATTTGGATGAAATTTCCTTTTGCATCGACAAGCATTTCGCCTTTCATTTCGCAGTTTTCCACCTCGGTGACACACGCGCCCCACGTGAGTGTGAGTAACCGCTCGACGTCTTCCCTTGCGTAGAGGTCGTCCCCCATCATGACAAGAAATCGCTCACCCAGTAAGTCTTTCGCTGCGAGCAGTGCTCCTGCTGTGCCATTTATCTCTTTTTGTTCGGCATAGCGAATGTCTCGACCTTTCCATGTATCACCAAAAAATTTCCGCACCAGCTCCCCTTGATGTCCCACAATAATTACAACGTCGCTGACTTCATCGGGCAATGCTTCAAGCTTCCACTCTATAAGATTCTTCCCCAACACTTGGAGGAGGGGTTTTGGGCACTTTTCAGTAAGCGGCAACATGCGTGTCCCTTTTCCTGCCGCCAATATTACTGCTTGTGCTTTATTGATCACATACTGCATAATACTTGTTTTTAATGAAAAATTCATGAATTCGTTGTATAACATAAAGAGAAAACCGACGGAGCATGCAATGAGTGAGCAAGTAACCCTTAAGCCCTCGAATCCAAAAAGGGCGAAGTACTATCCCATTTTTGCTATCGATAAGACAGGCGCGATTATCGGTGAGGTCTATGTGTATATCATAGGAACTAAACGCCAAAAGCGTTTCTATGCGTATATAGACGATCTCAAGGTAGCTGAGAAGGCACGTGGGCAGGGTATTTCACGTATGCTGATGGAACGAGCGCACGAAATTGCAAAAAGTGAATTGTGCTACAAAATAGTTGCAAACAGCCACCGCAAACGTAAAGCAGCGCGAGCATTGTACGCGTCGCTGGGTTATCGTGCGCACGGGACAGAGTTTCGGCTAGACTTCAGTGCGTAAAGTCAAGTTTGTGCACGCACGCAGGGCGCGAGGTATCGCGCCTTTTCCATACACAGTTTTCCCCCACATTGCGCGTCTTTCACTTTGCACAACTGTGGTGTTAAAATGCAGAACAAGAACGCATATGAAAAGTCCGTACATATCAACCACAGGTTTACGCCTCCCCCCACAGCACATCGAGTCTGAGCAAGCGCTCTTGGGTGCGATACTCCTACGTACTGATTCTCTCTATGACATTTCCGATATTCTTCAGGCAGAATCTTTTTATGCCGAAAAACATCGCATTGTCTATGACGCAATGATGGACCTGCAGCGCAAGCACGAACCAATCGACCTTTTAACACTCGCAACACGACTCGAGGAGCGCAGCCAGCTCGACGCCATCGGCGGACGTTCTTATCTCGCGGAACTCGCAGGAATGGTACCTTCTTCGGCTAATGCAAAATATTATGCGGAAACGGTCAAAAAGAAACATGTACTACGCGAACTGATTCGTAGTGCGGACCAAGTATCAGAGCTCGGCTATGAAGAAGAAATGGCTTTAGAAGAAATTCTCGACCAAGCAGAAAGTAAGATTTACTCGGTCACTAACATTTCCTCTGGTAAAGGAATCCAAAACATCAAAGACGCACTCGTTGAAGCATGGGAACGTATTGAACGCATCCACGAGGACCAAGAGGGTCTGCGCGGTGTATCGACAGGTTTTCCCAGCTTAGACAAAATGCTTTCGGGTCTTCAGAAATCTGACCTCATTATTCTCGCTGCGCGTCCTTCCGTTGGTAAAACCACACTCGCACTCGACATTGCCCGCCGTGCGGCAGTAGACCACAATGTTCCCGTAGGAATCTTTTCTTTGGAAATGAGTTCGCAACAACTCATCGACCGTATGCTTGCAGCAGAAAGCTCAATCGACGCATGGCGACTCCGTACGGGAAAACTTTCAAAGGATCATGAATTCGCGTATCTACGCGAAGGTCTTGACCGTCTTTCAAAAGCACCTATTTTTATCAACGACCAAGCAGGTATCAATATTATGAACATGCGCTCTGCGGTGCGTCGCATGAAGAGTGAACACAATCTCGGGTTAGTCATCGTTGACTATCTTCAGCTCATGACGCCACTTCATTCTACCGACTCCATGGTTCAACAGGTTACAGAGATTTCTCGTTCACTCAAAGGGCTTGCCAAAGACCTTGATGTGCCAGTACTCGCACTCTCACAACTCTCTCGTGCGGTTGAAGCACGCGGTGGACGCCCTCGCCTCTCCGACCTTCGTGATTCGGGTTCCATCGAGCAAGACGCTGACGTGGTGATGTTCATTCATCGTGAAGACAAAGCAAATAAAGACCAGCAGTCAGACAAACCAGGTATTGCAGAAATCATGATTGAGAAGCATCGTAACGGACCAACAGGGTCGGTTGAATTATTTTTCGACGAAAAGCATACAACGTTCAGAGAAATCGACAAAACAAGACATACGAATCAGTCTTTCGACGACGCGTTCTAATGTTACACATGGAGTAGTGAGGGTGAGAGCATATGCACAAAAAGTGCCTGTACCATGATTAACGCACGGCACCACCCACACTCCCCGCATCAGCCACGCCACTGCGTATCATCGCAAGGTCATGCACATCTACTGCACCATTTGCATCAAAATCAAAAAGTGCCGTATATGCATGCTGATCAATCGTCATTGCAACAATACTAATATCATCGTTATTAATACGTTGGTCCATATTGAGGTCGTAACACACGTCTGGGTATTCAAGTAGCGCACTGCGGATAAGTGCGAGGTCTTGGACATCCACCGCACCATTCGCATCGAGGTCATATCTTGCCGAGTACGAACGCTGGTCTATTGTTTGTGCCAATAGTGAAACATCAGCATTTGAGAGTAGTCCGTCGCGAGAGAAGTCATAGGCAACAGTCCCTGAGATAAGAGGGACTCCAAAGGACACACTCAGCGGAAAAGGCTGTGGTGCTGGAGAGCGGGGTTCTTCAGGTACTGCGGTAATATACCCCGGAACAGTTTCCGGAACATATGGCGGCGTTGCGTTTTGTGTGACAGGAATAAGCGGCACCTCGACGACCTCTATCGGGGCCTCGGGTTTCTTGGGGAAAAGAAGAAAAATAAAAATGAGCACAACGATAAACACACCGAGGCCAGCAAAAAGCTGCATACCATTCTGGGTCCCATTTATGGCTTGTAGCGGTGGCACAGACACCTCTGGTGACGAGGACGAAGGATGGACTGGAGATTCAGTTTGGGATACTGCTTGTTGTTCTTCTTGTTGTTCTTGGATCATATAGAAACATTCTATCATGGGAAAAATGTGTCGACAGTGGAGGCGGGAAAGGTCTGTGGAAATATGCTAGTCTGTATGCTATGGATTCGATAAGCAAACTTTCTGCCCTCTTTGCGGAATTCCCCGGAATTGGTGCAAGGCAATCAAAACGCTTTGTTTATTTTCTCTTAAAACGGGACCGCGGCTATATCAAAGAGCTCGTTCGTCAAATAGAGGCCCTCGAAGGAACAGTGTTTGAGTGCACTGAGTGTCACCGCTTTTTCATGAAAAAACACGTACAGGCTCCTAACCTTTGTACTATTTGCACAGATGGGGCGCGGGATAAACGAGTACTCATGATTGTAGAAAAAGATTCTGATCTCGAGGCGCTTGAGCGCAGTGGCTCATTCAAGGGTCTCTACTTCGTACTCGGTGGAACTCTTCCCATTCTTGAGAAAAATCCCGAATCAAAGATCCGCATCAATGCACTCACTGCGCGTATTACCCGCGAAAACGACGAACTCGACGAAATCATCATTGCCTGCGCGGTAACTCCTGAAAGCGAGCACACAGCGGATTTTGTCGAAGGAATCATCACTCCCCTTATTTCAAGTGTAATGACAAAAGTTACCCATCTGGGACGAGGGCTTTCTACTGGGACGGAGCTTGAGTATTCTGATGCCGACACATTGCGTTACGCGCTAGAAGGGAGAAAATAATTCTATGTCACCTGAACATATGCACAACGAAACAACTGAGCAATATCCGATTGATCTCATAATGACCGCGGAAGAATACGCGATGAGTGGGCCTCATGTAGAAGACGGTGCAAACTACGAATATACCATTACCACTCCTGATAAGTGCCTGAGTTACGTTGGTGCGCATCACAGTTTCGACCCCGAAGATTCTTTTTTTGCTGATCTTGAAGCACGTTTTGCTGCGCACCCGCCGACTAGTGTCTTTGTTGAAGGAAACCCGAATATAAACGGGAGGGAGAAGGAAGCATACTCATGGCTCCGCACACTTTCACGTGAGGAGGTAATTCATGATGGTGGCGAATCACTTTTTACACTATGGCTTGCGGCAAAGTATGCCTCACCTGAGAAAGAGATTCGTGCATATTCACCGGAACCGGACTTTGTGAGTGAGATACAGGAAATAGAGCGTGCAGGACACACCCGCGAGGACATTCTCTCCTATCACATCTATCGCCAACTACGTCAGTATCTTGACTCAGGAGGCTCGTCGGATGCAAGTGGATTCAAGGCTGATTTTCAAAATAACCTTGAGAGTTTTGGTAAAATCCCTGGGTGGAACGGTGCAGAAACACTTCGTTTGGGTACTGAAGTCATTGAAAGCATCAACTTTGCATCTCCACAATCATATGAAGATCTTTCGAACCCAATTCCGGGAAGCGCGCAATCGTGGACAAGCATCAACGACGTCGCGAAGGCAACAAGCAGACTGCGCGATGAGCACATTGTCCAAGGTATCATTGAACACGCCGATGCTGAATCACTCGTCGTGTATGGTTACTCACATGCAATCATGCAGGAAGCCGCACTCAAGGAAGCGTTCAAAGAACAGCGCGCCACACCCCTCGGTTGAAAATAATATATACAAGGTTATAGTAAGGTTATGGAAATACTCATTCAACACATAGTAGAGTCTCTCCCCTCCACGCCATTTGGTTATATCATCCACATCGTGGTTGGTCTTTTTTTTGCAGTAATCTGCGGGTCATTTGTTGAATATATTATGCATAAATATGTTATGCACATTGGATTTCCTCCTTCACGAGAACCCAAACTCTTTCCTGAACAACATTATAATCATGCGGTACTCCACCACGGTACTTTTTACAAAACATTCAACAGCGAAACCGACTCCCTGGGAAAAGAAGCAAGTCTTGCATTCAGTAAATTGGAAATTTTTTTAATGCAAATCATGCTCTTGCCGGCGTTTCTCCTTATTGCATGGTTCTCGCCTGTAATTGCAGTCTGCGCATCGCTTACTGCACTGGCGCATAATTCCCTCTGGAATGTTATTCATCGGGAAATGCATCAACCCAAACACCCTGCGTGGACCAAATGGGCGCTTTACCGTATGCTTGCCCGCAATCACTTTTTGCATCATCGCCATACGGGGAAAAATTTTAATGTCGTACTTCCGTTTGCCGACTATATTCTGGGGACCAAGGCACAGGCCAAACCAGAAGAACTTATGGAAATTGCCCAGTTGGGATACGGGCCCTCTCCTAGTTGACTATATGTATATTTTGTTTTAGTTTGACAATAGGTAAACCACGCAAACACCAAAGGAGCGCACATTGAGTTCAATTCAAAGTACACACAACGCAAAGGGCGAGATCGCATTTTCGGTCAATGGAGTGACCCATTCCTCCTCCATTGACGACAACGAACCGTTTTCGCACCTACTGGAGTCCACGACCAAACGCGGATGCAATCCCGCTGAGACGCTTCGTTTTCTCGCAGTACTCGGCGTGCACATTTGGCATCCAGGGCGCAATCCACCCAGTAGCCTCCTCTCACGCTGGGAAACGTATTTCGGATCCCCTCTCGGCTGCCCAAATGGCTCGCTGATCGGCAGTGTCGTTCTTATCGCAAACGGGAAAAAAGTCGTTGCTGAGATCCGTGGTGGCGACTACTACGATACACACCTGATCCGTGCGCACTTGCGTGGAGAAAACGCAGCGCTTGCATTCAAGTTTCTTGCTGAGGTCGCAACGAGACTTTACACCCCCGACCATGAAATGCTCGGTGGCAAGCAGCGCAAAGAAGCCGAAGAACGCTTCGGTTAAACAGAAACCACCCCCTTGGGGTGGCTTTTTTTTGAGGGGTCTTTATGCTCGCTTAAGGCATTGTGTACTGCTTTACATCTACTGCGTTTTTGTCTTTGAATTCATTGAGAATCTCCACTTTCGGGTCTATCGCCTCAACAATGACAAGGATGTCTCCACCCTTAACGCGTGTTTCATACATTTCAGCATCAGCCGCACTCACACCAAGTCCAGAAAGATCGCCCAAAAATGTTCCTGCGGCAACACCAGAGAGAGCCCCAACTACTGTATCTTTTGCAGGTTCACTTGTGAGTGGTCGTCTGTAGCCTTACCCTTCTCCATCTCGCCGTTTTTATTTGAATAAATATACGATATTTCGCTTTCGAGGACTCCAACATCTTCAATGTCATTTATCGCAGCTTCTGCATCTCCGACGCTTTTGAACACACCCGATGTAATTGTCTTCATGTTATTGAAGTTAGCTATATAAGTTGCACCGACTTTACTCAACACCTAGTGTGGCAACGGGTGCTAAATTTCAGATGAATATTGATTGTTTAGTAACAAAAAAGACCCGCGTGGGTCTTTGTTGTTATCCGATAGATTCGATTTTTACTTCAGTGAAGGGTTGGCGATGGCCGTTTTTCTTGTAATAACGGCTTTTTGCCTTATATTTGACCACAATAACTTTCTTGTGGCGACCGTCTGCAACTACCGTCGCAGAGACCTTTGCACCGGTAAGGTATGGTGCTCCAATCTTTGTGGTGCTCCCATCGTCGACGAGCATAACCTGATCAAAGACAATCTTAGCTCCGACATCATGAATAACGGGCTTTTCGCCAAGCTTTGCCTCCTGAGAAAGTTTCTCAATTTTAAGGACGTCGCCTGCCTCAACCTTATACTGCTTTCCTCCTGTTTGTATTACTGCGAATGACATAGTGCTAAGTACTATACAGGTTTTTTTATACAGTGCAAATCCTAAACAATTGACATTGTATATTTATTATGATATAATTATAACGCTGTACATTTTCTTCGTTTCACTTAAATGGAGCCACACATGGACTTTTGGCACGAATGGCGGTTTGAGCCGCTGGGTCACGGCGTCTACGAAGACCAACACTTCGGCGTCCAGCATATGGACGACACCGAGGTGGAACAATCGATCATCGAAGACTTGCTCACTCTCCTAGGGCACGGGATCGGCGGCATCTACTGGCATGACTTCTTTCGACTGATGCGGTCGAACCGACAGCGTGAGCGCGTGCTTTCTGCGCTCATCCGTCTCCTCGGAAGCGGCATGATCGTCGAACACGGCAAGTTCCTTTCGCTCGATTTCCGTCATGAGTCGCTTCAGTTCGTCATGGACTTCGCCGGCTACTGGCTGAACGGATTCGCACCACCTGACGGCACCACCGTCCTCCGTCTTACCGATCAAGGAGAGGAGATGCTCGAAGTGATGGGCGTCTCCGGGGTTGCCCAATTCCTTTCGGCGGCCATGATCTGCCCCAACTCAACCGACACCATGCAGTGAAGATCAAACACTGACCAACAAACGCGTCTACGGGCGCGTTTTTCTATTACATAGAAACTATGCAATTGGATGAAATTCGAGGCGTGGGGAGAGTGACGAGGAAGGCATATTCATATATGTTGCCCGAGTCACTGAGGTCCCACAACGATGAAGTTCGCCAATTACATAATTTCTACTCAAGCTTTGGTTTATCGAGTGCAACAGGCTCGAGGCCGGGGGTTGCGCCGGTAATCCGCGTCACATCCTTATCAAGCTTGCCCATTTCTTTGTATGCGGCGTTATAGTGATTTACTGTGGTACCCAGTGCATTGCCAAGCTTGCCCATGTAGTCCTCGTACACCTTTAAATGCTTTCCCAGCTCATCCACACG
Source organism: bacterium (assembly GCA_043756865.1). Taxonomy (GTDB): domain Bacteria; phylum Patescibacteriota; class Minisyncoccia; order Phycocordibacterales; family UBA6899; genus MHLP01. The sequence continues at coordinate 1,389 of JAYUQG010000010.1, read as the reverse complement.
CTTAATAATGTCCTTAGCAGACTCCTCTATCTTAAATGCCTTGAAGCCATACAACACCGACTGCAGGTATGCGGCGAAGGTTGTTGGAGAAACGATAATCACTTTCTTGTCATTGTAGGCATAGTCGATGAGATTGCGCGTATTTACCTTCACTGCGCCGACTTCATTTACTAGCAGGTCATAATAAATACCTTCTGCAGGGATAAACATGAACGCAAAAGGGAGTGTCCCCTCTTCGGGTCTAATATATTTAGCGGTCTCGTCGATGCGCTTCTTTAAATCATTTTTGAATTCTTTTTCAAGTTCATCACGCTGTTTGTCATCAATGGCATTGGTGACACGATTATAATTATCAAGAGAGAATTTTGCATCTACAGGGATAAATCCGTCTTTGGTCACAATGACCGCGTCTACCGCGTCGTTGTTTGCAAAACGATGCTGCATCTTGTACGCGCCTGGTGGAAGAATATTTGAAAGAATAAGTTCAAGCGACGCCTCTCCGAGATTGCCACGCTGCTTCTGGTGCTTCAACACCTTTTCAAGATTCGCGAGCTGTTCGGCAATCGCCATGAAGCGCGTAGTGGATTCATTGGTCTTCGTCTGCTCGCGAGCAACGTCAACAAGGCTCCTATTCATCTGCTCATTAATTTCGCGTAGCAGTTTTTGTGATTCGGAAAATTGCGTACGTACTGCGTCGGTCATATCCCTACGCGATTCAGTAAGTTTGGAATCAAGCTGTTTTGTGAGCTCTGCCATTTGCTGTTGTATAAGCAAAAGCCCTTGTGTGTCTTCGCTTTTCTCAGCTGGCTGCTGAAGACGCAGTATAAACCACACAACACCCGCACCAGCAAGTACTCCGAGAATGATGTAGAGCGCAATATCCATGATAATTATCGAATTATACTCCTAACATGACGCGGGAACATGAAATACTTAGCGCATTCAACAGCAATGAGATCTGCGATGATTACGCCGATGAGTAGCGGGGCGTATTTCAGGAGATCAACGTCAGAGAGCCGTAGCATGCTTGCGAGGAACGGAACTTGAAATGCGAGCACTAAACCAAAGATAGAAAATGCGAATGATCCTAGGAGGTATCGGTTGGACCAGAGCTTTATCGTATAAAGCGGAGCGCGGAGGTCCTTCAGAGAAAAGGCTATGAAGGTCGTTCCCAGGGTCAATGCTATGAACATGAGCGTTCGGGCGTCTTCCTGAGGAAGCAACGATATGTTGACCAAGTACGCATAAAAGGCGAGTAGTACAAGTCCCCCAGAGAGCCCAACCAAAACAATGAAGGTCATAAACTGCTTCGTGAGCATATTCCGAGCCCCTGCTACTTTTGGATCGCGCTTCATGAGGTCATCTTCCTTTGGCTCAAACGCAAAAGCA
>JAYUQG010000009.1:0-5044 GCA_043756865.1 bacterium | reverse complement strand
CTTCTTAACACGCGTCCGAGGAAGCGACATGGTGGCAAAACGCCACTCGAGGTATTATTCGAATGTACAGGTGTTGCAATTACTTATTGAATTCAGCGTGTACAACGGGGGACGCCGTACGGAAAAGACCGCTGGGTGGAGAAGTTTGTGCGCACACACCAGATGGAGAGTACGGTGCGCGTGCCAGGGCGACCAAAAAAGTCATGATATTATTAGACCATGTATAATGTGAAAAAACTGTACTTATCCCCAATTACTTATCCCCAATTACAAGAATCGGATATATACCGCGGGCACTCTTGCCGAGCAAGTGTTGTTTGAGAATTTCTTCCGAAACCGGGATGAGCGCCTTATTCTCGAATGTTTTGATCGAGCCACCCTTCTGCTTGTGTGCAAGAAACTCATTCCAATCAAACGTATACGCAGGACTGTATCCTGAGTGGCCATTTTTCTCCCAGTATCGCGCGAACACATCGGGTCGCCCTGAAATAACGAAGCGTACAGTTTTATCTGCTCGGCGCTGGGTTCGTACATGGCAATTTATTTGTTACACCTTCCGATATCGCGTCGTTCTTCCTTGCCCGACCCTCTCGATCTTCTTCAGTCGTGACAATACTTCGATTGCCTGAGATACCGTAGCCCGAGCGATTTTCGTTGCTTTTGCAATATCTCCTGGTGTTGTCTCTTTTCCGAGTTCAAGATGTCGCCAAACAAGCAATTGCTTGGGGGACAGAATCTTCTCAATATTTTCTTTGGAGAGTAGGTCAACGGCACCACGTGCTTGTGTAAGCAATATGTTGAAAAAGAATTCGAGCCACGGTGTGATATTCGCCTTCTCTATTCTCAGAGTCTTCTGGCTTTTGCGAAGTGCGACATAGTACTCGGCCTTGCTATCTTCGACGAGTTTTTCATGGGAAACATATGGTGTGTACGCGTAACCTGATTTAAGCAGAAAAAGATTGGTCAGGATGCGCGAAATGCGACCATTCCCGTCTTGGAATGGGTGGATGTTGAGAAATTCAACATGAAAATTTGCAATCACAAGAAGCGGGTGTTGCTCGGTTGTGGAGAGTGCCTCATATGTCCACTCGACCAGTTCCTGCATTTCTTTTGGGGTTAAATATGGTGCTGTGGTATCAAACAGGACTCCGATGGATTCTCCGGCATCACTCACCATCTCAACCCTATTTTCTACTTTCTTGTATTCTCCACGATGGAGCTCGTCCTTTTTGACGTATTTCAGTAGCTCTTTGTGGAAGTGTTTTATTGTGCTTTCAGAAAATGGGATGTGCTTCCATGCGTTGAAGACATTATCGAGTAGTTCATAGTACCCTTGCACTTCTTGCTTATCTCGATCAGCGAATTTCTGCATCCGCAGTCCACGCATGAGCTTCTCCACGTCTTCGTCAGAAAGTCGCGCACCTTCAATGCGTGTTGATGCGCCCGTTGATGTGACGAGCACGGAGCGTTTTAGACGACCAAGCGCCTGTGGGTTGAGCGTGGCACCACCTACCCAACGTCCCTTGAGCTCATCGATCTGATTGATGAGTGACCAGATATTTTGTGGTATATTTTTGAAACGTTTGTTAAAGTGGTTCATGGGTGAAGTGTGCTAATCTAATACATTGATTATGGGAGATTATATTAGATTAATGGTGATTTGTAAAGCAAATTTCTCACGTAGCAAAAGTGCTTCCAATACGTCGTATTTTAGGCCCGTTCCAATATTTACGAAGAATTCATATTCTGAGTAAATCGGAGGGTGGGGGTACTGACCGTGTAACGGTCGAAATTCCTCTCATCACAACGTGGTATAATTCTTGCATGTTTCAAAACCTTTTTTTTGATGAGACAAAGTGGCGTAAGGTCGTAGCGGGGCGCTATGACTGGTACCGCGTTCTGTACCCCGAATTTGATGCTATTTTGGCCAAATACGAGTGCGCAGACCTCAATACTCGGAAGGAGGCACGCAATGCGGTATATGGCTTTTTTGAGCCTCTTTTGGGGGTCGGAAAGGTGCTTCTTGGTGCAGTGGGCAAGGATTGGGATGCAGAAAGGAAGCTCGTCGATACGGTGGTCATTCATCATACAAAAGGTGAGAGCGGCATCACCTGGCAGCGACTCGATGCGATGCACCTCCTGCGGCTTTACGCGAAGTCCTATCTGTCGCCGACGACGGAAAAAGAGATTGAGGGACTGCCGGTCTGGTCTAACCATTTTCGCAACGAGAATGGGGAGAAGCGAATGGTGTTCTATGCGTATCACTGGCTGGTGCATGCTGATGGAACTGCGGAGCGATTACTCAATGATAATGAGATAGGTTGGCAAGCGGGGGATTGGGACATCAACTGTCGCAGTGTCGGCGTTTGTCTTGATGGAGATTTTGAGCACAGCGCACCGCCCGATGCGATGATTGAGGGGGCGAGAAAAATTATTGACGAACACTATGCGCACGTCGCAGGAAAGCGCATCATCCCGCATCGCCAGGTGAATCAAAAAACAACGTGTCCGGGGGAGTGGTTTGACGGAGTACTGTGGGCTAACGCGTCTCGTCGTGAATTTCGTAGCAGTGCGAGTAATGCGTAATTAAACGCCAAGTTCGCGGAATGCCACGACAATCATTTCGGGGGTGACTTTCGACGCATCCCCATCGGTCGTGTCAAAAAGTAGGTCGCACACATCTTGTGATGTTTGTACCGGGCTGTGCATTTCTTCTCCCGCAGCGTAGATCAGCTGACCAACGGCCTCTGCAAATTCATTGAATTTCTCGCTCCTCTGTATTGGCTCTGCTTCATTCATGTTGTGACTATGTAATTTATGTATTGGTTGTTCAACTTCGTCGACGATTTGGTGGGCGGTACAGGATTCGCACCTGTGATTCCTGCAATAACGTCGACATTAAAAATTTTGGTGGGCGGTACAGGATTCGAACCTGTGACCCCTGCAATGTGAATGCAATGCTCTAACCAACTGAGCTAACCGCCCACCAAAATTTCTATCTGAGAGAATGCAAGTCGCAAATAATTTTCTGCTTAATTCATTTCGACCCTGACTCGCACCTCCATGCTCCGACCCCGAAATGCTTGGGGAACTCGCATCTCAGCTCCTCCCAATGAGCTAACCGCCCGTGAGTAAATGCTAACAAAATTGTGCGGGAAATTCAATGATTGGGCGATAGAGAAGGTTCGACCATTACATGGTCAGTACCCCCTTCCGATTTGCTTAGCATAAGAAAGCCCCACAAATAACGGAACGGGCTTCGACTCCTATAGCGAAAGCCAAGCAGTGTTGAGGAGTCGGTCACGAATCACTAAGTCTTTTGACACAAAGCTGTCAAAATCCTAAGTGTTCTCGACCCCGGCTCGCCATCTCGCAAAGCCTCGATATTGGCTTGCGCCTTTCGACTCCTCTATCGCACTCACAATGGAAAAGCAAAAGCACCCCTACGGGGTGCTTTTAGCCATTGTGGGCGATAGAGGAGTCGAACCTCTGACATCCACTACGTCAAAGTGGCGCTCTACCAACTGAGCTAACCGCCCTAAAACAAATTTCGGAAAATTCGTTTGGGCAAACATTTTTTTGAAAAAATGTTTTAGCCCATACTTTCTCCCGAATACAGAGATACTAACAAAAAGTATCATATTCGACAAGGCAGCAAGAAGCACCAATTTGGGAAGCAGATTTGCCAATTTTCTGTACCCCTTGCGTAACTCAGGAAGTAGTATACTTTGAGTAATAGAGCCTATCGAGTTTTTTTGAAAAGGAAATGATCATGCGTCATTCTATTAGCGCACTGTTTGCCGCCCTCGCCTTTCTTTTCTCTGTCTCGGCTTGCAATGCCGGCGGTGGCCCGTCGTCCTTTGATGCAAGGTCTGATCCGATTGTGCAGAATTTTGCGCAGGGGATTACCATTGTTTTGCCGCAATCGGGCGACACTTCGAAGTCAGACAAAGATGCGATGCAAAAGGGGATGATGGACATCCTCATTCTTACACAATTCTTTTGCGACAATATCTATCCGAGGCCGACCGTCGAGGAATGCATCGATAGGGTTAAGCATGGTATTGGCGCTTCCGCCGACCCGCACTCCAACTATTTCAACAAGAAAGAATTTGCGGAGTTTAGCGAACAATCATCGGGAACGTTCGCCGGCGTTGGCCTTGAGCTCGGCAGGCCGAGCAGGGTTGGATCACCCGTGCTCATTGTGAACACCATCGAGGGCGGCCCCGCGGAACGTGCGGGACTACTTCCTGGTGACTACATCACCCATATCATCGTGAGCGGGTCCACCAAGGTTCCGACGGCTTCACTGAAGCAAATCGACCAAGTCATCGCGCTTCTGCGTGGCGATGCCGGTACGTCAGTTTCTATCGTCGTTGTTCGCAAGGGTGTCGCCAATGACCTGCAGTTTACGCTTGTGCGTGAAATGATCAGGGTGGTCTCAGTGGAAGGCGAACTCATCGTTTTCAACGGAAAGACTTACGCGTACATCAAGGCTAAGCAGTTCCAGCAAAAAGTTGCCTTCTTTGTGGAGCAGAAGTTTGCGGATTTGAAGCGCAAGGCGGGCGGCAAGCTTGACGGGCTGATTCTCAGCTTCGAAAACAATCCGGGAGGTCTCCTCGATGAATCCTACAACCTCATCAGGCTGTTTGATGATTCGCCCGGGGACATCATCCTCACCCACAGTAACGACGGTATCGAGTCTTACGTTCCTAACGCTGGCCGCGTGCTCCACAGGGTGCCGCGCAATATCGCAAAGGGACTCCCGATTCTTGTTGTCGTGAACGGTAGGAGCGCGTCAGCTTCTGAGGTCGTTGCAAAGGCACTGAAGCACAAGCAACTCGCGGTGATCGCAGGTACCGAAGAAACCTTTGGAAAGGGTGTTGTGCAGACCATCAGCCCGGGACATGCCGGAGATGCAATCAAGTTCACTTCGTCGGAGTATCTCATCGGCAATCAAGCTGATTGGGTTCCCGTGCAGTGCGTGGGGGTTGGGCTTGATATCAAGTTCGCATACCCGGGGGTCAAGCCTCGCGAGTCGCTC
>JAYUQG010000008.1:0-43192 GCA_043756865.1 bacterium | reverse complement strand
CAGTATGAGCGAACCAAATACCTCGGATAGTACCCCGCTTATGGTCGCGATGAGCAACAGAATCATGAACTCGTTCATCGTAGGCCTCCTTTCGGGTGTTTTTGTGTGGGATCATTCCCATAATTACACTACCATGAAATACGATTATGCGCAACCCCTCGCCCGTGTTGCAGAATTTATCACACTGCCTGCTTGCATGCGTTCTTAGATACGCGTTGGGGTAGGCAACACTCAAGTTTCGACGTAATATATATGCACTATGACATACGATTTCTCAGATTTTAAAACGCGCATGGGTGAAATAGAGGTGTGGCTCAAAAAAGAGTTTTCCATGCTGCGCACTGGTCGTGCAACATCGGTTATCCTCGACTCCATATCGATAGACTCGTATGGCTCTCAAACTCCCATTGCGCACGTCGGAAGTGTGACAATGGAAGATGCCCGCACACTACGTGTTGCACCATGGGACAAGTCACAGGTGAAATTGATTGAGATTGCAGTGCAAAAGGCCGATCTCGGACTTTCGGTATCCACAGACGAAAACGGATTGCGCATCATTTTTCCCGAATTAACTGGTGAACGCCGCGCGCAAATCATTAAGCTCATGAAAGACAAGCTCGAAGATGCACGCATCTCTATCCGCAAAGAACGCGAAGCGGTTATTACCGACACAAAGAAAAAAGAAAAAGACAGTGAGATGTCTGAAGACGATGTATTTCGTGCGAAAGAAGAACTACAAAAATTAGTTGATCAGGCAAACAACGCTCTTGATGCACTCGCGAGCACAAAGGAGACTGAAATCAACTCGTAATGATCGGACGACACCACTTGATGCGCCGCAGGGGGCATGATGGACAAAAAAAGAAGAGCAAGGGAGATATAGTGCTCGCGCTGCTTTTCTTCTTCGCCATACTCGCGGTATTTGCGGGGCACCGTATTTGGAGTATGGAGCGTACCGAAAAAGTAGATGAGCGAGAAACCTACGCCGCGGTATTCCGCCAAGAGGCCGCCTTACACGAGCGCGAACAAGCGCTTGCACGAGCAGAAATAGCTGTACTCGCTCAAGCCGCGCAAGGAAACAGTGCTTCGTCATCCTTTGCGCAATGGGACGAACCATTTTTTGAGGAGGATAACAAAGGGGAGCCATTTTTTGCTGATATTGATCCACCCCCAGCTACGGTCACCACCAAGTCAACACAGAGCTACATCCAATTCGAAGATGTGACGGTAACAACTCTTGAGAATAAGCGGCTCGGCTTTGTCATGGAAATTCCGTCTGAGTGGACTTTGGCAAGCGAGCAAAGTGACGGAGTAATTCTCGCAAGTAGCCCATTTATTTCCGGTGTTTCTATCGAGGATATTATTGCACGAGAGGGTGCATTGTGGATTGCGGTGAGACGGCCCTGTGTTTCACAAGTAGGTGCGCTTACGCAATTTGCTTTCGCTACAACGAGTGCAATCGCGACACGTGAAGCCACCGCGTGCATCGCTCCATTTCTCGTTACGCTTGGGTACCGTGCTGATGCACCTGATCATTTTGGACGAGAACGATTTCTGCTCTCTGTCGCGCGCACATTTTATCCGATAGTGTCACCACATGCGCCGTACGCTCCCATACGGTAAGCAACCCTTCGTGTTATAATAAAACCCATGTCTGTCATAATTTTCTTCATTGTATTATTCGTACTGGTTATTGCTCATGAGTTCGGACATTTTATAATCGCAAAAAAAGCAGGTATACGTGTCGACGAATTTGCGTTTGGGTTCCCACCTCGATTAGGAAGTATAAAGCGAGGCGAGACGCGGTACTCATTCAACGCGCTTCCGCTCGGAGGCTATGTAAAAATTTACGGAGAAGACCCAACTGAGGTGAGTGATACCGCCGACAAGAAGCGTTCGTTTTCTGCCCAGCCACTCTACATACAAGCCGCAGTCATACTTGCAGGTGTTTTCTTCAATTTACTCCTTGCGTGGGCACTCCTTACGGCAACCTTGATGATTGGTATTCCCGCTCCCGAAAGCATGGGCGAACGGTACCCTGTGACAGGTGCAAAGCTCATGGTCACGGGAGTGCGAGATGGCACACCCGCAGCAGCCTCAGGCTTCACCTCGGGAGACACGCTGGTGTCGCTTTCGGACGGCAGTGACACTGTTGCCAACCTTACACCTGAGACGGTTTCTGCATTTATTGGTCCACGAGAAAATCGTCCGATTACTGTGCGCTACGAGCGCAAGGGGATCGAATCATCACTGACACTCATTCCGGTTTCAGGCATTGTGCCGAATGCCGCCGCAATTGGTATTCAGATGGATATGGTGGGCGTACTCAAGCTCCCCGTGCATATTGCGCTCTGGGAAGGACTACGGAAAACTTATGAGTACACGGTATTAACGGCAGACGGCATTTTCACATTTTTGAAAAACGCAGTGATGGGTCAATCCGATTTCTCGCAGGTGACTGGTCCGGTAGGCATCGTGAATGCGGTGGGCGATGCCGCGGATATCGGGTTCTCCAACCTCCTCCTTTTTACTGCGCTCATTTCGATTAATCTCGCAGTCATCAACGTAATTCCATTTCCCGCACTTGATGGTGGGCGACTACTCTTCATTGTTATCGAGGCGGTTACACGACGGCCAATCAATGTAAAAGTTGCGAATATGTTTAATCTTGTGGGGTTTGCTTTATTGATGCTGCTCATGCTGCTTGTCACTTGGCACGACATCGCAAATCTCATGAAGTAAATGAAGCATTTCTTCGTCGGCTCTCGGGATAAGTGCAAACGCGGACATTTGCGCTTCTCCCTCGTTTGACGAAGTAAAACTGGCGCACTACTTCGTTGTCTTCAGAGCGAACCCCACTTGTCGTACTCTGAGTACGCCTCGCTTGCGACCAATTTTTCTTAGCGGTACTCCGCTTTGGAAAAATGGAGTACTCCCTGTGGCGCATCTCGTTTAACTTCATGAGGCGTCGCGCAGTGCACTTTTGCCTCGATTACAATTAATTTCATGTAATAAAAAACGCCCTATTCGGGCGCTTTGAATTTGCCTGTGACTTCGCGTGGCAATCACCAGGTCGATGTGACATCACCTGCCGTGCCTTCTCGTGTACGCAACGACCTCACGTGCCTCGCTCGGGCAATATCCATAGAGGTTGTGATCGAGTCGGTAGCGGAGATTGCGTCTCGCGACCATACACAGCACGAAGATGATCGAGAGGGGGATGTACGCCTGATAGAGGTATTCACGCGTACTCGGCGCAATGAAGTAAAGAAGAACGCAAACAGCGTCTGCCACGATAACCATCATCATGGCTCTCATGTACGAATGCATTTTGGCTTCACCAGCTTTGGCAATGGGTGCGCAAATCGGAAGGGCATTGACGGGAATCATATTAGAGTCTCCAGTTTCGAAAGTTGCGTTGAAAGCGATCGCTTGCTGGTTTATATCATTAAAATGTAATACTGTCAATAAAAAAAACACCCTATTCGGGCGCCTTGAGTTTTTCTTTTGCGAGTTTCCAGACTGCGTCTACAAAGAGCAGAACCGCTGCCGCCAAGAACACCATTGTGATAGAAATGCCGTGCTCCCAGACATTGGGGTGATACCAGAATGAGACACCAAGCGCTGCTGCACTTATTGCGCTCACTAGGCATTGCAAGCCATGCCGACCCCACTTCTTGGACACAAAGAACACGTAACCAAACAATATGAGTGAACCAAGACTGCTCCAGTATCCAGAAACTGCCCGAGCTTCTTCCATGTGAGTTTATCTTCTATAAAAACTATTTGTATAGTACACGCACGGTATTGCGCGTCAACAAAAACAGCGCTCTACACAAAGTTCATCGAATGAGATTTATTGGTGTCTAAAAAGCGCCACTTGGGACGGCGCTTCGGTTTCCGATTGTTGTCACTGAAAGGTGAATCTCCCCACGAAGTGGTAGAGCAAATATGAGCAGCAGAGGCCCGATACGAACAAGACTGCAAAACTGGAAACCCTGCTGTATCGAGAGGAAAGTGCGACGAATAGGCCGAAGAAGGAACCAACTCCGAAGAGGACAAAAAGCGCCAGAAACACAATGATGTTTCCGTGGGGGAAAAGTGAATCGAGCATGACGAGTTCTCCATTGGCTATGAGGCGTAAGTCCGTACAAGTTTCTGGCAGATATTATGTTATATAATTCACTGTTAGTCAAGCACTATCTACATCGCACATATTGTAGAATTGCCAGTAATATAGCCACATAGCAATTGGCTACTGCAATTTACTACTATCTGCTTACCATAAATTCACATGCTCCAATCACAACTTTTCACCAAAACACGCAAGGAGGCACCTTCCGACGAAGTCGCAAAGAATGCCCAGCTGTTAATACGCGCAGGGTATGTACACAAAGAAATGGCGGGTTCTTATTCATACTTGCCGCTCGGCCGAAGGGTACTCGAATCTATCGAGCGTATTGTGCGTGACGAGATGGATCGCATCGGCGCTCAGGAAATCCGCATGGCCACACTGCATCCGTCCGAGCCATGGAAGCAGACGGGGGCATGGGACAAAGTTGACGTCCTATTTAAAATTAACAGTCGCACAGAAAAAGAGTACACTATTGGACAAAGCGAAGAAGAAATTGTTACTCCAATAGTGCGTGAGTATGTCCATTCGTATAAGGATCTCCCTGTTGCGGTATACCAAATAGGGCAGAAGTATCGCGATGAGCTGCGCGCAAAGTCGGGTATCATGCGTGGCCGCGAGTTTACCATGAAGGACATGTACTCCTTCCATGAAACCCAAGAGGACTTTGATCGTTTTTATGCGCTGGCAAAGGAAGCGTACCTGCGCGTGTACAAACGTCTCGGTCTTGTTGCGAAAGCAACAGAAGCTTCAGGGGGGAGTTTTACCGAAAAACTTTCGTATGAGTTTATGGTGCTTACCGATGCGGGCGAAGATGACATTTTGTATTGCGATGCATGCTCGTATTGTGTGAACGCGGAAATCACGAAACAGGGAGAAGGCGAGGCGTGTACACGCTGTAACAAGGGCGCACTCTCGCGCGCCAAAGCCTCTGAGGTGGGAAATATTTTTGACCTTGGAATAAAGTATCCCAAAGATTTTAATTTCACCTACACCAACAAAGATGGTGAAGACGTTCATCCTGTCATGGGATGCTTCGGTATCGGCATCACGCGCCTCATGGGTGTTATTGCCGAGGCTCTTTCAGACGAGAAAGGATTGATTTGGCCAGTCTCTGTTTCCCCTTATCGTGTACACCTGCTCTCGCTTGCACCGGATGACCTCGAGGTTTCGAGTACGGCAAATTTACTTTATGATGCGCTACTTGATGCGGGAGTTGATGTGCTCTACGACGAGCGCAAGGGAGTCTCAGCAGGCGAGAAGTTTGCTGATGGTGACCTCATTGGAATTCCAACGCGCGTTGTGGTGTCCAAAAAAACTTTGGCTGAAGGAAAATTCGAAATTAAAGATCGAAAATCCGGCATAGCAGAGTTTGTGAGTAAGGAAGATTTACTTGCCATGCTCACGGCGCAATAAGAGAAAATGAAGAGACCCGCATTTGCGGGTCGTCTGTTATCGGCATTCCTTGAGCTTGTCCACAATGGCTTGGACAACTGTCGGGTCATACGTGCATAGTGCTTTGATTTCGGAAGAGTGGAGTATTGCCTCCATCGCGGCACACATGTGGGCATGGGTGATGAAGAATACGAGTGCATCGGTCTTCTGGTGGTCACTGCTTGGAAGCAAAAGGTCGTCCACAAGCGCTCCGAGCTCAAGGACTTTTTGCTCGTCCGCATTGGGAAATTTCGGAGTGGACATGGTGGCTCCTGCTACTGTATCTATGGTCATTCAATCAGACCACACGAAGAAGAGCAATGCAATCATGTCCGAAATTGCGATATCACAGGGAGAAACGAAGAAGAACAGGGAAGTATTGTTTGTCAAATTTTTGCAATTTTGACTCTCAGGGGGTGTTCAACTAGAATGGGCGGACGATGCTCAAAATGTTTTATAGCATGCTGGGGAGTGATATTGGTATCGACTTGGGGACTGCAAATACCCTTGTGTATCTTCGTGACCACGGAATTATCATTAACGAACCCTCAGTTGTTGCCCTCAATCAAAAGACTAACCGTGTTGTTGCGGTGGGTACTGACGCAAAGCAAATGCTCGGTCGTACTCCCGGCCACGTGACCGCCATCCGCCCGCTAGTCGACGGAGTGATTTCTGACTTTGAGGTGACGGAGGAAATGCTTGCCCACTTCATCAATAAAGCGCAGAAAATGGCAAAACGCCAAGGTCGCCCTCGTGTTGTTATTGGGGTGCCCTCATCCATTACAAATGTGGAGACTCGCGCGGTGCGCGATGCGGCCATGAACGCTGGAGCGCGCGTGGTATACATTGTCGAAGAACCAATGGCAGCAGCTATAGGCATACGGCTACCCGTGAAGGAACCAGTTGGCTCAATGATTATCGATATCGGAGGAGGCACTACAGATATTGCAGTGATTTCGCTTTCAGGAATAGTGAATTCCAAGAATCTTAAAGTTGCAGGTGACCGCTTTAACACAGACATCATTTCGTACATTCGCGATGAGTTTAAAATTTTGATTGGCGAGCGCACTGCAGAGAATGTAAAAATTGCGATTGGGTCTGCGCAGAAACCCAAGGAACCACGTGAGGCAGCTATCCGCGGTCGTGATTTATTGACGGGACTTCCTCGCGAAGTAATTGTCACTGATGCGGATATTAGGGAGGCACTCGCGCCATCGATACAAGTACTGGTGGAGTCGACGAAGGAGGTGCTCGAGACGACACCACCCGAGATACTCTCTGACGTCATGAATCGCGGCATTGTGCTCGTCGGTGGTGGGGCACTTATTTACGGACTAGCGGATTTATTGGCTCAAACACTCAAGATTCCTGTTACCACCGCGGACGATCCACTTACCGCCGTGGCACGAGGCACCGGTATTGTAGTTGAAAATATTGATGATTTCCGCGATGTGCTCATCGAGCATGACAACGAACTCCCTCCTCGTTAGCGCGGTACATTTTATTCACTTCCTCGCTTTTTGTTCATGTCGAAATCATCACGTACACATACTGGGTCGTTGACGGGGTTTCGTCACGATAAAGATAAGACACTCAAACGCAGAAAAATACTCGGCGTTGTTTTACTCTTTGCGGTGTTAATGCTCATCTTTCGAACACCCGTGGAGGGGTGGCTATCGGGCGCATTTCAGTTTGTCGGACGCCCACTTTGGGGAGCACAAGCAAGCGTGCGAGATATGGTTGAAAGTGGTGGCTACCTTTTGCGCTCTCGTGCCTCGCTCGCGAAAGAAAATACCGCGTTGCGTCACTCGATCGATCTTATTGCCATCGAAGCGCATTCGCGAGAGCGATTGCGAACGGAAAACGAAGAGCTCAAATCGATGCTTGGCAGACATTCGGGCAGGGATTTTTTACTTGCGCGTGTGCTCTATACTCCGGGCGGTGTTCCGTACGACACGCTCGTCCTTGACGTGGGCGAGAACCACGGAGTTGCCGCAGGTATGCGCGTGTATATAGACGGTGATTTTATTTTGGGCGAAGTTGAAAAGGTGTTTGCACGCAGTGCTGTGGTAACGCTCTATTCTTCAAGCGGCAATGAACTTCCCGTTATTGTAGGTACGAGCACCGTGCCTACCACTGCATATGGTGTGGGTGGAGGAAATTTTCGCGTCATGCTGCCACGAGGTGTGCCTGCAAAAGTGGGCGACCTCATTGGTATACCTGATCTCGCACCGACATACCTTGGTACTATCGATGCGATAGAGCGTCCGGAGGGAAGCTCACTACAGGCCATCTACTTTAAGTGGCCACTAAACATATTTGAACAAGAGTGGGTATATGTGTTACGTGCCGACGAAGTTGCCCGTGAGGTTCCGCTAAATGTAGACGAATAATATGCGATTGGGATTCAACATACTCGTTACTTGTGCGTTATTTTTTGCCCCAGCATGGAGTTTTTTCCTTATACTCTTCATCGGTTTATTTTTGTTTCCGCGCCCCGTTGAATTTGTAGTTTATACGATTATTTTTGACTTACTGTATCGCACGCAAGAAATACCACCTTTTGGCATAATGCTACCGCTCGGCGTTTACGCACTCATCATGTATTTCGTAGTGGAATGGATTCGAGGCCGTTTGCGTGAACGCCGTTTGATATGAAAAAAAGATACCAGCAGCATAACAGTGATATTGCTCCCGACGAAATTTTTTTGGATGACAAAAATATTCCCGAGTTTGATGTCCACCAATTTGAGGGGAGAATAGAGGAGCCCATCAAGAAAAGCACTATTATTATCTTGGGGTCAGTATTCCTTGTGGTGGCACTTATTTTTCTGGGACGTGCGGGTACGCTGCAGCTTCGTGATGGGGGAGGGTATGTGGCAAAGAGTGAGCTCAATCATCTCGACCACCAATTGCTTTTTCCTGAGCGAGGAATCATCTATGACCGAAATAACATTGAACTCGCATGGAACACCCCATCGACTGAGGAGCTGGGATTCTCTTTACGTACATACACCGACATGTCGGGTTTCGGGCATATACTTGGTTTTCTTCATTATCCTGCACGAGACAAAAGTGGGAACTATTATCGCAAGGATTACGAGGCTGAAGTGGGTGTCGAGGCGTATTACAACCAACAGCTAAAGGGTGAGAAAGGTTTACGTATTATCGAGACTGACGCATTGGGAAATATTATGTCTGCAAACACCATCGACCCACCTCGTTCGGGAGCAGATTTGCGACTGACCATTGATAGTAGGGTGCAGAAGAAGTTTCACGATATCATTGCCCAAACTGCTGTAGATCAAGACTATCGTGGTGGGGCAGGGGGAATTATGGATATCGAAACGGGCGAACTCATCTCACTGGTTTCCTACCCAGAATTTGATCCCAATGTGATGACCTCGGGCGACGACCGAGCGCAGATAGTGAAATACAATAACGACGTGCGCACTCCGTTTTTAAATCGCGCTGTGAGTGGCCTCTATACTCCAGGCTCAATAGTAAAGCCTATATTTGCACTCGGAGCGCTCCATGAAGGCTTGTTAACACCAGAGACCGGTATTGAAAGTGTCGGCTATATCGCTATTCCCAATCCCTATGTACCAGACAAAGAGACGCGATTTAATGACTGGAAGGTACACGGGTGGCTCGACATGCGTTCCGCAATTGCGCAATCATCAAATGTTTACTTTTATGAAATAGCGGGGGGGTATAAGAGTCAAAAGGGTTTAGGTATTCGCAACATTGAAAAGTATTCGCGCATGTTCGGTTTCGGCTCTACTACGGGAATAGATATCAATGGTGAGGCAGCAGGCACGATTCCCAATCCTGAGTGGAAAGCAAAAAATTTTCCCACAGATCCGACGTGGCGTATCGGTGATACGTATTTCACAGGAATCGGACAATACGGCATGCAAACCACCGTGCTTCAGGCACTCCGCGAAGCAGCAATTATCGCCGCAAAGGGGACAGTGGTGACTCCGCATCTCGCAACAAATGCAAAAGCTGTATTACCAACAAAATTGCCCATACCCGAATCATATTTCACCGTAATTCACGAAGGTATGCGTAAAGGCGCGGTAGACGGTACGGCAAAGGTACTTAATATTCCTGGTTTCAAGATTGCAGCAAAGACAGGGACCGCTGAACTCGGCGTGGCAAAAGCTCGCGTGAATTCTTGGGTGATTGGCTTTTTCCCGTATGACAAACCTAAATATGCATTTGCGGTGGTGATGGACCGCGGCGTGCAGGGAAACACCACAAACGCGAGTTTTGTCGCCGCAAATCTCTTCAATTGGATATACGAGGAGGCGCCGGAATATAACAACGGCGTGCGCAGACCGAAGCCTGTTGTAGTGGAAGTTCCAGAATTGAGCGCCCCCACCGAAGCGACTTCCACTACAGAGTAAAATTAAGTCTAGGGCAGTCCTTGCCAAATTTCAAAAATATGGTTTTATAAGGCTCAAGCTGTACTTTGAACCACAATAACTCTTCGAAAGGATAACTATGTTTTTGACTGGAGATCAGCACAGCGCGATTCGTCGCCTGTTTGAAGGTATTGCTGGCTGCGCTCGGGTGACCACCAAAGAATCCATGACGGATTTTTGGAATACACTCATGCAAATCTCGACATACTCGGAAAACAAGCGTGATATATCGCGCGAACTACTCGATGTAAATGCACGCATGTTCCGCAGGCACCTCACTGTGCTTCAGGAAATCGACGCGCTCGTGAGCATTACGGAAGGCGGCAAGATTGTGCGGTATCGTCTCGATCCCGAACAATTCACCACAACCGAGCTCACAAGATGTCTTCAGCGTCGTGATGCAAAGAGCGCAAAGCGGAAAAAGAAACCTGATGCTCCTATCGTAGCACCTGTCGTGCATGTGCGAGCACCAGTACCTATGCGCAAGAAGCTCGAGCCGTGCATCGCCATCTTCATCGACCTTCCGAATTGCGTGCACTATCGTCCCGAGGGGAGCATCCGCCCGCTCGAGACCGACCGCATCAATTGGGCGAACTGGAAGCGTGTACTATCGACCTACCGCGGTGTCACGCTACCAGTGGAGCGCGCCATTGTCTGCGTGTCGGAGATGTACGCAGACGAGCATCGCGCGGCGCTTGCGGAAGCGTCAAAGTATTTCACTATAGCAAAGATGGAGAAAGACAAAGACGTCGATCCCGTTGTGTTTTCCAGAGTCACCCGCATGATTCTCGATCACCTCTACCTTGAAAAGAGTGAGCGTCTGCCGGTCCTAAACATCGTCTCGGGTGACAAGGATTTCGGGTGGATACTTGATACATTGCTTCCCGATATCGAACGGGCCGGACTCGCACTCTCTCTTCGTGTGACATCGTGGAAAAGAAAACTCGCAAACGTTCTAGCCCTGCGTGCACACGAAATAGCGTGGATAGACGACTCGCTTCAATTGGTAGACCCGCATGGAAGTGCGATGCTCAATATGACTGCTGACCGACGCTTCGGTGCAGAGCGACGCAGTGTGCGAAACTGAACCCAAAGCGGCCCATGTGGCCGCTTTTTTATACTTACTTGACGTAGGGTAATTCGTGTGAGGACGCGATTGCCGATGGTAATAAAACATGCTATATTGTCTTCCAATATGGACACACAAAAAGAGTATCTCAGCAAGGAAAAACATGATGAGTTAAGCGAGGAATTAGAGTTTTTGACCCACGTAAAACGCAAAGAAATTGCGGAGGCACTTGAGGCCGCGAAGGCACTTGGGGACCTTTCTGAAAACGCAGAATATCATTCTGCACGCGAGACACAGGCGGGAATCGAGGAGCGCATCATGGTCTTGGAAGAGATTCTCAAGAACGCGGTCATCGTCGGCGGCAAGCACAAAACCGACTCTGTTGGTATCGGTTCCATTGTGACCCTGAAGCGCGGAAAGGAAACGACAACATACACCATTGTGGGTAGCGAAGAGTCTGATGTCGTAGAAAAGAAAATCTCAAACAAATCACCACTCGGTGAATCAATGATGGGAAAGAAAAAGGGCGACCAATTTGTTTGCGAGACACCCCGCGGAAAGGATAATTGCGAGATACTCGACATTAAATAGGATTTGCACAAATAGTAAATTTCGTCCTTGGATGAAAGTCCTATAGAATACATACATGGCAGGGATTGAAGAGATACGCGCAGAACGATTAAAAAAGCTTTCACTGTTGAAAGAGGCAGGCCTCGCGCCGTATCCAAACAAAATTCCACGTGATTTTACCCTCGCACATTTGCGTGAGCACTTTACCGACCTTGAATCTGCTAAAAAAGAGGTTTCAATTGCAGGACGAGTCATGGCCGTGCGCGGACAGGGCGCCATACAGTTCGTCGTACTCCACGACGGCACAGGTAAATTCCAGACCGTATTCAAGCGTGACACGATAGGCGAGGAAACAATGAGTTTTTTCGGTACCGTCATTGATGTTGGTGATTTTATTTCGGTGACGGGAGAGCTTTTTACCACTGAGCGTGGGGAAGTGAGTGTGTTGGCGAAGCGCTGGACTATGGGTGCCAAGTCACTACTCCCACTTCCCGAGAAATGGCATGGACTGGAAGACGAAGACGCAAAGCTACGCAAGCGTTATTTGGATATTATGTTCGACGACGAGCTGCGCGATCTATTCGTCAAAAAGTCGAAATTCTGGAACGCGATTCGCTCTTTTATGCTCACGGAAGGATTTCTCGAAGTCGAAACTCCCGTACTTGAAAACACCACAGGTGGTGCTGACGCCCGACCATTCAAAACACACCACAATGCACTCGACCTTGATGTATTCCTGCGTATTTCCTGCGGAGAACTCTGGCAAAAGCGTCTGATGGTCGCGGGGTACAACAAAGTATTTGAAATTGGCCGCATTTTTAGGAACGAAGGTATCAGTCCTGAACACGCACAGGACTACACCCAACTTGAATTTTATTGGGGTTATGCGAATTACGAGGATGGCATGGAGCTGGTAGAACGCATGTACAAGCATGTCGCACAGGAAGCATTCGGCACACTCGAATTCACGATAGGTGCGTTCACGGTTGACCTTGGGAAGCCATGGGAGCGTTATGACTACAGAGAGACGATAATGAAATTTACCGATATCGATATCAACACTGCATCGCTCGAAGATGTCGAGGCCGCACTCAAGCGCCTAAAGGTTGAGTATGACAAAAAAGGCTGGAATAAGATTCGTGCCATCGATACGCTCTGGAAGTATTGCCGCAAGAAGTTAAGCGGTCCGGGATTTCTCGTGAACGTTCCCGTCGAAATGTCACCTTTGGCCAAGCTTTCAGGAGACGGAAAGACAGTGGAGCAATTTCAGCCTATCATCGCAGGAAGCGAAGTGGGGAAGGGCTACAGTGAATTAAACGACCCCATTGATCAAGCAGCGCGTTTTCAGGCACAACAAGACATGCGCGATGCGGGCGACGATGAGGCTCAGATGTTTGACCGCGAGTTCGTCGAGGCTATGGAGCATGGCATGCCCCCCACATGCGGATTCGGAGTTTCTGAACGTTTCTTCGCATTCCTTGCAAACAAACCCATTCGTGAAGCACAGATTTTTCCTTTGATGCGCCCGAAAACAACCTTATAGAGAGAATAACATATTGTCCCAGCCATAGGGGAGGGTACAAATTTCGCTCAGCAAAAGTGCATTCTCAGGACGAAGGAATTCCGATTGATGATGCAAATAGTCGACTTAAAAACGACACAAATCTAAGAAAGGATATGTATAAACTAAAAGAAAATGAATAGCATTTTTGTATTTATTTTAATCACACTCTCTATTGTTGTGGGTGCAGCAGATAATACAGAAATGCCGCAAGGCTTCTATCTTATTGTTGCAGCAGTCATGTTCATTGGTGGTATTCTGCTTCATCAAGCAGATGAAGAAAGGACAAAGCTTTAAATGACTACATGCGCGGGGGGGGTAATTACCCGAGTATCTAAAAACCGCCGGATAGGGCGGTTTTTGCTTGTGGGAGGGTGTGGATAACAGTGGTTGTGGGGTGGGTGACGGTGGGATACAATGGTAAACATGTGGGAGAAAGTGGGAAAGTAAAAGATTCCAGACTTTCAAAAAAGGGATGGTTCGTAACGACAGAAAGCAAACCCCCCGTATTGTCCGCTTGTGGGAGTGTGACCGTGCGGGGGTTCTGTCTTCCTGGGAGACCACAAAGCGACGTGCACAATATGGATTTCTGACTTTGGCGCAGTCTTCACGGTAGAGTGCGCCAAAGTCAGAATTTCACAAGGAGTTCTGAACCCACAATATGTTTATAGGTGAATACATTCATTCCGTCGACGATAAAAAGCGCCTCTCTGTCCCTTCAAAGTTCCGCAAGGACTTGGGAAAGAAAGCCGTAATCACACTTGGACTCAACAAGTGTCTTTCGCTTTATCCGACGAAAGAGTGGAAGGCCTTCGCAGAGAAGCTATCGAAACTTTCTATGGGTAAATCTGAAGACCGCGGGTTCTCACGCGCCATGCTTTCGGGGGCGTTTGAGGTGGAGGTAGACAATATCGGACGTATCTTGCTTCCTGATGCGCTCAAGGGTTACGCAGACCTGAAGGAGAAGGTTGTACTCACGGGAGTATATGACCGCGTGGAAATCTGGGACGAGGCAGCGTGGAAGACATACAAAACCCAGATGGTGGGAGATGCAGACCGTATGGCGGAAGAATTGGGTTCACGTGGGGTGTTGTAGCAAGTAGTCAGGTATCAGCCTCTCGTCATTGGTTATGAAAAATCACAACAAATGACGAGCGACAGATAGGTTGCTCGAGTATTACCAATAAATTCGGAAACTAGAATTACCTAGTGACTAGCATCTGATATCTAGTAACTGATTTTATGCATATTAGTGTTCTTTTACAGGAAGTTATCGAATCTCTACACCCATCGCTCGGGGGGGTGTTCGTTGACGCGACATTTGGAGGCGGGGGACATAGTCGTCATATCGCCGAAAAAATCGGATTGACTGGGAGGCTCGTATCTTTTGATGCGGACAACACCGTCTTTACCGAAGATCGTGTCAGCACACTCGCGGGAGCTACGAGGTTTACTCCGGTCAATGCGAATTTTCGCTTGATTGGAAGTGAACTCGCTCGACTCGAAGTGGGAAGTATCGACGGCGCAGTCTTCGACCTCGGACTATCATCGACACAGCTCGAGGTATCCGGAAGAGGGTTTTCATTCCAGCGTGATGAGCCACTTGCGATGACCTTCAGTGACACCCCTGAAAAGGAGACCGTCACTGCAGCGAGCATACTTAATCAATGGAGTGCTGAAACAATCGAAACGGTGCTGCGCGGATTCGGTGAAGAGCGCTTTGCGCGCAGAATCGCACATGCAATTGTCCTTGCGAGGGAAGTGGTTCCGTTTGAGACGACCGGGCAACTTACGGAGGTTATCCGTCAAAGTACACCGCCTGTATATCATCACGGACGGACCCACTTTGCCACGCGAACGTTTCAGGCCTTACGCATGGCAGTGAACGATGAGTTGGGTGCGATTACCGCAGGCATCATGGGCGTCCTTCCGCATCTTGCCGTGGGTGGACGAGTGGCCGTTATTTCCTTTCATAGCATTGAAGATCGGGCAGTGAAACAACTCTTTCGGAAGCTCGAGGAAGAGTCCACTGTGCAGAATATTTACAAGAAGCCCGTAGTTCCGAGCGCGAGCGAATTACAAGCTAATCCTCGGTCAAGAAGTGCAAAATTGCGAGTGATAGAAAAAATATAATAGCCATTCAATGAGTGATGCCATTCACTCCCTGAATAAAGTTCCTTACACTATGACTAAATTACTGATTACCTATCGTGCGACGATAGACCGCTACGTGCCCGTTGCGGTGCGTTCGCGTTATGTAAAAAAGGAATCCAGCTTGAAGAGCAGGTTCTTTGTTATTCGTGAGCGTATCCGCCTGACCATTTAATCATGCTCAAGGCACTGATTACACAGCTCGAGGGGAATGATCGGAGAATATTTTGGATTCTCGTCTTCGTATTTGCCACAGTGCTTTCAAGCTATGTGTATTTTTTGGGTTCGTCAGTTTACTCCGTTATTGTACGCAAGGAATCTGAGCGTGAATCCGGCCAGCTCGCTGCAAAAATTTCAATATTAGAATCTCGGTATGTGGAACTCGATAAGGCGGTAAGCCTTGAACTCGCTCATGCTAGCGGGTTTGTCGACATTACCGTGCCACGTTATATTAGTCGCGAAAATAACGGAGAAACGTTTACCCTCCGTACAGAATCTGTGTCACGTTAACGTCATTATGCTTCCGAATTCCCGTGACCGGCTGCGTATACTTTCTGGAATCATTGTTCTATTCGGCACTATCTTTATTGTTCGTCTTTATTTTTTGCAGGTCATTCATGGGGACGACTTTCGCGCAGAAGCAGAAAAACAATATGTTGCCACACTCCCCAATATTTTTAATAGGGGAAATATTTATTTTACAGAAAAAGGTGGCAAGCTGGTCACTGCGGCGACCATCAATTCCGGCTATGTGCTTACGCTTACACCAAAGCTTATAGAGAATCCTGAGCGCGCATATGATTTGATGAACGCTATTACACCGCTCGACAAAGAAGTTTTTATGGCGAGCGTAGCAAAAAAAGACGATCCCTATGAGGAGGTCGGCAAGCGTATTCCTGAAGACAAAGCACAACATATAAAGGACCTCGATATTAGGGGAGTGAATTTGTATCGCGAGACGTGGAGATATTACCCTGGCGGGCAACTGGCCGCACAAACTATCGGGTTTGTCGGTTATCAGGGAGAGACGTTGGCTGGTCGATATGGGCTGGAGTCCTATTACAATGACATGCTCGCGCGCTCTGCCGATGATCTGTATATCAATTTTTTTGCAGAATTATTTACCGACCTTTCAAATACACTTTTCGATAGAGAAAAAGAAGAAGAAGGAAATCTTGTCCTCACCATTGAACCTTCGGTACAGTCGTATCTTGAAGAAGAGTTGCGGGGAATTATGGATGAGTGGAAGTCCAAACAAAGCGGCGGTATCATCATGGACCCAAAGACCGGAGCGGTATATGCCATGGCGGTTGCACCGTCATTTGATTTGAATCAATACGGCAAGGTGGACGACCCCACGGTGTATGCAAATCCGATGATTCAGGATGTTTACGAAATGGGTTCGATTGTGAAGCCGCTCACTATGGCAGCGGGACTCGATGCGGGGGTAATAACTGCTAATACGGTATACAACGACACGGGATATGTCACGATGAATAAAAAAACATTTGGAAACCATGACGGCAAAGCGCGTGGACCCGGTACTACAATGCAGCGTGTCTTGAATGAATCGCTGAACACCGGTGTCTCATTTGTTGTAGGAAAACTTGGCAACAAGCGATTTGCTGACTATATGACAAAGAATTTTCATATGGGCGAAGAGACAGGTATCGATCTTCCGGGTGAGCGGCAGGGGCTTATGTCGAACCTTGCCTCGAAGCGTGACATCGAATACGCCACAGCATCCTTTGGTCAGGGTATCGCGCTTACTCCTATCAATATGACCGCAGCACTTGCAACCTTGGGAAATGGAGGAATCACGGTGACTCCACATATCGTGGAGGAGATTCGATTTACATCGGGGAAGGTAAAAAAGTTTACGCCGAATCCTCCTGAGCAGGCACTGAAGCCGGAAACCTCAGAAGAAATTACGCGTATGCTTGTCTCAGTCGTGGATACAGCACTCCTTGGGGGTACAGTACGCATTCCCGAATATTCAATTGCAGCTAAAACAGGAACTGCCCAGATAGCCCGTCCACGTGGTGAAGGCGGGGGGTACTATGAAGACCGCTACATGCATACATTTTTTGGATATTTTCCCGCATACGACCCTAAGTTTATTGTGTTTCTCTATACCTATGATCCCAAGGATGCGACGTTCGCATCGCACACGTTGACTCACCCATTTATTCGTACGGCAAAATTCCTGTTACATTATTACAACGTTCCTCCCGACAGACTAAACGGCACTTCAGGAATCCGCGCCTCGCGCGAGGAGTTGTTGCTTCGATAAATTATTTGCGCTACAACAGATATATACATGAAATTTCTCCGCTCTATCGTTATCTTCATACTGACACTTGAGGCAAAAGCCGTGCTTCGCCGGCACAAGCCAGATATTATTTTGGTTTCGGGAAGTGTGGGAAAGACCACCACGAAGGATGCAATGTATCATTTATTACAAACACATTTCCGCACACGTAAAAGTGAGAAAAGCTTTAATGGTGAAATCGGAGTCCCCCTCACCATCCTTGGACTCGAAAACGCATGGCGGAGCCCTATGGGTTGGCTACACAACCTGTGGCTCGGTCTCGGAGTCCTCAAGGTCCGTGACTATCCTGAACTCTTGATACTCGAAGTGGGGTCAGACCATCCGGGCGACATCGCGCGGCTTACCAAGTGGATTACCCCTGAAATATCTGTTATCACGAGACTGCCCGATGTGCCCGTCCATGTTGAATATTTTGAATCTCCAGCTGCACTGCGCGAAGAGGACGCAATTGTCGCGTCCGCACTTCCTGAAGGAGGTGTCTATATCGCAAATGCAGATGATGAGCATGCTATGGAGTGGAAGATGCGTACCAAGGGGCGCACAGTGACGTTTGGGTTTAATAAACATGCGATGATGCACGGCAGCAAGCCGGAAATTCGTTATGCTTTAAATGAAGGGTTGAATGCTCCAGTTGGCATGCTCATGACGGTAACATGGGAAAAGGAACACTATCCCGTATTCATCAACGGCGTGCTCGGTACTCAGTCACTTTCGGCCGTACTCGCCGCACTTGCCGTTGGCGTGACGAAGGGTGCATCGATGCAGAAAATGGTTGACGCACTCGTTGGGTTGGACACTCCGCCAGGGCGTATGCGTGTACTTTCAGGAAAGGGAAGCACAGTCTTAATCGACGATACATACAACTCATCTCCAGTCGCAGTCGAGGCGGCACTCCAGACCCTGCGTGATATCGAAGGGCCAAGAAAAATCGCAATACTTGGAGATATGCTTGAGCTCGGCACCTATACTGAAGAAGAGCATTGGAAGGCAGGTAGGCTGGCAGGAGCATTTGTCGATGAATTTATTGCCGTTGGTCACTACGCAGGTTTTATGGCAGAAGCCGCAAAGTCTGCAGGTCTACCACAGGCACGCATACACCAGTTCATGGACGCTGAGGCTGCGGGGCAATTTATGTCAGGTATCCAAAAAGTGGGTGATGTGATTTTACTGAAAGGCTCTCAGGGGAGCGGTGAGCGCATGATTCGTATGGAGCGTGCAGTAAAAGTCCTGATGGCTCATGCTCGTGAGGCAGAAAAAGTATTGGTACGACAGGGGCCAGAGTGGCTGAAGCAGTACGAGAAGAAGTAGCTCTTTTGACGGGCGCTAAGAAAAAACCGCCTATCTATGCGAGAGAGGCGGTGTTTTTTTTATTCGAGATACTTGCAGTCACTTCCATGTTGCGCGCGCAACGTAGCGAGCATTTCTCTAGACTTCCGAAAAAGAGCTTCAAAATAGTCGATATGCGTCTTCTTTGCCGCATGCAGTGAATACGTAATTCCGCATATGCATGTCATGCCCCCTCGGGGTATGAATACACGCTCGCCTGAGTCTGAGTCCGTTGCAAGCGTTTTTGCCACAAAGTGCCCGTTCAGAGGATGGTGCCGCGTTATAAGTAGTAACGCCCCCTCTACCTCGAAAGGGCCAATCAGTTCACCCACACCACCGTGAGGTTGCACTGCAATGATGTAGTGCTCACCTTGAGCTATTTGGTCATGAGCGATAACGGTAGGTGGTGGTAACGTTTGTACTCCGATGCTCGTGGATTGTGTCGTTTGGTGCATTGTGCGCCCTCTTGTTAAATTATTTACCACTGATGAATGTGCTTCGTGCGATAGTAGGAGTCGATGAATTCTTTGGCCACAGCACTTTGTTCGGCGCCATTCATGCGAGACCACTTGCTTTCAAGCGATGGCTTCAGGGGGTTTGTGTGCTCGTACGATGACCAATAGGGAAATAGTACCCACGCTTCCGTGAGCAGCGCCACCTCCTGACCTTCTTTCCAGTCGGGTGGTATTTTCCACACAGTTAAAAATTCTCGGTTCACGAGAATTCTTTGAAGACGCCTGCGTATTTCTGCGACAGCAAGCGCACGAAACTCCAATTGCCACTCAGGCAACTTTTCAGACATTGTATTCCTCACGTCATTACTTTCTTGTGTAAAACTACACGAATTAATAAAAAAGTCAAATACAAAAAACGTACCACGTATATACGCAGTACGTTTTTAGATGCTCGCAGGCGGTGCTTAGCGCAGTGCGTTTACTGCCTCCTTTACGCGTGCTAGTTCCTCTTGGAGCTTGAGAACAATGTTCTCAAGTTCAGCAATTTTGCGTTTAAGCGCTGCTATGTCCGTGTTGTTTGCCGTGCCACCTGAGATGACAAATGTGCCATCACTCTGGTCTGTTGTGGTGTATGTCGGATAGTACAGCGGAGATGCACTTACGGTGTTTGCGCTAGTCATGGGGCAAGGATTGATAATCATCATATCAACTGCTCTGCCCGTGGCACTGGCCTCGATTTCATTGCGATATGCACAGGGGGTATGTGCACCCACCGTTATGCGTACGCGATAATCCTTCGCTTCGGGAATACTCGCAGGTATCTTCCATGCACGTGTCGTGTCATAGAGGTTGACCGTTCCGATGAGACGAGAAAATGACACATCACTATCCTTCACCAGTTCAAGTGTTCCACGAGAGAAGAAGGGCAACACTTTGGGCATGGGTGTGGGTTCTGGCATCGGTACAGGCATTGCGCGCAACTCTGTGCCCGTTGTCATTATTATACGATCTTGGCTCACGGGGGCTCCAGCAGAGCCAGCAGATGTGGTAGTCACGTCCATTGTGTTTGTACCACCCATCGTCACAGGTATTCCAACAGGTGAGAATGTTGTCTTCCATGAGATATGTTGCACGTCTCCTGCCTTCCATGTTTCACCGCCGTTTGGGCTAACGATTACTACATTGACAAGCGGATTTGAGGGGAAAAGGATTGCTCGGGTTGCGGAATCAATTATTCCTGTTTGTGAAAGGCCGTACTTTGCTTGAAGCTTCTTGATCGCCACCTCGGTCATTGCACCGTAATATCCAGACACTGGACCGTTATAGATTGCAGGGTCAGACTTCAGTACGACTTGAATGTCTTTGATATTGTCACCACTCGCGCCCCGCTTGATCACTTCATTAAAAACCGGAGGCATTGCCGGGGAGTATGGGGGTTTTGGTGGTGTACTCACACCTCCACAGGCTTGAAACTCACAACTGGGTCCGACACGTCCAACATACGAGCCATCTGGACACATCTTTGCCTCCATCGTGCAGACGACAGGAGATGTAGCCTCAAATGCAAACGAGGTGGCAGGAAACACCACCACGAAACCAACAGAAACACCGAGAAGTATACGACGATAATTCATAATATATTTAATTACATATTTAATAATCTCATATAGTATAACGCGCGCGAGTGAGATTTGTGACAGCAATACACCATAGAACACTTTTGACGTTTCTACGGTGTGTGTTAAAACAAGGGTGTCGGTTCGCCGACATCAGCCGTCTCATGGGCGCCTTTGGGCGATACGTGAGGCAAATTGCCCACTTGGGGTAAATGTCCTTTGAAGGAAGATAGACATGGAATCGAAAACAGCTGCGGCAGACGAAACTTTTGTTCCCGCACGGTACACGTGGCTAACGCACAAACGCACAACCCGTCCAGGGTCAGAATTTCCCATTTCCTCATGCTCGCTCCTCGAGTACATCGGGGTAGAGTGGTGCGTACGCATTCCCGAGCGCGAACATTTGCGCTACATCACGGGCGTGTTTAACACCCTTGCCAATGCGGGCAACGACGAGGCCGCGCGAAGGGCTTTCCAAGTACTCTTCGAGGTGTATCAAAAGACCGAATTTGAGCGTCGCGTCAACATTCGCCCCTGCGGGCACGGAGGATATGGCAAGTTTGTCCCTGCACTTTGCCACAAAGAGCCCTGTGCGACAAATGCGCAGGAAATCGGGATTGAACTGACCCACGAATTTCTCGAGTTTATCCGTACACACTTTTGGGCAATTCCGACCCATGTGAATGAAACTGTCCGCGACCTCATTAAGCTTGCGGGTTCTGGGGGGAGTCCTTGCGCGCATGCTTCGCTCTTGCTCATCGAAACGCGCAAGGAAATGGCACGCGCGGTTATCGGGTTGTGGCATGGTGTTCCGCGCGACATTAATGACGAGCTCGCTTTTGCGATTCTCTGTGGCATGATTTATCCTGGTATCGATGTGTGCCCGAACACTGCACGTGGTGTTTCGAACAAGCAAGTGAATGACTTCATCGTAGAGCAAATGCGTGCTTCGTTTCGCAACAATGTTGAGTGGTCCGGTGGGTCCGTCCTCACCATGGCAAACGAACACACCGAGAAGTGGGAACATTGGATGACCATCATGGGCAATGAAACTCCTGCGATTATGCTCGAGATGCTCGGGAAGACCCGAGCCTCGATTATTGGCTGGGAAGGTGTCCTCGAGGACATTCGCGCACGTAAGACACTCGCCGCCTGCGTGTTCCCAGAAACCAACCTAAACGGCGACGGAGCAGTAGTCCAGTCGAACTAGTTACACAAACCGCACACACGTGCGGTTTTTTTGTTTGAAAGTGAGCACAATAGGTATTCTTTCGAAACCAATATTGACAAAATCTATTTATATGATATAAATAATAAAGTATTCCATGTGTTACGCGCACCACACCTCCCAAGGAGAAGTTAGTGAATGTATTTGTACCTGAAATTGGTCAGTTGTGTGTTCACACGACTGTTTCTGATACGACCGTAGAGTTGCTCTACTGGTATCGTGACAGCCACGATCCTGCGCACTTTAAGGTAATCTGCATTATGACCGAGTTCGTGGTTCGCCCAGCCAATTCTGGGCGTGTGCTGACTGCGACTGGGGTTGCTTCAATCCAGGGGACAATCCAAACGCCGGTTGCCATCCACAATCATCTCTGCTCATGGCAAGAGCTTCAAGTCATCAAAAAGTTGTGGCAACCCAAGCCCAGAGACTCAATGATGTATTACATGAGCTTCAAAAGTTGGATACAGGAGATGATGGCCGATGCGTCAATCCCGGCACAGGTGAAGGAACGGTTACTCAAGATCCTCTAAGACAAGAACAGCTTCCTGCTCGGTAGACAATCCGCTCATATAGAGCGGTTTTTTTATAGTTCATTCCCGCCCCACCGCCATATTTGGTATAATGTACATATGAACATGTTTAAACCAACAAAAGCAAAAAATAAGAAGGAGTATCTCGGGGTACTTCCCGAGGAGCGTAAGAAAATAATGGTATTTCTCGATAAATTTATTCGTACCGCAGCACCCAAACTGAAACCGCACTTCGCATACAATATGCTCGGCTATGGCTCATTCCCATACACAAATAGCAAAAAAGAGGTGGGTACTTGGCCAGTCATTTCGCTAGCAAGTCAGAAAAATTACATCAGCATTTACATTTGCGCGGTAGATGACGGCAAATATGTTGCGGAAACATACAAAGCAGAATTGGGAAAAGTGAGCGTAGGGAAAAGCTGTATTCGCTTTAAGAAACTTGAAGACATAAATCTATCCATCCTCAAGAAAGTGATTCAAACAGCGGCCAAGAAACCCGGGCTTGATGGAGTTGGTGCGAGTGCAAAAAATCAAAAAAATAACCACCATGTATATCAATACATCTAAAGATGTAGATGCCTACATCAAGTCAGCTTCCAAGGAAACACAGGCTAAGCTCACGGAGCTACGCGCGATAATAAAGAGTTTGGTGCCCAAGTCAGAGGAGCGTATTAGCTACGGCATGCCGTACTACGATTACCATGGACCACTGGTGTATTTTGCTTATGCAAAAAAACACATAGGACTTTATGTCATGCCACCAGTAGTGGAAGATAATCAAAAGGAACTGGAAGGCTACAAAACATCCAATGCTACCGTTCAGTTGCCACTCAGCAAAAAACTCCCCATAGAGCTAATCAAAAAATTGCTCCGCGCAGGAATAGTAAACAACAAAGCTATCGAAAAGCGTAAGAAAGAAATTACGAAGAAGTAGCTATCAAACAAAAAGTTACAATAAACACATGAAGATTTTTCGTCTGACAGTCATCGCCTTTATTGTTCTATTTCTTGCATATGCGGTCATTATGATCGCACAAGGAAGAGCACTTTTCACACTTCAAACCAAACCTGAGGTCGAATTTCCTGCAGGACTACCCATTTTGCGTACCTCAATTGGATCAGCGACCAGCTCGCTTCCTTCCGACCCAAATGCCTCGCTCGGAGCAAAGCGTGTACTGTCCGGACTTTATCGGTTGTACCAAAAGGACGGCGCGCCTTATTTTTTAGTTGGTCAAAACATTGGGCACGCGAACGCTGTGGGATATAACCATGGAGATCCCTTCGATCTATATGACGCATACATTACTCAACTTGAGGAAAAAACAGGAAAAGCCCCCGCAATATTAGGAGTTGATTATGGCTGGGAGGAGTTTGATGAAGAGAAGCTTGCGAAGGTAAATGAATTGCTCATTTCATACTGGGAAAAAGGAGGACTCATAAGTATCAGCATGAATCCCGCAAATCCGTGGACGGGAGTAAAAGGCTCACGATCCCTTACTACTGGAAGTTATGAATTTAATGACCTTTTCGTGAAAGGCAGCATTCCGCATAACCGACTAACCGCCGATCTCGACGCTGTTGCAAAGGGCCTCCAGAGTCTCAGTGATGCCGGTGTTGTAGTATTGTGGCGACCATATCATGAAGTAAACGGAGGCTGGGCATGGTGGTCATACGAAGGAAAGGGAAAGGAAATCGTACCCATATCGCCACAACATTATAAAGAAATCTGGGACTTTTCCTTCGACTATCTCACTCGCGAAAAGGGTCTCCACAATCTACTTTTTGTATATTCTCCAAATGCAACCTATGGGTATGCTGATGCAAAACCGATCATGTACTATTACCCCGGCAACGACCGCGTTGATGTTGCAGCAATTGATTATTATCGTGACGATATGAGCGAAGTAAACAAGGGGGGGGGACTACGACGCCCTCGCAGCACTGCACAAGCCCATTGGCCTTGGGGAGATTGGCTCTTCAGGTAGAAATCCCATGGATATGAGTACCATAGTTACTTACATAAACACTCAGTATCCCCAGATAAGTTTTACTATGTTTTGGTCCGGCTGGTCATCGCTCGGTGGACTAGTCAAATCAAAAAAAGCGATCATTGAAAACGAAAATTATTTTGATTTCATGCAGGATCAGCTTGTCCTCAGTCGAAGTGACGTGCGCTCACTCCTTCCCGAGAGGGAGCCCAAAGAGGGCCAAGAAATCATCTCAACACACTAGCGTTTCCACTGGACAAAAATAGTATAGTCGTTATTCTGAGAAAAGTGTTTTGTAGCTCAACTTTTACAAGGAGCATTTGAAATGCAAAAGGTACATAATTGGTTACCCAACCTTGTTGGCAAGCTTACCGTGGCGGTAATTGCGATAGGGTTCATGGCCTTCATGCTTATTCAGTTCAGTGGGGGCAGCATGGCCTTTCTCCTGTCAACCGAAAAAACTGGATTCATTGGATTCACCGATCATCGTCCCGGAAGCGTCGCAGAGTTCTCGGGGACACGGATGAAGACAGTTCATGGTGACGACCACCGACTGACAGTTGGATTGCCTGTAGTATGTAATGCTACTCAAGCCAAAATGACACATATTCAAGTGGTCGCCGATGCGTCGGTTGCCCCTGCAGCGCCAATGTTGTCCGTCAATCTTCCTTGGTATGAAAGTTTTTGGTCACGTTCCACGTATGTGATGCCGAGCAGTGTCGTATTGCACGTCGCTCCCACTGAAGTGAATGCGTGGAAAATTCGCCTTCACAAGGCGAATGAAAAAGTCTGTATGCCCGCGCGTGGGAAAACAAAACCACCTGTTTGGACATAAGAAAAAGAAAACCCCTTGCTCCGCTTTCGCGGGGCAATTTTTTTATTGCAAACTGTGAGCAATGTGTCCTTCAGGGGTTCCTTGAATTTCAGAGAATCCTTGACAGTCAACGAGTGAGATGTTATAAAAAGCACAGAAATGACCAGCAGTGCAAAGGAGTGAAATGATTGACGATGATGATCTGATTGCCGCAACGCGCAAGTTGCAAGACCAGAAACGCAAAGCACTTAAAGCAGAGGAGGAGGCGCGAAATAGCGCCGAAGCCCGACGTAAAGCAGCTCGGGTGCCAATGCTCGCGATGATCGCTTCGTGTTCGCGTGAAACGGTGCATGATCTCCTCAAGGAAAGCAAAACCCGTGCGCTAATTTTTGCGCAAAGCGAAGATGCAGCAAAGCTCCCAATCTCCCTGTTCGTTACCGGGTCAGGACTCACCCTCGTGCGCCCGACACTTTCGAACGAGACCTTCAATGGCGGCGATCTGGCGAGCCTTGCGGATCGCCTCATCGAAGCTGGATGTAATCCAGAAAAATGCACAGCCGCGTTCTGGGAGCGCGTTGCGCAGATCATGCAGAAGTCTTAGGATGAACTGCCTTATAGCGGTTTTTTGTTAAGGTTGGGGGTAAAAATGACATAGAAGAATATTTTAGCTATTTTTGTCGAAATATGTATTATTTAATATATGAAAAAGTTACCATTCTATCTTTCAAGAAAAATAGTAATGAGGATGTTTTTTTGTTTCTCCCTCTTTATTATTTTTCAGGTTACAGACCATACGGCATTCGCAGCAGTGCAAACCGAAGTGCTAAAGAATGTCGCTACGACTACATACCCGTATAAATTATTGCGAATAAAAGATGGGGCGGGACTTGAAACATACGCATTGTGGATACCGCCAAAATACGGAAATTCAGTGGTGGTAATGACACAACCATATACGGGAATTGACTGGACGGGACTTCAGCTCGACACGAATGTCGCGGCAATGCCTGATGCTAAGACCTTGGGGATAATCGAGGACCTGTACGGCCCACTTTATGAAGCGGGGAAGAGTCAGAAGATATTCTATTCATATAAAACGCCTGATGAGATAATACCTGAAGGAATTCCATTTCTTGCCAATGGTATAGGGGTGCTCTTTGTCTTTGAGCGATTTTACGCGGGTGGTTCCATGTTGCAGGATGCAAATGAAACAGCGCTTGCGCTTGAATTTCTCGGCACTCAGGCAGGAGTAGATCCACAAATGATCGGCATCTGGGGTGCATCATGGGGTGGATTTGAAGCACTACACGGAGCAGCACGCGCAAAGGCGAGTGTAAAACCAAAGTACGGTGTCGCATGGATGCCGATGATTAATATGGGGAGGTTTTGGAATGACATTACCAAAGATTACTATGTGCGTTTCCAGTCCAACCCCGCATCGCAGACCCTCGCTTATGTGAAGCTTGAACCTTACTCGCGACGTGCCGCAGTTTCAGCATGGAGTACTACGACGCAAAGCATGGATTTTTCTAAATTTGGCCCCTCATTTTTATCAAACAACCTCACTACCCGTTTTTTGATACTGCATGATGAGTGGGATACCATCGTGCCTAAAGAGCATACCCTCGACCTCGTTGCATCCATGACGCCTTCAAGGATTGACTCGTTCATCGTTCCAAGGGCTAATTCGATCGACTATTCGACATTCACTATCGATCATTTTCCGGTGAAGGTAACTCCGAATTATGATAACTGGGGATCATTACAATTTGGATATGCGTATCTAATCAAGAGACTTGCTCCGAGGGGTGCTCAAAATTGGGTGTCATACTATGATTCAAACGAGCTGTGGGCATTACTCACGCACATAAAGACAATCAAATCAAGTGGTAAAAACATCAATAGCATAGTTCCACGTCTTATTGATCTCTGCGATCCAAAATTAAAACTTGAGGATATCGCCGGAAACATCCAGGATGTTCATGACGGCAAGCTCATCGTCTCAGTTTTCATCAATGATGTTTTTGGACTTACAACAACGCCCGATAATGTTGTAGTATACTTACAGAAATCAGGGCTGTAGTAGACAAAGGTCATCGGACGAAATAGAAAATCTTCATTGAAGCGGAGACTGCGTCAGCAGTGATGCCATTTTTCAAGATAATGTTTAACTGTTTGCTCACTTCGGCTCTTAATACAAAAATGGCGCACTTGACGTGCGGTCATTTTTGTTGTGGTGACCCTACAGAGAATCGAACTCTGATTTAAGCCTTGAGAAGGCTTCGTCCTAACCGTTAGACGATAGGGCCATATAATGCAACTTCGACTCAAAAAGAATAACGAATTTTTGGGGTTTTGTCCAGACAGTTCTCGGTACATCACTACTCAAACGAAAGCATAAAAAATTCTATTCAAGGGTTGTATGGACTTTAGAGCCGTTGCGCAAACTTGCGGTAAAAGTAGAAAAATCCTAAAAATACAGGCGGTTCAATAAGTATGACGGGTGCCATGCCGTACGGAACCGCCAATACCGTAGATATAACGGCATAGGCAGCATAGTAGATAAAAATCTTCTTTTTGAGAAATTGCCCTTCGGGTTGCTGTAAAAGATAAGGCATTGCGGCAATGGTTGCCCACCATGCAAACATTCCCAGCTGGGCAATAATTGTAAGCGTCGGGTCTGGAATACTCGTCAGCGTATTATTCATAAATCGCCACTCAATAATTACAAGACCAGTTAAACCATGGACTATGAGTGCCGCCCAATAACCCGTCTGGCGTGACTGAAATTTGCTTAAGATAAATGGAAATGTGTAGTAGGTGAGAAGTCCAATAAGTGCATAGAGCACAAGCACACCAATCATTCCACCAATGCTCTGGCCAAGAATAATATTAATTTGAAACTCCATTGCAAAACAAAAGAGAATTGAATAAAAAATATTTTTCTGAAGCATTGCGTGAGTATATCAATATTACTTCGAGATAACTCGTATGTTTTCCATTTTGCAACAAAAAACAAAACCCCATAACGGGGTTTTCAGTCAGAAATGCGCTCGAATCACCCAGAAGGTTTTTGCACCCTCTTCGGTGGTGAGTTCGCGCTTTTCAATTCGTATGTAATCGCACTTACGGTTCGTTGGGAGCGAGCCCACCTCCTGTATCTCTATTGCGGTAAGACTCGGGATATAAAAATAGAAAAGTGGTGCATGCACTGCCCGTGCCGTCTCGAATGCGTCGACAAAGCGTCGCATATCTTCGACATACATGCTCTGGTTTCGTGCTTCCGGTCCAATGTGCTTGGTGAACTCTGCTCGACTCAGTTGATCCACTCGTGCTCCTATGTGGGTTATACTTTCGACACAATAAGGAAAGAGGGAGTTGAAGTCAACAAAAAACCGCCCGTGGGCGGTGTTATAAATCATGGTCAGAGCGGAAGCCATCAGGCCTTGCGAGGAGGCTTCTTGCCTGTGCTCCGAGTTTGTTTTCCACGTCGACAACGTGTTTGCACTTGGGGCAACTTACGGTGAACACGGACTTGTCATAGGCTTCTTCCTCGGGACTGTACCCCGCGGGAATGGGTGTCATGGAATGACGGACTTCACCAATGTCGAATGAAAAACGCGTTCGGCAATATCCGCAAACCGAGACACAACCTTCTTCGAGAATTTTCGCCATGGAAATCTCCTTGAGGAACGAAATGTGATTCACTTTGACAATAATATAAAATAACCTCACTGTCAAATACACCATAATAAAAAAACTGCGACGCAAGTGCGTCGCAGTGTGAGTGTCAGGCTTGATTGCCGACTGGAATGCCGGTGAGCGGGCCTTCGTTGTGCTTCATGCCACCACGGCCGATGAGATCGGCGACGACGTCTTCGGGAGCGTAGTTGAGCATGATGATGCCAACTGGTTTCCTGTCCCAGAACTCGAGACCGTTCGGGTCGTCGTGGACGAACTGGCTGATGAGTGCGCCCGCGCCGACTTCGAGATTGGCACTTCGCGCGGAAAACGACATGCTCCTAGTTGCTCCCATGCCAAGCAAATCGTCGTAGCCGCCGCGGGTAGCGTGGCGGTAGACCGGAGCAGGCTTCGGGGCGACACTGCGGTAGATGACGAATGCGACTGCGTAACCGCGGGCATCACCGAGTACGTGCGTAGCGACGCCGCGGAGCGCTTCTTCAGTGAAGAGCCATTGGCGCACACGCCCGTCGGCTTGGCGGAACCCGTCGAGCCAAAAGCTACCACGCGGAGAGCCGGTCGTCGCAACATAGTTCTGCTTCGGCCACTTGTACCCACAGTCAGCGCAGTGACGACCGAGTCCAAACGCTGTGTTGTGCACCGGACAGCCAGTCAGGTATTGTTGCATGTCGGGACTTGCGGGGCGGCCTGTCACAGGGTTCACACCTTGGACGCTGGGCACGATGGCAATGTGGTGCGTGTCGTTCGCACACGGGTTGAAGTCAAACCACATCCCTTGGCCTGCTTTGACGCCGACGAAGTAGCTTGCGATGTTTTCCGCACCGACACCGGCCATGCTCTGGGGCCAATCTGCAGGCGCATGGCCGACGAATTCGTCGACGGAGAAGACGTTGCGTCGTGCATACGGCGGCAGGCTTTGCGCGGCCTCCAGTCCGTCGACAAAACGGGAACGTGCACCTTCGGGTGTGTTGAACCCGATGGCGAGGTTGCCGAGCGTCATGTTTGGACG
This sequence comes from bacterium, assembly GCA_043756865.1. GTDB lineage: Bacteria > Patescibacteriota > Minisyncoccia > Phycocordibacterales > UBA6899 > MHLP01. The sequence continues at coordinate 12,842 of JAYUQG010000008.1, read as the reverse complement.
TGGGGCGGGAGGGCGGGCGGCTTTAGGGGCGGGAAAGGGATTGAAAGTCATCGGTGAGTCTCCTGAAACAAGGTTGTCAAACAAAGAAAATCCGGCTACTGCGCTTCAAAACACGCAATATACGGAAGCAAAGCTGAAAGCACGATACACAAAATACCCACGGTTGTCAACACGCAAGTTTTAAAAAGATTCGATGAGCGTGCCCGAGCTCAGCTGCAGTTCCTACAAAATAGAAGCAATTTTTCCAAACCAAAGTGCGTAGCCCGCAGAAGACGGGTGCAGTCTGTCGCCTGCAAAGTAAACCGTAGGCTCCAGTATAAACAAGTCTTGTTTGGGTGGAGTGTAGAGATTTACATAGACAACTCCAGCTTTAGACGATACACGTGCAAACTCAGCATGATACTGAAGAGTCAGGTGATGATAATACGGACGAAGAAACCAAGGGAACAAGTATGCGCCACCCACATTTCCTGCACTGATAAAGATAACCCTATCTGCACGCTGAACAAGTTTTTGGAGTAGCGGTGCTATTTCTTTTCCAGCCTTAGTAGAAGACCGAAATCGAATGATGTCGTTGGCACCAATTTGGAGAAGTATCAGCGCGAAGTGTTCCTCGCCCGCTTTTGCTAATTGACCTTCGATATCTTGAATTTGAGCACCAGATACTGAGTGATTCTCAACGCGACGATCTGCATAAAGTAGTGCGATGAGTCCCGCGATGCTGTCTTCTGGTGTGGATACACCAACCCCGACACCAGTGCTATCGCCGATAACGAGCACCGTGCCAGTCCCAACGGCGCGCTGATATGGGACCGCATTGTCCACCAACCCTTTAGAAATTTTGTAGAGCGGGAAGATGCGTATAACTTCGAGGAAGATGATAACGAGCAGTGCTACAGTTATTGTAAGTAAGAGAATTTTCATAACATAAGAATATACCCTTTATTGTATCCGAAAAAGAAAAAAGCACCTTATGGTCCCTTGTTACGTGGCACACACCGGACTTCGAGCATTTACCATATCCCTGGCGGCACATGATGTCATAAATAATTTGTTAATAATAAAAAAACCGCATTGCATTTTCTGCTTTGCGGTGTGAATCAATACTTTGCTATGACATAGGGGAAAAGCGGATGCTCGTCACCCCATGATGTGCCAATCAAGACAACGTGGAGCTGCACGTCAGCGCCGAGTGCTTTGCTAATTTTACCACGAGTGATCCCTGCCTGATCATCGCCATCGGTGATGAGGAGGATGTGCGTTTCCCGTTTGTTCTCCTGCTGCATGCGACGAATATCCTTGGTCGCGACCTTCAGGGCCGCACCGATGTTCGTACCGTTACCTTTTACTGCGGTGGTCACGAGCGCAAAGAGCAACTTCTCTGCTTCTTCCGGAGTGTCGGCGCGTTGCAGTTCTTGTACTCCCGTATCGAATGTGCGGAGTAGATACTCGGCTTTGCCACGTGTGGCATCCACAAGTAGTCCAGCGATGACGCCACGGGCCCACGTGTCGCGGAGTTGTCCGTCGGGCATCCGCGCCTCTGCGTCGAACATCGACGGCGAGACATCCAGAAGGATGTAGAGGCGTTTAAATTCCTCTGTGCTATCTGTCCACTCGGGAAGCATGAGCGCATTCGTTGCGAAGAGGTGGTAGAAGGTGTCGTCGTCGAGTGCCATTTGACTCGGTGGGACAAGCGGCAGCTGTGACGCATCACGAATTTGGACATAGTCCATTTCTGCGGTCGGATAGGGGACTGTTTCCGTCCGGCGTTCAGTCGCAAGGTTAAAGGTGATGTCGCGTTTCGTTGCTGCGATGTGGAGCACTTGGAGGGTTGTTCTCGATACATTCGGACATTTACTGAGTACATGTGCGAGCATCTCGTCGCCCGACTCGATTTCTGTGGCCAGTCGCTTGGACTTTTCCTTGTCTCGCATCTCTTGTTCTGCTGCTTCTCGTGCGAGTGCGCGTGCACCGAGCAAAAGAAGAATAATTAGGAGGGCAAGCAGGACATGCAAAACGAGTGTCATGCGACGGCCTTTCCGTCGATGCGCGAACCGACGTCGGCATTCAATTGCCCGATACGTTGCATGAGGGAAATGCGGCGATCTTCGATAGACGCGTGACCCGCCTTCAGTTCTCTTAGCTCCGTATCAAGTGCACTGAAAACACGACGCAGTGCAACAAGCTCGTCTGGTGACGGGGGTGCTTTGCGCGCTTTGTCGATTGCGGGTGGAATGCGCCGTTCGAATTCGTCGAGCAGTTTCATCTGCGTCCGCACGATATCGGGCTTGCGCTCGCTGATTGCTTTGTCGATAAGCGGTACCGCAACAGACTTGAATACGTCATGATTCTTGGTGTCATGACCGTAGGTAAGTGCCCACTGTATTGCCATAAAGTCGTCGGGCAATACTTCGCTTCGCCCAAAGAGTAACGCGTTGGCCTGTGCGAGCTTCAGTGCCTGACAGGCGCGACGGTCAGAGAAGGTGCGTTTTAGCTCCTTCTGCATTCCCTGAACGATCTGGTTGTGGAGTTCCACCAGAACCGGATCGTTGATGGGGATGTCGCGTACGGCCTGTGCAAGCGCAGTCATGCTAGCAAACGGAATAGTCACCGTGGGGCGGGCATTACCGAGATATTTGGTATACATACGCCTACGGCTGTCGTCGCGGGTGAGGTACTCTACTTGTGTTTGAAACAAGAATCGGTCAACCACAGCTCCGAGTTGCGGAGAGCGTTTGACTTCCGCCTCGGGAAGTCCGTTGGTAGAAGCGAGCGCCATATGTAAGTTTGCACGTTCGAACTGCCTGCCGCGTTTGAAACGTCGCTCGTTCAGAATGCCGAGCAGCACGCGTAGCAAGAGGTCGTTTGCATCGAAGAACTCGTCGAGTTCGACGAAGTCCGCATCGAGCATGGTACCTTCGCGTTCGTGCCACAGGCGTCCCTCTTCGCGCAGCAGTTTCGGGTTGGGAATACCCACCACATTACTTTCGGTCATGAACTTTGTGAGTTCAAGAGAGAATAGTTCGGAGTCGGTAAATGCCCCAAAAAAAAGTTCCACAAGGCGGCTTTTTCCGGTGCCAAACTTGCCGTATACGAGCAAATGCTCGCGCGTCAGGAGTCCGTAACCCAAAAGGGTAATGAGGGATTCGCGCTCAGGAAACAAGTCATTCAACTCTTCTTGAAGTGCCCTTACCGCGAGAGCAGTTTCAGCCACCGTTTGCGTGACGAGAATGGTAGGGACCGGCTTGAGTGCTGCATTCATTCTGACTTTCCTTCAACATAACAGGTTGATGATCATGATGACAAAGTGCCATACTGGCTATATTTCTATACAAAAAAGTATAAAAGTCAATACTGTCTGTAAATAATAAACACCCCAACCGAAGTCGGGGTGATGGTGAGCTGGGCTCTCGAGTTAGCGCTTGCAGAGCTTCACGTTCTTGCCTGCGATGATGCAGATGTCATCGCCATTGGTGTTCTCGCCGAGGAACATACCACCGCCCAAGTCCGGGTCAGCTGCGTTGACGTGCCAACCTAGCGTGCTGTCCTTGAGTTGGATGAAGATCTCGCTCGAGTGGATGCGACCATTCGCACGACGACTGCTCCTCCTGCTGGAGCGGCGGCGCAGGTACAGGAGGTCATCGTCTAGGACGGTGAGCGTTGTCACATCCGAGGGTATTGCGTGGACAATGCGCACGAATCCCGAATGCACTTCGAACGAACGTAGCGGAAAGCTCACATTGCAGTCGACGGATTCGCCGCCCCGCATCAGCTCGTACGCCCATTCTTGAGGCCTCGGACTTACTTGGTAAGACACGCTGTTGGTGGTGCGCTCCGAGTGCGTTTGGTAGGAGTAGCTGGTGCTGCTCCTCCTGACGAAGTAAATGAGTGGGATGACCAGGAGCGCCAACACGAGGGGAAGGGTGGGGTTCAGCCAGTTGCTCATGAGATTTTCCTCAGCTTTGAAGTACGACCGCAACATGCGGTAGCTTGTAGCATAATACAACTATATGATTAAAAAGTCAAGTTTTTTGCTCAGCACGCCGATGGTATCGTACATGTATATTTAATATATTCGCATGGATTTTCACGCACACACTACTCCAGAAAGACTCGAGCGATATGCCTTTTATTGGTCAGAAGCCCGCCTTGCTATCGCTGCGGTCGCGCTTTTTCTCGGAGGAATTCCCCCTGCTATTTATTTTAATCCGTTTCCCAGTCTATTGCGTGTTGTCTCGCCGCTCCTCGTACTCTCGTGGCTTATTTCAGGTGCAGTCTCATGTTATTTGCTTTACCGATGGGACAAAAACGGTAGGAAAGTATTTGGCGGAAAAAACCAACGCGACGTCATGGGATTTTTCGTGAATATCGTGACGGGGCTTAATCTTGGGTTAGTACCATTACTAGGAAAGAATATAGGAATGAACCTCGCATCAGGGAAAGTAGTATTTGTGCTCGCAGGCATTGTCTATGTGCTCGTCGCGCTCTATCTTTGGAAGCGTTGGAATGAATATGGTGGAAGACTATTCTGATGCACAGGGATTTCGCCTAGCGTTTCCCCTCAGTTCATAGCGCGAGTGTTGCTCCGAGAATGGTTGTTTAACAAACGCACGTGTGTGCATCACCAGAGTACGCATGGCATAATTGGGGCTCATGCATATGCGACTGAGAAAATTATTTCGGCTCGTGTCGCGGAGTACCCGCACCCTGCGCGTGCGAAGACGTAGAGTTGGAGCATTCACGCGTTCTTCAAAAAAATACACGACACACAAAGAGGGTGCACGCACGCTCGTCCATGAGCGGCTGGCACATTTTAATGTGCATTACAAAAAAAAGTGGGGGAGAATTGCTATTCGGGACCAACGTACCCGCTGGGGGAGTTGTTCAAAGAAAGGTAACCTTAATTTTAATTACCGCTTGGTGCTTCTTCCGCAGGCACTCGCCGACTATGTTATTGTGCACGAGCTTTGCCATTTGACCCTGTTTAACCACTCAAAAGCATTTTGGGCACATGTTGGGGAGACTATTCCTGACCATGCGGAAAAACGCAAAGCACTTCACGCATTTGCGAAAAAGAACTTTGCTCGCACGGCGATAACCGAGGACTAATGACTTATTGCACGCACGGAACCCCCATCGCCCCCCGATATGCACAAAGCTCGGCAAGCTTTTGATTTCGCCCGCTTCGGTCACGATAGTAACCGTATCGCACTGAGTTTTTTGCGTGATAATCTTGATGGTATGCTTCTGCAGGCCAAAAGGTAGTCCATGGAAGAATGCTTGTCACAATGGGCTTAGCATAGGCACCAGCCTCTGTTAGTCGACGCACCTCGGCCTCAATAATTACACGTTCATCTGCAGTCATGTAGAAAATGGCACTTGTGTAGCTCTCACCTCGGTCGACAAATGCGCCGCCTGCATCGGTCGGGTCAATGTATGCAAAAAAGTATTCTACAAGCATAGAATAGCTCACACGCGTGGGGTCATAACGCACTTCGACCGCTTCACGATGTCCCGTTGTTTCGGTCACTACTTCTGTATATGTTGGGCGTTCTGTGTGGCCACCTTGGTATCCTGATACTACACTCTCGACTCCAACCAGTTTCTCAAAGTCCGCTTCGGTGCACCAGAAACATCCTCCTGCAAAATATGCAGTGCGCATCCCGCTTTGCACGGGGGTAATTTCCGCCACTGCGTCGTAACGGTGTGTGCGCCAGTACGACACAGCAAATGTCCCTATGCCAAGTGCAATAAGTACAATGAGAATTCCTATATTTCGTTTCATGGGCAAAGTATAGCAAAGTACAGGTGCTTGTGGGCCACATGCTTTTTCGATGAACAAATTGTTAGGTTTTGTCGCGGTTGTGCCTACCCCCCGAAGAGGCTATACTCTTTTTAATGATTGGACTCGCCCTTACTCCCGAACAGTTCAAGACCTTACTCGGTATGGTGTATATCGCAAATACCGTTGCAAACGGGCATCGTGACCGTGATTTTTTGACCGCGTACGATGATCTTGAGCAGTATGTTTTTTCCCGTGCAAATGACGCAGGTTTCCCTGCGGCGACATGGACACACGCTGCAGGAGGAGAGGCGCATCATCACCCTTCGCGACTTTTTGAGGGAGACCCAGAAGTGAATGCCATTATGAACCAGTATGACATGCATTTGCTTACAGAATTATTGGCAGAGAAACTCGCCGAGCGTGACCTCGAGGAACAATTTGGACCCGACCCCAAAGTGCAAATGCTCGAGCAAGATTATGAAGAACTTTTAGATGAGCGTGCGTCACTATATGAGGCCAAGCTACTTGAAGAGGGGTTAAAAAAGTTGCGACTCGAAGGAATTGAATAGATGAGTATGTAGGAAAAATTTGTACATATATGAATATCAAACCAGTATTATTTCTCGATTTTGATCGCACACTGTTTGATACAGATCAGTTTTATGATTGGCTCGGAGAAAACCGCTTTGAGCGTATTTTAAAAATTTCCTCAGGTGAACTGGCACCGCCAAACTTTCATGAGTATCTCTACGAGGACACCGTAGAGAGTTTGAAGATTTTCTCGAAGACACACCGTCTTGTGCTGCTGACCTATGCGCTCAACACTGTGCTGCAACGTAAAAAAATTCGTGGCTCAGGTATTATCACACTCCTTGATGATGTGATTATCACTGAGGGTGATGCAAGTGGTAAAACAGGAAAGGGGGATGCAGCACATGAGTATCTGTTGCGTATTGGAGATTCGGGATGGGAGCATGCATTTGTTGATGACGCCCCAGAGAATATCGACGAGGTAAAGCGACGCAATCCCGAAATTCGCACCATTCGTATTGACCGTGTACCGTTTGCGCAAGGCGCCTTTCATGACGGATTGCTGCCTCCCGATCAGGTGGTTGCCAACCTTCACGAACTACTTGAGGTACTCTAGGCGTGTAACCTCATGTGAAATTCATGTGTTCTCATGAGTATAGACCTATGACCAGTAATGAAAAAACAAAAAGCGAAGCCAAAATTCGCAAAGCATTTAAGAAAATCACCATGCGCACATGGGGAGGGAACAGAAAGGGCACCGACTCGTGGCACATCTTTAAAGTCATGGCAGAATTTGTCGACGGCTTTGAACGCTTAAATACCATTGGACCCTGTGTCTCAATATTTGGTTCCGCGCGTACAAAGACGACTGACCCGTATTACCATTTGGGCGAAGAAATAGCCTACCAACTGACCAAAAGCGGTTATGGAATAATCTCCGGTGGCGGCCCAGGTATTATGGAGGCGGCAAACAAGGGTGCGCAGCGTGCAGGGGGAAAGTCCGTCGGTCTGAATATCTATTTGCCATTTGAACAAAAACCCAACTCATTTGTTGATCAAGACAAGCTATTTAACTTTAAATATTTTTTTGTACGCAAAGTGATGTTCATGCGTTACGCACAAGGTTTTGTCGTCTTACCGGGAGGCTACGGCACTCTCGATGAACTTTCTGAGGCGCTGACCTTGATTCAGACACAGAAGATTGCGCAGTTTCCCATTATCCTTGTGGGAACTGATTATTGGTCAGGGTTACTCGATTGGTTTAAGGGGCGTATGCTCGATGAAGGGAATATCAGTGAGGAAGATTTAGACCTTTTTCATGTCGTCGATGAGCCCGAGGAGGCCGTTGACATCGTCAACAAGTTTTATAAAAAGTATCTCCTCAAGCCAAACTTCTAGTCAGTGTCAACAATGCGCTTGCTTAATATTATTCTTTTAAATTGAGATGAGCTACGAGAAGACAAGTTAAAATATTTTGAGTCGTCTTCCGATACGGTGAGGAATATTTTAATGAAGTCGACAAAGTAGATCGCTCAATTCAAAGGAATAAACACAAAATCCACTGCTTGCGGACAGTGGATTTTATGTTTTTGCCTTTCAAAGAAGCAAGAAGTGTATCCTACTTATGATACTTTTTCATAAGTGCTTGCAACTCTTTCAAGTGCTTCGCCTTATCAATTCCTAACTTCTTCCAAAACGCGATTACATCGGGATGCCCTTTGGAATCTTTGATGTAATTGCGCTTTATGCGCCAGAGGCTTTTGTGCTCCTGAACGTATTGCTTCATCAGGTTGTAGGAGTTGTTGTCCTGCATGTGATGTCGCGTTATGGCTAATGCGTACAGTATAGCATGGCATATAAAGAAAACGCACGCCGAAGCGTGCGTCTGTGGAGAACGGCATTTACATGCCGGGGAGGGTGCCACTTTGGGCTCCCTTGAAATACTGCTTGGCAACTCCTCGTGCCTCGCTCGCGATGTCTTGCGGCAGAGAGCTCTGTGCCACTGGCTTTGCGTTGAGCGTCACGCGCATCACTACGGCGCCACGTTTCCCCTGTGTCACGTAGGCGTTGTACTTGTTTGCGAGTTTCAGCTCGAGATGGTCGGTCGTTTTACGAAGCACCCGTACACGGTAGTCGCACACTGCTTGGTGATCATGAGCGGTGAACATTCGTGCAGCTTTCGCGACTGCAGCAACGAGGACAGCGTCTGAGCAGTAATCAGTGTGCGCCGTGCACACGGTGATACCGCGTACGTCCCGGCGCATCGTGAGTGTTGCACCGTACGAGGTCAGAAAGACGATTTCTCCGCGTGTATCCTCGAGCACAGTGAGCACTGTTGGTTTTGCGGGAGCAGTGATCCGCTTAGTCGCTTTTGCTCGCGTTTTGCGTGGTCGTCTGGACAGGATCTGCCCGATGGCAACCTTGATTCCGTGCCATTCAAAACCTTTGATTCCGTGCGTCCGCATGACATCCAGGAACGCCTGATCGAAAGGAAGCTCTTTTGAGCTAAGTAAACGGTATTTGGTCCGCATAACGAGCATGACTTGGTCAGCAAGTGCGATATGGTCGCGCATTGAATACCTCCTGAGAAGAACTGTAATGTATGAATTATAACATATATTCTACAAATACACAATATACAGTGTACTCCTCAGAAAAGCCTCAAAATAGTGAGGCTATATGTGCTTTATTTCAGGAAGAATGTATGACTATCCGCAACTCAATAACTACAGGCTCTCTTAAGCTAAAAGTTCCTCCACAACTGCCTTCACATCATTTCCATCAGCGTTGCCACCACAGGCTTTCATGACCGCACCAATGAATTGCCCCATTTTAGATTTGTCGGTAACACCAAGCTCGGCTTTCTTTGCTTCCGCAATTTTTTTGATTTCCTCACGACTCATCATTGCAGGAAGAAATGCCTCGAGGATTACGAGCTCGGCATGTTCTTTTTGGGCAAGTTCAGGACGATTACCTTGGGTGAATTGGTCGGCTGCGTCTTTCCGTTGCTTTACTTGGCGTTTGATGACGGCAATACAGCCCGCATCGTCGAGTATTTCCTGTGGTGTGTGTTTGGTGGCGACGAGCTCATTCACAAACCCCGTGAGGATTCCTCGGAGCACCTCCAGCTTGAGTGCCTCTTTTGCGCGCATGGCGCTCTTTATTTCTTCTTTGATTTGTGCGTGAAGCATGGTCGTTACTATTACAATTATTCTTTTGATTATAGCGTTAATTGAGACTTGCGAGAATTTGACAAACAAGCAATATTGATGTTAATGTGCATTTTGAGTTAATGCTCTTCTAAATTCATTTTTTCTCACAGAAAGGACGCATGTCATGTTCAGTCCCAAACGTATTCGCCGGTTCGTCGTTTCCGTCCGATCCATGAGGCGTAGCCTGCAAGAAAGGATTCGAGGACTCGAGAATTCTCTCATAGAGTCAAAGGTAATTCTTCAGCGCATGCACACTAAGTCCGTTGAGCGCGAAGAACGCTTAGGTCAGGTTGCAATCCTTCAAACGCGAATCACGGAACTTGAACGTCAAAGTGAGCGTGACCCGCTCACCCAGATCTATAATGAGCGTGGATTCACCCTTCGACTCGAGAAGTTTTTGCGACAGTTGCGTGATTACGAGACGCATCAGCACAAACGCCGCGAGCACGAGCACGGGCGTCCGGTGGGGATTTTCGTACTGCTCGATTTGAACTTGTTTAAATGCGTCAATGACGTTATTTCCCAAGAAAAGGGCGATCGGCTACTGCGCATGATTGCAACCTACTTAATCGATCGAGTGGGTCGTCACCCGGGTGACTTTGTGGGACGTTTGCACGGAGACGAGTTCCTCATGTTCTTCCGAAATTCGGAAGACCCAGCAGAGATCCGTGCAGTTCTCGACAAGGAGATTCGTCCGAAAATTCGATCACTTGTACCCCCCGGTGTTGATATTGCAAATTACAAAAGTCTGCTTCAGGTAGACTACCTCGTCGATGCAAGTTACGGCATGGTCGTGGTCAACTCAGCACAGCTCTCTTTTGGTACCTTACTATCGGTCGCAGGTGAGGAATTGCGAGCAATGAAGCGTCAGCTACCCGATGCGCGCGAACTCCTACAGCGTGTCAGTCGTGTATCGCAATGAATCTCTTGATCTCCACACAAAGCCCATCCAAGGGCTTTTTTTCTTGCTATAATAGATTCATGTCATCAAAAAAAGTGGAAACCAACCTTTGGTATCAAATGAGCGTGCACGAAGTGCTCAAGGCTCTCGAAACGAATGAAAAGCACGGTCTTTCGGGCGAACTTGTAGAAAAAAGACTTAAAACTTCTGGGAAGAATGTACTTTCTGAAGGTAAGAGAGCTACTTGGATTGATAAGATCGTCGGAGAGCTCAAGAATCCACTTACATTCATCCTATTGGCTGCAGGTATCGTCACGACGCTGTTGGGGGAGTACGTCGACTCCACGGTGATTTTCATTGCGCTCTTAATAAACATCGCGATTAGTATGTATCAAGAAGGGCGGGCAGATAATGCATTCGAGCGCCTGCGTGGTTCACAAGAAAGATTTGCAACGGTCATTCGCAGCGGTGCAAAAGAACGTGTTTCTGCTGAAGCAGTTACGCTCGGAGACCTTGTAGTCCTTGATACAGGTACAAATATTCCTGCCGACGTACGCATAATTTCCTCAAACAATCTTGAGGTCAACGAATCCCCACTGACGGGAGAATGGATAGATGTTGCAAAACAGACCGAACCCTATGAGACCGTCATTCCTTTTGTTGAGCAGCGAAATATGGGTTTCATGGGAACACTTATTACTGGTGGTTCAGGGCTCGGAGTTGTTGTTGCGATCGGCAATAAAACCAAGATAGGCTCAATTGCGCTTTCGTTAGGAACAGACGAAGAATTAAAGACTCCGCTTCAAGAAAATATTGCGAGTGTTGCCCGTTTCCTTTCGTATATTGTGCTCGCGGCTCTCGTGGTGATCTTTGCACTTGGAATACTTCGCGGGGAACCAATTACTGAGTTATTGCTCATTTCTATAGCAATAGCAGTCGCTGCAATACCCGAAGGTTTACCCACTGCGGTTACCGTCGTTCTTGCAATTGGAATGGAGTCCATATTGAAAAGGGGGGGACTAGTACGAAATCTTTTGGCGGCAGAAACACTTGGCTCAACCACGCTTATTCTTACCGACAAAACAGGCACGCTGACGAAGGCAGAAATGGTCGTAGCAAGGGTCGTTACCCTAGAAGGGTTGATCGCGGAAGAAGGGAGCAGGGTGGATGAAAAAAAAGAACATGAAGCGCATGGTGATGAGCGCGATGTTCTGGAGTTTGCGGTACTGTGCTCAGAAGCGTACATAGAAAAGAAAGGAGTCGGTGAAGACCCCCTCACTGAGCAGGTGGTGCACGGACGCCCAGTGGAGCGCGCGATCGTTCTCGCTGCCCTTGATTCCGGACTCAACCAAACTGAATTGCTTCGCAACTATCCTCGTATAGATTTTCTGCCTTTTGAATCACGCTACCGTGTGTGCTTGTCGCTTCACGAGGTTCGAGGAATGAAACACAACCGTATGTATGTTACAGGGGCTCCCGAGTACGTTCTTGAACATGCAGGTGCTGTGTATCTTGCAGGCAAAGCACATATCATGTCCGACGTTATGAAAGAAAAACTCGGACATGTTTTGAAGAAGCATACCTCCGAGGGTTTTCGCTTAATCGGTGTAGCATATCGTGATACTTCCGTTGCATCCTTCGACAAGGATAGCGATGCATTAAGAAAAAAAATGACCGAAGGTCTTATATTTGGAGGCTTCATCGTGCTGCACGATCCCTTGCGGGAGGATGTAAAAAGCTCTATTGCAACTGCGCAGAGGGCCGGAGCACGTGTGCTTATGGCCACGGGAGACAATCCGGAGACTGCAAAAACAATTGCAAAAGACTGCGGAATCTGGAAAGAAGGAGATAGGGTCATGAAAGGTACGGATATAGAAGCAATGAACGATACAGAGCTCGTAAGCGCCCTAAAAAACACTTCGGTATTTGCACGAATGCTCCCTGAACACAAACTTCGCCTTGTAAGAATTCTTACGGATCAAGGGGAGATCGTTGCGATGACGGGTGACGGGGTCAATGACGCACCGGCACTGCGCGCTGCGAACATTGGCGTCGCGCTTGGTTCAGGTACTGAAGTTGCAAAGGAGGCATCGGACCTTATCCTACTTAACAATAGTTTTACGATTATTGTCGCCGCAATCGAAGAGGGTCGCCGCATAATTGATAATCTTCGAAAAATTGTTGCATATCTTCTTTCGACATCATTTACTGAAATAATTGTTGTCGCCGGGGCACTCTTATTTGGTATACCAATTCCTCTTCTGCCCGCACATATATTGTGGACTAATATGCTCACCGAGGGATTTATGAATTTTGCTTTTGCGTTTGAGCCAAAGGAAGATGACCTCATGAAGCGCGATCCAAAAGTAGCAGGGGCTCGGAATATGCTCACGAAGCAGTTTATGACCTTCAT
>JAYUQG010000007.1:0-44756 GCA_043756865.1 bacterium | reverse complement strand
GCGCTGCACTTGCAGCACGGTACCCCGAAGCAGACAAGGAACGCGTGCATAGTTATATCCACATGCTCCTCACCAACGAAAAAGTGTTTGAGTTTTTGGAGGCGCAGTCTTAATAGACGCGATTTCTTCACTTATTATTCATGCCACAGGCTGTATCCTCACACGCAGATGCGTGCTTGAGTTTATTCTCAAGTAGTACTACTCTACGAAATAGAGAAAAGTAAGGTACTCATGAATACACCTGTAATGCTCTCTCGAGAGTTTGTCGCTCCTCTGTCGGACGACATAAAAGCATTTTTTTCAAATAGAGGACGTCGACAGATTGCGACATCGCTTGTACTCAAAGATGAGACGGTCGGAACACTCTTGGTAACGGTAGTAACCGACATGTTTCCCACTCCGTATGAGCGAAAATGGATGTGGGGTCACGAATCCTCGTCCCGCATGAGCGGAATAAACATCAAGCACCTTTTTGTGGCGTGCCACGCAAGAGGTCTAGGATTTGGAAGCCATCTCATCTTCGAAGCGGTGAAGCTCGGACGCACCATGGTGTGTCACGTGTATATCAATACGCCTGCGTCTGATAGTCCAGCACGTCGATTCCTTCGTTCAAGCGGATTCACAGAAAACATTTTCTGGTATACACCTGACCACACCCTCATGGTGCGCTATGTATGGTAGCTCTCCACAGGAACCCGCGTTGCAATTCGCGGGTTTTATTGTACCCTCCATAGATGAAACGCCCCGTAATTCTTATTCCCTCAGCCCGCTCTGATGAAGGCGAGGGCTCTCCCAAGTATCAATTTAACCAGAAATACATAGATGCGGTAAAAAATGCAGGAGGTCTCCCCGTAGGAATTATGCGCCCTGATGTTGCAGATCTTGGTTCACTGTTTCCAAACGTAGACGGACTGCTCCTCATGGGCGGATATGACATTGACCCTGTGCGCTATGGAGAACAAAACCGAGCATGCATAGCATGTGAGCCCGCTCGGGACGAGCTTGAGTTGGCACTCCTCAAACATGCAATGGCACACAAACTTCCCATACTGGTAATTTGTCGAGGATTCCAAATACTTAATACGTTCATGGGAGGAACACTTTTTCAAGATGTGGAACACGACATGTCGGGTGGTATGCATCATGATTTCCATTTCGACGCAGAGCAAAAAGCACTGCCGAGAAATTTTCTTGCACACGAGGTCACCATTACTACGGACTCCATACTTGGGCGATGTGCTGGCACAACAAACATGCGCGTCAATAGTCTTCATCACCAAGGAATAAAGACGATAGGAGCAGGACTCCATGCGAGTGCATATGCTCCAGACGGACTGATTGAAGCCATCGAGATTGCCGACTATCCATTTGGGCTTGGAGTGCAGTGGCATCCAGAGGAGCTTGGTGATACTACCTCAACAAACATTTTTAGTTCATTTATCGAGGCAACAAAAAACAGGTCCTAAGACCTGTGTGCTATACCCCACTGTTGGATTCAGAAAATGGTATCTGATTGGCTTTTCGCCAAAAGTAATGCTCATCTCCACGAATCATCAGCAAGTGCGCAACAACCTCATCAGTTGGCGGTAGTGCACCTATCCACGTGGATGCGAAATATCCGAGCGGATGCATGCAAAGCGCACAAAGTGGCTTCGACTTTTCCCCTTGCGCAAAGGCGAGTGTCGGTCTCGACTTTCGAATGATGTAGAGCGTGCCGCTCTTTCCGACGACACGAAGCATTCCCGTAATGACATACAGCTCGTACTCACTCACTGGAATGAGCGACTCAAGTTTTTTGTGTGCCTCGATTTCAGCCTCGTACATAATGCGCGAACCCATTGCAAATGTACGCAAATGAAATTGGAGTCGTTCTGCATCCTGATCTTGAATACGGCCTACGCGAAATGTCACCCTCGGTGACCCGTCACTGCGCGGAGGCGCATCGGCAATCTCAACGAGCACGCGCCGATGCAGGCCGAATCTTTTTTGTACCACGAAGCGACTGCGTACATCGGAGTCAGCAACGGGCAAAGCGGTGACCACACTTTCTCCTTCCGGTGCAGTCATTGATTGGACAAAGTAGCGCACGAGATTCATCCGCGGGGAGCTGTTTTTGGGCAGAATGAAATCATCGCCAGTCATCACAAATGGAATTCCGCAATCGAGGCCAAGCGTGAGGAGCCCGCCTCGAAGCTTCTTTGCCAACTCCTGCCGCTCTAGACGTTCGTCCACCATCAACCTCCGGTGATGGGAGCGATCGCATTCGCTGGTCTGCCAAGAGCAGAAATGCGCTCAAAAAAACCTTTTTTTGCTTTCAGATGGTCTGTGCTCGCCACGAGCCAATCATTTGTGTCAGCATCGTATCCACGCACGCGTTCACCAGAATTGAGAAGGACTGAGAAACCGTCCCTGATCAAGCTGGTGACTTTTTCGGCAAGAAACTTACGCTTCGCGGGATCATCATCAATGATGATCTTTCCTTTTTCATGTCCAGCGAGCGTAGAGAGGACGTCTAGCTGGACGAGAACGTTGTTGTTGTCTTGATGCATTGTGCACTCCTGTGGTTTGTAGAACAACCGTGTATCAGTTTGCGTTATTGTGTGTTTTTGTCAACGCGCTCCACTCATGCTATATTAGCCTCGTTAGCCTGCTAATTCAACATTCCATGGGATATCTCATACCTACTGTTATCGAAAAAACCTCGATGGGCGAACGCGCTTATGATATTTATTCGCGCCTCCTCAAAGAGCGTATCGTATTTCTTTCGGGCCCAATTGATGATGATTCTGCAAATATCATTATTGCGCAAATGCTTTTTCTCGAATCCGAGGACCCCAAGAAAGACATAAAGCTCTACATACACTCCCCCGGTGGCTCTGTTTCTGCAGGTCTCGCAATTTACGACACCATGAACCACATCAAGCCAGACGTGTCGACAATTTGCGTTGGTATTGCCGCCTCCATGGCAGCAGTGCTCCTTTCTTCAGGGACGAAAGGTAAGCGTTTTGCTCTGCCGAATGCCGAGGTAATGATTCACCAAGTTATGGGGGGCGCAGAGGGACAAGCGTCAGACATTGCTATATCCGCAAGGCACATCTTGCGGACAAAGGACAACCTCAATCGTATCCTCGCGAAAAATAGCGGCAAAGGAATTGACCAAGTAGAAAAAGATTCAGATCGCGATAATTACATGACTGCCGACGAGTCAAAGAAATACGGACTTGTAGACGAAGTATTGAAGCCCAAAAGCAGATAACCTATCTCAAAAAGCCCTGTGGCAAAATGACCACAGGGCTTTTTTGACGTCATCGTGCTGCAGTTTCCTCAAATTAGACACCCATAAACCTATCTGCTACATTAAGGAGGTCAGATTGTGCCCAGATACGGATGCCTGACAAACAAAGAAATTTCGTTATTTATCAACACATAACTGAACCTGGAACCTATTTTTGCCTCGTATGCGACCTGATCTTCGAATGCCTCCACAGCCACACATTAGCCCCCGTTAACACCATCAAAAACGGCATTCATTTCGCGCGAACGACAACACCACATAGGTTGCGGTTTTTCACTATATTATGGAATTTACCATGGTTATCGCCATCGGTGTCGGTAGCGGTATATTCGGGCTTATTGCCGGATATGTTATCCGCTGGGCACTGACGGTCGGGAAGAAGGGCTCGATTGAAATAGAAGTAAAGCAATTGCTTCTTTCCGCAAAAGAGGATGCACAAAAAATAATCCAAGAAGCAGAGAAAAAGACGGAAAAGGGACTTGAGGAGTTACGCGCGGAAGAGAAAGACAAAGAGCGCGAATGGAGAAAAAACGAAGAACGTCTGGTTCGAAAAGAAGAAACGCTGGATAGACGCCAAGAGGACATCGATAAGGAGGTTGAAAATATAAAATCAAAAGCTGAGGAAATTCGGGGTATTAAGACAGAAATCGAGGAACGCAAACGTGTCGTCGAAAAAGAACTCGAAAAAGTAGCGGGGCTCACCGAAGAGGAGGCCACACGCCGCCTCGTCCAAAAAGTAGAAGAGCGTTCAGAAGAAGACTTCCGCGCACGACTACAAAAACTCGAGCGTGAAGGGGTGGAGCGTCTCGATAGACGCGCCAAGGACATTCTTTCAACCTCAATCCAGCGCCTCGCTGCCTCAACAGCGGGCGACATCATGACTACCTCAGTTGCCATACCGAACGACGAAATTAAAGGGAAGATTATCGGCAAAGAAGGTAGGAATATCCGCACATTTGAGCGTGCTGCGGGAGTTGAGCTTGTCGTAGATGATACCCCAGGAATGATTATCATTTCTGCATTTGACCCTGTCCGCCGACAAATAGCTCGTGTTGCGCTAGAAAACCTTATCCTTGACGGGCGCATCCAACCCTCGAAAATCGAGGAAGTGGTAGAGAAAGCGGGTCATGAAATCAACAAAATCATCAAGGAGAAGGGCGAGCAGGCATGCTATGAGTGCGGCGTCCTCAACATGGACCCTCGTCTTATTTCCATTCTCGGTCGTCTATACTTCCGGACGAGTTATGGACAAAACGTACTCCAGCATTCGATTGAGATGGCGCATATTTCAGGAATGCTCGCAGAGGAGCTCGGTGCCGACGTCGCTGTCGCACGCGCAGGGGCCCTGTTCCATGACATCGGCAAAGCTCTTGACCATGAAGTACAAGGCACGCACGTAGAAATTGGCCGCAGAATCCTCCAGAAATTTGGTGCAGATGAGCGAATAGTGAAAGCGATGCAATCACATCACGAGGAATACCCGTATGAAACTATAGAATCGATTATTGTACAGACGGCTGATGCTATTTCCGGTGGTCGCCCTGGAGCACGCCGCGAGTCAGTAGAGAACTACATCAAGAAACTAGAGGAACTGGAGAAGATAGCGAGTACGAAACCCGGCGTCGAGAAAGCTTACGCCTTGCAAGCAGGCCGTGAAGTTCGCGTGTTTGTCACCCCTGAGGCTATGGGTGACCTTGAGGCTCATGCGCTTGCTCGCGAAATTGCAATACAAATCGAACAAGACATGAAATATCCCGGTGAAATCAAGGTCACCGTTATACGAGAGCTGCGCTGTATTGAATACGCTCGGTAGGAATATATATCCATAGCCTGCAGGGCATACGAAAAAACCGCTATAGGCGGTTTTTTCTTGAATGCGTTATCTATTCTTGATGGTACTGCCCGTGAAATACTTCATACGTACATTGGGAATACACAAAACTCATGAAGAGTGGTGACATGACAGAAAAACTATTGATTCACTCTTTCTTCAAACTATTTAGGAGATCGCACTCGTATCAATAGTTTATCACTATTTTAATATTATGTCAACCTTTTGACACTTTCTACGTTATCCACCGTGAAAAAATGGCTCTGTTGCACAGAAAATGGCTTGCTATATAATTATTTAGGAGGCTAAATACCTCTGCATGCAGAGTTATTCGCGGTAGCTCGCGTTTAACTAGCTTTATTCGCTATCTGCTTAACACGATGAACAAGCAGTCAATAGTTGAGGCAGTCCACGAGAAGCTCGGCGGCACGAAAGTCGCTGCAGAGCAGGCTGTCGAGACAATGATCGATGCAATCACGGGCGGCTTGAAGAAGGGCGACGAGGTTTCGATCGCTGGCCTCGGCATCTTCTCGGTCAAGACTCGCGCTGCACGCACGGCACGCAATCCGCGTACGGGCGAGGCCATCAAGGTTGCAGCGATGCGTGTTCCTAAGTTTCGCCCCGCAAAGGCACTCAAGGACGCGGTCAAGGGATAGATAGGTTCATCAAACATACACACGAAAGCCGCCCCCTGGGCGGCTTTCGTGTTGTTCGACATGCTAGTCTCACCAATTTCATTCCTTCTCGTCGGGGATGAATCGAAGAGCCAAGCCGTTCATGCAATAGCGTCTACCTCCCCTGTCTGCTGGACCATCATCAAATACATGACCCAAATGCGCACCCGAGTCCTTAGATACCACCTCGGTACGCTTGGAAAAAAGTGAATTATCTTCACGCAGTTCAACCGAACCTTCTATGTGCTTTACGAATGAAGGCCACCCCGTTCCTGAATCAAACTTATCCTCAGAGCGATAAACGGGGAGTCCAGTGTCGGCTGTTACGTAGGTTCCCTTGCGGTACTCTGCGTTAAGCACACTAGAAAATGGGGCCTCAGTATCTTTTTCATACATCACTCGATACGCCTCAGGTGAAAGCTTTGAGCGTACGTCACTAAGTTCCGGCGGAGTTTGAGGTGGCATAAGTTCAGGGTTACGATTAATCGCGACATACGCAGAAAAACCAATGAAGATAGCGGCCGTTATTATCAGCATCGGGACTCTTTTCATGTGGTAATTATACCAGTACGCCCCGTACTTGATAATCGGAAGTAACATGCTACGCTTACCAAAGTTCTTCTAAAGGAGTGTCCATGGGGCTAACAGTCAACCTTGCTGAATACCGCACTATCGATGACTTGCTCCAACTGATCGATGAGCCGTATCGTAGTGCATGCAAACGGATCCTTGCCGACAACCGCATTCAATTCGAAGCAGCACGTGGTTCTACTTACAATCACCAAACTTGGTCTGGTGGCTACATTGACCACGTAACGGACGGGATGAACTATGCGTGTGATCTCTACGCAATAGAAGCATCGCGAAGTCGCCCGATCCCCTTTTCGCTTTCAGACGTCCTCCTGATTTTCTTCTTGCATGACCTCGAGAAACCGTGGCGAATTCTGGTAAGCGCATCGGGGCATGCAACAAATAAGTCTGGACTCGACACAAAGTCGGCATTCAAAATGTTCCGTGAGGAAAAACTCCGTGAATACGAAATAACACTTACGGGAGCGCAGATGAATGCACTTACTTACGTCGAGGGCGAGGGTGCGCACTACCTCCCTACCGAGCGAGTGATGAACGAGCTTGCGGGGTTTTGCCACATGATTGACGTTTGGTCTGCACGAGTGCGCCACGACTACCCAAAGGTGGTCGATGAGTGGGTCGGTGCGGGAAGATTCCGCACAACGCAAGGAGCCTAATCGGCTCTTTTTTATACAAGGAACGACCCAATAAAAGATTCTCGGTTCGGTGCAACCTTTGTTACTTTTGCTTTGGTCTTGAATCACTAAATTTTTTTGCTATTCGCACAAAGCTACTCATCTGCTAAGTGCTCGCGGGCCCACCTCGCGACCTCGCAAGGCCTCGGCATAGCTCCGGCCAGTTCGATTCTCCCATCCCGTCGCAGTCGCAAAACAAAACACAAGCTGGGACAGCTTGTGTTTTGTGCGACTGTGCGGGACGGGAGAATCGAACTCCCACCAAGAGTTTGGAAAACTCCTATTCTACCATTAAACTAGTCCCGCCTTTTGCGCCCCAAAAGGGGGCTTTGCTATCCTAGCAAATTGACAGCAAGGAGACAAACAGTACAGAATGGTGAAAGAGCTGTAGAGGAGTTGGCCGTGAAAAACTGGTATATCCATTGCGGCCGCTGCAAAGAGGTCGTTGGCGTATGGTCACACGAGGTGATGCGCGACTCGGAAGAGGATAATCTCATACCACTGCTCCGTTGCCCAGGAAAGGGACGACATGTAGAGAAAGGAGAAGAAATTCTCGACTGCAGGTTCTTTGGCAATGTCGAAAGAGTGATGCTGACCTATCCAGAAACGAAGACACATGAGGTCCTGTATCGCTATGTGGGACCACCATCGCTCTGGCATTTGGCGTTTGCATTTCTTTTCATTGTAGAGCACCGCGACCACGAATACTTTAAACGCATGCGCGTACAGGGAAAAACGCTCGTCTGGATGCCTCGGGAACGAAGCTTTTGGAAGAGCGTCCGAAAGCTCATTTTGGACATGCGGGGACTCTCAAAATAAGGAATTTGTGATGCACAAAAGACCGAGAAATCCTGTACGTATATCAGCGAGCTGCACGCGTCTCGCTAAAAAAATGCTTACTGTGTTGCGCTTGTGGAGAGTGGGGGGCAGTGTTTCCCGTAACCTTCTTGGGATAACAAAGCACGAGTGGCGTGAAATAAAGCGTGGTGGAGCACTCCCACTACGAGCAAGGACAGTGTTTGCGGCAAAAGACATCCTCTCTATTAACCACGCACTGCTGATAATATTCAATGGCAATACGCAACAGCTGTGCCGTTGGCTGCATAGCCCGAATGAGGGACCACCTTTCAAGGGAAAACCTGCGATATACTCTATGCAGTTTGGACTGGCCGAACTGTGTGCAGTGCGCTCATATGTGCAGTACCATGCTAATGGTGGTTGGTAATAAGCCCTCTCTGGGGGCTTTTTTATTTTCTGCTGTTGGGAGATATAATAAAGCCATGAAGAAATACATTTTTTTTGACCTCGATAACACGCTTACGCGAAGCCGCTCACCGATTACACCTCGTATGTCAAAACTCCTTGTGGAATTGGCGAAAACGCATCAAGTACTGGTGGTCTCTGGGGCTGACGCAAAACAAATTGCGCTTCAGTTAGGCCCAGCACTGCGAGGCAAGTACTGGAGTATGGGTCAAAACGGCAATGCGTGCATCACCCCCAAAGCTGAGCTGTTATGGGAGCACAAAATGGATTGGTTTCAGAAATTTGAGGTTCTTAGCTACGCACATCAACTGTATCTCAAAAAACTTTTTCCTGTCCGTGACAAACTGGATTTGCTTCAAGACCGTGGGTGCCAGATTTCATATTCATTTATTGGGCACCATGAGGATGTGTCGAAAAAGGAACGGTTCGATACGGACAAGAAGATTCGCCTCTCGATACTAAAAAAGTTTCCTTTTAGGAGCAAAAGTGTGGAGGTAAAAATTGGAGGAACAACGTGCTTTGATTTTTTTATAAAAGGAAGCAACAAAGGTGCCAACATTGCCGTGCTGATTAAACAGCTTGGGTGGAAAAAATCAGAATGTCTTTATGTAGGCGATGCATTGTTTAAGGATGGCAACGATGAATCCGTGATAGGGATAATTCCAACCAAAGCGGTGCGTAACCCGAGCGACACCGAGCAGGTGATAGAAACACTACTTGTGTAATAAAAAAACGACACTCCCTACAGAGTGTCGTTTTTTATGGTGAAAATTAGCGCTCGACGCTAACTACTTGAGTCAACTCTGCTTGAGGTGCACTCACAAGAATACGTCCACTTGTTGTGGAAGTCACGTTAATCCTATATCCAGAGCCATAGGTGGTATTTATGCCACCGCGAGGATCGCTGGGGATTGATACAACATATGTAGGGACGAGCATGGAAAGATCAACAAATCCTGCGGTAGTGCAGGTGGTTGACGCTATGCCTGTCCTACAAACTTCTGTTGCTGCAGTCGTACTTGCGAGGCCAAGTGGGAATGCTCCACGATTGTCCACACCGTACTGATGTACTGCATTTAAAATGGCATTTACATTGCTCCAACGTTGTGAGTTGTTTGCCTGCGCAAACTGTCGAGCAGGATTGATTGCCACAACCACAATACCCGCCAAAATGGCAATGATACCTATCACCACCAAAACTTCTATGAGGGTAAATCCTCGTTTCATATGCTTACTCATTGAAATAATCCTAAAAAATATAAATAATAGTACCTCAAAATTGTATCTTATTTTACTCCCATACAAAAGCGTAATGCGGGGAAAAGTTCCTATCTACTAATTCCTATAGTATCTCCATTCTCTGGATAAATGGCGACGACATAAAGGCGACCGGGGGGGAGAAATTGCACTGTATAACCGCTTCCACCATCCTTGCCACTACTTTTATCAGTAGGAATTTCTTTTATATAGGACGGGGTGAGCACAGAAAGGTCAATAACGGCTTCACCCTCACACCTACTTAGTGTTTGACTTTGGGCGCACATCTCGCGCACGCGCGCATCAATCCCGGAAGGAAGATTGCCATCATGATCTTGCGCATATTCATAGAGTGCAGAAGCTATCGTATTTACATGATTCCAGCGCTCCGCATTTCTTGATACCGCAGAGCGTCCAATGGGATCAAAAAAAACAATAGCGAGTGAAATCACTACTGCAATTAGGCTGACAATCATCAGCATTTCAATCAAAGTAATACGGTGGTGTGTTTGTTTTTCAGTCATGGAGTATATACATAAGCTGAAGAAACCCATCCGTCACTGCCGCCTTCAAGTTCTATGTGTGTCCACTCACCCACAGTTTCAATAACTGCATACGACTCGCCTGGCTTCACTTTTAACAGTATTTCAAAGTTTGGTCCTGCCCCGCTGCGCACATTAAGCCAACCGGTGGGTGTTTCACCAACAATTATCACAGGTCGGGCAGTTTCTATTTCGGAGTCTGTGGGAGGCTCTGCAGACACAGGTGCAGATGTTGTTCCAACCTCTAAAATAGGAACTACCACAGCTGAAGATGTGGCAAAAAAATTACTGGGCTGCGGTATAACACGCGAAATATTTTCTTCACGAAGTCTCATATAGGGTAGGTAGAGATACGTATATGCCACGTACCCAAGAAGTACAAGGCTCGCAGCAAACAATGGCAACGCAAGTTTTTTCCAGCGCTCAAAAATGTGTCGCTCGCGATCCTCCCAACGCTCCCCTTCCCAACCGTGGAGTAAATTAATCCCGCTTCCGGCGGGGTCAGGCGCAAGTGCACGCAAGGCAAGACCAATAAGTGGGGCGGAGAGGACTGGGGGAATGCCCGAGAATAGCTCACCTGAGCCCGGTGCGAGAGTGCGGAGCGGATCCCCGAGTGTTACGTCTCCACGCATGTTCATGGCGAAGTAGGTGACCACATCAGGCATAAGCGACGAGCCTCCAGCAAACACCACTCGCTTGATTGGCTTACGGTAGGTGGATTCAAAGTAGGTCATAGAGCGATGCACCTCACGTAAAATTGCCTGTAATCGCTCTTGCACTATAACCATAACGCGATTATCCGGAATTCGCCGGTCAAGACCCTGTTCCTTTTTGAGCTTCTCTGCGGTCTCCCAATCCACGTGCATGGTGTCCGTAAGCGCCCGCGTAAAGTCCTTGCCGGCAATTGGTATCGTCACAGAAAGTCCCAGCTTGTTTTGTTCATCAAAGAAGCCCAGATTCGTGGTGCGCTCACCGATGTCAACAATTAGACTCGTTGCTTTCTCTTCTGGCAATAGCGCACGTGCAAGACTAATCGTTTCCATGTCTATGGCAAGTGGCAATAAGTCGCACGACTCACACACAGCTATATACGCATCCACAATCTCGCGTGGTGCGGCAGCGAAAAGCACACGATCTGTTCCACCTACATTCTCCTCGACAATGTGCCAATCTGTATACAGAAGAGAGAGGTCCATAGGGATGATACGAGAGGCTTTTGCGATAACCATTTCTGGAAGTTTGTCTTTGGGTACACCGGTCGGAACTGAGAAAATGTGGGTAAAACTACGTGACTCAGGAATTGAAAGTACGACGGGCACCTCTTCATCAAGCGAAACGGGGGTCGGCAATAGTGTGCCACAAAGTTCGCGAATTGTACTTTTCAGCTTTGCTGAGTCAACAACATGGCCCCCTTCGAGCACACCACTTGGTAATTCTTTTCTTCCAAATGAGACTACCCGCTTGTGCGCATCTAAACGCAATATCGCGATTGCATGATCGCTTAAGTGAAGTGCTATTGCAGGAACATAAAGTGATGAAAATGGATACCAGCGCATATGAGCAAACAGGGAGAATTACGGAACTACGTTCCACGTACGCACCACCAATGCAGGGTTAACC
The DNA here is from genome assembly GCA_043756865.1 of bacterium. Classification (GTDB taxonomy): domain Bacteria; phylum Patescibacteriota; class Minisyncoccia; order Phycocordibacterales; family UBA6899; genus MHLP01. The sequence continues at coordinate 33,009 of JAYUQG010000007.1, read as the reverse complement.
CTTGCAACATCGACACGTACGTTGCGCACGTAATCGACATCTACACCCTGTGTGAGTATGACGCGATCAAGATTGCCAGTGCCAAGTACCGAGAGAACTCTGCAGGTCTCATTCCCTTCTACTATTATAGTCTCAATACCGTTATACCCTAAATTTGATTTCAATTTCATGAGTGCCTCTTCGGCGCACGCATCAGCCAAAAGTCTTGCGCGAAACGACGATTCCTCTCCGGAAACAGCATTGAGCGCATCAACTCCGCGGAGTGCACTCCCGACACCCACGAGCAATAGTAGCCCTCCCGCAATCAACACACTAATTAGGGCGATATACCCTTTTTCCCCTTTTTTTGTGGAACGCAGCTTGGTACTCATATTATTGGTAGGTTCCTACCACAAAGGCACTAGTAAATGTCTCGCTATACTGAAATGACTTCCACATGGAACTCGACGACGCCGAAAGGGTCAGATGAACCGCAACGGAGGTCGAGGTGCCACCGCTACCGTGTGCAGAAAATGTGAGGGCGTCGACACGTACATCACGTGGAGTAAGCGCGAGTTGGTTTCCATTACTTTCGACGAGGACGAGACTACTGTCGGCAAGAAATAAGCGTGTAGTTCCAGTACTCGCTACCGACGCAGCAAGAGCAAGTGATGAAGAGGATGCACCCATAAATGGGGTGCGCACAACCGTATTACTCTCAATCGCAGCGCGCACACCAGCAAGAGCAGTTGACCCACCTGAGAATACTGCACCAACCGCGCGTGCCTTTGAACGAGCATCAAGTGCGCTCATGCTCACTGTGCCCACCCCAACCAAGAGCACAGAAACAATTCCCATATAAAGGAGCATTTCAATCAATGTGGTTCCCCTCTCGTATGATAGGGTCTTTCGCGAAGTGGAAGCGGGAAAATAGAAGCGTGAGAATTGCATGACTCAATTATACGTTATAGCTACGTTTTCAAGTTGGGGTGAAGCGGCTCCGCTTCCTGACAATCGGACACGATATTGTATCCACATTGTTCCATCAGCTAGTGGATATGGAGTGATTGCTGCACCGGAGCTCTCAAATACCCCATTTGCCACGCCTCCAACTCCAACCCATGTTGCACTCTGCAAACCCAGAGCGGTACCTGATGTGCGCACCTGTAGTGTTGTGCTCCCGACGCCACTCGTTGTCCAATCAAGTTGACCCCAGCTTGTGCCGCCTGCACCAGAAGTAAAACTCGATGATGTGAACCAGCCACCGCCAGCAAATGTGCTGATGAGTGGATTCGGGCTAGCAATTGCAAATTCGCGATCGTTGCCACTTGTGCCAAGGTAGGCGTACACCGAGTCGAGTGCGACTGCATTGACACGAGTCCCGATGGAAAGCGAACCAAGTATCTGTGGAGAAGCAATATTTGTCGTGTTGAGCACCGTAAGACCTTGCCCGCCTATATCGTTGCCCAAAAACGCGAGGCCGGTGGAAAGCGCCACGCTCTCGTTGTCTGTGTTTAAATTTATCCCACTGACAAAAGTAACTGTTCCTGTTGTAGGATTCTGTGTGAAGAAATAGACATCGGATACGGAACCATTATTTTCAGTCCCAAGGAGTATAGTGGACTGCAGTGAAGCAATGGCAAGTGCGTTTGCACCCCCCGACGTGTTGTAAGCAGTTACTTCCGAGAGTACACCAGTGGTTTGGGCGCTCAGCACAAGCAACTCCTTTGCATTATTATCTGTAGCGAGTACGAGATACCCACCTGGAGTAAAAACAGCGTCTTTAATATCATCACCCACCTCAAAAGTACTGAGGGGTGTGGGTGTGGTCGCTATAGCAATTGAGAAAAGATGAGCCTCACGCCCGCTCGGACTCGTGCTATCTCGCGTGCCAAGAAAAAGCTGAGTTCCCGATGCGCTAATGGTTATTCCGTCACTATTTCCCGACGTATTATAACTTCCGGCGAGCACAGGAGCGGTCGAGCTCGCAACATTTACGATGACTATTTCTCGAGAATTATCACTTGTAGCAAGATATGCGTATGGTCCAACAATGGCGATATCATTAATAGTTGCGCCTATCTCAATACTCCCCACACGGAGCGGTACATTTGGATTCGTGACATTAATCACAGAAAATTCAGCTCCACTCGAACTTTCTGTCCCGTGATATGCATATGAGCCACTCACGGCGACGGACACTCCATCGGCATTACTTGGCAAATCAAGTAGCGAGGCGAGCTGTGGATTACTCCACTGTCCGGTGCCTCCACGGAGTACAACAAGTTCTGGATCACTATTCTGCAGCCCCACATACACGTACGGCCCTACCACAGCGAGACTGCTAGCCCCTGTTCCCGACATAACATTGTATGCATTTGGTGCCGTGAGACCGGGAATCTGATAAGCGACAACTTCACTTAGGGCAAGCGGGAGGCCCGCATACAGTCGACCATCTGCGCCCAAGGTAAGTGCGAGCGCAGAACCGCCAAGTTCTACGCCACTTGTCACAGTGAGCACACTTAATATGTTCGCAATATTTATTTCTGCTATCTCAGGTGCACCGGATTGCGTTCGCCCGACATAAAGCCTATCCCCGACTATGGTTGACGCGAGCACGCTCGCATTCCCCGACAGATTGACCGTGTTTGCGATTCCAAAATCACTTGTGCGCATAACGATAATTTCCATGGTTGAAACCGCAGTTCCAAGAATAATATATGCCCCTGTTAGTGCGAGTGTGTTTACGCGACTCGATACATTGACGTTCTGCTGAGTGGGGATCCCTGATGCCGGATTAGTAATATCAAACTGATACAACTCAAAACTCGTGCTGTTCGCTCGTCCCAAATATAATGCGGTACCTGTCGCAACAATCGAAAGCGCATCTGCATTTCCTGTTAAGTTGACTACTCGCACAAGCGAAAGGTCTCCTTTGCGCAGCACTATAAGTTCGCTACTATCCCCGTCTGTAGCAAGGTAGAGGTGTTCACCATGTACCAACATTGCGTTTACTGTGGCTCCACTATCAGTAGAACGTATTTCTGGGGCAACCCCCGTGCTGATATTGGAAATATCAAGTGCAAGAAGTGGTTTTGTTGACGCAGCAGATGATGCGAGATAGAGCACTCCGCCCGACTCGACAAGCGCAGTAAGTGTCCCCGGCCCAAGCACATTGTGCGATAAAAATTCTGATGGAGCTGCCCAATCACCTGAATTTTCCAACTCCACGGCTCCGTCTCCAGAATCAATGACACGCACTCCATTCTCATTACCCGCCTCAAAATCAGACCTCGTTGTTTGTATCCAACGTGAACCGTAAAGTTGGTGGAGGAATGTTGCGGCCTGTACATTGCCCGCAAGTCCGTTACGGAGTGTCCACGCAACGCGTACCGTTGCCCGCACTCTTCCTGTTCCCACAGAAGATATGGTCACCGTACGGGTAAACTTGCCCTCCACATTTGGCCCAGCAGTCAGGACCCACGCACCAGTGCTTGTTGCAATACCATATGTACCCGGCACAAGAGAGGAGAAACTTTGTGCTCGCATGCTACGCAGTGCCGCCACCCCTTCCTCTGCAAAAAGTACGGCGCGATAGCGCTCAATACCGTCACTCGTCATCAGAACGCCGTTTAATCCAATAGTACCAAGTGAGGCTACGAACAACGTAAATATGCCGATAGCCAGAAGCACTTCAATCAAACTAATACCTCGTTCTCCTTGCTTGTAGAAAGATTGTTTCATGTCAGTTCAACTCGGAAATAACACCACTTTGTTCTATGAAAAATGTACGCGCTCGTCCGTTTATTTCTGTACTGACTGTTCCTGTTGCGCTTACACGCCCAGTTGACTCCAAGAAAACCACTTCGTCATAAGTGCTTGTGACAGCGGCACCTGAAGGCAGTACAAATAACTGATCTTCACCTGTTGTGCGTAATGCATAACTTACTCCCTCAAAAAGCACATAGCGGTCAGAAAGAAATTTTACCCCAAATGAACTATCATGCTTTCCGTGCCGTGCTGCTGTTTCAGCATTGCGGAGTGCTGATAACACACCCTCTCCTGCCTCGTCTGCAACTTGAACTTGATAAAAACGGAGACCAATTGGTAGTGTGAGCGAGAGTAGGAGTGTGCCTATCCCGATAACAATAAGGACTTCAAATAGCGTAAAACCACTTTTTCGATTAGCCGCGCACATTGGAAGTAAACTGGTAGATGGGTAATATGATTGCAATAGCGATAAATGCGACAAGTACACCCATGAGGAGGAGTAACACCGGTTCAATAATAGTGGGGAGACGCTTGGTGGCGGTGTAGACTTCCTTGCGATTGTATTCGGTCAAATAACGGAATGACTCTTCAAGGGTTCCGCTTTTCTCTCCCACCGCAAGAATACTAGTAAATTCCCTCGGGAATAATTTGGGATATTGCTTGAGTGCATCAGCAAGCGTAGTGCCTTGCTCGAGTTGCTTACCAACCGCAAAGAGTGCCTCACGATAGCGCACGTTCGTGGCTCCATTTGCCGTCACCTCAAGAATCTCGTATATGGACATGCCACTACGAAAAAGTGTGGTAAACAACTGTCCGATCAATGTTAACTGGTAACGCATCAGCATACTTCCGATAAACGGCGTTGCGAGGTACATGCCATGAAAAAATCTTCGTACCGCACGTTGTCGATTAAGCATGATAAACACCACCACAAGGGCGGCGAGAGCGGCAAATACAAGATACCAAGATTCTTTCATGGTGTTCGTAGTCCACAACAAGACACGCGTCGGCATGGGGAGTTCTACGCTCATTTGTGCAAAAATAGGAAGCAGACGGGGAAGGACGAGCAGGGCGAGTCCGCTCGACATACTAATGGTGGCGACAAATACGATTGCGGGATAAATCATTGCCCCATGTACTTCACGACGAATATCCGCGTCGTGCTCCAGCCAGTCTGCAAGGAAACTTAAATTCTCGTCCAGTGTGCCTGAAGTCTCCCCTGCCTTCACCACGGCAATCATTACATCCCCAAAGTCACGCCGATGTTTTGCAAACGCGTCAGAAAGAGTTATTCCGGACTCAACGTCTTTTTTTGCGGCATGCAATATCTTTATGAGTCTTTTCGACGATGCCTCATCGGCAAGTTCTTCAAGCGATTCATTAATCGTCATGCCACTGCGTAGCATAAGTGAAAGATTTTTTGAAAAATGAACGAGCTCGGTGGTAGATATTCCCCACATATAGAGACAGTATATAGGAAGTAGTGGGTAGTGAGTAGGCCACACGTGTTGAGCAAATAATACCTTCTCCAATTAATGCTTTCCGATAGTGTTCAAAACCTTGTGGCGAGATGAGGCATATTATCAGTGATGAACCCTTATTTAGTGCCGCATAAAAAATGACCCCGCGAGCAGTGCTGCCCAAGGGGTCTAAGATTCAAAACGCTAGAGGTCAGGACGAAACACCACGGTGCTTGCGAGAGATCACGTAGTCGCCATCATCCCACTCGCGCAGACTCGACGCGGAGTGCGCGCACACGCTCCAGCTACCACGAAACGAGTTCACGCGGACCGCACGGCGAACGCACTTGGTGTCCCTCATGTAGAGCAGGTACCACTTGCCTTGTGACAGGTGTCCACCACTCATCATGGACCAGAGCGCGGCAGGACTCGTGTCGCACAACTCCTCACCAACTTCGTTGATGATGGACTTGTCGAGCGAATTCTCGGCGAGTGCGTGCACTTCGAGGTCACATGCATTCCCCGCAGGGACCTCCATGCCACCGAACCACAATTTCCAATTCTCGTTGAGATGCGAGATGGGGACTGGGGCGGATGTGTCCACCACAAAGCGGTCACTGATGCGGAACGGTGCACTGGCAGGGCAGTGGATGTGCGGCTCAGTGAGCGAGAGGACACCAAGACCGATCGCCCTGCGAAAGGCAGACAGCTCGGGAAGCTTGCCTCGCTTCGCTGCCTGCACTACCGCGGCGAGGTAGCCAGCATGAAGCACTTCGTAGTCCTCCTTGCTGGGGTTCTGCTGCTCAATGACGGCCATCGTATGCATTGCCTGCTTAGATGTTGCGGTACTCATAGGATACTCCTATCAAGCGCTACTCCTTACGGGTAGCGATGCTCGTGACCATGCCGAAATGGTTGCGCCAGAGCAGAAAAAGTTTCAATTAACAGACAGACGGACAACTTCTTCAAGGTCTCACCTTTCAAAGCCAAAGAGAGACCTTAGTCCGTCTTTAATTGGAGCACTTTCTGCTCTAGCACACACTTTTTACTCAATGAACGTACACTAACATTATAGCACACTTACATTGAATATGCAAGTTTTTTGGCGGTCATCATTGTTAAACATGTTTTCCTCAAACTCCAACGCCATTCCTCTTAAGCGAGGGGATCTTCTGTTTGAAAGGACTCATGCAGGACAATTGGCTTGGTCCCCATTCTGATGGGGCAATTGGCCGAGTGTGACGGCGGACTCCGCAGGTGAGCACTGGCGTTAGGGAACCCATTCCGATGGGAGCCAGTGCGCAAGACCTTTTGTGATAGTTTCGAGTTTCGCTTTGGAAACGAAGAAAATATCACAAAAGGTGAACAGCTCCTGCAAGGAGAGTCCGACCGTGTGCCTTTCAAACAGAAGAATCCCGAACGGGTCGCTATGTTTTGGTCGCCCGAATGATTTCTTCTAATGTGGTTTGCCCAGAAAGCACTTTTGCAATGCCGTCTTCGAGCATAGTCTTCATACCTTCGGCACGCGCTGCGTTGGTGATAAGATCCGCCGATGCGCGTGAGGCAATAAGCGCACGAATTTTGTCCGATACTTCCATCACCTCAAAAATTCCGACACGCCCGTGATATCCCGTATCGCCACACAAGCCACAATTATTTTTTGCTCCATGATAAAAACGAATTTTCGCAATATCTTTTTTGCCAGAGATTTCTTTAATAATTTTTGCGAGCTCGGGTTCTGCTTTCACCAATGAGAGCTCATTGGGGGAGAGAAATGTTGTCGTGCGGCAACGTTCGCACACCTTGCGCGTGAGACGCTGTGCGACAATTACATTCACGGATGAAGCAATGAGAAACGGCTCAATTTCCATTTCAACGAGCCGCGGGAAACTGGTTGCAGCGTCATTGGAGTGCAGTGTGGAAAGCACGAGATGTCCAGTCATCGCAGCGTTCACCGCAATTGCGGCTGTCTCATTGTCGCGGATTTCCCCCACCATAATAATATCCGGATCCTGACGTGCTATGGAACGTAGCCCCGTCGCGAACGTAAGCTTTTTCTTTTCATTCACCTGTGTTTGCTGGACATGCTCTACTCCATACTCCACAGGGTCTTCAATCGTCATGATGTTCACGTCAGGGGTGTTGAGAATTTGGAGTATTGCGTAAAGTGTTGTTGTTTTTCCCGCGCCTGTGGGTCCAACCGAAAGAATCATGCCGTAAGGTTTTCGAGAGGCACGTTCTACTTTTTCCAAATCAGCTGTTCCAAAACCGAGGTCAACAAGCGAGAAACGCTGAGACTGCTCGGCCAAGATACGCATAACAACATTTTCTCCATGCGTTATCGGCAACACCGAAAGTCTGACATCAAATGCCTCGGTGCGCCCGCCGGGAGTTTCTGCTTCTTGCATATAACTAAATCTTCCGTCCTGTGGGGCGGCATGCTCATCGGTGCGTAGTCTAGACATAATCTTCAGACGGAAAACAACTTTCTCATGCAAAGTAGCGGGGTAACGTGCGAGCTCGTGCAACACACCGTCTATACGAAATCGTACGGAGACCTGCTCAGGTAGTGGCTCGAGGTGGATATCGGAAGCACGTGAGGAGTGTGCGTACGCGAGCAGCAAATTAACAAGCGTAACGACATCTTCGTCGCGGGAACCACTTTTGAGTCTTCCGAGTACTTGTTCAACACGTTCTCCAAAACCTTTTGCATATTGCCGCAGTACTCCCCGCAGTGCGGTTGGGGTTGCATAGTGGATATCAACGGACTTCCCGAAACGACGTTCAATCATGCTGAAAAATTCGTAGTTGTTTGGGTTCGCAGTAGCGATACGCACACGCTCCCCTGTGGTATCCACTATCACTGCTTCTTGCGCACGTGCAACAATTTCTGGAAGCAGTTCAAGATTCTCTTTTGCTATCTTCTCTTGAGCAAGATCAATAAAACTTACCTGAAAAATACTGGCAAGCAGTTGTCCCAAATGATTGTCTGACACAAGACCGCTTTCCGGCAAAAACTCGAGTATAGAACGACCCTTTTCACCGGCATCTTTTGCAACCTGGTCAAACTCTTCGCCGGTCACAAGATTCATGCCGGTCAGATACGTCTTGAGTTGAGCAATCGAAATTTCCATATTATTATGTTCCGGTGATAGAGAGCGCACTGATGGCCTCTACAATGTGGTGCACGGTATTTTCTCCTTTTTTAAAATACCCGCGCGCACCCAAACGGATGGCCTCTTCTTTGTCATGATCTTGCGATAGATCAGAGAAAATAAAAATTGCCGCATGCTTTACCTCCGGGGTTTTTTTCAGTTCCTCGATAAGCTCAAATCCATCTCGTTTTGGAAGGATGAGATCCAGCACTATGACGTCGGGTTTTTCTGTTTTTGCTTTAAGAATTCCTTCATCTCCGTCTCCCGCAATGACAACCTGTATATTCGCCTGCTCAAGCTCAGACTGGAGCAGGGTGCGCAGAAACTTATCATCATCTATAACTAGTACTTTCATGTACTTGGCAGTATAGCAAAAAAGTGCGGAAGGTTGCACATTTAGACAACATTCATTGTACGTGTCCAAGTGGGCACTTAGACACATCATGGCGTCGAGCGGGGCAATACTCCCTTCCATAGGAGATAAGCCGGTAAGTGAGCGTAAACCATTCTTTTTTAGCAAACAGTAGCGCGAGGTCCTTTTCGATGTGCTTTGGGTCTACACTATCAGAAAGCCCCAGAACATGTGACAAACGTTTCACGTGTGTATCGACAGCAATACCTGAGACTATCCCGTAAGCGTTTCCCAACACAACATTTGCAGTTTTTCTTCCGACACCGGGTATCTGTAGCATTTCAACCATTGTGCGCGGCAAATGTCCGTGAAACGTTTGTTTCACCATACGTGCGGCATTTTGTATGTGTTTAGTTTTGTTTCTATAAAATCCTGTTTGAAATATGTCGCGCTCAAGCATCCGAGAGTCAGCGCTGATGTAATCATCAATAGTGCGGTACTTGCTGAATAACGTTTTTGTGACCTCATTTACCTTTTTGTCTGTACATTGAGCTGAAAGGATAACCGCGACAAGCAGCTCCCAATTTGTGCCGAAATCAAGAAACGTATGTACCTTTGGGTACAATTTTTTTAGTACGTTCAAGACATTCTTTGCACGGGCTTGTTTTGCACTCGGGGTGAGCACACGCAAGCAATGTTCACTCTGGCGCGCCATATGCTGGAGTGCGTGAAGCAGGGGGTGTATCACCCGAATCAATCTGCAATTCTAGAGTTGCCACATTAAGGTAGTACGAAACATCTGTGCCAGAAATGTCGACGGCGCGAAAATACAATGTGGTGTCATCATTCCATGCAGGACTATCAGGTTCTTGTGAAACATCAAAACGTCCCGTGACAACGTAAAATGCACGAGGTTTCACGGATTCGAGATACAGCACCCTACCTTCCCTACCTTTTCCTGAGAATTGAAAAGTAAATGCACGCAGTGTCCGTGCGCGGTTTTGAATTTTGAGCGACTGTGGCACTACGGGCACTTCGTCCACAAACGAAACCAAAATGGTGCCGTCCTCTGTTTGGCCTTGTTTCACCGTTACGCGTTGGTATGTTTCCGGTGAAACAACTTCATGTCGACAATAGTCACCCTGCTCTTCCCAAGCACCGCCACCATCTAGACATCTGTCAACCTTATCAAACATCGGAAACAAACCCTGCCCAAAAAGCATTCCTACGAAAAACAAAAATGCCAGAACGGTGAATGAAAATCGTTGAACAAACATAATTACAGTTTAGTACTGTTGTGTATTAAATCCAAATCGAGAGAGGAATATGTACCCCATAGTTCGAGGTCTAGACTTTTGTGGTTATCTCCACAATGCCCGTTGCGCAGTCAAAGCGAACATTTCTGCCAACAGTTCCACCAACAACTTCTGTCTCAATAATGATATCCGCGGCAAGCAGTCGTTCACGTGCGCTTTCAGTGTTCTCCCAACCAATGCCAAACTTGTCTCCCTCAAGGAGCGAAAACATGTGTGCGCCGCCAACAAGCTTGGCAACGATGTGCTCTTTTGTTGCACCAAGAGATTCTACTTCTTCAATAAGTGCGTCCACTGCCTCGTCGGCGCATTTTACAAAACGCCGACCGAGGTCATCACGCTTAAATTGATCACCGCGAGTATTGCGTACGCGGGGTAAAATTGCGTGCGCCATGCCACCAATGCGATGCAGGCGATCATAAAGAATTATCACGATGCAGGATCCCACACCGTTCGTGACAATGACATTATGCTCGTCGCCAGCGTACATTTCGGCAATGCGAATTTCTACAACCTTAGTCATTCTATACGGGCTTGACGAGCGTGCTAGTAAATCCAAGTATTGCCTTTGCCGCCTCAGGTCCAATAAACAAATACATGCGACCGGCAGCCTCATGAAGTTCGTCGCACGCAACAGCATTAGTATCTGAGTCAACACACACAGAAACTTCCAACGATATAAATTCCTCATGCTGCGCAATCATTGACGCAGAAAGTGAGTTGAACATTGCACCCCCCATATCCACGACAACATCAGGGACGGAATGTACCAGCTCGCAGTGGAGAAAACGAGATAGCCCCTGAAGCATTCCACCCGTGACAACATTTCCAAGTTCTTGAAAAACCGAGCGGTCAAATTGATTCAGCGCGCGCAGGTCACCGACAGTCTTGCCAGAAACCGCCTCGAGTAGACGGAGTGCTGCGGGGCGGGGGAAAAGAAGAAAGACGTACCCGTCGATGCCGCCGGAAACACGCAGCAACACCGCGATGGTAATCTCATCCGGATCGTCGATAAACTCTATATTTGTTTCAGTACTTTTTATATCCAGCTCAGGAACACTGATAGTCATACGCTTCCCCACCATTTGTGAGAGTGAGGTGCTCGCGTGAGATACACCGATATTTACCAACTCCTTGAGTTGGTCATGGTCACTGGCATTGAGTTGAAATATGGGATTCATATGTTGGGTGCTTGTGTAGTGTCCAGTATATCGTTTAGTGCTTGCATGAGTAAACCATGTGCGTCCAAAAGAAGCACCGTTCGACCATCAGGAAGGAGTGTCGAGCCTGAAAAACCCTTTATGCCGCGCAAAAGCGTTGGGAGTGATTTTACCAATAACTCCTGCTCTCCGGTGACATGGTCAATCTCTAGTGCGATGTTATTGCGCTCCGTCCGAACAACAACACAGATACGTGGGCCTTTGCGGCGTAGCAGGGCACCGGGGTAACCCAGTGCGGTCAGTGCAAGAATTTTTTCAAGTTGCAGTAGTGGGGTCATCGTGCCGTCCACCATTACATTCTCCTGATCAAGTGCGCGTAATACATCTTGGTCGCCAAACTCCATCGTCCGCACAATGCTGTCAAAAGGTACCGCAAATGTATACCCCGCGGAGCGAATCGTCATCACGCGGAGCGTGGCAAGCGTGACAGGCAAATCCAGTATAAAACGTGTCCCCTTACTTGTTCCCAGTATGGGTGACTCTACTTCAATACGCCCATTCATGTCTTCCACAAATGAGCGCACTGCAAACAACCCGACTCCACGCCCGGACACGTCAGTCACTGTTTCGTTTGTGGACATATTCGGATGAAACAACAATTCTGCCACACCTGCGTTGTCGAGATTTTTCACACGCTCAAGTGGAAGCACGTTGCGCTCAGCGGCCACCGCGCGCACGCGGTCATAATTCACACCAGCTCCATCGTCCTCAACTATGATGTGGGCGCGAGAACGGACACGTTTGGCAGTGAGACGGATTGTGCCTTCATTTGTAATTCCATGATCAATCGCATTGCGGAGCAAGTGTGCCAATGCGCCCCCGAGCCCGTCTAGCACAGAGCGATCAAGATCGAGGCTTCCGCCTTCCATGATAAATTCGACTTTCTTTCCTTCACGCAAAGCAAGGTCGCGCACCATGCGTGGATACTGACTAAATATTTGATCCAGCGGAACGAGGCGGATGGACAAGAGCGCGTCTTGATTTTCCGAAAGCAGGCGGGCCATTTGTTCAAAGAGTGTTTTGAATTCATGGACGAAAAAAAGGCGCTGCTTTAATAATGGATCTTGCACTGTTTGAGCGATCTCGAGTACTGGCTCGAGAATTGTGTCAAGTTTTAGGCGAATCATAAGCATCTCTTCGAACAACCCCATGAGCGTATCAAGACGCTCAATGCCCACCTTCACGTGAACGGGGAGGTTTATTTTTGGTGTAAAAACAGCAGCTTTTGATGCTTGGGGAGTCGCGGGTGCCGTGGTTGCGTTCGTGGTGAGCAACAGTCGCAAGTCAGGAACCAAGTCTTGTGACGGAAGCTCGGTATCATGTTCACGGATAGCAGCGAGCGACGCACTCAAGCGATCTACGCTCGCAAAGATACGAGAAATTGCATCTGGCGTAAAACTCATGACACCTCGCTCCCCCGCATGAAACACATCTTCGAGTGCGTGCGAGAGTGCTGCCATCTCCGTAAAGCCCATGGTCGCCGATGCACCCTTAATGGTGTGCGCACTGCGCATCAATGTCTGATATAAAGTAGGATCATCCGGAGTTTTCTCTATAAGCAAGAGCGTGCTTGAAAGTACCGCTATTTGATCTTCTGCCTCACTGCAAAACAGATCTTTGAACTTGTTCATCGCTGGCAACATATGTGTTCATTGTATCATCTGCAAAGTGTCGTAGCCTACAAGTGCAACTATGCTTTAAAACTAAAGTAGTTTTTGATGCAAGCGGGTATGTCGCTAAGGTCGAGCATGGCATCCATCGTTTCCGCATGTGCAGCATGTCGGGGCATGGACGAAATCGTTGCAGTTTCAGGGTTTTGCACTAGCGCAAACCCTCCATGCGATTTAATTGCACGCAAACCCTCCGTGCCGTCTACTCCCATTCCGGAAAGTAGTACGCCGACAACCGAAGCACCGTAGCAGGCTGCAATCCCCTTCATTGTTTCGTCTATTTCAATTTCATGCTGATTAATCGGTGTCGGGGAAAGCAAAAAACTGCACGACTCTTCAGCATCCTTTGTGCCAGTAGCCGATGATGGAAATAATGAATATCCACCGGGGACTACGACACCGACACCCGACACTAATGCTTCGCCACTCACTGCTTGGTGCACACGATAACCAGTTACTCGATCAAGGCGTTCCGCGAAAAGTCCGGAAAAATATGGCGACATGTGCTGTACCACAACAATTGCAATATCAAGCTCTGGATCAAGGGCGGAAATCAAACTTTCAACAAGTGGCGGGCCTCCCGTAGAGGCACCAATGACTACAACTCCGCGCAAAGGGCGACTGCCCCGAGGCGCGTGCTGTTGGTTCTTCTCAGTCTGATGATGCATCCGTGCATAAAGTTTACGCATTTTCACCTCAACCATGCCTATTTCTTTTACTTTGCGAAGTATTTCTTCAGCCGCTTTTTCAATATCAAGAGAAATTTCACCAGAAGGTTTATTGATCACATGTGCACCCGATGCAGCAAGTGACTTGCGCATCGCAGCTCCATCTTCACCTTCAAATGCCGAAATCATAATTATTGCGGGAAGTGGGCGGCCGCCAAGCATGATCTCCGCAGTTGCCTCGATGCCATTTAGCCCCGGCATATGATAATCCATTGTGATTACGTCCGGCTTCATTTTCGAAGCGAGGGCTACTACTTCATTGCCTGTCGACGCGGTGCCAACAAGAAGAATGTCTGGGTCTTGGCGAAGTAGTTCGGAGAGGTATGTGCGAATAAAAAAAGAATCGTCGGCAATAATCAATCGAATCTTTTCGTTATATTCCATATGACCAGTTCATACTCTCACGACATGCCAAAAGGTTCAAATCGCAAATGCGACGATGTTGTAGCAAAACACACCGAAGGGATCCAGTGCGTGAATACTCGGCAGGCCCTAGAGCCTATCTCAGTAGGGCCCCCGAAGCAAAACGTGAAAGCTTCATAATAAAAACAGACAAAAGTTTTGCATATTTTTAATGATATCGCGCTGCATGAGAAGTTCCTACTGGGGTAGGCTTTCAGCGTCTCTTTGGATGCTATGAAAAATACTTATTCAGTTTCTCCAACACCTGATCTCGGTCAAATGGCTTGACGACATAATCGAGCGCTCCAAGTGACTTTGCTTGTTCTATCATTTCTTTTTGTCCGACAGCTGACACAACGATGATTTTCGCTTCTCTTCCGATTTCTCTGAGCACGTCCATGCCGTTAAAGTCCGGCATAATAACGTCAAGAAACATAAAATCAGGTTTTTCGTTTTTATATTGTTCGAGCGCTTCGTTGCCATTGGCTGCCTCAACGAAATGCGTGTAGCCGGCACTCTCAAAAATATCACGAAGCACCTTGCGCATAAACGCGGAGTCATCAACGATCAGAATCTTCTTATCAGTTAACATGTCCCCATTATACCATGAGCACCACCACTGGGAAGTAAGTCACATTGTGGATTATGTTCCCTTCCAAATATGACCACGCTGTGGGTTGATGTCGAGTACACCACAACTTCAAGTAAAATTTAGCTATGTGTGACGTCGAGAACGACAGGGGGAGACAGCGTACCCGTAAGCCGATAACAGCATTTGTGTTGTAAAGTTTAGGTTACGCCTTAGGGCCTGTCTCAGTGGGGCCTCCGCAGCAAAACGAGAAAGCTTTATAGGCAAGACAGACAAAACCTGCGCAAACTTAACGAGGCAGGGCGACAAAGTTTTTTCGTATTCTTAATGAGATTTCATTGCAGCGGGGAAATTCCTACTGGGTAGGCTCTATGCGACGGGCGGTGCCTTTTCATCCTGTGCAAATATACCCAAAAGGTCTTCTTGGTCCAATACTTTTGGCAAATCTAGACAGACAACGGGCACCGTACGGACTATCGCAGCCTCCTCACTTATTGCTCTTTTTGGTTCAAACATAATTGAAGGAGCCTTCGATTTCTTTGGCTCATGCACCTCATGCAAAAACATACCAATTGCATAGCGCTCTGGAATGTGAGCAAACACAATAGGGTCGAGCGGGGTTATGGCCGTCTTTTTAATATGTACTATTGTCTTTGCCCGATCGACAAGGAGTGCGAGGCTATTCTTTCCACTGTGGGCAATAAATATAAAATTCGGCGTAAGTGGGTTTTTCCTAGGTAGGTTCATTCGTCGCACCAAATCAAGCACAACCACGACCTTACTGCGTAAGTGAAAAATCCCGACAATTGCCCGGGGGGCATTGGGGACAGGAGTGATCGGGGGAATCTTCATTACTTGATCAACCTCGGACACAGGAACTGCGTAGAGGGATCCATCAATTTCAAACAAAAAAAACTCTTGGGTGGCTGATGCATCTTGCTCAACAGAAACAGGTTCTCCTTCGCTCATGATATATAGTATAACGTTTCACATCACAACTGGCCAAGAAGGTGCGCTGTCTAACTCCCTGCTGCTGATTCAAGTAAATGAGAACTGACACAAACTACGCCGGGAGTTTCTTCCATTACATGGACGGTACAGGCTTCGAGTCTCACTTCGTCCGAAGACGGACTCGTTGCGACATGCTCAGCCTTTTCGAATCCCGGACGCGAGCAATGCGGATTGCTCGCTCGCCCCGACTATAATAAAAAAACTGCCAAAAAGCAGTTTTTTTATTATAGTCGGGGCGCCGGGATTCGAACCCGGAGTCGCTCGCTCCCAAAGCGAGAATGTTAGCCGTTACACCACGCCCCGTTTATTCACTTTACGTTACACGAAACATAACCTAAACCTCAGATATTTACAATGTCACCGCTGACTCACTTTTGCGAGACATCCGTTACTCTATAAATATGTGTTTCACAAGAAACAGATACAACCACAACTGCGCGTGAACAAAGAGCAGTATAGCAGAGTCGCAGGAGGGAGCAATGTGCTTATCTTTTGATTATGACATTCAAACCATTCAATTGAAGAGTGCGATACTGAATATCAAGTGCGCGCATCTCGTTTTCGAGTCGAATTTGTGTGTTGGTGAGATTCTGCAAAGATGTATTCGTATTGACACTCTCCACCCCCGACTGTGCACCTGCAATAACCACTTGTCCCCGAACTTGCGCGACAGCTGTTCTGTATGTTGCATCAGCTTGTACCTCTGCTGCCTTAATACGGGCAATGGCAGCCTTGTAGTGCGCCATTTGCGATCCTGTGGGCTCAGGCAATTTCAGAAATTGTTCTTTCAATACTTCGCGCTGTGCGAGAAAATCAGCTTTTTGTACATCAAAATTAGCCGCGAGTACCTGCTCCTGTGCTGAGGTACCGACTCCCCTGTTTATACTTCCAATCTCTTGGGCTACATTTCCCTGCGCGCGAGTAACCTTCTTTAGCTCTTCAATACGCTTAATCTCACTTTCTCTATTGTCGCGCTGGATGCGATTCTCTTGCATTGCCGCATATGCCGCTGCGCCTTGCTCGGCTTTTTTGATTCCTTGCTGCATACTCGCTCCTGTAAGTGCCTCCAAAATTCCATTTCCTGCATTTGCCGCTGGCGCAGCACCACCGAGCGCTGCTGCCACCGACAAGAGCGCAAGTGCTTTTTTAGCATGCCTTCCAAAACGGTCAGTGAGTGGCAGGTCCTCATTCTTTTTGTCCGCAACTTCAGTAGCTGCCCCAATGAGAGGTATTTCCACCGTTACATTGGAGTCTACCGAAAGAAATTCGTTTGCCACCGCAGCAACGCGTAGTGCAATAGGAGAACCAGCCTCTTGGGCTGTCTCTGCAATATACGTCGCGTCAGCAAGAAATTCCTTCTCGTCTAGCGAAAGTCCCTCAACGGTGTAGTGAGGTGTTTCATATGGAACAGTTTTTGGAGCGTAGTCTGGACTTACTGCTACCCCAGGAACAGAAGAAGTCGCGTCGAGCAACACCTCACCCCCCTCCGCAGTCTCGGGGATAGTTAAAAGTTCTTTCTCGTCTTGTTTGAATTGCTCAATCATAATATTTCATTTTAGACTCCGCACTCTGTGCGTACTTATGCAATGCTAAGTGTATTTCTTGGGATAAGTACTTCCGTATCCTCGCTCTTGATTGAGCGCACTTGGCTCATCATTTGTAATTGGGTAAACAGACTCCTCTATTGCAGAACTCTCTGCGCTTGTCGCTTTGAAAAATGCATCGGGGTCAGCAATATCGACAAGTCCTTCGAGTACTGGGGTAATCTTTCCACCAGCGACAACTTCCACATTTTCCTTTCGATTTAAAAATTCCATGTTGTGTAATTATCCACCAATGAGCTGCTCCTCAGACTCTCTACGCTCTTGTTTAATAATTTCGTGTATTTTTTTCAAATTACCTTGTGCATCAAGTTTTTTCTGTAGACTTTTGACTATCATTTCGACGCCAAACGGATCTTCCTCGCAAACCTGCACAAACATCTGCAACATAATTTCTGCAACAAAGGGAACTCTGCCGATAAGCAAATCTTTGTCTTTTTTAGAAAGATGAGATTCGAGAATAATAGCTTTCGCTTTCTCAACAAGTGTTGTGCGCGATGAATCAACCATGTACAGATTATAGCATACTAATTAAAACAATGCAAGTCCCCTGTTTCAAAAGACTCTTTGCGTTAGTATAGCAGTAATTTGAGTTTCACTCTTCAATGTTAAACGACAAAAATCTCCTATTAACAGATTGCTGTCTACAAAACGATTGCGATGCACTCTTCACTTTTACTGAGCTCGATGTTTCATGTGAAACACTGCAATCCACATATAACGCCGTATGTATGTTTCATGTGAAACACTTACAGTACAAGATCAGTAATTAGTGAGACTTTTGCTTTTTTACTGGTTTTATCTAAAAGTACAGTTACTACAAGGAACTCCCAGTCCTCTTTTGGACTAAACTCAGTGATATACAGTTCCACAGCTCTCCCGATTCGTTTAATTTTTGCAGAATGAATGTTATCTTCTGGTCTGTATCCGTCAGGGCTTTCATTTGTTATGTTTTCACGTGAAACAGTTTTTACTTCAACAAAGTAGAGTATATTACGTTTTTTGCAGATTATATCTATTTCACCAGCTTTTTTTCTGTAATTCCGTAAAACAATAAGATAACCATGTTTCACGAGAAACCTCACGGCTATTTCTTCGCCCAAATTACCGGTAATTTGATTGCTAGTAAGCGGCATAATTTTCAAAAGTATAGCAGATTATGTTTCATGTGAAACGTAATTCAGTTTCCTGCAGAACATGTACAAATGCCAGAAACGTTACTACGTAACAAAATTCATAAATTAACAAAAGGTCATGCATTTGTAAAGGACATTTGCAACATGACCTTTACTGTCCTTTATAAACACTTTCCACAGGTTTATCCACAGTTATGCACACATTGCATGTGCATAACCGCATATATGCCAGAAGTGGCTTAAAATATGAATTAACTGGTGTTTTGGCGATAGTTTTAGTACTAATCCGCAGAACAGTGCTGAATGACTGCTTAGAAATGTGTTGGTATATATGGGTATTAATGGTGATTTGGAGGAGTTGTAGACATGTTGGGTGTTATGACGAAGAAGATGTTGTGTGGGGCGGTGTGATTTCAGTTATTTATTACTTGAATAATAAATCATGCGGGTAAGTAAAGCTTTCCCAGCACGGCATGTTTCGTAAATAGAAATCACCACAATACAACCAATAGCAAAAAGGACGAGAATTTCTCGTCCTTTTTGCTATTGGTTGTATTGTCGGCTTCCGTCTCACCCAACTCTAGTGCGGGTATGGAGAATCGAAGCTTACAGCTTTAGTGCCCATTTCCCATTTGTTCAGGTTAGGAAATCTTCACAAATAAGGGAAAAGGCTTCGATTCACCCACGTGAGCAAAGCAGTTTGCTCACTTACCCGCACAATTACAAAACATCCGCCTTACGGCGGTATTTTGCAATTGTGCGGGTAGGGAGAATCGAACTCCCGTCTCATCCTTGGCAAGGACGTATTCTACCACTAAACCATACCCGCAATGTGAATGAATACTAAATGATTTATTGTATTTCGACAACTACCGGTGCCTGGCGTTGATTTTCGTCAAAAGAGTTGTATATTTGACGTACAGGATTGATAATGCTCTCGTAGTGAAATGGATATCACGACTGCCTTCGAAGCAGTTATTCCAGGTTCGAATCCTGGCGGGAGCACAGACGCGTTAAGAAAACCTTAACTGCTTAAGGTTTTTAGCGGTTGTGAACCACAGCGATATTTCTGAAAAGCTTTCTTGTCAGGCTTTGCAGAAACCGCGAGGTGGGGTCGCGAGTTCTTAGGCTTTTGTGCGTATTTAACAACAAAAGATTTAGAAACTCGTGACCAAAGACACACTAACAAGAGCCATTAATTTAACTATGAATAACAGTTACGGACTCCCAATGGATGAACTGAATAGGGTTTTTAAAAGAGACCGTACCTGTGTGTACTGCCATAAAACAATGCTTGGCCACACTTCAGCTAATCGACGTGCTGATTGGTATACAATTAAGCATTTAAATTATTTACCACCTTGGAATAATCCTGCAACAGTTACAATCTGTTGCTGGAGTTGCAATTCAAGCAGGGGAGCTAAAAAAATAGTTGATTGGTTTAAAACTAGTTATTGTGTTTCAAGAAATATTTCAGAAAACACAGTCAGCACAGAGGTGAGAAACCATATTCGAGACATTGAAAGCAGATAATTTGCTCCCATGCATATATAATAGACTCATGCCAAAACGCTTTACCATTCCCCCCGAAATATCCTCCGTCACCGACTCGCTTGAAGCTGCAGGTTTTGAGGCATATCTTGTCGGTGGCTGTGTGCGCGATCTGTATCGTGACCTTGCACCCAAAGACTGGGACGTCACCACGAACGCCACACCCACTGAAATCATCGCGTTATTTCCAAAGACTTTTTACGAGAATGATTATGGCACGGTTGGGGTTGTAAACGAGTCAATTGCAGAAGATGATGACCTACGCAAGAGCATGCGGATTGTCGAAGTCACGCCGTACCGCAAAGAGACAACCTACTCTAACTTCCGACACCCTGATGAAGTAACGTTCTCAGGAAAACTTGAAGATGACTTATTGCGACGAGACTTTACCATGAATGCCATCGCGTATAGCCCATCAACTTCCAAACTTGTTGACCCCTATGATGGAGAGGGCGACATAGAAAGAAAACTGATACGCACCGTTGGGGTTCCCGCCGACCGATTTCACGAAGATGCATTGCGCATACTTCGCGCAGTTCGCTTTAGCGCTGAGCTTGGTTTTACTATTGAGAAAGACACAATGGATGCAGTAGTGGCGTTTGCTTCACGACTGAAACACATCGCAAGAGAAAGAATCCGTGACGAGTTTGTAAAAATAATCATGTCGGGTCGCCCCATGGAAGGAATCATCATGATGAATCGGCTAGGAATATTGAAATATGTTATTTCCGAACTCGAAGAGGGTATTGGGTGCGAGCAGAATGGTGATCATATATATGAAGTGTGGGAGCACAACTTGCGCGCGCTTGAACACGCAAAAGAGCGTGCATGGCCGCTCCATGTGCGCATTGCAGCGCTACTACACGACGTTGCGAAGCCGCACACACGCAAATGGGCACCGGAAAAAGATGACTGGACCTTTTATGGCCATGATGTTGTTGGTGGCCGCATGGCGACAAAAATTCTTGAACGTTTGCGTTTTCCCAAAGACCTCACGCAACAGGTAGCAACACTTGTGCGCTATCATTTGTTTTTTTCCGATATAGAGAAAATTACATTGTCCGCAGTACGCCGCATCGTTGCAAACGTGGGCCCGGAGCTTGTTTGGGATCTCATGCATGTGCGTGCATGTGATCGTATCGGAATGGGAAGACCAAAAGAAACTCCGTACCGTCTTCGGAAATATCACTCTATGATTGAAGAAGCAATGCGTGCACCTGTGTCGGTGGGAATGCTGAAGATTGATGGCTCAAAAATCATGGAAGTACTCAATATTAAACCCGCACGTGAAATTGGCTGGATACTCCACGCGCTCTTTGATGAGGTGCTTGATGAACCCGAGAAAAATAGTGCGGAGTATCTCGAGGCCCGCGCAAAAGAGCTCATCGCGCTGGACTCAAAGGAACTTGAGAAACTCGGCGAGGCGGGGAAGGACACAAAATCAGAAAAAGAGGTTGAAGAAGTACGCGCCATTCGGAAGAAGTACGGAGTGAAGTAAGTACGCCTGATTGCATCGCCAGGTGCACGAAAAAATATAGTGAGCGTTGACAAAATGCTCAAAATGTGTAGTATTTAATCAGGCACCTTTATACGGAGGAGCCCACTCAACTTACTTTTATAGAAAAGGAGGGTGTCATGGCTGACGCTCAATCTGCAAAACGGTACGACTGGGGTTCTTCGATTTCTATGATCTGGAACCCCACATTCACGCATCTCGCCGTCGGCTTTTCTCGCGACGACATGATTTACAAGTTCCCCTGTGGCAAAATTGAAGAAGGTGACTTCAGGTGGAACTTCAAGCGAGACTTGATGTATGGCTTCAATCCAGATCCGGAGCAGTATGCGAGTAGGGATTCGGAGCCAGACTTCAATCGCCCCATTAACGCAGTCGCACGCATCTGCGCACTCCGTGAACTTGGCAATGAGACCGACGAGGCTGTCATCGAGCATCTCGACATGGATTCGCTATTTCAGCTCCGCTACGTTCGCACATTCGAGAAACGACAGGAAGACGGCTCGAAGCTCCCGCTGGCACAATATCACTTCGTGGGACAACTCAGGCAACGCGTGGACTTCTGGTCCCCGCCAGCTGAATCATCAGAAATGGAAATCCCTGAGTGGTGGACACCGCTGGAGATTTTACGAGTCGACAAAACAGAAACGCGCAAGATGAATCCCATTCATCAAATCGCATTCGCTGCGGGGCTTCGTGAAATGCGTGCAATGTTCAAGGTCGGCGACCTGCCCGCACTCGACGCAGTGTTCGCGCAAATCATTCGTATTCCCCTCCTGCAGCCCGCGGGTGCGTCGGCACAAGATGCTCCCACCACCGACCTCTTCAACTACGAAGAAAAAGTTTGGGCTCTGGTGCGTTCACGAAGAATTTAAGCACCCGCACCGTCCGCATATCCATGCGGCGGTTTTTTATTTATCTGATAATTCTATCCAAACAGGACAGTGGTCAGACCCGTACACATGCTCGGATATACCCGCAGATTTCAGGCGGGGGAGCATCTCAGGTGCAAGGAAAAAATAATCGATGCGCCATCCGACATTACGCTCTCGTGCAGCAGACTTCATATCCCAATAGCTGTACGCTCCAATTTTGCGTGGGTAAAGATATCGAAAAGTATCTACATAACCATGATGCACGAGCTCATCAATCCATGCGCGCTCGTCGGGGAGAAATCCCGTATTTGTTTCATTTGCCTTTGGTCGAGCCAGATCGACCTCTTCATGTGCAGTATTTACGTCCCCGCAAAAAACTACCTTCTTTCCGCTTTTGCGTAACTTTTCAATATAACAAAGAAAGGCATCATAAAAATCGAGTTTGTACTGAAGACGTACGGGGCCACCCCCGCCATTAGGAAAATAAACATTCAAAAGGACAGTGTCTTCAAAATATCCTATGATAATGCGCCCTTCGTCATCAAAACGCTGAATGCCTATACCATACTCAACCTTGTCTGGTTTTGTCTTTGAATAAAGTGCGACGCCACTGTAGCCCTTCTTTGTCTTTGAGTGTGAAAAATAGGAGAAGTAGCCCACTGGGTTACGAACTTCACTGGGGAGCTGGTCAGGCTCCGATTTTGTTTCCTGAAGTCCGAGTACGTCTGGGCTGGTTTCGTGTAACCATTCAATAAAACCTTTTTTTGCGACCGCACGTAGTCCGTTCACGTTCCATGAAACAATTTTCATGGAACTAGTATAACGCACTCTGTAAATCCTTGCGTGTCTGTGCTGAAAGAGATAATTAAAAAAGTTGATCACATAAATAAAGTGTCCTATGCGAGACATTGTTCGCTGCCGCAGAAAACCTGTCAAAGTGACACGAAACAAAAACCACTACATGCCGAACGAAAAAGTGAGGAATCAATTTCGTCTGCCTGCCCGAATGCCCATACAGTAAATCACAGCAACCGCGGAAATAATCGACGCTCTGACGTCAAAAATACAGTTTCGCCAACTCTTCAGTACGGGATTAGCTGGGCAAAGATGTCCTACAAAAATTTGCACAAACCACCTATTGCCACCGGGGTCGTATATAACAAAAATTGACCGAGCAGGGACAAATTGAAAGATAAAGGACACATAGGCCGACCTTGAGGTCGGTTTTTTGCTTGACCACTTTTGTGAGGAAAGCAATGTTTCTCGTGAAACCTGACACACACAACACCGTGTAACGTTTCACGGCACAAAACATTATTTTCCTTTCTTGTTGTGGTACTGCTTGTACACCTCTTTCAGTCGATTATCGGTCACGTGCGTATATATCTGTGTGGTGCCGATATTTGCATGTCCGAGAAGCGCCTGCACGGAGCGGAGGTCTGCCCCATTCTCGAGTAGGTCAGTTGCAAAACTGTGGCGCAATACATGGGGGGTTACCTTTTTCGAAATACCCGATTTAATCGCATAATGTTTCACAATACGTTCCACAGAACGCGGTGTAAGCCGGAGCGAGCCTGTCTTCTTTTGTTGAGCCACAACCCCTCCGCGTCCTATCTGCACGAATAACGCATCGTCGACATCTGTCCTTTTTGCCAAATATGCCTTTATGGACTTTTTGGCCTCATCAGACAAAAAGACAACTCGGATTTTTTCACCCTTACCACGAATAGCGAACTCATCACGGGTAAGGTCAAGGTCACGGGATAGTCCGCATAACTCAGAGACACGCAACCCTGTCGAAAAGAAGAGTTGCAGTATCGCAGTATCGCGAAGCCCTGGAAGTGTGCTTTGGTCGGGGGCATGCAGTAGTCGACCTAGGTCTGCCGAAGAGATAAGGTCAAGTTGGCGATCGGGGGCTTTCGCAAGCTCAATTTTTTCAGGAGACATGACGCTGACCCCCTCACGTGCCATATATTTGAGAAATGCACGAAGTGCAATGAGGTAATAATTCTGTGTCTTCTTTTTAAGCGTGTCGACACCACCAGCTCCATTTGATGATTGAGCAGACTGACGATTGAGCCACAAACGGTATTCCCGCACCATGTCATACGTAATATCCTCAGGTGCGCTAACGTGAGTATGGTTAATGAAACGGACAAGATAGCGGTCATAATTTTTAACGGTAAGCACGCTTCTACCCTTTTCTATCTCTATATACTCAAGAAATCGTTGCTTCCACTGTAAAATGTCCATTCCCTGTATTGTAGCAACAAGGGGGCATCCTGCGAACACTTGAAAAATACACAACAACACAGTGCACTGGATAAAGCATATTGATTAAAAAAAATACGAGTGATACGATTACTGTATACATACGCTATGACCAACGGAGGAATTGAATCACCAGAAGGAATGGACAATGAAGCAATGCTTGATGTGCAGCCTGCGCTCACCGAAGACGCACCTGAGCAAGCGGGGCAAGAAATCATAAAGCATTTTGCCGACTGGGAGAATGACCAATTTCCTACTGAGCAAAATGCCTTACCTGAACTCGTAACCGCAACTAATGTAGAAGAGCTACTTACACAAGGCGCAGACATCGCACCCGAAATTATTGAAGGAATCAAAAACGGAAATATTAGCTTGAGCGCATAATACATGACACTCCCTAGCTTTCGTGAGGCGATCGGCGATAGTCGAAATATCGGACCAGGAATCACCCTTTTGCGAGGTGGCCTTTTTGATGAATCGGGAGAAAGCGCGGCCATCACACTTGGCAGCATGAATCACGAACTCGAGGATGAACTCTCGTCTGTTGACCCAATTGAATTCATGCACGATGAAACCCCACCAGACCACTTACTTTCAAGATTCATGGAAGAAAAAACTAAAAGGAAATAGCACTTGCGCTTTGTTTGTTTTTGTGCTAGGCTACTCTTCATGTTAACAGCAAAGAAAAAACTGGTCGTAATGGCCAAAACACAGCGCCACGCCAAGGACACGGGTTCCCCCGAGGTTCAGGTCTCTATATTAAGCCAGCAGATCAACGAGCTTGCAGCGCATTTAAAGGAAAACAAGAAGGACCACCACTCACGACGTGGGCTTTTAAAGATGGTGTCGGATCGTCGCGCACATCTGAAGTATTTGAAGAAGAAAAGTGAAACCAAATATAACTCTCTCGTCAAAAAACTCGGCATCAAATAGTACACAATGCGCACAAGTTGCGCATTGTTACATATTGGATGATATCATGTGTATGTTCGTATTTTATATCAGTGTTTCTCCCTCTATTATAAAGGTTTGAATTTTTATTTTTGTCATAGTGTTTTGTCTCTCATCATTTTTTTGAAACTAAAACTCGTGACGCACAACTAGTATATGTCTGTAATTAAGCACAAAGACCAGCGGGTCGGAGTATTTATCGATACTCAAAATCTCTACCACAGCGCGAAGAATCTTTATGATGATTCTCGTGTGAACTTTAGCAATATCTTGACGGACGCACTCGCAGGAAGAAAACTTATTCGCGCCATGGCATACGTTATTTCCACAAAAGAAGGTGTCGAACATAGTTTTTTTGAGGCGCTTGGGAAAATTGGCATTGAGACACGCTCAAAAGAACTCCAGGAATTTTGGGGTGGCGCAAAAAAAGGGGACTGGGATGTGGGACTTGCCGTCGATGCAATTACGCTCGCACCAAAACTCGATGCGATTATCATCGCATCGGGCGACGGGGATTTTGTCCCACTGGTGAAATATCTCCAAATTAATATGGGGATTCAGGTCGAAGTAATTGCGTTTGGAAAGTCCGCATCGTCGAAGCTTCGTGAAGCCGCAGATGACTTCTTTGACCTCTCGGACAATCCTTCTGCGTACCTCATGGGGTACAAAGAAAAGCGCAGGGCGGGCCTACGCCCTAGTGCCGGACCTCGTGGAGGTGGCCGTGAGGGGGGAGGACCGAGACCTCGTAGGGCTGTTTCTCTCTAGTGTTTTTGCGACCACAAAAGGGTTGCTCCGGCGCATGTGCTGCGCCGAAATAAGTGCACAAAATGAAATAAACCCCTCTCGGGGTTTTTTCTTGCGGCACCACAGCCTCTGGTTTATAGTGAGCATATTAGTAGTAGTGACATCCGGATCATCTTGTTGAACTGCAGGTTCAATTTGAGAATCTGGATGACACAAGGAATGGACAACATCTTCAAGGTCGCACCTCCCAAAGCGGAGGAACGACCTTAGTCCATTTTAGTAACACAGGAAGCAAATTATGAAAAAAGAATCCTACGAGATTGAAATTGGAGGGAAAAAATTAATAGCAGAATTTAACGACCTTGCAGATCAAGCGCATGGTTCAGTGATGATTCGTTACGGGAATACAACTATTCTTGCAACAACTGTAATGTCAAATAAAAAGCGCGAAGGGGGAGATTTCTTTCCACTAACCGTCGACTATGAAGAGCGCTTTTACGCAGCTGGTCAAATTCTCGGCAGTCGTTTTATGCGACGCGAGGGTCGCCCATCCGACGCTGCGGTACTCTCAGGTCGTATCATTGACCGCACAATCCGCCCTCTCTTTGACGGACGTATTCGCTATGACGTGCAGGTGGTCATCACCGTACTTTCTATCGACGACAACGAGCCGGACATCTTGGCAGTAAACGGTGCATCGCTTGCACTCGCAACGTCTGATATTCCATTTGATGGTCCGGTGTCTGCTGTCCGCGTAGCGCGACAAAACGGCACATGGGTGACACTCCCCTCGTTTCGCGTAGAAGAAGGAACAGAGGTTATTGAAGGAGACTGCGAGCTTGTGGTCTGCGGAAAGGACGGCAACGTAAACATGATAGAAATGGGAGGAAAAGAAATTCCGGAAGATGCCGTCATGGAAGGCCTTGCGTATGCGAGTGCCGAAATTGAAAAACTCCAGAAATTTCAAAAAGAAGTTGTTGCCAAGCGAGGGAAGTCAAAACGCATCATCGCACTCGACGAAGTGGGTGATGACATCAAAGCACTCTTTGCAGAAAAGATTGCTCCAAAATTTGAGGCAACAATTTGGGGAGAGGCAGGACGCGCGAAAGAGTACGCATTACTCGAAGAGTGGATTGGCTACGTCAAAACAGTTGAGGGGATGAACGAGAAACTTGCAGAGGCCTACTTTGATGACATGGTGAACGACCTCCTGCATACAAAGGCCATTAACGAAGGAAAACGTCCAGACGGTCGTGGATTCGACGACGTACGCCCCCTCTTTGCCCAAGCAGGGGAAGTCTCGCCCGTCCTCCATGGCACAGGCATCTTCTACCGCGGAGGTACTCATGTACTTTCCGTACTCACGCTTGGGGGACCGCAAGACGCACAGATAGTCGAGGGAATGGAAGTGCAGGGGAAGAAGCGGTACATGCACCACTATAACTTCCCCCCATTTTCTTCTGGAGAAACAGGCCGCATGGGTGGCATGAACCGCCGCGCAATCGGACACGGTGCACTCGCAGAAAAAGCGCTCCTCCACGTGCTTCCTGAAAAGGAGGTGTTTCCATACACGATTCGTATTGTTTCTGAATCAATGGCGTCAAATGGCTCGACATCAATGGCGTCGGTGTGCGGCTCCACGCTTGCACTTATGGATGCGGGTGTTCCCATTAGTGAGCCAGTCGCGGGTATTGCATCAGGACTCATGATGGAATCACCGACGAAGTACAAGGTGCTTACAGATATTCAAGGTCCTGAAGATCATCATGGTGATATGGACTTTAAAGTTGCTGGCACGAAAAATGGTGTAACCGCAATTCAGATGGATGTGAAGGTTGGAGGAATCCCACTTCCAATTTTGAAAGAAGCATTTGCAAAAGCAAAAGCCGCACGTCTCACTATTCTTGAAACCATGAAAGCGGCAATTGCTGCCCCACGTGCCGACATCTCACCATACGCACCAAAGATTGTCGTAATTAAAATTAAGCCAGACCAGATTGGCTTGGTGATTGGCTCAGGAGGAAAGACGGTGAATGAAATCCGCGAGCAATCAGGCGCAGAAATTGACATTGAAGATGACGGCACCGTATTTTGCACCGGAAAGAACGGCGCAGCAGAGAAGGCGCGTGACATTATTGCGGAGATGACGCATGAATATGTGTCGGGAGAAATGTTTAAGGGTGTCGTCACTCGCCTCATGGACTTCGGCGCATTTGTAAAGATTGGACACAGTGCTGAAGGCTTGGTGCATGTCTCTGAAATGGCATCATTTCGCATTGAACGCGTAGCCGACTACATGAAGGAGGGAATGGAAGTTCCCGTTGTCGTGAAAGAAGTGGACGAAAAAGGTCGTATCAACCTTTCCATCAAACGCGCTGACGCAAACTTCATTAAACCCAACGAGCGGGATGCACAAGCGAGCACCAATCAACACGGAGGAGACGAAGGGGGTCCGAAAAGATTTGTACCCACTCCAAGACAAAACTCCTAGGTAGCAACAAAAAAAACACTCGCATTGCGAGTGTTTTTTGCTCGCGGCAACCTCGTGCAGCGCACCCAGAAGTATGCTGGCTGCACACTATTTCCATCGAAAAGATAACAAGGATATAATAGAAGCACATGAAAGAAATCGCGTACGACGGCCCTGCCTTTGACCAAGAGGAGAAAGACTGGAAAAAAAAAGGGAGTGAGCGCAGTAAGGGATCGGTGAAAGCACCGACAATGCGTACTTTTCGTGCGGATGTGGAAGAAATGATTGAGACCAAAGCTCCCACTAAAACACAAATCATCATGGCGGAAGAAGCGCGCAGAGAGTCACGCGGTGAGTCGCGTGTGTATCATGAAGAGGAGTCCCACCTTGGCCGCACCATTTTTATCCTCCTACTTGTACTTGCGTTTGGTATTGGCGTCGCGGCCTACGCACTTATTGGAACGAAAACACTTGGGAAAAAGGACTCTATAGCAGTGCTACCACTCTCCATGCAGCCGGTGGAAATAGTGCTCTCGAATTCTCCGCGCGAACAGGTGATGGCGGACCTTTCTATCGCATTCGGTAAAACCTCGATTGCGAGCGGAGGAGTACGCGATGTGCAGTTTCTCATTATCGAGGACGGAGAAAGTCGCAACGCGTCAACAAGCGAAGTATTGCGTGCAATCGCACTCAAGACACCGCCCGAGACACTTCTCCGCTCACTTGGAGAAGCCGCGGAGTACGGCATTCACGCACTCAATACGCTTTCAGGGTATTTTTACTTCCGTACGCGCTCCTATCCGAACACATTTTCCGGAATGCTCGAGTGGGAACCAAATATGGCGCGAGACCTCATGCCCACACTCGACCCCCTCTATGGAAGGAAAAATATTGCAGCGCTCCTCGGCAGGACCTTTAAGGATGAACGTATCGGGGGAAAAGACGCGCGGGTACTGCGCGACGTGGACGGGAAAACCCTTATCGCATATGTATTTATCGACAAAAAATTCCTATTGATTAGTACTAGCGATGTAATGCTTGCCTCACTGCTCATCATGAAAAGTCCCCTCAAAATTGAAACATTGTAGAGGTTCGCGTATGATACGACCATATGGCAATAGATACTACATCGCTCAAAACAGAGCTCGCCGGTCAAATGGAGGAAATATTACGTGAGCTAAAAACCGTTGGTCGACTTAATCCCGACAACACCGAAGACTGGGTGCCGACTGCGGGCGAGGTAAGCACTGACACAGCAGAAATAGAAGACCGCGCATCGATCATAACTAATTTCGAAGACCGGAGCGCCATCGAATTTGAGCTTGAAGCACGCATGAATGAAATCAAGCAAGCGCTCGAACGTATTGATGCGGGAACCTTTGGTATTTGCGAAGTGGGTGGTGAGGAAATAGAATTGGACCGACTCAAGGTCAATCCGAGTGCGCGCACCTGCAAGGTGCACATGTCATAATACCGCCATGCCGTTTGCAAAAGTATTCTCGGCACAGCCGACTGTATCGGAAGCGCGAATTATCACAATTGAAGCGGACCTTACCAAGGGGCTTCATGCTTTTACTGTCGTCGGGCTCCCCGACAAGGCAGTCGAAGAATCGCGCGATCGCGTGAGCGCAGCAATAAAAAATAGTGATTTCAAATCACCCAAACAACGTAATCAAAAAATTACCCGCCCCTGCCGACATCAAAAAAGAAGGCCCATCCTTTGACCTCCCCATCGCCCTTGCATTTCTCCGCTCCACGGGTGACATCGCTTTTGACCCCGAAGGAAGGATTTTTGCCGGCGAGTTGGCACTGAACGGCGAAGTGCGACGCATTCGCGGAGCACTTTCCATTGTCACCAAAGCGAGGGCGCTCGGTTTCCGAGAAGTGTATCTTCCAAAAGAAAATGCGCGTGAGGGAGCACTTGTTTCGGGTATCACCATTTTTGGAGTGGAGTCACTCAGTGCGGTGATTAAGCATCTCACAGCAAAAAAAGATTCCGCTGGTGTACTTACACCGCAACCACACACCGCGCTCTCAAGCCCACAGCTTCACAGCAAAGCTGCCTTCAATGACATTCGTGGACAAGAAACTGCTAAACGTGGACTGGCGATTGCCGCTGCAGGTGGACACAATGTCGCAATGTGGGGACCTCCCGGCACAGGAAAAACCATGCTTGCGCGTGCATTTACGGAACTGCTCCCCCCACTCACCGAAGAAGCTGCACTTGAGGTGACCGCCATCCACTCCGTTGCAGGAGTGCTCCATGGAGAAGTGGTGGCGGTGCCGCCCATGCGCTCCCCGCATCACACATCATCATATGTCTCCGTCATCGGTGGTGGTACGACACCAAAACCCGGTGAAGTGACGCTTGCACATCGCGGAGTGCTATTTCTAAAAGGATGTCAGCAGAAACAACGCGGGCGTCTTTGCAGACATACGAGATTGAAGGTTGTCACACAAAAACAACATTCCCTCGTCTGGTAATATATTGTTTTTGTGGACATGGAATAATGGTGGTTGTCATGCAGAAATATTACAAAAATGGCACATGGCAACAAGGGGGTTTACTTTAACAACACGAAGTTTATTATCAATATCATGGACACAGACTCAGAGAACAAGCAGCTGGAGGCACGTCAGTACATGACTGGCTTAATTGAGAAACATTTTCCAAGTGGAATCTTGCCAGACCCATACAAGGGTAGGGATATTTATACAATGGGTGGCAGGGAACTTGAGGGGCTCTACAAGGACATTTTTCACGTGGAAACTGAGCAATGGATTTTTGAGAAAGAATGACTAGGGACGAGCAAACTTTCCAAATAGTCTACCAAATACACCTGTTCACCCTAATGACTCTGTTGCAGTAATAACGATACCAACTCCAGTTTGTATTTCCCTTTGAGCGAGATTGAGCTCGCTCGCCAGAACTGGTTTTAAAAGGCTCCACACAATTGCTTCTCCTTGATTAACCTCTACTTCTACTGAAGCAGTGCGTGCTTGAGTATAGAACTTCCTGTGCGACTGCATTAATGGATTATATGTAAAAAGGCTACGATGAATTGTAAAAACATAGTTTCTTCGTAGTTTTTCAGATATAATGGCTTACAATATGGGACAAAAATCAATTAGGCACCGATCTGATTTTACAATCCATTGCCAGCAATGTGGCGCAACAAATCTTCATATTTAACAGGATGGCAAGCAAAAAAATAAAAATTCTAGACCTATTCTCAGGATGTGGAGGACTCTCGTTCGGATTCGAGAGGGTCGGCTTTGAGATTGTGGCAGGTATAGATAATTGGGATGACGCACTGAAAACATTTCAACAAAATCATAAAGGCGCAAAAACATTGAATGTTAATTTAGGAAAACCTAATGTTGAGGAAATTAAAAAGGAAGTCGGAAATATTGATGTAGTTGTTGGGGGGCCTCCATGTCAAGGATTTTCAATTTCAGGGAACAGGGACGTAAATGACTATAGAAATACATTATATAAGGGGTTTGTAGAAATTGTTAAGACATTTAGTCCTAAGGTTTTTGTTTTTGAAAATGTGCCCAACCTTGTCTCTATGAATCAAGGTAAAATAAAAAATGCAATTATTACCGATTTTGAAAAATTAGGGTATGAAGTTAAGTATAAGATTTTATTAGCGTCAGATTACGGAGTTCCACAGAATAGGCGTCGCGTTATTTTTGTTGGAGTAAAAGGGAAAAATAACTTTGTCTTCCCAGAGCCTACCTATGGCTACGGGAAGAGCAAAGTAACTTCCTCAGATGCAATCTCTGACCTACCAGACAAGAACTTGGAAGATGGGTCTTATCTTACTAAAAAACCCCTCACACCCTATCAAGAAAGAATGAGGACAACGGATTCTCAAATATATAATCATAAACTTACTTCTCACGATAAAAAAACTGTCGATATTATTTCTTTAGTTCCAGATGGGGGGAACTACAAGGACTTGCCCGATGAACATAAAAACACTCGGAGAGTTAACATTGCTTGGACTAGGTTTAACAGTAAGAAACCTAGCTCCACAATTGATACGGGTCATCGTCATCATTTCCATTATAAATATAATCGCGTCCCCACAGTAAGAGAGTCTGCGCGACTACAATCTTTTCCTGACAGTTTTATTTTCCTAGGTTCAAAGACCAGTCAGTATAAGCAGGTTGGGAACGCCGTCCCCCCCTTATTAGCTGAGGCTATTGGAAAAAATGTCCGTAATTTATTTAAGAAAAAA
>JAYUQG010000006.1:0-44901 GCA_043756865.1 bacterium | reverse complement strand
GTTGCAACACCTCGTTTGTCGAACCACTCGCCAAGCAGAGAGTTGCGGTCGCCAAATGACATTCCCGCAATGTCTCGCTCTCCGGCGACAAGCGGCGTAAAAGCCATGAACTCAGCGTGACCCAACTCCGCCTGTAGCTTGATTGCTCGCTCTGGATTTGATTTCGCGAGCTTGCCGAAGAGATCCAGTCGGTCGACATCCGCGCTACGAGAGCGCAGGAACATTTCGCCCGGAATGAGCGAGTCGGTAGGGATTGCAGAATCTCGCAAGGCCTCGATGATGTGCGGAAAGCGCGCTGACATGTCGGCGATGCCACGCGTGTAAAGTCGCGCAATACGCTTCTTGCCCGTGATGGTAGCAATTCCGCCGTATCCGTCACGTTTCCGTGTCGCAATGAGGTCACCACGAGCTTCGAGTTCGGCTATTTTTTGTTCGGCAACTTTCTGCCGTGGCTTGGAAATGACCAAGTTTGTGTCGAGCGGGTCAAGGGAAAAACCAATTTTAGGATGCGCCACGCATACTCCTTATGTTGAACTGTACTGTAAACAACTCTAAAACAAAGTGGTGATATGTCAATACGATAAAAAAACCGGCTCTGGGGCCGGTGTGTTGAAAAGTGCTATGCGCTCTGTTTTGCGCGGAGGATGAATTCGCGAACATTGGGGTCAAAGATGACATCTCTCGGAGTGACTTTCTTCGTGAGGACCAGTCCCTCAAGCGAGGTACACCGCGAAAGCGCGACATATGCCTGTCCGTGTGCAAACGTACCCCCCTTCAAGTCAACGACGACTTTGTCGAAGGTCTGACCTTGACTTTTGTGGGCGGTGATAGCCCACGCAAGTCGAAGCGGAAACTGCATGAAGCTCCCGACAACCGTTCGCTCCATCTCGTCTTTTTCTTCGTTGTACTTCTGCTCGATGGACTCCCATGTGTGTCGCGTCACACGAGCGGTTCCCGTGCGTACGATGTCCACGGTAATCATGAGCTCGTCGATCGCCGTAATCGTACCGATGTCGCCGTTGACCCAGCGCTTCGCGGAATCATTGGTAACAAGCATGACCCGTGCGCCCACCTTGAGTGCGAGAAACTGCTCGACCTGAGTACCATTCTTTGGAAAGTCCCCGCTAATCATCGCGGTGAAGCGCATTAGCTCGGTCGGAAGCGCGGCAAGTTTCTCGGTGTTGATTGCATCGACGACCTTGTTCCTCATCGTGAGGTACACATGGTCGGCATACTGGGTAATGTCGAAGTCAGGGACATAGCGTTCATTCAAGACTTTCAAGTCTTTTGTCGTCGCAACGCCCATGCGGAGCTTGTTGAGCACATCAACCAGTCGCGGGTCTTTTTGACGGAATACCCGTTCAAGTTCGATGTACTCCAACTCTAGTGACGGGTAGCAATGCGCATTGAAGAAGTACGGACCACCGTACTCGGCACCGAAGCGTGCCATCTCTTCGTCCGTAACAACAGGAGGCAGTTGGCACAGATCTCCCACGCCGATGAGTTGAATTCCACCAAAAGGCAGATGCTCATTCTTGCCGTGCAGTCGCAGAAACTTGTCCATCATGTCCAAGAGGTCAGCACGTACCATCGACATCTCGTCGACCAATATTGCGTCGATGTGCTTGAACATGGCGACAGTCCGCTCAAGGAGTTTCTTGATTTCCCTGAGTGTGGTGCCGGGACGGATGCGAAAAACGCGGTGTATCGTCTGTCCGCCGATGTTGATGGCAGCGATGCCAGTGGAGCCGAGGACGAGGACAACTCGCTTGGTCGTCTCAAGGAAATGCTTCGAGAGCGTAGATTTTCCCGTTCCTGCCTTGCCCGTAAAAAAGACGTTTCTCCCGCTTTCCATGAGCGCGAGCGCACGGGTGCGCTCTTCGTCAAGTACCAATTCAGCCAATTCATTCCCCTTGTGTGAAAGTTCTCTAAAATATAACTACCACATAAGTAGTATTTTGTCAAAAAAACACCCGCTTTGTTGCGGGTGTTTATGTCAGTTTGCGATAAGACCGAGATGAATGGCGAGTGCACGCGGGTCGAGTTTCCGAGAACGGAATTTCTCAAAACTTTCCGCCATCGGGCGTGAAGACCCCGGTGCGATTACTTCAGAGAGGAAACACATGCCGATGTTTCGCGAGAAGATGTCACCGTTCTCTTTAAAGACAAGGAAGGAGTCAGCCGCGAGGCCGAGCGCCCACATGTAGCTAAAGTACCCTGCACCGTACCCACCCCCAAAAATGTGCCCGAATGCGTTCGGAAACCGATTGTTCGGATGAATGGGTGTCACCGCAATTTCGCGGAACATTTTCCACCACAACGCCATTGGATCAACAGGAGCACTCGGGTCATAGTGTGAGTACAGTTCCCAGTCGTAGAGACCGAAGAGTGTCTGGCGAAGCGTGGCGAGTCCTGTATTGAAGTGGCGCGACGCAAGCATGCGGTCAATCAATTCACGAGGAATCGGCTCACCGCTTCCCTTCTTTGCCGTCATGAGTGCGAGGGCGGACGGCTCCCATGTCCAATTCTCCATGAACTGGCTAGGAAGTTCAACAGTGTCCCACTCGACGTGTTCCATCGAAAGGTCATGAATCGTGCTCTCACCCGCCACATGGTGGAGCGTGTGTCCGAACTCGTGGAAGAGCGTCTCCACCTGGTCATGCCCAAGATATGCATCACCGCCGTCCGAAGAACGACTGGCGTTGCAGTTCAGATATGCGACAGGAATGATGGTGCCGTCCGAAGTCACCCGTGACGCGAGGAGCACATCCATCCACGCACCGGAGCGCTTGCCCTCACGCGCATACATGTCTGCGTAAAACGCACCGCGGAGCACACCCGACGCGTCATGCACTTCATAAAAGTGCACTTCGGGGTGCCACGCTTTCACGTCAGGCCGGAGCACGAGCGTCAGATCAAAAAGCTTTTTCAGTGTGTATGACAATCCCTCCATCACTTTCGTAAATGGGAAGTATTGCCGTACGACTTCGCTGTCGACGGTATAGAGTTCTTTGCGCATGCGTTCTTCGACGAACGCCATGTCCCATGCCTCGATCTTGTCGATGCCAAGCTTTTCCTTTGCGAAGAGGCTCATCGCTTCAAACTCTTGCTGTGCTTTCGGTCGTGCAAGTAGAGCAAGGTCACCGAGGAATTGCTGTACGCCCGAGACTCCGACTGAGCCGGCCATTTTCTTTGAGAGTGAAACTTCGGCGTAGGTTTTGTATCCAAGTCCGAGCAACTGTGCGCTCTTGTGCGCGTTCAAAACGATTGCCTTAGTGACGGGAGCATTGTCCCACTTGCCATCCGGTGAAGAAAATTCTGAAGCAACGGTCACCCATGCACCAGAAATCTGCTCACGGAGGGTGCGGTCTTCGGCGTAAGTCATGATTGCCACAGCATCAGGTTGCTGGAGCGTAATCAGAAACCCTGTTCCACCTTTTGCTTTCTGAGCTTCCGCCATGCGCAGCTGATCGTCAGCGGGTACTCCGGAGAGTCGCGATCCATCAGGAAGCACCATCGTCCACGCATCGGTGGCGTCTTGGTCGTTATTGGTGAATTTTGTCGAAAGTTCGGTCCCCGCTTCGTTGAGCGCCTTGAGTGCTGCCTTTTGTTCGGGAGGGAGTGAAACACCTGCAAGCTCGAAATCTCTGATGGTGCGATGCACGAGGTACTGCGCGGCTTGGTCGAGTAGAGCAAAGTGTGAGCCATCACGAAGACGCTTGTATGCGCCATAGAGTCCTTCGTGGAATACAAGGTCAGTTCCGTAGCTTGTGCCAAGTGTTGCAACCTGTTTTTCAACATCCTGAATACCAGGATAGGATTTCAGCATTGTGGACTTGAGGTGTCGCAGCGGTCCGGCAACAGAACCTATAGACGCGTCGATTTCTTCGAACGCAATAACAATTTCATCGAATGTGGGGTCAGGGATGAGTGCGATGTCGTCCGCGAGCTTGCGACCGCGTGCAAAAAGTACCTCCAGTTCAGGAATGACCGTAGCGAGGTCGAATGTGTCCCACTCAGGGAGTGCGAGCACACGCTTAGCCCCTGCGGGTGTGGTCGTTATTGTGGATGTGAATTTCATCATAGTTCCTTTGAAAATTACAACGGACAAAAGCATTCAAATAACCGCCCCGTGGCGGCCACCATGAATGACCATTCCGTGCTTCATAGTAGAAAGCAATGCGCGTTAAGTCAATTCTTTGTCCTCTTTACTTTCTAGCCGCTGACCCTTTACAACCAACGGATATATGTCCAAAAGTGCGAAGAAGAATGCGAGCACAATCGGGCCTGCGAGAAACCCGACCGGACCAAAATAGGCAAGTCCTCCAAACACTGACAAAAGTATGAGAAAAGGGTGAACGTCAATACCCCGCTTCATCATGTATGGCTGAAGCACGTTATCGATGAGACCCACACATGCAAGACCCCAAAAGATGAGTCCCACTCCGGCGCCAATATGACCAGTAAGGAGAAGCCACACCGCAGCTGGCATGGTGATAAGTCCTGTTCCCACCAGTGGTATAAGTGCAGCAATAGTTGCGACCACACCCCAGAGAATCGGATTTGGTATGCCAAATAACGCAAAACCAATCCCTACCATAAATCCTTGTACGATGGCGGTTGTAAGTGCTCCTTTGACGACAGAAGAAACAGCGATTTCAATTTTGGAAATGATACTTTCGTCGTAGTTGTCCGCAAGTGGGCTCCACTTTATCGCAAATGCGCGGAGCTTATTTCCATCTCTATACATAAAGAACATAGCTGCAATAATCAGAAATACCTGAAATATGAAGGAGAGGATGCCCGAGAAAAATGTGTTGAGGTGAGAGGCGACCCAACGCAGGGCGCTCTCAAGATACACATAAATATTCGAGTTGATTTCAAACGAGGGAACAAATCGTTGCAAATGCGTTTCTATTAGCGTAATTGTGTTGTCTACGTATGTGATTGCCACACTTCCCTGCGTTAACGACCCATATATCGAAAGTACTTCCTGAAACATCAAGATGCCAAAAAAGATAAGTGGGACGAGAATGACACACAACACAAGGAGCACCGTCGAGAGTGCAGCGTAAGTATGATTGCCTTTATGCACCACGAGCATGCGAGTAAAAAGCGGAGAAAAGAGAATGGAGAAAACACCTGCCATGAAAATCGGTACCAAAAAGGGACTCATAATGCCGTACGTGAGCACGCCTACGGTTCCAAACAAGAGCCAGAAGAAAATCAATTCTCCAGTATGTGGTTTCGTCATGGAACTATTATACCCAAATTTTTGGTCGGAAACTATGGTTTGGGTTTTTCGAGCTTGAGTTTCTTCATATAGGAAATGAGGAGGAAACTCACTACTGCGACCAAAAGCACGAGGGCGCCATTGAGCAGATTCTTGTTTTTTACCATGAAAGGTACTGTCTCAGGTGGAGGTGCTATTAATTCTGGATTAACTGTCGGCGCTCCGATTGATGCAGTGGGGAGATTTACCCAGTCGATATATGCGAAGAATCGTGCAAGGTCATATCGCGGAGCAACGGCCTTTTCGTTTCCAAAGTAGAGTGCATAACTTTTCCCCGACTCAGGGGCAAAGACCACTGACCGAACAACGCTTTTCAAATAAATTTTTGACAGCGTGGTGGCGGTCGTCCCCATAAACTGGAGTGGCTTGTTGTCATCGTTCCAAACAGTAACCCGAATGTACCGCGCACTGCTTTCCTGATATGCAATAGTATTATTGTAGCCTGAAAACAACGGAGTATTCACAGAAAATAACGAACCTCGTCCAAGCTGTTGCCAACGTGTTCCGTCATCGCTTCCTTCGACAAGCGTGCGTCGGTCAAAATTGCCATTCCCCCCAAGAAGTAGCGGAAGCTCGACTTCGTGCGTGGGGACTCCGCCCCCACCAAGATCAACGGTAAACTCTGTCGCTTTGTCTTTCATGTTCTCAACAATCACCGGTGTCAGTGCAATGGTCGTCTCTTTACTTGAGCGTTCAAGATGCTGGAATACGCTCGCCCCCAGTACAATAAAAGGTTTATCGCTTTCGCCGCGCGCATCACCATGAATCACGATACGTAAATACCTTGAGGTGTTATCGGGATATTCGACTACCGTCTTCCCTGAGTTAAAGCCGAGTGCGGGGTCATAAAAATTATAAATATATCCCTCCACAAAACCGACACGGTCTGCACCATCCTCGTAAGTTCTATTTACCTCATTCCAACCTTTGTCGGAGTGTGGAAGTGGCAAATTGGAAGCAAAAATTGAAACCTGACGCTTGAAATTCTTTGCATCGGTCTGGATTTCGATATTGTTGTGTACCAGCCCAGACTTCCCAAGGTCAACAATAAACATGGGGTCACCCGAGAAGCCACTACTCACAATGTCACGCACGGTGGCCGGAACGTATGCGCGTGAGTTTTGAGCGCTTTCTATAACAAGCTGGAATGGTGTCTCTTCAACACCTCCTGAAATAACACGCAAATCTGCAAGGTCAGCTCGTGCTCCCATGCTCACCTCTCGGTTCAGATTTACCTTCACATAATCCCCTGGCGCAATACGCGGGAACCCGACAAGTGGTGCAGTAAACTTCCAATCGATCGGAGTAAATGCGGCAAATGCCGTACCCGCAACAAGGAGTGCGCCAAGTGCGCAGCCGTAAATAATACGTTTAATCATAAATAATTTCTTTAAGTCTGTGCTTATATTTCGCATACAAAAATGCAGCTGACATAGCGATGACCCCGAAGACAATCGTCGAGATGATCTTATATATCTGCCCGAACGCCCATACCTCTACAAGCACCTTGCATGCCGTAATGAAGAAGAAGATAAGACCAAACAAACGCAAGAGTCGTATCCGTCGTGCGAATCCGATAACAATAAGCAGAACCGCATAGAGTGCCCACAGCACCGAGACCGCAGTGTTATTTTTATTGCGTAGTGCGCGTGTTTCGTCATAATTATTCCCATATGCATATCCGTTGTTGTAGGCATAGGGGTCGATGCGGTCACCTGAGATACGCTGCTGCTGTTGATACGCATCCTGAGTTGTTCGCTCAAGTATCCTAATTTTTTGATTGTAATACTGGTCAATTTCGGATGTCAGCGCGTATATAGTGAGGAGATTCGCAAGCACCACAAAGACCGCTACAATTTTTTTCCAGTCACCTTCAGGGTGCTGGTATATCCTGTAGAGGTATGCAATTGCATACAATACAGCAACCCCGAGAATGAGCAGGAAGAATGCGATGTTCATAACCACCGCAAGGTCAGGCATCGCATGTTGGAAGTATCCGCCATTGCGAATACCCATTACTTCGTCCGTGAGCGATATCAAGCCGAGCAGGAGGACTATCCAACCGAAAACCTGAATCGTCCGTTCACGCACCACAAGTCCTACATACACGAGTATGAGTGCCTCGATGAGCCATGCGATGGAAATCCAGTACCCCGTAAGCTGGAGCGGTATTGCGATGGAAAGAAACACCACCGCAATCCCCGGTAATGTGAGATTAAGCGTGCGATCATGTTTATTTCCTGAATATGCAAGGTAGGCAATAGTGAGGTACACAATCGCCAAGAGGAGCGCAAAAAAACCTAAATATTCATTGTGCTGAGGTTTTAGAATACCGTAACAAACACCGAAATATCCAATTGCATTTAAACACAGAAGGAGCAAATCACTCGGTGTTGAAGTCTCTTTGCGACTGAAGTGATGCACAACAGAGTTCGCAAGAAAGATAAGGAAGAAAACACTTAGGAACGCAAACGTGACGCCGAGTTGTGCCTCGGTGTAGTGTCTCTCCATCCATCCACCAAACAATAATATGGTGCCCACAAAAGCGAGGTAATTGAGCTGCGTCCATTTCTTGAACCACGCAATGCCTATCGTTCCCAAATTGAGCACTATCATATAGAGCGAAAGTGTCACCAAATGATTCTCCCCTGTTGAGAGCATTACCGGTGTCAGGAAACCGCCCAGCACACCGATAACAGCAAGGTTAATTGTGCCCGATGCGACCGCAAGCACCATCGCTAGAGCCGTCACCATTATCATCAGTGCGAATGCAACTGGCTGAGCGATAACAACGGGATTGTAGAATGCAAAGCCTGCATAAATAGCAAAATAGAGAATACCAATACCTGCTCCGGTGAGCGTAGCTGCATATTTCGCATATTTTTCACTGAGTTTCTGCCCAAGGATGACGAGCACGAGACCGCCAAGAATACCCACAGCAACTTGTCCCATCGGGTCTATCCAGTGGTCAAAGGCATACTTGAGGAAGAAGCCCACACCAAGCAGGAGCATTATCGCTCCTATCCACCCGAGCCAGCGTGCTCCGGACTCTTCGCCTGATTCTTTCTCCTCGCTTGCATATGCAGGCACTGGTGCGGGTGCGGGCATAGGGCTTACCTGACTCAGCACTTGTGCATTAAGTGGGGTTGGGGCGGGAGCAGCAGTCGATGCAAATGAAGTTGCGGCACCAACGCCACGCGACTCGAGCAATGTAATTCGTTTTTCAAGGTCGAGAATGCTGCGCCGCATTATCCACATGAACGCCACCACGACGACAACAACGATTATCTCAATCATGAAATAGAAAAAAGCTTATATGCATAAAGTATAGCGCGAAAAAGCGGAGTAACAAATACACCACCCTCAGGGCGGTGTCGGTTCCACTCTAGTGCGGAGTTTCTTTCGGCGTTCGTATTCAACGGCAACATAGGTACCAATCCAAGAGCCTACAAAAAGTGAGAGGATATAAAGCGGGTTGCTCGCGTAATTGAAGACACCCACGGCAAGCAGAAAGTACATGAACGAGCCTGTCGTTGCCGCCCTTGCGGGTTGTAGTCGATTGACGGCGAGTGTGTATCGCGCGTACAAAATGTCGAGCACAATGTAGGAAACGAACACAAGAAGCGCAATAGTCCAGCTAAAGTCATCCCAATATCCACTGAGCAAAGTTCCCCACTCGGTAACATACATAGGTGCCCCCAATGAAACGCATCTTCCCACAGACTAACAAAGCGCGAAGGAATCACAAGTACAGACACATTGTGAAACAAAAAGCCGCGGACGTATCCGCGGCGGTTTCAATTCAGTCGAATTACTTCTTCAACCACGCAATCAGTTCATCGTTGATGAGCCAGGCGTTCAGCTGGTCATTGTCTGCGTTGACAAACGCGGGCAGGTCACGGATGACGTGCATGCCGGTGTTCGAGAACTTGTCGGCCATGCGCTCGAGGAACGAGAAGTCAGGATTGCCGTTAGCGTAGGC
This sequence comes from bacterium, assembly GCA_043756865.1. GTDB lineage: Bacteria > Patescibacteriota > Minisyncoccia > Phycocordibacterales > UBA6899 > MHLP01. Next base: position 35,626 of record JAYUQG010000006.1, on the reverse strand, counting down.
GAGGAACAGGACGTACACGCGATAGCCCTTGTCTTGCATTTCCTGCAAGAGTGCTTCGGTGCGCGCCTTGTCGCTACCGCTGCAGTCACCGTCGGTCTGAAGTACGATGAGTGCGTCCTTGCCGACGGTCGGCACGGAAGCGGCGACCGGCGCCGATGCGGGCTTCTTGCCGAAGAGGCTGCCGAACATCCCAGACTTCTCTTGAGGAGCAGCTTGGGGGGCGGAATCCTTCTTCCAGCCGTTGTGCACGAGGAACTTGTCCAGCACGTAGCTGTAGTCGGTACCGCTGGACCAGCCGGGCACTTTGTTGATGATGTTGCGCTTCACGTACCCCTGGTACGACTTCGCGTTCAGCGATTCACCGACGAAATGCGCATGCGCCTTGCCGTCGCTGAAGGTCGCCAGATCAATCTCACCGTTGTCATCGAAGACGAGGCCCCACGGAACGAGACGAGTCAGAATGTCGTTGGTCGAACCATCCTTGTGTTCGTCCTCGTAAGAGCCGGAAACGTCCAGCGCGACGCCAACCGCCAGCTTGGGTGGGTTGGGAACGCCAGCCTTCATGAGCGCGAACTGGAGTGCGCCTTTGGCTTTCGCCATTTCTTTATCAGAGAATTGCAGTGCCATGTTGTGGCTCCTATTTCAGTTTGTTGAGAATCTCCTCCAGTCCTTGCCGAAGCGTGTATCGCTCGGTGTCGGTCACGGAGGTCTTTTGGGAAGTCAGCGAGATCTTTTCTATCCACGCAGGAAGGGTCACGAGAATGCTCTCTTGGATTTTGTCCGCAAGTGCGTCAATCTCGTCGATCGTTGATTTCCGAAGCAAAACGCCCTCGGTAATGTGTGCGATCATTTTGGCGAGTGTGAGACTCTGCCCCTGCAAGTGCTGAGCACGTGCGTCACTTGCGCCGAGGTGATCGGCGACAAACTGCGCTGCGATGCTTGATGCATCGAGCTCATGTGTATAGTCCATGAGTTCGTCCGAGATACCCTCGAGTCGGGTTTGGGTCGTCCGCAGTTCACTCAAGATGCTGCCGAGATAGGTGCGTAGCTGATCCAGCTCCACACGCACTTCGGCAAGTTTTTCCCAAGGTGTTGCAGTTTTTTTCCAAGAAAGCAGGCTTTTCGAGCCGGCGCCTTGGAAGGTAGCGGCAACCTCAGTCAAGAGGGCGTACAAACGCGCTGCGTGCCTCATGCCGTCACGTACTGCCGCTGACGACGTGAGCTTGAGCGACTCGTCAACGAGTTTTGTGTACTCGGACTGCAGGTGAAACCCCCACTGCGAGCAAGTTGCTCCGTTAAGTGTTTCAACAACTGTGCATTTCAGTATCCGCATCGCCTTTTTGAGTGTCTCTGGAGTTGCCCCCGGAAACCGAATCTCAAGGTCGGTTGCGACAACCTCCAAGCCTTTGCGAATCGTCCCAGGCATAGCCGACGGCGTCGTGATGACGAGCGGTGCAGGAGGCGGCGGAGGTGCGGGTTTCCCTTGCGGAATTCCCGTTGGCTTTTGTGCGACCACTTGTGGTGGAGGCGGAGGTGCGGGCGGGGGAACTTGTCCCCCGCCGATTACTGACGGCGCGCGAATGACGGTTGTCTTTGTCGGTGTTGCCACCTTCGGTGCGGCGGGAGTTGTCCCGCCGATTCGCGTTGGCCCGAGCGAGGGTGGCGGAGATGACAGAGTCGGAGGTGGCGCATTCGCCGTGCCTCCAATTTTTGTTACCCCGTTTCCGTTTGCGCTTCCGATCATTGTTGGTCCTACCCTACTTGGTTGCACACCAGAGGGAGGAAGAATACTCTTGTCCTCTGACATGCGAACCTTTCAGGTAGTGGTGAATCAGGAAAAGTGTCCCAGCACCGTGTTGAAGTCGCCGACGAAACCGGAACCGACGGGAGCATACTCCCAACCATTCGGACCGATCACGAGGCTGCCCATCTGCACGGCGTTGAACCCACCGTATTGGTTCGTCAGTTCGTACTCGGCCAAGACGACGCCACCGTCATCCTTGATCCGAATGCCAGCTGTTTTCACGACAGAGAAGGCACCGGCGCTTGCGGGGTGGAGCGTCACGAAGATCGGAATCTCGTTGACACTCGCAGGCACCGCGGAGCCGTCGATGGTGATGATCTCGTCGACCGCTGCGCCGACGCCTGTGCGCGCGTCACCACTGTGATAGAGCGCGCCGCAGGGCGTCTTGAACGGACGCTTGTCGCCCGACTTGCGCGTCGTGGACGAGCCGTCAGTCAGCGGAAGCGTTTCGTTGTAGGTCGAGAGCACCTTTGCGAAATCGTCGACCTTGGCACCTTGGCCGTCGTTGGTGGCCAACAGGGCGTGAGCGTCGAGATCTTTTTCGCAGTCCCAGTACAACTCGACCGTGAAGCGCGAGGGCTTCGCGAGGTTCAGCTTGAGCTTGGCCTTGGGTGCGTCACCGGCTTTGGCGAGAGGAAGTTGCAGAGCCATGATGTATCTCCTGTTTCAATTCCTTTGTGTATCATGGCGACACACATCGGAGCGCCCGTTGAATATGGGCAGGGTTTAGGATCGGGGAACGTTTGCTGTTACTTCACTTCTTTCACGTTGCCGAGTGCGACCAACTCCTTTCGGGAATCGGCCAGCATGCCACGTACTTGCGCGAATTTGGCCGCATTGTTTTTGCGACCATCGGCGGCGATGGTTTTGAGTTCGGCACATTCCGTGACTATCAACTGGATTTGCTGCGCTTGTGCGACACGATTGTCACCTGCCGCATTTGCAGAGGTCGTCGCGATTTGCTTGGTCAGCTTCCTGCTCACGGTGCCGAGATTCTTGTCGAGTGCGGCGCCTTGAGCGTTGAGTGCCTGCACGCCGCGAACGATGTTCGCACCATGGAGTTTCAAGAGCGTCATCTTGATGCTGTTGAAACGCGCACCTGCAGTGACGAGGGTTTCGATGTAGGTCGAAATGCCCGCTTGTTGAATTTGCCGAATGACTTCTTGGTCAGCCGGCAGACGCGTGAGCGTCGCCTCACGATTGAGGGCGACATTCTCTGCGGTCTCAAGTCGACTGCGCAGTTCTTCGACGAACATCTGAGCCTCAGGAGTCGGATTTTGCGTTGCCGCAAGTTCCGCTTCTGCACGGGCGACGACCGGTCGGCTCATCTCGACGAACACACGCGTGAGCGCGGTTGCGAGCGTAAAGTCGACGATGCGTTCGCCGTAGGCACGCTTGAGCTGTTCAAGGTTTTCCATTTCGGCCTGGAGTCCCGCGAGTTTGGGGCCCAGTTCATTTGCCGTCTTGTCGACGACATCCTTGAGGGTGCCCGTCTTTTCCTTGAGCATCGCAGTGACTTCCTCGTGCGCTTTCTGCAGCAACTCCAAGGGAGACTTACGGGTGAACATGCCAAGTGCACGGTCAGTCCAGCTGCCCTTGCCGTCCAAGATCTTGTCGGCCAATTCGTTGAGTTTTGCGTCGTCAACAGCTTTGCCAACTTTCCCGAACAACGTGAAGAGTGCGGGGTCATTGCCGCGGTCAACTTTTGAGAGAAACCCGTCGAGGACTGCGCCGAGTGCGCGGTCTGCATCAGACCCCATCTGGGCAATCTGCATCTGCGGGATCTTCGTGATGTCGAGCGGGCGAACACGTTCGATTACCAGTCTGGCTTGTTCAGCCGAGAGGGTGACGGGAACGGTCGCCAGCAGGTCGGCGTCGGAGATCGGCACGAGCGCGGTCTGCATCACAGGAACCGGAAGGTTCTCGGACTGCGGACGGATGAGGAGTTCTTGAAACTCACTCAGGGGCGCCGGAGAGGGGGCGAAGGTTTGCTGCACGACAGGTGCGGCGGGAGGATCGACAGCTCTTGGCTGGCCGATGACGGTCGGGCGGTAGGTCATGAAGTTTCTCCTGTCAGTTGGGAAGTTTGCGTGCGGATCTCGACTCCAACACACTGGTCACGGATTCAGAAAACAAGACCTTGTTGATCTTTTTTTGATTATCAGCGTTCACACTGTTTCCTTTCTCTTTCCAGTGAATTGTGATTTGTGGTTGAAGATGTCAAAGAACGAGTCCTTGATCGAGACCCCGAAAGTGTTTCCACCTTCAGATTCTCGAATAAGGGGGCAAGCACAAGGCTTGCCCGAGATGAGGGTGTGAAACCTCAGTTGCGATTTATGCCAACGCCAGTTTTTTCTTTGCACGCACCGATGAGAACAGTGCTGCTCCGATGAGTGCCGCGCCGATAAGTCCGGTGATGACTTCGGGGATATGCATATGCACGCCGATGAACATACAGGCACCAAGTCCGAGAATCGCCCAGAACGCGCCGTGTTCCAAGTACTTGTACTCAGCCAACGTCCCTTTCTCGACGAGCATGATGGTCAGTGAGCGCACAAACATCGCGCCAATACCGAGACCAATCGCAATCACGAAGATGTTGTTCGAGATGGCGAACGCCCCGACCACGCCGTCGAAAGAGAAGGACGCATCCAGCACTTCGAGGTACATGAAGCCGGCGAAGCCCGACTTGACCACCACACCGGGAACCTGTTTGGCCTGCGTTCCCTCAAGGAAATGCTTGAGGAGTTTCACGAGAAGGAAAGTGCCGATACCCGCGGCGCCAGCAAAGAAGAATACGAGGCCGTCTTTGGGAAGCAGGTATGCAGAAATGGCGAGCAATGCTGTTACGAAAATGGCCTCGGACGCAAACAAGCGGCCGAACTTCACCAAGTGCGTTTCAATCCAGTGCACCCAATGCACATCCTTTTCTTCGTCGAAGAAGTACTCCAATCCAACCATGAACAGAAACGCGCCGCCGAAGGCAGCGATCTCCGCATGCACCGAAACGAGGATGCGTTCGTACTCTGCGGGATTCGACGCCGCAAGAGATATCGCTTCGATGGGATTCAAACTGCCGGCGATGCCAACAATGAGAAGTGGGAACACAATCCGCATTCCGAAAACGGCAATCAACATGCCCCAAGTCAGGAATCGCTTGCGCCAGATCTCTGTCATGTGCTCCAGCTTTTTTGCATTGACGACAGCATTGTCCAAGGACAACGAAGTCTCAAGCACGCCGAGCACGGCGACATTGAACATGAAGAGCATCACACCAGCTGTTGTGCCGGTGTAGTAGTAGCCCAAATAGCCCGCTAGGACCATCATGACTGCCGTGAAGATGAACGAACCGCGAAGGTATTGCACTGTGTGCTCCTTTGTTGAAAACGAAAGACTGTTGAGGGGTTGAAGAAATCGCAACTTTTATTCAAAGTGCAAGCTATTTACCGAGGTAGTTCTATCATATTTATTTTACAAAGTCAAGTTTTTGTACTCTAGTTTATTCATATGAATTGTTTGTTTATGTGATTTGGGGTACAAAAAAGGCCCCAGTGGGGCCATTTAAAGGAACTACTCTCCCCTATCTTGCGAGAAGGTCTGGGAGTGCACGCATGGTGGTAATCATGCGCACATCTTCTGTGTTTTTCTGCGTCGGGTCGTAGAGAACGGGGGTTATGCCAAATGATTCGGCACCTCGATAGTCTGCACGCACGTTGTCACCAATGTGCAGGATTTCCCCACGGTTGACACCTGAGTTTGCAAGGAGCAATTCGTAGATGTCGTGGTGAGGTTTTGCGACCCCCACTTCATCAGAGAAAAGCGCGACCGCAAACAGGTCAAGTCCGCCGAGTGTGGCAAGTGCGACACGTTGCGCGACGCCATTGATAAATCCTGTGTTGCTCAAGAGTCCGAGCGTATACCCCTCGGCCTTGAGATACACAAGAGTATCCAAAATGTCAGGCTCAATCCACGACGGAGGAAGCAGGTGATACTTTGCATTTACTTGAGCTTGCAGTTTCGTGAAGAAATCCAAGTCAAGGCGAGTGGTGTCTTTCCCACTCCGACCTGCAATCTCGCGGACGCGATCGGTGAAGTTGAAGTCCTCTCCCGTGGCGTCAGCACGTGTATCAAGGTCGTCGTCGACCGCACTTGCGACTTGCGCAAACTGCACAAGGTCGTGAAGACCGAGCGCTTGTGCGATGATTTCTTGACGCGCAGCCCTGAAGTCGGGGTGGCCGCGAAGCAGCGTCCCCCAAATGTCGAAGCTGAGAAATCGGATGCCGCCTAAGTTGTGGGTGTTGTTCGTTTTCATTGTTCTTGTTCAGGAATTCCACGCCAGCAGCGAGAAATGATTTCCTGCTCGATAAACTTGCATGCATCCCGATACGTCGGCATGTGTGCATACCCGTCACCAATCGCACTCGCCAGGAGCTCACGAAGGAACGGTGAACCCTCGTTTCGAATGAACGCAAGAAATGCGTCCTCGCCCCCGCGGGAGAGAATGTACTTGCACACACGCGCATTCATCGCGAACTGTTCGCCGTTTATCACCTGCGAAAGTTTGTCGAAGCTGTCCATCCATGAATGATTCAGCCGCGACTCGATTTGCGGGTCACGCTTTGCGTAGTCAGCATCGACCGTCGCGACGTAGAGGAAATGCATTGCCTTCGGCCCAATCGCGCCGAGGAATTCGGCAAGATTGCGTTCATGCGCGCCAGTGATGCGGACGTCGTCTATAACGACGACCGTTTTGCCAGCGATGAATGATTCCGCCACATACAGCTTGTTTGCTTCGGTGAGGCGACGTCGCTCGGCTTCGGTGAAGGTCCCGTAGTCCCCTTCAAACATGTTGGCTTTGTGAATCTTGAGTTCGGATATCGCCTGTTCCCCGCGATTCCAGAGGTAGGCGTTCACGTAGTCCAGGAATCCTTTCAAAATAGCACTCGCGCCTTTGGGGATGTACTTGTAGGGCGAAGTTACAACCACGAGGTCTGCTTCTTCCGCTGCGAAAAGTGCCGCGTTTTGAGCGATGAACCGCTCCGCAAGTGTTACTCCATAGTCAAACGCGACGACTGCATCGCCGTACTTGAATCTGCTGTATGCCTCAGCATCGAAAACTGCCCCCGTGCTACTCACCGGAATGCCGTCTTCTACGCGGAGGTCATACAGCGAGAGCTTGCGCTCACCTGATGTGTTGTTCATGAATTCTCCTTCTGCCTTGCAAGGCAAAGTTCTTTTCAAAGGGCAAACCAAATACCTGTGCTTGGGCTTGGCGCAAACACCTACGCTTCAGGCGACTCGAGGTAATCGAGCGCTGCCATCTTGCGACGAGTGAGCACGGAAGTAAGCCTCCGTGCGTAGTTCACCACAAAAGAGTGTGCCTGTGTACGCTTGATGTCACGGTCGCGAAGCTGTTCTCGCAGGATAAAAAATCCTTCACGGTACTTTTCAACCAACCCATAGCCGTCGCCAACCGCATATCTGCATACACCGGCGAGCATGTCGTAGGTGAGCTGTTTTGCAAAGATGCGAATCGCTTGCTTGTCGGGATACGAAAGAATGTACCGACAAGCGCGCGCGTTCATCGCGTAGTCCTCGGGATAGGCCATCAGTTCACCCAACCGACGAAGGTTGTTCATCCAGTAATGATTCATCCGATTTTCGATGTCGGGATCATCAGCACCGGAAGGCACCATTACTCCGTAGAGGAATGTCAGATCGGAAACACCGATGTGCTCCATGTAGGCGATGGTCTTTTTCTCGTGCGAGCCAGTGATGCGTGCGTCCTCGATGAGGATAACCTTCTTTCGGAGAAACGCCGTTGCGTCGGCGGACAGTGCATCTGCCTTCATATTGGCTTCTCGCTCAGCACAAGAAAGCATGCTGAAGTCACACCGAGGTGCCGCAGAGCGATGAATTTTCACATAGCGAAGCGGGCCACTTTTGTGTTCGACCAATAGGTCATTCATCAGAAAGTGAAAACGGATCGCGAGTGTGTTCGCCGGCGGTGGTGTGTACCAGAACGGTGACGTCGAAACGATCAACTGCTGGGTGTGCTGCTTCAAGTATTCGAGGCCGAAGCTTTCCAAGAAAACCTTGGCGAGCTGGTCTGCGAACGCGAGTGCAGTCGGACGATGTCCGTATTTGAACTTGCTGTACGCCCTAAAGTCGAGAGGCACTTTCGTGGCGTCGTCGTCGGTGGAATACGCGGAAAGACGATTGACTTGCATTGTCGGTACCTCCAACAAGGTTAATTGATAATCCAAAAATATACTTACATAAAAAACACGATTTGTCAATAGTGCCGCAATGGTTCAGAGGCGATTTTTGGGCAAGGGAAGCAAAAATAGCACCCATCGGGTGTTACCTGGAAAACAGCTTAAAGACAAAGTACGCGATATCATCGACAGCATGGTGGAAACGGTCGTAGTACGTGTCGTCGGCACATACCATGCGGTCAACTTTGATAAAGCGTGCACCGATATTCTTAGCAAAAAGCCCGTCTGTGAGAAACTTATCCCCTATGACAACAAGAGGTCTGTCGGCGCATAATCCCGCAAGAGCCTTTCGTGAGGGTTTGCGATGCGTGCTGTTGAGGTATCCAACACCGAGTGCATCGGCAACTGCGCTGTTGCGCTCATGGACTTTTTTGTTTGAGCACAGGTAAACCCTATTTTTGAGTTTGAGCTGGTAAACCCACTCGTGGGTACGCTGAGTAATCGCTTCGGCACTTTTCGCCGATGCAACTAGCGTGCCATCAATATCGAGAATGGCAACGCAATCCTCAAGTGTTATTTCGTGGATGAGCATGTTTATTTTAATCTCAAATCAAGCAATCTCATGCAAGCCTACCGACTGCATTGCAAAATGTAAACACGATTACTGCTTCTTCTGGCGATATGCTTTTTTGATTTGCCAATAAGCACTTTCAGTACCGGGCTCCCGGTCTGTGTTTTGTTTCATTAATTTTGCGGGGTACTTTTTTGCCGTTTTTGCCAACTTTGCGCGGATAATCTTTTCCGTATCAAGCTCTAAAAGCACGGCCATGTCAATCGCGTAAATGAGCACATCGGCAAGTTCGCTTTTAATTTCTTCTTTCTTTGCTTTATTCTTTTTTATCTCTTCAAGTGACAGATTCTCCCACTGGAATAATTCGAGCAGCTCCGCTCCCTCAATCATAATCGATTTTGCGAGGTCCACGGGACGCAAATTGTGCCAATTGCGATCTTTCAAATGTTTGTAGAGTTTTTTCTCAAGGTCTTTCATATGTGTCTTATGATATACCACCCGTGAGACATACCAAAACCACCCTCTTGGGGTGGTTTTGACTTTATGCCCCGTGGCACTTTTTGAATTTCTTTCCGCTTCCACAATGACAGGGGTCATTGCGACCCATGGTTTCATTTTCGGAGGACTTTGTGGCAGTTTCTTTAGCCTCTCCGGTATTCGCGCCTCCCGCAAGCGTCATTTGTGCCTCTACTTTTTTTAGTTCTGCCTCGGCGGCCACGAATGCATTCACCTGAATGCGTGGAATCATCTCGAGGATATGCATTGCAATGGAGTCTTCCATTTCACGATACAGACGGAGTGCTTCGCGTTTGTATTCCACGAGCGGGTCACGCTGGCCGTACGCTCGAAGATTGACCGAGCTGCGCGCGTAATCCATAAGTTCAAGGTGGTCAATCCAAAACATGTCGTTGGTCTGCAGTGCGAGCCTGCGGATAACATCATAAAATGCATCCCCCCCTATTGCGGCAATCTTCTCCTCGCGCGCAGTTGTCGCCTCGAGTCCGAATTCGCCTGCACCTGCAAGAATCCCGTCAAAGTACTCCTTCACTTCCTCTCGGGAACCGAGCAAAAGTTTTCTACGGCGGGCATACATCGTCTGACGATGGAGATTTATGATGTTGTCGTATTGCAGTACGTGCTTGCGGGCATCGAAGTTGAATCCTTCTATCTTGGTCTGCGCATTTTCAAGTGCCTTAGAAATCATTTTATTTTCGATAGGCTGGTCTTCAGGAATACCAAATCTCCCCATCATCGTTTTGATTGCGTCTGACGCAAAGATGCGCATCAGTGAATCTTCGAGCGACACAAAGAACTGCGTCTCACCGGGGTCACCCTGACGCCCTGAGCGCCCACGGAGCTGGTTGTCGATACGTCGTGCGTCATGGCGCTCAGTACCCAAGACAAATAACCCACCCACTTCTTTTACCGCAGCATATTCTTGGTCGGTCGCAGGGTTTCCTCCGAGTTTAATGTCGACTCCACGACCAGCCATGTTCGTCGCAATGACCACCGAACCCATGCGACCTGCCTGTGCAATAATCTCTCCTTCGCGTTCATGGTTCTTTGCATTTAATACTTCGTGCGGGACGCCTTCACGTGTGAGGAACGCGGAAAGTAGCTCATTCTTTTCGATTGAGACCGTGCCGATGAGCACCGGCTGATTCTTGATGTGCACTTCTTTGACCCTCCTCGCAACTGCGGCAAACTTCCCTTGTTCTGTTTGATAAATCTGGTCGAGCTGGTCGATACGCGATGAGGGGCGGTTCGGCGGCACAGGGATAACGTCCAGCCCGTAAATCTTGAGAAACTCCTCTGCGGAAGTGTGTGCAGTACCCGTCATGCCCGCAAGTTTCTTGTAGAGCTTGAAGTAGTTCTGGAAGGTAATCGATGCCATTGTTCGGCTCTCTGCCTCAACGCGGACACCTTCTTTGGCCTCAATAGCCTGATGGAGCCCCTCTGACCAACGTCGCCCAGGCTGCATTCGGCCCGTGAATTCATCGACAATAACGACACCGTCCTCGCGTACGACATATTCTCTGTCCTTGTGAAACAACGCTTTTGCGCGAACCGCTGTTTCAAGGTGATGCACGTATTTAATTCCTTTTTCGGTATAAATATTATCTATACCCAGAAGCCCTTCTGCTTTGGTGATTCCCGCATCGGTAATTTGAATCGCCTTAAGTTTTTCATCTATCGTATAGTCGTCGGTCTCTGAAAGCTTGGATGCGATCGTCGCAAATGTGCCGTAGAGCGACTCCGAGTCTTGGGCGGCGGCTGAGATAATAAGCGGAGTTCGTGCCTCGTCTATTAATATAGAGTCGATTTCGTCGACAATTGCGTAATTGTACTCGCGCTGACGCAACTCGTTCGCATCATAGCTAATGTTATCGCGCAGGTAATCAAATCCGAACTCGTTATTTGTTCCATAGGTGATGTCGGCGCGATACGATTCGGGACGAGTGCACGGACGGAGAAATTCGTAGAACACACGAAAAGAGCCCATCTCGTCGCGGTCCTCGTCGAGTTTTTGTTGGGATTTGTCATACAAGTATGACGCATCGTGATTCACCACGCCGACAGAAAGTCCGAGGAATGCGTAGACTTGACCCATCCACACCGCGTCACGTCGAGACAGATAGTCATTGACGGTAACCACGTGTACTCCTTTTCCAGAAATTGCATTGAGATAGGTGGGCAGTGTTGCAACAAGAGTCTTTCCTTCACCCGTGCGCATTTCAGGAATTCCACCACGATGCAGAATGATGCCTCCCATGAGTTGTACATCGTAATGCCGTTGGCCAAGTGTACGCCGCGACGCTTCTCGCACCACAGCAAACGCCTCTGGTAATATTTCATCCAAGGTCTCCCCCACTTCAAGCCGTGATTTGAATTCTGCGGTCTTTGCCTGCAGCGCTTCGTCAGAAAGCGGAACCAACGCCGCTTCATGTGTATTAATCTCTTCCACGAGCGGAGCAAGCTTCGCAATCACTTTTTGCGCTTCGCTTCCAAACATTGTTTCCAAAAATTTCATAATATTTTTCAAAAAAGTCAAAACTCGCTAGAGTTTCCTAATTGAGTTCACCCACTATAACGCACAGCGCCAAAAAACGAAAATATCTACTCCATATTACACAACAGACTGGAAAACCCATGGCTCAGGATGGGCGATGGTGAGGACTTTTAAAAATGAGTGAAATTTGAGACGCGGAGAGGCGATGAAGAAGTCGTACTCGGAGTACGGCGACTGAATCGCAGAGGCTCCGCAACAAAGAAGTTCGCTATTTTCCTTCCCCGGAAATAGGACTCACTCAAATGCGCAAAGTTCGAGGCGCCGAGTGCTGACATTTTCAAGGAATACTCGGAGTATTTTGAGGAAATTCAGCGCGAAGGTAACAAAGAAATTTGCCATTTCAGTGAGTCCCGCGGAACAAAATAAAAACTCACCCAAGGGTGAGTTTTTATTTTGTGGAAGAAAGGAATTTATGCCTTCTTCTTCTTTGCTGCGACCTTCTTCTTTGCTACCTTCTTTGCCTTTTTCTTTGCTGCCATGTTGATGGTGAAAGTTAGGGCTGATAAATATGCATGCTTCGACCTTAAAGCATCAAACGATGCGAGTGTCCTTGATAAAAAATTTCATTGCTAGCAACGAACACTCCTACTACTATTATCTCTTGCTATTCATACACACTCAATACATTTTAAAAAAAAGATGTGGATAACTTTCTTATACAAAATTTAAATAACTCTTGAACAAAGAATTTAAAAATTTAAGGCGAAGCGTTCTGAAAATTTCAAGCACTACCGAGCGACCAATTTTTCTTTGCAGTACTCTGCTTAGTAAAATGGAAGCACCCCCGTGGCGTACTCTGCGTGGTGACAGGGTTTGGAATTTTTAGAAATGATGTAGCCCAAATTTTTGGATTATTGTTCACGGGTTATTTAAACTTGGCATGACATCTCATGCATGCATGAACACCACCTCAGGTTCAAGCGTGATGCCTGTCTCATCATGCGCACGTTTTTGTATTTCAGAAATAAATTTTTTTATTTCTGTTGCTGATGCGTCACCATAATTTACGATCACGAGCGCTTGCGCATCCCAACTACCCACCTCACCATCACGTGCGCCGCGCATGTGCAATATGTGATCAATAATCCACGCTGCTGAAAGTTTTACACTTCCATCTGTCTGATCATAGTGCGGCGCATTAGGATAACGCTTGAGAAACTCCTCTGCTGCCACTCTTGTAACAAGCGGGTTCTTGAAGAATGATCCCGCGGTACCGTAATGTTCCAAATCCGGAAATTTTCCTGAACGAATCGCAATAACTGCGTTGCGAACCTGCGAAGGAGTGAGTGTTTGCGCGTCGATACCGGCAAATATGTTTGCAAGGTCTTTGTAGGCAATGCGCGGATGTGCAGTGCCCGAGAGCTGAAAGGTGGCACCCATGACGAGGAGCTCAGAATGTGTTTTGAATATGCTGTCACGATAGTCAAACATACACTCGCGCGCAGTTATCGTACGCACTTCCCCACTGTTGGTATCGAGCACATCAACAGAGACAACTTGCTCACACACTTCAACTCCATATGCGCCAATATTTTGCACTATTGCACCGCCGACACTTCCCGGTATGAGCGAAAGGTTTTCCAGTCCCCACAGACTCTTTGCGGTCGTGGTGCCAACCAGCTGGTCCCACTTTTCTCCTGCACTCGCATGCACATGCACCGCGTCATCATGCTCCTCCCACGTAACTCCCGAAAGCGACATGCGCAGCACAAGGCCGGCGAAACCGTCATCAGGAGCGAGCACGTTTGAACCTCCTCCTAATATAAAAACAGGGAGCCCTTCTTTTTTTGCAAATGCGAGCGCATTACGCACATCGGGTACACTCGTTGCGTCGACAAAGTAGCGGGCAGTACCGCCCACCTTCATGGTGGTAGTTTGACTCAGTTGTATGTCTCGTAGAATTTCCATTTACATATTCTACGTCAGATATGTACAAACAAAAACTCGCCGTAGCGGCGAGTTTTTGTTTGCATCAGAATAGTTCTTACTTTCCTGACTTAATTTGCTCGAGCAACTGAGTACCTTGGTCCTTCAGATTTGCGTCGAGGCTTATCGCTTTTTCAATTGCGGCAATTGCGTTTTCTTTTTGGCCAAGCTGTAAATATCCGCCTGCTAGTGCGAAGTAGTCGCGACCAGAGGCGAACCCACGAGCCACCTTCTCATTTACGAGTTCAATCACCTTGAGATAACCTCCAGAATTGCCATACGCATTAATGAGGCGTGTGTCATACGCAGTTGGAGCTCCCTTAAATGGTGCCAAAATTTCATCCACCATTGCACTCTTTTGGACATACACCAAAGCAACCGAATAACCCAGCGCTGCATCAGGATTCGCAGGCTCCAAATCATAGGCTTTCTTGGTAACAATTTCTGCATTCGCAAAGTCGCTCTTTGCGATATACATCATGCCAAGGTCCAGATAGGTGGACTGACGATTTGGAGAGTACTCAATAGCCTTATTGAAATGCTCAAGTGACTTGTCGAAGTTCCCGAAGCGCGCGTAGAAGGTGGCAGCGAATGAACGCATACGCACATTCATGGGGTCGTCGGCAATCTCTTGCTCGAACTCGCTCGTTGCCAAATCATAGAATTCCTTCCTCAAGCTTTCGGGCACGCGCGGATCCTGAGTCTGCACCGCAAGCTGAGCGAGCTGCTCTCGTGCTTCGCCTGTTCCGAAAAGCCGTAGTGCAACAACGTCTCTCATTGCAATTTTCTTTTGCCCACCACCGACATCGAGCATGACTGTTTCGGGGCGAATCGCATTAATGAGTGAAATATTGGCGTTAATATTTCTTATATTGACGAAGTAGACCATGCCGAAGGTGAGCGCCGCGATAACTGCAGTGGCGATAACCATATCCCCAGTATCGAGTGTTTCGTCTTTCTTGACCTTCTTTTGTGCTGCCGCATCCTCTTCTGAGACCTCATCCGCGTTGAGTGTATGGAGATACCCGAGCACACCAAAAAACACGATATAGCTAGTGAGGTTATCGAATACGAAAATGTTGTGTACAAAATATCCCGCAAGCATTCCCGTGAGTATGCCCCGCTCGATAATCGAGAGTTTGTGGCGCCTTCCGAACCAGATATAGTAGAGCGCTGCTCCAAAAAGTGAGAGATACGAGAGGAGTCCGAGTGACCCGGCGGCGATTAACCAGTCGAAGAATACATCGTGCGAGCGATCGAACCATGGCTCCTGATTCCACATCTTGGGGTTGTAATGCTTGGCAAAAACATAGAGGAAGTTATCCTGCCCCCAACCGAGAATAGGGCGCTCCTTAAATCCCTCCCACGACATTTCCCAAATCATGAAACGTGAGACAGTAGTCGGGTCTGTAAGAGAAATGCTTGCCATACGTGCCAACGTGGGGCTCTGCTGTATCCATGAAGCTTGGCGAAATGCGATGAAAACTCCGATAAGAAGAAGAAAGCCTGCCACGCCTCCGAGTGCGTACTTTTTCCACTCAGGGTGCTCCTTGTCGAACAGTGCGACTAAAAGCAAAGCAAGGAATCCTCCTCCCACAAGTCCAAGGAGCGAGCCACGGGTTTGTGTGTAATACAACACAATAATGTTGATGGCCGTCACTACGGGATAAATCCATCTTAAGTCATTCTTTTTCCCTTCACGGAAAAACAAAAACATTGCAAGAAATGCATGAAATAGTGCGTAGACTGCAAGGTATGTGGAATTGCCGAACGTTGCGTCAAGACGTGTCGCACTTTGGTGGATTTCTGCCTTACCCGCAAGTTGAGAGAATGCATAGATAGCCACAATTACCGAGGCGCCGAGTGAGGTGCGCCAGAACCAGTGCCACATGGACTCGGTAGCGAGTACTGAAGCGGAAATAACGAAGTAGAGGAAAAGGTGGGCGTGCGTTATGAGTCCTTCCATGCGCTCATAGTTTGACCAGAAACTGCGGTAAGGGTTTACCCCCATGAAGTCTGCAAGAGCGATCACCCCAAGGAACGTGCCAGCCGCGGCAAGTATCCACGAAAATCGTGGGCGATAGGTCTTGTCGATGAACATAAGGAGCGCCCATGCACCGAGCATGATCTCGACCAAAATTCTAAAAAGAAAGTTTTTTCCGGTGATAAACGGAAAGAACATAAGCTCCGCAACATAGAGACAAATAAATGGTGTGGCGAAAATAGACGCCAAAATGACAAAACGCAGTAGTGACTTAAGTGACATGTGTACAACTATATAGCGAAGCGGGGGGTTGTGGCAACGGTTTTTATGCAGGAAAGCATTGTGCAATATCGACACAAATCCGTCGACCCTCCCCTTGTGCATAGTGCCACCAATATCCCCAAACTGCAGTTATCATACTCATAAACTAAGGGTTCGCCCGCAAATAACTTCCTCAGACGAGGTGAAGTGCGCCCCGAATACGAACACTGCGACCGAGCGAAATTTTAAAGCATACTGTAAGTATGGTGCGAAATTTTGTGACCGAGTAGTGACTGTAGTCGGGGATGCAGTGCGCGTCAGATGGGGGAGTTATTTACGGACGAGCCCTAAGGCAATACTTATGAACATAGCAATTTATGGCAAAGGTTTTTTGGGAGAACGGCTTTCTGAGTATCTCGGGGCACCGCTCTACGCAAAACACATTACGGCTGAATCAGATCTCGAAGACGAAGCCATCCCCCTCCCGGATGTCATAGTGAATACCGCAGGGAAGACTGGCCGACCAAACGTCGACTGGTGCGAAGACCACAAAGACGAGACCTATTTTGCAAATGTAACGCTCGCAAAGATGTTTGCAGACCATGCCAAAAAGCACAATATCCGATTAGTGCATTTTTCAAGCGGTTGCGTGTATGAGGGAGACAACCACGGCAAGGGCTGGGGCGAGGAAGATCCCAGTAACTTTGAAGGCTCATTCTACTCCCACACCAAGGCAGAAGCCGAACGCATGCTTAAAGATTACGACAATGTACTTATCGTGCGACCACGCATGCCCATCACGGCAACACCCGGCAATCGCAATCTCATTAACAAGCTCTTGGGGTACAACAAGGTTATTGTGGTACCCAATTCGGTTACCATTGTCGAAGACCTGCTCCCCTCACTGAAAGGACTCATTGGCGACAACATTTCCGGGACGTTCAATTTCGTCAATCCTGAGCCCGTCACACACAAGGAAATCCTCGACCTGTATGAGCAGTATTCCGGTCGCGCACTTAGAAAAGAGTATGTCAATCCCGCTCTGCTTTCGGTGAAAGCCCCTCGCTCAAATACCATCCTCCAAACAACAAAGCTGACGAAAACAGGTCACGGGATGCCTCCCGCGAGAGCCAGCCTTAAAGCAATCGTCCGCGCATATGTGGCTCACGAGAAAAACCTCTAGGTTGAGACTTTTTGCGCAAAATGGTTGTTCTCTATAATATAGACTCCATACTTATGATCCATAACACATTACCTATATGAAGGGGGTCATACTCGCCGGAGGAAGTGGCACACGACTACACCCCCTCACCAAGATTACAAACAAGCACCTGCTTCCCCTTTACAACAAGCCGGTTATTTTTCATGCGGTGGAAAAACTTGTTGATGCAGGTGTCGACAAAATCATGCTGGTTGCAGCCCCCGCATATATCGAGGACTTCGTGAGCGTTTTGGGCTCTGGAGTAAACTTCGTTTCCAAGAATACGGGAAAACAAATACAGATTATCTATGGCATACAAAACGAACCCTCCGGTATCGCCGATGGCCTCTGGATAGCTCGAGATTTCGTCGGTAATGACAACGTTGTGCTTCACTTGGGCGACAATATTATTTTTGATGACATCGGTGAGCACATCAAATCATTCACCGGTGGGGCAAAGGTGTTTATAAAAAAAGTCTCTGACCCCGAGCGCTTTGGTGTTGCGACCGTCGATAAGAACGGGCGAGTCATAGAAATTATTGAAAAACCAAAACAACCGGTCTCCAACCTTGCTGTTGCAGGAATCTATATCTATGACAATAGTGTTTGGGAACGAATGGTGGGAATGCCCAAAAGTGATCGTGGGGAATATGAAATCACTTGGGTGAACAATCAATTTGTGAAGACGGGAGATCTCGAGGCCGCACACATCGAAGGTGAGTGGTTCGATGTGGGCACCTTTGACAGCCTCCTTGCTGCCTCACACTACATGAAAGAGAAGTACCATAAATCTACATAGGATAATGACAAGCAAGAAAATAATACTCATTACAGGTGGCGCAGGATTTATCGGGAGCAATTACCTGAATATGATGGTGCCCAAATATCCCGAATACCATTTTGTGAACCTCGATGCGCTCACTTACGCGGCAAATCAGGCCAACATTAGCGTATCGGCCGCACCGAACTACTCCTTCGAGCAAGCGGACATCCGCGACAAATCCACCCTTGAGATAATCTTCAAGAAACACCAGCCAACGCATGTTATCAATTTCGCCGCAGAAAGCCACGTTGATAACTCCATCGCTGGTCCGGGCATATTTATAGAGACAAATATTCTGGGCACGCACAATCTACTTTTGCTCGCGAAAGAATACAACATCGTGCGTTTCCAGCAAATTTCCACCGACGAAGTCTACGGATCACTCTCGCACGACGCCTCCCCAAGCACAGAAGCTGACATGCACCTTCCCAATAGCCCCTACAGTGCTTCGAAGGCATCAGCAGACCTGCTTGTGCGCTCCTATCACGAAACGTTTGGACTCGACACGGTTATTACACGTGCTTCAAACAACTATGGCCCGAATCAGTTTCCAGAGAAGTTGATTCCCCTCTTCATTTCCAAACTCCTTTCAGGCAACAAGGTTCCACTCTACGGTGACGGATTAAATGTACGTGACTGGATACATGTCGATGACCACGTGCACGGCATCGACGCTGTATTTCACAAAGGAAAAGCGGGTGAGATATACAATCTTGGAGGCGGAAACGAAATCAAGAATGTGGAGATTACCAAAACGCTTATTGCGCTTGCAGGACAAAGCGAAGATGCAATCGAGCACGTCACAGATCGCCTCGGCCATGACCAACGCTATGCCCTTGATTCGGGAAAAGCCAAGCGTGAGCTCGGCTGGGAGCCTGAAAGAAATTTCACAGAGGGAATTAAAGAAACCTTTGAATTCTACACAAATCTAAAAAATAAAGCCTCGTAAAAAAATCCCGCCTTCGGGGTTTTTTATTCCATATCACCATTGCTCGCCGTCTTCGACGCCTGCACATAAAGGTGCTGACTCAAATAGAGCTCAAGTACATCTTGGCTTTTCATATATCCTCGCCAATCAATGACATCAAGCACGCCTGCGTCAGCGGCAATCTTGCGTAGTTTTTCTTCTTCGTCTTTTGGTCCCCCGACGATAGTGAGGAGCACTTTGTGTGTCGCTTTTTTCTTGACGATTGCCATTGCGTGAATGAGGTCATCAAATCCCTTTTTTTCCACAAACCTCCCCACAGAAATAATACGCATAGTCTCGCCCTCTTTATATGTACGTGCTGCATGTGTGAACCCCTCCACGTCAACCGAAATAGGGAGCACCTCGAGTTTTTCGGGGTCAAAGCCAATTGCCGCCACGCGCGTTTTCATATTTTCAGACATTACAATGTAACTCGTACAGACTTTCTTTAGTTTGTCGTAGTACTGCATGCCTTTCTCTTGCACAATTTGACTAATATCAACTCCGTAAAAACTCGTGAGAAAGGGTTGGGGAAGCCCGAGAATATCGCGAAGCTGCAAATAGCGGTTGGCCACAGTCCCAAAGTGACAATGTACCAATTCTGCATCAAGACCGAGGAGTGGCTCGACACGATAGAGCATCTTAAGTGACGAGGCGTTTGTGCCGTACTTCGTCGTATTGAATATTTCAGCAAGGAGCGTGGGCTGAGTGAGCAAGATGCGCACGAACTTCGGAATAGCCCCGCATACACGCGCGAACCATGAAAGCGGCATCTCAAGAGACTGTGTGCGCTCCGCCATTTTGTACGTGAAGTATCGGTCGGAAATATGCTCGGTACTTCCATTTTTGAAGGTATATATACGCACATCAACCCCACGGTCAATAAGGTCTGCAACCTGATTAATAAACCACGTCTCAGATACCACAGGAAAAATGCCGACAATAAACGCCACTTTTTTTACCTCGGGCACGATATGCTGATAGAGCTTGTGCTGTCGCTCTATCAACGGCTTTCTGTCGTACTTCGCTAGTGCGAGCGCACGGGACTCCGTGGACATGCTCTCCCACTTTTCGGGGTGTTCGAGGTAAAGCAACATTTTTGCTGCAAAATCCTCAGGGTCTGCCTCGTTAGACAAATACCCGTTTTTTCCAGGAATGACTTGATCGGGAAATCCACTGTGGGTGGTGGCAATAATCGCCAATCCTGTAGCCATAGCTTCAATAACTGCGGTGGTCATGCACGAATGATAACACGCCACACTATATTGGTAATTTCTTGACTTTTTTTGAATAAGTGCTATAGTTCAACTAGTCCCCATCGTACCCCCCAACCAAAGGAGAAACACGTGTCCTACCAACCCTCTGAAGAAGTCATAAGTGCAAGTCGACGCAGGCGCCAGATTGCCGCCGTGCTCGCCGAAATCGACGACGCGACCCTCGACGAGCTCGCCCCGCTCATAAGCGCCCTCGCCAAAAAGGTCTATGCATGGCGGCTTTCCCACAAGGGATACGTCCCATTCGCCGTCTTCGAAGACCTGCTTGGGCCGGTCACTGTGTCGGTGCAGATCGTCCACGAGGTGCGCACGACGCTCACCAACAAGCGCATCGGCTATGCAATGAAGTTGCGCGAGGCCACCGAAGCTGGCGATGCGTACCGCGGTCTCTACCACAACACCTGCACGTCCTTCCGCTGGCTCGACGACATCGAGACAGCACTGACGCGCAACAACCGCGAGTCGGTCGGCGACAACCACCCCGAAACCACGGAGTACCTCGGCGTCACGCTTCACCATGAAACGCCACGACGGAACATGGACCTGACGTTCATGCACCGTCGAGTGATTACGGAGTCGGATGTATCCCGTATGGAAGGCTCGTGGCGCATCTTCACTGACGAAGAGATCCGCACGCTCCACCCCGAGATCATCCCGAGCAACTGGTACCAGACCCTCTGGGTCATGAACCCGAAGCGCGACCCATTCGGCATCCTGCGCGATACGTTCCCCGCCGAACTCATCGGCAAGTGACTCGCTGACAACGCCGAAGCCGCCCCCGAAAGAGGGCGGCTTTTTTCTTTTTTCTAATTACCTAAGTGTTCCTGTGAGTATGGTTAGCGTAATTATTTTTTAGTACAAACTAGTATGTGTTGCACACTTTTATGATTGTATCTACCTCCTCATCAGTGAGCGCATTGTGGAGCGGGATGGAGAGCACATCCTTGTGTATCACTTCCGAAATTGGGTAGCTGTCTTTGTTCCACGCTGTGTAAGCTGGTTGTTGGTGCGGAGGAATAGGATAATGAATGAGCGAGCCCACACCGTTGTCTGCAAGGTGCTTCTGGAATCCGTCTCGGTCTTTTGTCCTTGTGACAAAGAGGTGCCACACATGCGAAGCCTCATCCTCAGTGCTCGGCAACACGAGCTTGGGATTTTTTATTTCTTCACCATACCGCTTCGCAATCCCTCTACGAAACGCAGTTTCCTCGTCTAGATGCTTGATCTTTACCAAGAGCATTGCCGCATGAATCTCGTCGAGGCGACTATTTACGCCTTGATATAAATTATGGTATTTCTGCTCGCTTCCATAATTCCTTATTGCACGCACAACCTCCGCAAGCGCATCATCGTTTGTGGTTACCACTCCCGCATCCCCACCCACTGCCCCTAGCGGCTTAGAAGGATAGAGGCTGAAGCCACTTGCGTCACCAAGATTCCCTGTTTTCTTATCCTTGTACATCGCCCCATGTGCTTGTGCTGAGTCTTCTATTATCTTAAGTCCGTGCTTGTCAGCAATTTTCTGCATTGCGTCAGAATAACCGACTTGTCCATACAGATGCACAACAAGTATCGCTTTGGTCTTTGTGGTAATTTTTTCTTCGAGTTTCGTGACATCAATATTGTATGTATGCAAATCCGGCTCCACGAGTACGGGAACAAGCCGATTTTCGGTCACCGCAAGAATGCTGGCTATGTAGGTATTTGAAGGCACGAGTACTTCGTCCCCTTCTTTCATTACTCCTAACTCTTTGTATCCACGAATGATGAGCGTCAGCGCATCAAGGCCATTGCCTACACCAATCGCATGTTTCACGCCGCAGTATGCTGCAAATGTACTTTCGAACTCGGTAACCTTGCCACCCAAAATGTAGTACCCCGTGTCGATGACATCGGACACGGCATCCATTAACTCTTTTTTGTAGGGAGCATTCAATTTTGCAAACTCAAGGAAAGGAATCATGTGTGTAAAATCATTCTCGTTTCGCGAATTTCTTTGTTGCGGAGCCTCTACAGCTCGGTCACCATATATGAATATGGCTTCCTCGCTGTTTTCTCCGCGCCTCGAACTTCATCGAAACGCGAACAATTTTTAATTTGACGAATAATAAAATCCTAATCTTCAATCACTTGGAACGTAGGGAGAGGGAGTACGAACTTACCCTTAAAACCCTTCTTGCGCCACTGTTCCATAATGAAATCACCATAATGCCATGCGAGTATGACCACATAGTCGGGGTTATCCTCGAGAATAATTTTGTTGTCTACAATGGGGATACGCGTGCCCGGAAGATACTTCCCTATCTTCTCGGAGCCGGGTAGCTGTGCGATGTATGGCATCAGATTTTCATTGAGTCCGTAGTAGTTGACCAGCACTGCGCCGCGGCCAGGGCATGAGTCCGCGACGAACTTGAGCCCCTTCTGTTTTGCCTCATATGCAAGTGCCATGAACTCATCGCGATTTTTTGCAACACGTTCTCTCCACTCTGCCCAAGCGTCGGGGGTAAAAAGCCCCTTCTCTTCTTCTTCCTTTAGGAGATCAGTCACTCGCTTGTTGATGGGGTGTACACCCTTGCGTGCTATATATGCACGAATATTTCCACCATAGCGAGAAGCGCGTCCCACATCAAATACCTCAAGTCCGTAGTAGGGCATGAGCGTCACGAGTGCTTTCAGGCTGTATGTGCGGACATGCTCGTGGTAGATCCCCTCGAATTGGTTGCTCTCGAGTACGTCGAGCAAGTACTGACTCTCGGTGATAAAGATACCGTCCTCATCGAGCAGTGCCTCAATACCTCGCATCACCTCACCCAAGGGTGCCATGTGTGCAAATACATTGGTCATTGTGATGACCTTTGCGTGACCTCGCTCGGCAACAATCCTCCTTGCAATCTTCTCTGTAAAGAAATCTTGTATGGTCTCAATTTTGTTTTCAAGAATCGCATATTGCGCCATGTTCGTCGGCTCAACGCCAAGTGTACGCATACCATTTTTCTTAAAGCCCGTGAGCAGTGTGCCGTCGTTTGAGCCAATATCGACACAGAGCGAGTCCTCGGAAATATTGAAGTCCTTAATAATGTCGTCAGAAAAGGCCTGCTGATACACACGCAGTGGCTCAGAAATACCTGAGCGGTAAGGATAGTCAGCGGGATAAATGGTCTTTCCTTCCACAATGTGGTCAAGCTGGGCGGAGCCTGAGTCAGGGCAAATCATAAGGCGGAGTGGGTAGTGCACCTCGGGCTCGTCGAGCAGGGCCTCGGAAAGTAACGCATCACAAGGAGGCTGATGACCAAGGTCAACAGCAAGAAATAGGTTCTTTGAACCCGTAATCTGACAATAGTCTAATTTTCCTACAGGGACGTCGTGGTTAGGCTTCATGTGATGATTCGTCATAGGCTAAATAATGGTCTAAATATGCGAGTGCTGACACTATACTATAACCCCGCTCCAGAAAAAAGGTGGTATTTAGTTAAGCGGTTTCCGAGCGACAACAAAGATTTCAAACCCAAAATTCCGAGAAAAAGCTCTCCCCGTGAGTGTGTCTAAAACACGGGAAATACGATTAAGGGCGCCACCAACGATTCCCCACCATGAAGCGTGATGAATCTTCCAGCGATATACCCCATATGCAGCATAGAACCCGTCGTTTGCAACAGCATTGAGCCCCGCAATTTGCGCCAATCGAACTAGCTCTCTATGGCTATAATTCTTCTCATACCCATAAGGATATGGCTTTCCCACAAGCGGCAAATAAACATGCTTATACCCCTGATGTGGGATATTCCATTTATTTACAGACGAAAAAATGAGTATTCCACCAGGTTTAAGTATTCGAGCCATTTCGGTCATTCCCTTCGCAGGTTCCGGTATGTGCTGTATAACCCCGTCACAAAATACTACATCAACTGAGTCTGAACTCGTGGTCATTGCTAGAACATTTTGAGGTTGAATTTCCACGTTATCAAGTCCGAGCTCGATCGTCGCACGCAGAATCGCGGCAAGTGACTCGGGCACAAGATCAGATTCGATAATTTTTGAATGCGGAAATTCTTGTGCGAACATAAGTCCGTAACGACCACTACCTGCTCCCACTTCGAGAATGGTACCAGCGTTTTTTGGAATATATTTTTTAAATATTGGATAGCCCTCAATAAAAAGTCGGTGCAGAAAAAGCTGTTTCGCGGAAGCTTTTATATCCCAGCGTGCACCCCAAACTTTTTCAACACTTGGTATTAGAGGTTCTTTTTCAGCCATACAAATGAGAGTGCGAGATGCTTACCGAACATACTATCGAGAATAAAAAGTGTGCTCAAGTACACCATTGCGCCAAGCACAATACCAACTCCTAGCTCAAACAATGGATTTAATGATAACACGTCTGACATGAAGACAAGTGAGCAGTACATACTTAGTGCAGCAGCCGTTGACACTCCCAAGAGTTCAACAAATACGCTCAATTTAAAATGGAGAATTTTGCGTGCAACGAAAAGCAGGTAAAGGACCGATACTCCTCCGCCGATAACCACAGACCACGCCGTGCCCACCACTCCATATGCATAAGTAAGCGGCACAATCGGCAAAAACATTCCCACAAATTGTAGCAACTGTGCATATAGTGCAGTCTCGGGGCGACCCAGTCCCATCACAAGCGGGTTTACCATAAACTCAAATGAGCGCACGAGTCCATAAATAAGTAGAACGTTTACGATAGGTACCATCGGTAGCCAACGCTCTCCATACAGTGCCTCAACAAACGCAGGAAGAAGAGCGAGCAGTCCAAATGACAGGGGCGTTGCGACGGCAAACATGATTCTCCCCACTTTCACAAAGGTACGCAGGAGTAGCTCCTTGTCCTCGCGAATTTTTGCATACAGCGGAAAAAGGACATTACCCATCACACGGGAGAATTCCATTGCGGGCAAAAACGCGAGCGCGAAAGCAAGCTGATAGAATCCCAAATCTTCAGCACTTAATATTTTTCCAATAGTAAGATTGTCTCCCTGAGTAATAAAGAATGAAATGATAGCAGTAATACTTATCCATTTACCATATTGAAATAACCGCCACACAGGGCGCAGTTGGAGCGTCAGACGTGGTCGATATGCGCTAAATTTGTATGAAAGAATCACCGCGGCTGTCTTGTTCAAAACTGCGCCGATTACGAGTGCCCATGCATTCTGCAGTACAATTGCCGCCACCACCGTTCCCACAACCTCAACAGCCACGATACCAATATCAAAAATAAACTTTTTGTTAAAGTGCAAATCTTTCTGCAAAAGCACGATGCCCGGATTTACAAATCCATCAATTACGAGCGCAAACGCGAGCGCATATATGAACAACACAACATCGGGGCGACCGAAGAAGTCTCCCGCAAACGGTGCCGCAATACAAACAACAAGTGCGAGCACAATATTTCGCACAATACCGACTGTCCAGATACCATTCAAATATTGGTGCGGCTCATCCTTGTTTTGTATGAGCGAAGCGTTCAACCCAGAAACAAAAAACGTACTCGTGATACCGAGAGTGAGGCTAGCGAGACCGAAGAGGCCGAAATCGTCTGGAAAAAGGAGGTGTGCCAGAATAACCGTGCGTATAAACTGCACACCTTTCAAGCCGAACCTCCCCACCACAAGCACCACACTGCTCCGTGCCACCCGTGTTTGTGTTTCCCCTCTTGTGTCGAAAAGGCTAGTGAGTTTCGCCGCGAAATGTTTTACCTGCCGCATGTATGGGTTATAACAGGAAATGGAGATAAAAGTTGCTCCTCATCCCACAGCGACAGCTAGGTGGGGTTGGTAGGCTTTACAGCAATGACAAGGTTATTCCCCGGCCCGATGGGCAGCACAATGTCGAGCCAACCTAGCATCTTAAACACTGGCATCAAAAGTAGGTTCACCTTCTTTCCCCATGTCTTATGGTGAAGAAGAAATTCAATTTCCCATGCAATATGCCCAAAGAAAGTGAACGTGTGACGGGAAATAAGGATACTGAATCCTGTCTCGCGCAGGAGCGACACAAGCTCGGGAAGCCTTCGCATTTCACCGACATGCTCCTCATCAGCCCACTTATAAAAATCCCCAAACCAAGACTTTGGAAGATAGTAACGCTCGGCCTCTTCGCAGGGAACAGCGAGATATAAATATCCCCCTGGGCGGAGTGCGCCGAAAAATCGCTCGATAACTGTTTTGTTCCCGCGGATATGTTCTAAAACGTCGATTGAGTAAATAAAATCACGTGTACCTTCTTCGTTGAGTGTCATGAGATCGACCGAGCGAAACTCCACATTTGTTGGTGGGTTTTTCCATTCATTGAATGTGCCGATATCCACCGCGAGAATATCTGTATGAGAAAATATGGTTGCCACCTTGCGCGTGTAGTGCCCCTGTCCGCATCCACCCTCTAATACATTTTGGATCTTCGTAATTGGAATATACCGAGGAAGGTAGAAGAAAAAGTAGCGCTGACGAATCCAATTACCCATGTGTGCGGGGCGAAAGGGCTCGTGAGTCACTATGTAATTCTTGAGTTGAGCAAACATATTATTTAATTGCGCGCACCTGAATCCCCAGCGGTAGTGAGCGGTCTTTTTCAATTCGTCCCACAACATACCCAGTGACGTTGATGAGTGCGACCAGCGGATAGAATATGGGGTGCTTCAAGTGAATCAACGAAAGTTCGAGCATGGTGTAGATGTACCCATTCGAGCCAACTGAGCGCACCTCGGTAAACCCAGCGGATTCAAACAAATAGGCTGCCCCGAAATTAGTATACCGAAAATGATCATTTGGCACTTCGTGAAGTGGCCAAACCATAGGAGTCGTGAGGAGTACTGTGCCTCCGGGTTTCGTTATGCGATAAAGTTCCGCCACCACAACATGCGGCTTCTTTACATGCTCAAGCACTTCAGTACAAAGCACTAAGTCCGCAGTACCCTCCGCAAGCGATAACCCATCGTTGATATCCTCGACAAGCAGGTCTGCAACTCCCCCTCGATCTTCAATGTCTACTCCAATGTACCTTTTGTGGGTAATAAATTTTTTATGCGGCGCTGCTCCAACACCAATATCGACAACAACATCAAAAAATTTTCCTTTTGTTTCTTGCTCAACAAATCGCGTCTGCATGCGACGTATGAGGTAGCGAGTATTTCCAAGCATGCGCAATGTTCCCAATATTTTGACCATAACTAAAAGAGTGTATAGATGAATGGCGCCACAACCGAGCCCTTTGTGGTTACAAGAAGTAATCCCACAAGAAAGAAGACCACAATAATGGGAATGAGCCAGAATTTTTTGCGCTCCTTGAGGAAGCCCACGAACTGGAACAGGAGTTTAATCTTCTGCATAGTGAAGGCACTATAGCACAGGTCGAAATCCCCCAAAAGAGGCGCTCCACGGACTCTTTTGTCCATGGTTTCTCAGGGTGTACTTAAAGTGTTTCTGTATGATAATAAACGTGCGATTTCTAAACATCCCGATAGGTCTTTTCGTTACGCATCCTGAACGAGTCAGTAACGGCTTTACCATTCGCAAAGTGAAAAATTATCCGAAACTTACCCTTACGCACACGATATAAATCTGATCCCCTCAGCTTTTCTGGATGCAACTGACTAAGAGCCTCTGGAATATCTAGAGCATCAATCAGTGCGAGCAGTTCGTCACGTTCTTTCTTGGTTCTTTTTCTAAGTAGCTTCTCTGTCTCGTTCATGACTTATTAATACGACGAATCATGTCCGCAAGTTTTCCTGCGGGAATACCCTTCCCTTTATTGTCTCGGACTGCGTCAAACAATGTCACCCATTCTGCTTCGCGCTCATCCTCGGTGCGGAGTGGGGTAATCTCAAGTGTGTCTCCTTTGGTGCGCACGACAATAGTACTCGTATTCCCCATTTTCCTGCGCCACGAAATGGGCAAGGTGATTTGACCCTTGCTTGTCACACGCTGTACTTTCTCAGTTGTTGCCATAATTCTTATTTTATTACTTTCTTACTTTTTAGTCAAGCACTTGCATGCGCATTAGAAAAGCCGTTCCATCAACTCCTTTGTCCATGAGGTTTTGATTGAAAATCATAATATGTCTCACACCACACGCTCTAGTCCAATTTTTTAAATAGTTTTGTTATCTTAACAACAGCAGTGGAAATGTCATTCTGCACATTCACTCCAGCGTATTCAGCAACAACATCAAGCGGTATCTGCGCCACCTCACCCACAGCCGAAAGTGCAATGATCCAGCTAATTGGGTCTGCATTGGGGTATGTCTTCTGCCACATTGGCACCCAGCGACGCACGTCTTCCCGTTTCGAGATACAGGCAAGATCAAAATAGTCTTTATACTCTTCACGTCCACAGATAGCTGAAAGCTTCATAATCGTCAGATCGTCCACACTTGCCAATCGAAACATTTCTACGTCATCCACTGGAGTAAGAAGTTCTTCCTTGCGGGTGATAAAAGAAACTTTTACACCGCTAATTTGAAGCCATAGCGTGTTCTTTTCTTCAAAGGTCACCTGCACCGCATCAGCAGTAAAAACATCCACAATTTCCGCCTGAAGTCTTTTTGTGTCTATGTCTGAGTTGATAAAATAATCAAGATCGACACTGGTGCGATGCCCGATACGCAGTGCGAGCGCAGTTCCACCCGCCAGATAATATTTTTTATCAAGCGAATCAATTACAGTCTGAGCAATCGCCATCATCGATGAGGTAACAGTGTTCCGGTGTAGCATCATGCGAGTAGATAGTTTTTGAAATACGCATACCTGCGATTACTCATCGTGGTCGGCTTCATTGTCCCGAAGGTGGAACGCACCGTATCGATACCATAACGTGCAATTATAGATGAAACGAGCAATAATCCACCGTGCACGAGCGCACGACGGATAACAAAAGTATCCGGAAGACTCGAAATCTCCGATGGTCGTATATCCCAAAGCACACTGCTGATATCACTCATTGGCATCTATGCATTATACCACACACTTGTTACTAAAACAACCGCTCCATGGACTCTTTTGTCCATGGTTTCTCACGAGGAATCCAATAGCTTACTCCCCCGACTTTCTTTTTTGCACCAAAAAGCTTTTTTAGCAACGCGATAGGCGTGACAAATATATAGAAAAGCACGAAGAGAAGCATATTGCCGATGAAATATCCGAACACAATTGCAATACCCATCCAAAAATAATATGGCCACTTCAGGAATTGGGGAGCCACAAATCCCAGCCCCACCAACAGGAGTCCGATTGTTGGAATCGCACCATGTAGTTCTTTTTCTGAAAGAATGCCGAACAACCCGACAAAAAATAGCACAACACCTCCAACAAGTAGCCCGAACTTGCGCAACTGAACGTCGCTCGTATCAAGTGTGGCAAACTCACCTTTCATCGTGGCAAATATTCTCTTCATGGTAAGCGTATTATAGGAGATTATGCGTTTTTAAGTAAACAAATACTGTTTCAGCGATCACGCGATACCCCGGTGCTGCGGGATGTCCGTCCATGGCAGGCTTGAATGCTCCAACCTTCGTCTTGATGGCTTCGACATATGCCGGAGTGACGTCCGTGCACATTATTTTTTCTTTTTTACAAAACACATTTATTTCTGCGATGAGTTCCGTTTCTTTTGACTGATAGTCCTTAAGAGCAGGCGGATACGCCTCTGCATGTGCATCCATATAGCGTGTGTATACAAGTTCTTTTGTCGGAATAATCACCACTACCATCACTGTATTTTCTGCGCGAAAACGCTCACTCATGTCGCGCAGACGATGCGCGCTAATCCGGAAGCCTTCTTTTGTAGTCGGCACACCGAGGTCAACAACGTCGCGTCGATAAGTTGCACTTAAGATGGTTTTTGTTCGTTCATCTTTATCATAAACAAAAGCAATCGCAGGGTCCTCCGCACCAAGCTTAGCCACCTCCGCAAGCTTTTCGTTCTCTCCATGCGCGAGGCCAACCTTTTCGCGCAGTGTGCGCGACGCATTCCCGAGCATTGCATAAAGGTGCACATGCTGGCGAAACCAATAGCGCACAGTGTACGTGTAGTACGCGACTGTCCCCTTCTTTGCACCCGCAAGCACCTGTGTGCGTATCTCTCCGTCTGCCTGCGATTCCGGTAGGGTTGATGTTGCAAATGCAGAGTCGCGAAGCTCCCGCCATGCGTCAAAATTGTATGCCAAGTCGTATGCATCGTACATATCATTACCCGTATACAGTCCCACCAATGCGACGCGCGGATTGAGTGCTGTTGCATCTTCCGCTATCTTCGCATATTGCACTGGTCCATATCCAGAAACCGCCATATTGTAGACGCTCGTGGAAGCAAGCACCCCCAGCACACTTGGCCACGACTCCTCGCGGGTAACGCCGTTCCCTGCAGTCATGGAGTCTCCGAAGGTGACAATCTGTGCCTGTGTGAGTACAGCAGTATTTCGGAAACCGTTTGCATCAAAGTCCTCGCCTTCAGTAATTTTGTACTTCAGAACGGGATCAAAGACTACAATGTCCACCGGTTTTTCTTCGAACAGGCGCACCACCCCCTCTCCAAGAAGCAGTGCAAATATAATTGAAAAAAAGGTCAGCAGTAAATTTTTTTTCCACTCTTTCATGGTAGATAAGCGAAGTGCCTAATCGAGTTCATATTTTGTCTTCCAATCCTCCGACTCTTGCCATTTTGGTTGGGTCTTCTTATCGAGAATATAATTTTCTATGACGAGATAGTCCATGTCGGTGCGCATAAAACACAGAAAGGCGTCGCGGGGTGAACACACAATAGGCTCGCTACGCACATTGAATGACGTATTCACGAGCAAGGCACAGCCGGTGCGCTTTTCAAAGGCAGCGAGCAGTGCGTGATAGCGCGGAGCATCCTCACTGTCGACTGTTTGCACACGTGCTGAATAGTCCACATGAGTAACCGCAGGTATCTCTGAGCGGATAATATTTAATTTTGCAATTCCCCACAATTTTTTCTCATCCTCACTCATTGCGCGACGACGAGTTTCCTCTACATACGCGGTTTGCAGCATGTATGGAGAGGTGTGTCCCCCAAGGTCGAAATACTCATCAGCGTGCTCCCTCATAACAGACGGCGCAAATGGGCGAAAACTTTCGCGAAATTTAATCTTCACATTCATTTTTGACTGCATCTCGGTATTCCTCGCGTCACCGATAATGGAACGCCCTCCAAGCGCAC
The DNA here is from genome assembly GCA_043756865.1 of bacterium. Classification (GTDB taxonomy): domain Bacteria; phylum Patescibacteriota; class Minisyncoccia; order Phycocordibacterales; family UBA6899; genus MHLP01. The sequence continues at coordinate 4,326 of JAYUQG010000006.1, read as the reverse complement.
GCGGTCCGAATTCCATGCGCCCCTGAAACCAGCCGACGACTGCGCCGTGATCGAGATAGCTTGCGACCTTATCGTACAGCTCTTCATCAGGAACAAAAATTGAAGGAACATTGTATCCATCAAGCAATGTCTTTACCTCATCATTCGACCATTTTGGCCCGAGATATGAGCCTCGCATCGTGTCATGCACACCGTCAGCCGTGCGCGGATTACCGAGATATTCATACCACGCAGAAAGTGCCGCACCCAGTGCGCCACCCGCGTCTCCCGATGCCGGTTGAATCCAAATTTTCTCAAAGGGCCCTTCGCTCAATATGCGTCCGTTTGCAACACAGTTAAGCGCCACTCCACCGGCAAGACATAAATACCTCTGCCCTGTTACCTTGTGGATGTGGTGAGCAATTTTCAGCATTATTTCCTCTGTGACAACCTGCATACTTGCAGCAATATCCATTTCCTTTTGCGTCAGGGGCGATTCGGGTTTGCGCGGGGGTCCGCCAAACAGTTGGTGAAATTTCTCGGTCGTCATGGTGAGCCCAACGGGATAGTTAAAGTACTCCATGTTGAGATTGAACGAGCCGTCTTCTTTTACATCAATCAAATGCTTGTGTATGAGGTCCACGTATTTGGGTTCACCATATGGAGCAAGTCCCATCACTTTATATTCTCCAGAATTCACTTTGAAGCCCGTGTAGTATGTAAATGCAGAATAGAAAAGCCCGAGTGAGTGCGGAAAGTGAATTTCTTCGTTAAACGTGAGCGTATTACCCTTCCCCACACCCCACGTTGTAGTTGCCCACTCTCCAACACCATCTACAGTAAGCACAGCCGACTCTTGAAACGGCGACGCAAAAAATGCGGACGCCGCATGAGATTGGTGGTGTTCAGTGAACAAAAGCTTGCCCTTATATCCCAGTTCATTTTCAATAAGCTGGGGAATCCATAATTTTTGCTTGAGCCAGACTGACATCGCTTTGACAAACGATAATACTCCAAATGGTGCGTGGTCGAGATACGTCTCAAGTAGGCGTTCAAATTTCAAAAACGGCTTGTCGTAAAATACAACGAGGTCGAGGTCAGAGACTGAAATCCCTGCTTCTTTGAGACAATATTCAACAGCATGGTGCGGAAAACGCTCATCATGCTTTTTGCGTGTGAATCGTTCTTCCTGTGCAGCCGCGACAATATTCCCGTCGACAATAAGTGCGGCGGCGGCATCGTGATAAAAACAAGAAATACCAAGTATCTTCATGGCGTTCACTCCATACTAACGCGCACCCCGCCTACTGGCAAACAGCACAATGCTGCGGGACAAAAAGATGTTTCTTTCGTACAATAAATATCCTATGTACAAAGCGCTACTCTCGGTGCATCAATTTTTTTGGGAGAAACGCTTTCTCCATTTTCTTTTTACGGGGGCTGGTGGTGCACTGCTCAATCTGTTTACCACGTGGATATTTACCCGTTTTGTCTTTGGGCTAAATCAGTACTTTTATGCGTACCTGCTTGGTGTCTCAGTTAATTTTATATTTAACTTTGTCGTACACACCGTTGTCACGTTTCGCACAACGAAGAATCATTTGCGTAGACTCCTATTTTTTACTGCATATAGTGTGTGCTATGTAGTACTACTTTCCCTGCTCGTTGGGTACATTACACCAATTGTGGGGGTGCGCTATTACTTGCTGGTCATTGCGAGCATCATAGGGCTACTTTCGCTCGTAAATTTTTTTGTGTTTAAACACTCCCTATTTCGTGAGTAACGTAATGTCATAAATCGCAAAGTACTCATCTTCGTACCACGGGCGTTCTCCGTGCAACAACTCCGGAACTGACCCCCGGCGATCAACAACAACATCAGTCACTCCATATGCGTGCAGATATGCGAGCACATTTGGCCGGACAGTGCGCTCATAATAATCGTACCAAGTTGTTTGATTGATTACCCCCTTAGGGTCGTAGGGGCCAGCCACAACAAGAGTTGCGCAACGTGGCGAAGTAGAAACGAGCACACATAGTTCCCGTGCAACTCTGTTGCGCTGCTGCACTTCGGTATTTAATAATTCGGCATCGTAGTACGCCTGCTCCACTTCCACCCGAGTCATTTGTTTTCCTAGTCGCGAGGCAAACGAACGCTCGACACTTTCGATATTGCCTACAAGATACATTCCGGCATAAAAGTTAAAGAGCACGTGCTTGCCCGTATACAGCGGGATATATCCATTAACAGGTTCCGGCGACAACACCACGCGGGTACCCTGTCGCTCTTTTATTGCCGTAAGAATCGGCATAAGATACTGCGGATTTCCTTCCAGACGCGTTGGCTGTGGACCGGGACTTTCTATCCGATAGAGGAACGGCTTCGGAAGCTCAGGAGGAATTGTGCTGGCCACCCGTTGCACCAAAATGAGTACACAAAGCACGAGAATGATTTTTTGCACATACACGCCATGCTTTTTTAAGATTACAAAAGTCGGTAGCGCATAAAAAATGAGACCCAGAGGAAGAAGAACGTGTACGAAATAATATGCGTGTGAGATGCCTTGCACGTCGAAACCCGTGACGAGGTTCCCCACCATCACACCCAACGTTCCGAGCGCAGTTGCGGCAATTGTCAGTATTGCGGACTCAAGTGATGGCCCAGAGGTGCTGGCGGGAAAGAGCGCTGCTTTCTTTCGTGCGTCGTTTGTGTAGGAGAGCCAAAGCACAAACGACCAAGCCAGTAGGACAATGAGCCATCGGCCATAAAAATAGACCATTGCTGACATCATGTGTGATCGCACGCCCAAATAGCGATTCATTGTTTCCCCAAAATATGGCAAATCGGTGATCTCTTTAAAGTAAACAAAATACGGGATGCTGATAACAACCATCGCCGTAAGCGTAAACACAAATGTACGCGCAAGCTGCATGCGACGTAGAATAATCGAGAGGGCAACTCCAAAAAAGAGTGAGGCAAAAATAATTTGAAACAGAAACGTGTAGAGATACGGGGTAAGCCCAGCACAAACTCCCAGTACGAGTGCCTGCTTATCGCTAATGCCTGCATGCGCGCTTCTCTGCCACATCAGTAAGAGCAGGGTGAAGAACACGAGAAAGTACGGGTACATAATTTGTGTATGCCCCGTACGAAGCAGGTGTTGGAATATACTCCCCACTACAATGAGCCAAGAGATGAAAATAATTTTTCGGGAAAAGCCGCACAACAGCATCAGCCAGCCATATAACAGTGCGAAAATTGCACTCCACAAAAACGTATTTGTTACCGCTGCTGCAAAGGGCGTGAGGAATAGATACGGTACTCCGAGTATGTTATCGATAAGGGTAATCGACGGTGAAGGGGCATCATATGTTTTTGTGTAGTACGGATTCACTGTAGGTCCCTCATGAGCTACAGAACTCGCACGTGTCATATAGTACAGACTGTCTTCGGTAAACTTTGGCACGATTCCCTGCCAGTCTTCACCTGCAACTATGCGCGCGCCAATGTATGGGTGTGCGCCAAACAACCCCCCTATAAGTGCGAGCACCGCGAGGAATTTCCAAGATGTTTTTGCAATATTCAAAAGAGAACCCATGATGTGGAGTGGTGAGTGCGTGCGGTCAAATTAATATTTCGCTTGGCGTTGCCGTTCATAACTATCGAGGAATTCTTTTTGCTTCTTTATTTTTGTCCACCAGTCACGATTTTTGAGATACCACTCTATGAGTTCGGGAAGGGATTCATCGAGGTGGTGTTTGGATTTCCAGCCGAGTTCGCGCTCAATCTTTCCCGCATGTGGCGCGTAACGCAAATCCGCACCGGGGCGGTCATTGGTGAATTCAAACGTCTCACTATGCGCGACTTTAAAATAATCTGCGATTTGTCGTAGCGCATTCATATTTGTCCCCTCATGTCCGGAAATATTATAGATACTTCCTTGCTTGGCCTCATGCAAGACGAGGTCAATCCCGTTTACAAAATCATCGACATGTATCCACTTGCGTATGTGGTTTCCGTTTCCGTGGATAGGAATGGGTTTATTTTCCAAAATGTTGGTGATTGCAAGTGGTATCAGTTTTTCAGGATACTGGAAGGGTCCAAAATTGTTGGAGCCTCGCACGATGAGGACGGGCGCGTTGTGTGAACGAATATAAGACTGTGCTAATAAATCTGCAGCCGCTTTTGACGCTGCATAGGGATTTGAGGGACGAAAAGCATCTTCTTCAACAGACTCGCCTTTGAGTATGTCGCCATATACTTCATCGGTAGAAATTTGCACAAACTTCACTCCAAACTTTCGCGCAAACTGCAGCAAGTTCTGCACACCCACTACATTGGAGCGA
>JAYUQG010000005.1:0-107967 GCA_043756865.1 bacterium | reverse complement strand
CTAGGCTATTGGAAGAGCAACGTTTTGTCAGCTCATAAGCAAAATATTTAGCATGTTGGTCGGTAATTTTCATACTTTTATTTTTGTTTGAGTAGTTTCAAGATGTCCTCTTTTTTATAGCGACGATCTCTTCTGGTCCCAAAACGTATTGCCTTTAAAAGACCCTTGTTATCCCACTTGCGAAGAGTATTTGGATGGCAGTTCAAAACATCGCACGCTTGTTGGAGTGTGAGTATATCTGGAAGCGCAGTAAGTTTTTTGTCAGTTTTTGTGGACATTAAATAACTTAACATTACTTTACTCTAATTTTACGCATAAGGAAAATCTTAATTCACTTTTTCTGTTTGCAAGTGGCAAGTAAAAACCGCCATTCGGCGGTCTTTGACTTTGTGATCAATTATCGACGCGTCTCGAGCGCGATAACCGCGCACGACTTGGCGGGCCCACGAGGAATCGAACCTCGACCGACGGTTTTGGAGACCGACGTTCTACCATTAAACTATAGGCCCTGTAAGCCCGAATATAGCATATTGACTCAAAATAGTCAGTAACTGTTATTGTTTCCTAACAATAAAACAAACCCTTTTTTACGGGGTTTGGATAGACACAGCTGGGTATATTACCGCAAGAACCAGTACTGCTCGTGAGTCCCGACAACGTAGGCAACGCAGGCGAAACACCAGCAGAAAGCAAGAAACACAGCAGATGATGCGACGTCCTTGCTCATGGCGAACAGTTCATGGCGCATGTTCATCGCATCAATGGCACGTTCGATGGCGGTGTTTACTAACTCAAGAATGAGCACGAGGAGGAATGAGCCGGTTACCAGTGCAAGCTCGCCTGCACTCAGCGGAAAAAGGACTCCGAGCAACAAGACATACAGTGGTATACCGACATTGATCTCGAGTTTGAAGCTTTCGTCGTGCTGATATGCAAGTCGGAACCCACCAAGTGCAATAGCAGTGCTCCTGGCGATTTTGCGAAACAAGTTTTTGCGTACGGGTGCGAGTGTGTGTGGCAATTGTCCGTTCAAATGAGCCTCCCATGGTGACGGTAAACTAACAATATTAAACCATGGTTCTGCGTAAAACACAAGGTAGATTTTTGAACAAAAAAACACCCCAGAGGAGGTGTTTTTCGTTTATTTCTTTGATTCCTTGAATACCACACGCTTTCGGAGCTTTGCGCTGTACTTCTTGAGTTCAATCTTTCGCTGAACAAGCTTCTTGTTCTTGCGCGTCCAATAGACCTCTCCGGTTTCTTTGTGCTTAATCTGAATGAGATTATCTTGTGACATATGGGCTTATTAGGTGTTAGCAGATTAGCAAATACCCCCAAAAATGGCAAGCGTATGAGTGCGCTAAACCCGAATTTAGACGAAATAACGTTGCATGAGGGGGTTGAGGCGCGTCACTATCTCATAATGCGTCGTAGAGGCAAATCGAGCCATTTCCCCTGCTGTTATGCGTTCTTTCCCCTGACTGCCAATGAGCGTCACCTCGCTTCCCATAACTGCCTTTGGAACATCGGTCACATCCACAACAATCATGTCCATGGATACACGACCCACTATGCCTGCGCTTTTGCCACCGATAAGCACCCTTCCTTTTCCAGAAACTAGGCGAGGAATTCCATGCCAATATCCAACGGGTATGACTGCCAACAGCGAATCTCGTGTAAGCATGTGCGTTAAGTCGTACCCCACACGCTCCCCTTTTTTCACCTGCTTCACTTCGCCAACAACTGATTTCCACGAAAGCACGGGGTGGAGCGTCGTAGTCCGAGCAAGATACTGCTCAGCCTCACCTGATGGCCACAATCCGTAACATCCAATCCCAATACGCACCATGTCGAAATGTGACTGAGGATAAAGCATAGCTCCACCCGTCGCAGCGGCATGTACGATGGGGTTATGCCCCATTTCGTAGAAAAGTTTCTTCCATACTTCAAACTCTGCAATCTGTCTTCGTGTTGAGTCACCATTTCGCGGATCCTTTGCTTCCGCAAAATGCGTATACAAACCCTCAATACGCATAATCCCCGCAGGAGCCTGAGCTATAGTCTCAAGTAATTTTGCAGCCTCATGTATCTGGAACCCTTGTCGATGCATTCCCGTATCCGTTTTTATGTGAATAGCTATTGGAGATTTCGAGGGTTTGAGTTTGAGTAGCTCGCTTAATTGCGCCTCGCTCGAAATAGTAAGTGCAATATGTTGCTTACGTGCATCTGCGTACCGGAGCGGAAGCGTAAACCCAAGTACAAGGATAGGAACGCGCACTCCGTTTTTACGCAGTGTCAGTGCTTCAGTAATAGAGTCCACGCCTAGCCAGTTAACTCCGAGTTTCTCCATCTGCGGTGCGAACTCATGGATATTGTGTCCATAGGCGTTTGATTTGACCACAGCCATGAACAGCACTTTTTTACCAATAATTTTACGGAACGTGTGATAGTTCTTTTTGATTGCTTTTTTGTCGATCTCTATCCACGTACGCACCGGTACTCCAAGTTTTTTTGCCATGCATACATCATAACAGATGCTAAAAAAAACGGCCTTGTGGCCGTTTGTGTATTCAATTATTTTTTTCACCTGTCTCAAATAGGGATTGATAAAGCAGACGGTGAAACCAATGTGGTCCTTGCTCGACGGAGGGTGCAAAGCGTCCTCGGGGCGCAAACGGTGACCGCACACTTTGCGCAGTAGCACCGATCGCCGCGACGTCTTCATCAACAACATTCTGATTCTGCCATGAGACTTCGCGCCTTGCATATTTCTCTTCATCGAGTACCAAGTGATACCAAAGAAAGCGCGTTTTTTCGGGCATACCGCGAATGGGCTCATAAACGTTGATCGAGAGCCCCCACGGGTAAAAATTGAAGGTCATATTCGGGAAGACAAACCACCACAGAGCGTAGACCCGCATAGTTTTGTCAAACCGTCTTATAAACCGCGAAGGAAGGTCGTCTGGATCAAAACCATCATCAGGGTTACGTGCGTATACCCACTGCAGTGCAGAGCGCTCATAGAGTTCGGTGTGGTATGTTGGTAAATTCACCGCGTCGGTAAGTCCACCAACTCCCCCATGGATAAAAGAAATATGAAACTTGTCCATGTAGTTCCACGCATGGAGTTTCCAGTTGCCGTCGATGACGGTGACTTCGCCTTGCTGTCGTACATGTGTCCACTCACGCGAGAGAAGTCTCGAGATGGTGCGTTCCATTTCGCTAATGCTTGCACGCAGTGGGGTGTTTGGCTCTACCAGTGCGGTAAATATGAATTTCCACCATGACGCAACAGGGAGCGACGTTAAACTGTCGCACAAGCGCGGAAAATCAGGAGTGACAGCAAATTTTGGGTGCTTGAGAAACCTCCCGTCTCCTGCAAACTGTCTGCCGTGTTGTCCGCACATAATGCGCTCACTAGTAAGCTGCTTCGGCTCATGCACCAAACGATACCACGCGTGGGTGCACGTATTTGGAAGTACATGCAGTGTTTCCTCTTTGTCTCTCGAGAGAAACAATGGGGTATCTCCCATTTGAAATGGTGCCACGGTGAGCGGCTTCGCGACTGACTCGCTAATGGGCACCCCGTTCGCCTGAGTGCTGTCACCATATAGCGGGACAAGCTGCCACGAGGTACGAAATACAGTATCGAGCTCTTGTGCCAGAAACTCTTCAGAATGGAACGCAGCGGCAGGGAGAGTTTCCGCAATAAGAATGCAGGCGTCTACAAAATAGTCGGCTTTATTCATTCTGCCTACCTTTATTTAAGTTGTTACATCTACAACGACGATACCACCACGGTATTTTTCTGTATAGACGGCAATTTACAAAGTACTCCCTAGCTGTTATATTGTCACCACGCAAATGCGTAGGTGGCGGAGTGGTCAATCGCAACAGACTGTAAATCTGTCGTCCTATGGGCTTCGCAGGTTCGAATCCTGCCCTACGCACCGAAACAAAAACGAGCACCCTGCAAGGGGTGCCGTTTTTGTCGGTGCGTAGGAGAAAGTGCTCTGAAGCACTTTCGTGCAGGATTCGAAGACCCTGAGTATATCGCAACAAGCTTGTCCGCAAGTGAAGTGAGATACGAAGGGTGTACCGTCCATGTAATGGAAGAAACTCCTGCCCTGCTTTAGTCCCGACTGGATTCGAAGCCCTTCTTCCCTATTTACGAGTAATTGACACACCCCCAGATTGTTTGTAGTTTACAAGCAGGCTTAGCACAAAAGGGATTTTATGTCGCGAAAAGTTTCATCCAATTTGCGTCTCGTGGTCATCCTGCTCGTCGCACTGATTGGCGCAAGTCTCAATTTTTTTCTGGGCAGTATGGGCGGCGGCCCAATCGAGCGCATATTCCTCGGCGGCATGCTCGGAGGGATTGCAGGGCAACTCCTGATTTCGCTCGCGGATTGATTCCTGAGCACAGAACAACACCGGCGCATGCGCCGGTTTTTTTATCCGATTTCCCACAGCTGTGTGTGCTTTTTGTGTTCCAGACTAAGCTCCATTGCGAGCTTTTCTGCTTCGTCGCGGAGATGAGGAGAGTCCCGCATCCATATCTTTAAGGCCTTTGCTTCACCTGGTACGTCATTTCCTTCACATGAAATAGGGAAATTTTTATACAACACGAAAGTAACCGTTGGCACGAACTTTTCTCCTGTACACTGTGCAAATAATACTCTTTTGGAATTCTAATGCAAATCACCCACTGCCATATACAGTGGGTAATTAATTGTGTGAGTAGTTAAGCACGCACCTTCTCCTTTGGTTGAATCCTTGAGCGAATGGATTGCTTCCTTTTTTCTACCTTAATGAGAATCTCGTTATCCTTCATGTTTACCGTTACAAGTCCTCCGGTCATCATGCGCTCCTTGATGATGGTAGAAGCTACGGGGGTGAGGATTTTGTCCTGTATCAGCCTGCGGAGTGGTCGAGCACCGTAATTAGGGTTATAGCCCTCTTTTGCAAGATACTCCATGGCATCAGGTGAGATAGTGAGCTTGATATCCTTAGTTGCGAGACGCTCACGCAGTTTCTCCACCTGTATGGCGACAATATCTTTGAGCGCGAGGGGTGAAAGAATATCGAACATAATGATGTCGTCGAGACGATTCAAGAACTCGGGTCTGAAGAAGTCTTTGAGTTTGTTCATTACCTTGTCTTTGGTGTTCGCATATTCATCACCGTCAGAGGTATTCCCGAAACCAATAGTCTGCATTTTGTCGATAAACTCACTTCCAATATTTGAGGTCATCACAATAACCGTGTTTTTGAAATTCACCACTCTGCCTTTCGAGTCAGTGAGCCGGCCATCATCAAGTACCTGAAGGAGGATATTAAATACTTCGGGATGTGCCTTCTCTATTTCATCAAAAAGAATAACGGAGTATGGTCGATGACGTACTTGCTCGGTGAGGTTACCTGACTCCTCATAGCCCACATAGCCTGGTGGCGCCCCAATGAGCTTCGAAACAGCAAACTTCTCCATGTATTCGGACATGTCTACCCGAATCATCGCCTTTTCGTCATCAAAGAGGAAGTTACTGAGGGCTTTTGTTAGCTCTGTCTTTCCCACACCAGTGGGCCCAAGGAAGAGGAAGGAACCGATTGGACGTCCCGGATCTGCAATACCCACACGCGAGCGTTTGATAGCATCAGCTATTTTCTGAATTGCGGCGTCCTGCCCAACAACACGTCGCTTGAGTTCATCTTCAATACGGCCGAGCTTTGATGCTTCTTCTTCGAGCATGCGCGAGAGCGGGATACCCGTCCACTTTGCAACTACTTTTGCAATATCTTGCTCGGTAACCTCCTCATGGAGAATGCGGCGTGAACTTTGTAGCTTTTTGAGCTTTGCAGTTTTGTCGGTGAGTGATTTTTCAAGCGAGGGAATTTTACCGTAACGAATTTCAGCTGCTTTGGCCAAATCAGAGCGCAATTCTGCGTTCTCGGCCTCAAGACGCATTGTCTCGAGCTCTTTTTTAATATTTCGTAGCGCAAGCACGAGTTCCTTTTCGTTTTTCCATTTTAGTTCGAACTCTCGTGTCGCCTCTTTCAAGTCGGCAATTTCTCTTTCGATGATTTTCATGCGCGACTTCGCTTTCTTTCCTTCATCGCCTTCGCTCTCTTGCTTCAATGCCTCATTCTCTATCTCCAGTCGCATGATTTTGCGATGTGTAGTCTCAAGTATAGTTGGCTTGTTTTCAAGCTCAATGCGGAGTGATGAAGCTGCCTCGTCGATAAGGTCAACCGCCTTATCAGGAAGAAATCGGTCCGCAATATAGCGACTCGAAAGATTCACCGCAGCAAGTATGGCATCATCGGTAATTTTGACACCATGAAATATTTCATACTTCTCCTTGAGTCCACGTAAAATAGCAACTGCATCAGGAATATTCGGCTCGTTTACATACACCGGCTGGAAGCGTCGGGTGAGGGCAGGGTCTTTTTCAATATGCTTTTGATATTCCTTGATTGTGGTTGCACCAATAGCGCGAAGTTCACCCCGCGCGAGCGCGGGCTTAAGCATGTTTGAGGCATCCATGGCACCTTCTGCGGCGCCTGCACCCACTATTGTGTGTATCTCGTCGATAAAGAGAATAATTTTCCCTTCTGAACGCTCCACTTCTTTCATGATGGACTTCAAGCGCTCTTCAAACTCTCCACGATACTTTGTACCTGCGATAAGGAGTCCGAGATCGAGTGAGACCAAATCCTTGTCACGAAGAAATTCAGGAATATCCCCTTTTGATATACGCTGTGCCAAGCCTTCCACGACTGCGGTTTTACCCGTTCCTGCTTCACCTATTAAGATAGGGTTGTTCTTCGTTCTGCGTGAAAGGATTTGTATAAGGCGGCTGATTTCTTCATCGCGGCCTATGACGGGGTCGAGCTTGTCTTCCCGAGCGAGTTTCGTAAGTGAGCGTGTATACTTTCCGATAGCACGGAGTTTCTGTGGTCCACCTGTCTCACCTGCCCCACTGTCGCGGAGTTCATAAAGAACACGGAGTACGCCATCTTTGTCGATGCGAAACTTTGCAATAAGCTCTTGCGCACCCGAGGGCACATTCATGAGTGAAAGAAAAAGATGCTCCGTGGATATGAATTGGTCAGAGAGTTCCTTGGCGACCCCCTGGGAAGATTCAAGCACCTGAGCGAGCTCTGGTGTGAGGTAAAGCTGGTACGAGGAGGCGGTCTGTGTCCCAATAGGAGTACCATCTTCGAGTGACTCGATAATCGACTCCGTCATGAGCATTGGGTCGATATCTAGTTTTTCAAGAATAGAAAGCACCATACTCTCTTCCTGCAAGACGAGCCCAGCTAAAAGGTGTGATGGTGTAACATGCGTTTGCCCGCGTTCTATGGCGAGTTCGTGGGCTTTTCGGATTGCGTCGCGCGCTTTGGTTGTAAAGTTGTTGAATGGTGGCATGGTATTTGAATTATGCTTGTGAACTACAGAATACAATATTTGCAGACTATGTCAATACCCACCGCTTCTTGGTCACGTAGCTCCTTTGGGTGTACTGGGCTTAGATTCTGTGGCACTCGGGGGTGCAGTCTGCATACGTTTGACCCAGTCTAATATGTGCGATGAGGGGTAGATTATTCTACTGTTTTCAGACTCTTCGATGACGATACCGACTGCTTGCCCATCGAGATTGAGCACCAATGCGCCACTATACTCGGGAGGTATTCTGGGGCTTGCTTCAATCCCTGCAATTGCTGTAGCGGTGGAAGTGCTTGAGGTTTTGGTATATCTTAATTTTGAAAGATTTGTCTTCCAAATGCTAGAGCCGTCGCCCCCGCCAAATACGATAACTGTCTGCGCAACACGTGGGTTAGCTTGGGTACCAAATGAAACCGCATCGAGTGTCTCGCTCGCCTTCAACTCTGATAACTTAAGAAATGCAATAGTGGTTGTATCGTCCTTGTCTATTGCAATCGACGTAGCTCGATAATAGGTGCTTCCAATTAATACGCGGTATGTATCCCGGAGCTTGCCTTCAGCATCGATTGCGCGCCTGTCGGTTGCAATAAATCCATCTCGGGAGATAACGAAACCTCGAGAAAGGGGCTCAGTCCCAGTGGCAGAAGTATCTTCGAAGATGAGCGCGATGCGGGGTTGATTCTTTTCAACGGCTGAAATTATGAGGTCATCTTCTTTTGCGAATATAGTTACTTCTTTGGTCACCGTTGTCACAGGAGCAGGTGCTGGCTTCTCGGGCGTCGTAGTACCTGTGACCACACGCTCAATTGTGCGCTCAACAACACGATTCACTGTTTGGGTTAATGTCTGTGGAGCTTCTTCCAGCATCGCGACAGTGATTATTCCTGTTGCGGTTGAAACCACAAACGAAGTGAGCATAGTAAGCAGCACAATTTGACGATTAGTGAGGTCTTCCATAGCAATTTTAGTTTATCACAAGCTTAGCGAAACAAAAAACGACCCATTGGTCGTTTGTTTTACTTTTTTGTGAGTCTGAATGTATAGCACGTGGTCTCAACGGGAATCGTGATGCGATCGCGCTCGACATAGCGGGTGTATTCCCTGCCTTCGGATGGGGTGGAGTGGCGCACCAACTTGAGCACAACGCCAGTGCCTGTTTTGCTTCCTCTGACCAGATTTCGTGCATCTTCGATATCCATTTCGAGAGACGAAACCCCATCGATTGACGTGACGGTCCAAGCACGGCCTTCGAAAAGCTCAATACGTGATGCAGGTGAGCCAGCCACTGCGCCCATTGCAATGATACGTCTGTCTTTGGGCCCCATACCAAGTCGTAAGCCAGTGCCAACATAGGTCAACGTGGACTTTTTGACTGTTTTTGCTAGTAGCTTCGGGCTGTAACCCTGCTCCATGAGTCTTTGAAAAGATTCATCAAACGCGCTTCTGGAAGCGTAATCGTCATAGTTTTTACAAAGCACCACCGTGTCCTTTGCGTTGGCGGTAAGTGCAAAAAGTGACAGTGCGAGCATTGAAAGTGTGCGAATCATTGACATTCCTAACCGTTGTGTGCAAAAGCCTCCCTGAGACTATCAGGAAGGCTTGTTGTGTCAATGCAAATGACTCGACAATTATACGAGTCTCTTCTCAACTACCGACCAGTCAACCGCCCCCATAAATGACTGGATGTAGTCCGCACGCTTGATTCCGTAATCAATCATAAAAGCATGTTCAAAAACGTCCATAATCAAAAGTGGTTTTGCGCCAGCAAGGTTGCCAACGTCGTGTTCGTTGACCCACACATTGAAAAGGGCTTTTTGCTCTGCGTCGTATGAAAGAATTGCCCAGCCAATTCCGCGCATTCCACCCACTGCCATAAAGTCCTTTTTCCAATTTTCGAATGAACCCCACGTTGCGGTCAACAACGCTTCAAGTGGGCCACCCGCAGTCGTGGTCTGTCCACCGTTTTTCAAGTTTGCAAAATACAGCTCGTGCAATCGCATTCCATTCCATTCCCAGCCAAAACGGCGGGTGAGTTCATTGTATTCAGGGGTACCTGCTGCACGCTTGCCGCTGCGCAGGGTCTCGATAAGCGTGTTTGTGTTTTTGACGTATCCCTCATACAACGTGAAATGGTTGTTGAGTAAGGTTTCACTGAATCCTGGGGTGCCATGAAGTGACGAGAAATTTTGTGCGGTGTACATAGTGTTTGTGTATTAACGGTAATATAGTTTGTCCATTATAGCACGATAGGCGCTATTCCGGAGTTGCGTCCTCCCAAAATACTCTATCAGGTGTGTCCTTTCCTTTGATTAAAATTGCGTGGTTGAGATACATGAACGGAATATTAATCACGCCGACAATCCACTTGAGGACGATTTGGCCTTGTATGGCCAACAGCATGAGCTCCCACGTAGCACCATAGAATGCAATGGGAATAAATATAATACTATCGATAGCAAGCGCGGGCAGTGTCGAAAAAATATTACGCATCCAGAGATGGCGGTCCTGCGTCACGCGCTTGAACCAAGCATAAATATAGGCATCGATGTTTTCAGAAACCATAAATGCCAACCAAGATGCAATGGTGATTTGCGGGACGAGCGAAAATACCATATCCCAGCGATTTCCCTGCTCACTCCATAGTGGGGCAGCGTCAAACTGACCTCCAACCCACAAGAAGAATGCCATTGCAATTTGGGCGACAAGGGCAATCCCAATCATGCGCTGCGTTTCCTTGCGACCAAAGCGCTCATTTACAATATCGGTCAGGAGAAATGTCACTGAGAAAACAAGGACACCCGCAGGGCCCGTGAACGATCCGACCCCCAAGTCAAAGACCGCTATTTTGGTAGCGAGAATCTGCGCAGTCAATACAAAGGAAATGTAGAGTCCGATTAATAAGTCCGAGCGCTCATAGCGTCGCGCATAGAGACTTCCGAGCAGTGTGAAACTTGTTACTCCCACCGCCCACGCAAGAATTAACGCGAGGTCCATATGACACAATCATACGGTGAGAATTACCTGCTGACAATCTGGTGTGCGAGGATATCCTCGAGTGCGCATACAAATTGCTCCACGTCACTCAGTGTAGTTGTTCTTCCAAGTGAAACTCTTATGCCGGAAGTACTACCACCCCCGCCCGCAGCGCACAGTGCTTCGAGTACGTGTGAATGTTCTGCGTCTCGTTCGTTGCAGGCACTCTTTGTTGAAACCGCAAAGCCTCGCGCATCGAGTGCAATGGTCAAAAACTCATGATCAACGTTTTGCACTGAGAAATTCACATTATTGGGCAATCGGTCTTGCAACGAACCATTTATCCTCGTACCGCTAATCTGCTGTAGCAGTGCAATAAGTTTGTCGCGTATTGGCAAGAGCCGAGACACCTCACTTTCCCTCTTTGCTTGGGTCAATTGTAGTGCATGTGCAAAACCAACAATAAGTGGAATATTCTCTGTACCCCCACGCCTCTCACTTTCCTGTCCGCCACCCGCGATGACTGACAGGAGAGGTACTCCGCGGCCTACGAAAAGTGCGCCCACGCCTTTAGGGCCATAAATTTTTGCTGCATTCAGTGTGAGCAAATCCACACCAAGTTCCGGGGTGGATAACGGTAAATAGTTAGTAGCCTGACATGCATCAGTATGCAGTAGTGGATAGTATGCATCGCCCTGTTTTTTTGTGTCACGGGCGCTTTTTCTCACCTCTTTCTTCCAACGTCGAATTTGCGAGGCTATTTCTTTGATCGGTTGAATGGTCCCAATTTCGTTATTTGCGTACATCACTGATACGATCACCGTTTCCTCGCGGAGTTGCGTCCCCAGCGCTCCGGCGTCAACTATGCCATGCTCGTTAGTGGGTAAATATGAAACCGTAACAGGAAACGGGAGTGTGCGCACTGCACTCAGCACGGCATCGTGCTCAATGGATGAAACAATTACATGTGGGCGCAAATTTGGGTGCGTGCGCATCCATGCGGAAATTGTGCCCACGATTGCCAAATGTGCGGACTCTGTCGCACTCGCGGTAAAAATAATTTCACTAGGGTGGGCAGCGAGTGCGCCCGCAATACTCGCGCGCGCATTATCCAAGGCCCGTTTTGCGTGAACCCCTTCTCGGTGTATAGACGAAGGGTTGCCGAAATCCTGAGCAAAAAAGGGCAACATGGCGTCAATTACCGCAGGGTCAACAGGGGTTGCTGCTGCATAATCGAGATAAACTCGCTTACTTTTTTCTGGTGTATGTGTTGTGAAGTTCATGATGCTTTTGTGCCAACATACTATACGCACACCAGACACTTGGGAAGATTTTGGGTGC
The DNA here is from genome assembly GCA_043756865.1 of bacterium. Lineage (GTDB taxonomy): Bacteria > Patescibacteriota > Minisyncoccia > Phycocordibacterales > UBA6899 > MHLP01. Next base: position 96,206 of record JAYUQG010000005.1, on the reverse strand, counting down.
ATCTACATTTGCAATTCAATCCCCGTGAGCTATCATAACAAATATGGACTCCGCCGTGATCACTATCATATTACTAGGTTTTGCGATATTTTTCCTTATTGTTTGGATAGTGCTGTTGGAAAAACGCATGGACAGACTCATGTCGGGAAAAGATACCCCCTCTCTCGAAGACACCATTATCGAAAATCAAAAGTCTATTGTAACCCTATTTGCTGAGCATCGTGAAATTAGTCAAGCACTTACATCAATCGATGCGCGAATGAAGAAGAAGCTCCATGGGGTGAAAACAGTTCGTTTTAACCCATTTGCTGGCACAGGAAGCGGCGGCAACCAGAGCTTTGCGAGCGCACTTTTAGACGAGAACGGTGACGGCGTTGTTATCTCGACTCTTTATTCACGCGAAAAAGTGAGTATTTTTGCCAAACCAATAAAGCATCGCACCTCCGAATTTGAACTAACGGCAGAGGAAAGCGAAGTACTGAAATAACCGAAGCGCGCTCAACGAAGCCGTAATTTATGGACAGCGACTTAACTGCGTGTTAGTATCCTCATATCTTTCGATATGGCTACGAAACCGCAAAAAATCACTCCGCGCCCCCCCATCGTTGCTATTATGGGACACATCGACCACGGAAAGTCGACGCTTTTAGACTATATTAGAAAAACAAACGTCGTTGCAACTGAGGCTGGTGGCATTACACAACATATTTCCGCATATGAAGCAGTTCACAAGAACGACAAGGGAGAGGAGCGACGCATTACTTTTCTCGATACCCCTGGCCATGAAGCGTTTAGAGGCATGCGCGGAAGGGGTGCGAAAGTTGCCGACATTGCCGTACTTGTAGTTTCTGCTGAAGATGGAGTAAAGGCACAGACTATTGAAGCACATCGCTCAATCAAAGAGGCTGCAGTGCCATACATTGTAGCTATCAATAAAATCGACAAGCCGAACGCTAATATCGAACGCACAAAGCAAACACTGGCTGAGGCTGAGATATATGTAGAGGGATACGGTGGCGATGTGCCTTGGGTGGCTATATCAGCTAAAACCGGTCAGGGTATACCAGACTTGCTCGACGTGATGCTCTTGCTTGCGGAAATGGGTGAACTCACTGGAGACTCTGCAAAGAATGCTGAAGGTGTCGTTATCGAATCACGCATGGATCCCAAGAAAGGGACTACGGCATCTATGGTTATTACAGATGGCACCATCACCAAAGGCATGTTCGTCGTGGCCGATGGCGCACTAGCTCCCGTTCGCGTGGTGGAAAATTTTGTCGGCAAAGCAGTTGATGGTGCTACGTTTTCTTCCCCAATTCGCATTACCGGTTGGGACAAAATCCCCGCGGTTGGTTCAAAGGTTTCATCGTTTACCGACAAGAAAAGTGCCGAGGCCGCTGTCGCTGAGTACAACAAGAGCAGCGCAAAAAACGCCCCCGCCCCGGTCTCATACGAAGGCTTCGTAGTTATCCCGCTCATTCTCCGCACTGACGTTGCGGGCACCCTCGAAGCAATTGAGCACGAGCTTGAAAAGCTCAAACACGAGCGTATAAAGTTCAAGCTTATTCAAAAGGGTGTAGGTTCTATATCCGAAAACGACATAAAGGTTGCAATTGGTGCCTCGTCCCCTATCGTGTTGGCATTTCACACCAAAGCAGATTCTCTAGCTCAAGATTTAGCCTCACGTTCAAACATAACCATCCACACGTTTGACATCATCTACAAACTCACCGAATGGCTCCAAGCAGAAATGCTTACGCGTGCGCCACACATTGAAATGGAAGAGGAATTAGGTCAATTTCGTATCATCCGCTATTTCAGTCAGCAAAAAGAAAAGCAGGTCATCGGTGGCAAAGTCCTCGCAGGAAAGATAACCGCAGGAGCGCGATTCAAAATCATGCGTCGCGATGCGTATATCGGTGAAGGCAGAATAACTGAGCTACAGTCACAAAAGATAAAAGTTGACGAGGTTATCGAGGGTAACGAATGCGGACTCCAAGTTGAATCGAAGTTTACTTTAGCAGAAAGGGATGTCTTGATACCCTACATCACCGTAAGAAAGCAGTAACATGAATAAGCTCAAACATGGTCGCGAGGAGCTTATGCTCAAAGACCTCGCTGCTGACTTTCTCTCACGTCAATCCAATAGAACATCCTTGATAACCGTCACACGGGTAATGCTTTCGGATGATCTCCATCGGATCGATATTATGCTTTCGGTACTGCCTGAAGAAAAGCAAAAGGCGGCGCTAATTTTTGCGAACCGCATGACTCATGAGTTCAAGGAATACATCAAAAAGAACAGTCGCATTCGTATTCTCCCCCTTATTAAGTTTATTCCAGATATCGGGGAGCAAAACCGTCAACGTATTGATGAGCTGACCGAAGAGGCAAAAAAACTGGAAGTGGAGTAGAAAAGCTGTTATATTGTCCCACATGGCGTAGTGGTGAAGTGGTAAGCCAAGTCTGCAAAGCCAGACGCCATGGTTGGCTTTCTCGAAGTAGTGTCCGCCCCCGCGGACGCAATGCACAACTCGCCCTCTCCGCAATACCTTCGAGGTCGATCTCGAGTAACACTTCATGTTCCCACATTGTGTTTGCGGTTAAGTGCTCAAGTTGAGCCAAGGTTTGTGCTAATATTTTCAAATGGCGTAGTGGTGAAGTGGTAACACTGCAGTCTGCAAAACTGCCATGCACCGGTTCGATTCCGGTCTACGCCTCAATATAAAACCCCCTGAAAAGGAGGTTCAAAAAACGTAAATGACACTCACGCTGTTTCGTCGAAACTTGATGGTGTAGCCGTCGCGAACAATTTTGAGTGAAAGTTTCCCCGTATCAACTGGAAGTGGGGCGAATTGCTGCACACGTGGTCGGTCGAATCTCCGCGCGAACGCGAATTCCACACTCTTGCTTCTGCCTTGCTCATCAAACTGTCGAGCAAATGCAGTCACTTCAGGATACTTGTGTTGATTTCTCTCATGCGTGTAGGGAATATCGCGTACAAAAATTTCGGATTTATGGCTTAGATGCCCCACATACCCTGCGGATTGTAGGCCGTCTGCAGATGCAGTCGTTAAAAAAACGAAGCAGAGAACGGGGAGCATAAAAAGGCGACACATAGCACTTCCTTTCAGTACTCAAGGTTTACTTCCTTTACGCTAGCGCGTGATGCCGTGAAGTGCAAGCATGCTTCTTCCTCATCGTTCAAAAAAAGATTATAGTAATTCCACGCCCGGGTGGTGAAATGGTATACACAGGAGACTTAAAATCTCCCGTCGAAAGGCATGCGGGTTCGACTCCCGCCCCGGGCACTTAACACAAAAACTCCTTTGGGAGTTTTTGTGTTAAGTGCCGGAGAAAGCCAACTGCTTGGCTTTCGAGGTGGGAGTCGAAGCCCTTCTCCCATATTTATGAAGGATTCTTATCCAGAATAAATGGGAAAGGGGTACTGACCCTGTAAGGGTCGAATCTCCCGCCCCGGGCACAAACGCGTCGAGAAACTCTCCCCTGCGGGAGAGTTTTAGCGTTTGTGAACCACAGCAATGTTTTTGAAAAGTTGTCTTCCAGACTTTTCAGAAACCGCGAGGTGGGGTCGAGAGTTCTTAAGCTTTTGTGCGTCTCAGCAACAAAAGATTTAGAAACTCGTGACCATGGAATGACGTGCCCGGGAGCAGGCAAATGCTTGCCTGCGTACGGAAGTCGAAAGGGATTTCGTTATTGAGTGACCAATTTTACTTAGAGGTATTCCTCTAGAAAAATGGAAATGCCCTTGTGGTACCCCGAAATCGAAATCCACCCGCGGCGGCAGCCGAGACTCCACCCCGACATACTGATTGGCTTTCGTGGTGGGAGTCGAAGCCCTTCTCCCGTATCTTGTCGTACTTTTCAGAAAGTGCGACAAGATGGGAAAGGGGTACTGACCCCGTAAGGGTCGAACCTCCTGCCCTCAACACATAGCACAAAAACTCCCGAAGGAGTTTTTGTGCTATGTATGGAAAGGAAGTTTTGATTTGTGCAACAGATGACTGCTAAAATACTAATACGAAAAATGATAAGCAGTTTTTACAGGTCGCGATAGAAATCCACAGTTTGGAAAAGTTGGAGTCGGAGGCGTTGCTGATAGCATACGCAGGGAAAAGAAAAGTAGCATATACTACTGACATGGACGTATTTACAACGCATGAAATCCTCGGCGGTATCGCTGTCGCGCTCGGTCTGTTTGGGTATGTATTTTATGTACGCGGGATTTTGCAGGGCAAAGTCAAACCACACGCTTTCAGTTGGTTCGTGTGGGGTATTTTGACCGCGATAGCGTTCGTAGCGCAGATCGCCGATGGCGGAGGCGCGGGTGCGTGGGTGACGGGTGTTACGGCGCTCTGCAGTTTCGGCTTCGCGCTAGTCGGATTAGGCGCGTCGTCTCGAATACTCATCGCCAAAAGCGACTGGATATTTTTCATTGCGTCACTGCTCACTATCCCGATTTGGTACTTCAGCGGCAATCCACTCTGGTCGGTCATCATTATCACGATTGTTGACGCCGCGGCGTTCGCGCCGACTTTTCGTAAAGCATATTTCAGCCCCGAAACGGAAAACGGCTGGACATACACACTTTCCGGCTTGAAGTTCGTCGTTGCCATGTTTGCGCTTGAAAGTTTTACATGGACAACCGCGCTCTATCCGGCTTCCTTAGTTCTCGCAAATCTCGCTTTCGTACTTATGCTTGTGTCACGCAGACAAACCGTGAAAGAAGGCGGATAAGAGCACCTCCATTTTCAGCTCACTACGTTTTGAAAGGAGGTTGCTTAACGATGTCCGTGACATTCAGCACAGCCAGCGTGAAAATAAAAGACAACGCACCAAGGATGGTTGAAAAATGAGTTTACTCTCTGAATACGAACACGCCAAACGGAGATAGCACAAAAACTCCATTAGGAGTTTTTGTGTAATGTTTCCGAGAACAGCAAATTGCTTTGCTTCCTTACGGGAGTCGAGCTCCTTATGGCATCGTTACACTCACAAGCTCTGACCGCTTACCAGTCTCAAGGTGCTCATTAAGGACGAGTCCACCCACCTCACTACAATAGTATTTATGTTCACGCGATTTGAGGTCGAGGGGAGTCCAATCATAAACCTTAACGCAGTCAACGTACGTCGCCTTTTTTGTCACAACGGTCAAACCGGTCACCACTGTGTCACGGACATCCTCTGCTTCTCCCTTAAAGTATTCTTGGCGATATGTATCCCCTACCTTCTGGCTAGCCTTCATCCATATGCCTGCTTTTGCCCCATTCTTGCCATGAATAAAACTTCCGTGGTGATCCTTGAGTTTTCCATTCTCATAGTTGTCCACTTCTTCACCGAAGTACCACACATCGCCATTCTTGTGCTGTGCCAAGTAATCTCGGGTTTCTTCAACGAGCTGACCATCGTTATATACCCTATCTAAATAAATGATCGTCGCGACTCCTTCAATTATTTTTGTTTCATTGAGTATACTGATCTCGACTCTTTCCAACTTCCCTTCTTCTGTCCTTGCCTCATAAACCATCTTCTTTCCGATCGGCAACGAAAAATACTTGTTGGTGATCTGGGTCGAAAAATCTGCAGGAATTATTTTTGGATCATATTGTTCAGATAATTGGCCTTGGGAAATTACGCGATATTGATGTGTGGCGAGTTGACTCGCAATGGACTTTATTTTTTTGAAGTCTTCTTTGTCTGCAGCAGTTGCTAATTGTTTCACAAGTATTTCGAGTTGGTCAGCATCACCCTTTGATAATTTCTCCTTAACACGCTCAATTAAGAATTCGAAGGCGCGTGCATCACTAAGAACAAAACCTTGCTCGAGTGCATTAGCATCTATTATCGTTTTCCGAGCCCATAGAGTAATACTTGCCAATTCAATCTCTGCAGTGGCACGATAACGTCTTTCAAGGTCGAGTGCGGCAAAAGCTACATCGAGAGCTCCGTTCTGTGTTCCGATCGTATAACGAGCTAAGGCCCCCGGCTCTAGCGCATCGCCTTCAAGGGATTCTATGGCGCGTTCCATTTGCGCCCCCAGTCTCACTGAAACTCCATCAGGGTTTTTCTGGAGAGCATTCCATGCCACCTTGAGAGATGAAAGTTCCCTTGCTACCACATTCCAGTCATTGTTGAGTGCCGAATCATGAATAAGAAGTGCGCTCGACATCATTGTCGCAAGCTCAGCAGGTGCTTGCTTTGCAAGGGCATCTACCGGAAGTGCTAGTGCCACAGCTTCAAGATCAAGATCTTTTTGAGTAAAAAATTCACCATACCCTGGACAGAAAGTCTTGTCCGAATAGCTCCCGTTATCATGAAGTTGTGATCCAACCATACAACCCCGAACTTCCCCGAGGGGTCCAACGGCTGTCGTGTTCATAGACTTCACTTCAACTTCCTCAAAAGCTACGCCAGGGATATTCTCCACGCGGTACACATCACCCACCTTTGGATCAGCGGGCATAATCATCGCGATGGGTCCATCCTTTTCGGCCAGCCACGTTCCATGATTATCCGTCACCTTTCCGTCTGCATAATTTGTCACCACTTCGCCGAAGTACCACACCGAGCCATCATCAGCTTGTGCATACCAATCATAGGCTGACTCAATAAGTCGACGGTCAAAATAAGCAAGGTACTGGACAGTACGCGTCTCAATTTTCTGACCATTCCAATCGATGGTTTTATTCATACTTTCAGGAAGCAGTGTGTAAACGACTTGCAGTGGTCTCCCGTCGTCATTTCCCAGTAGGATAGCATGAGAAAGGTTATTCACTGGGAAAAGCGGATGGGTGATAATTGTTGGATTAGAAAATATCGGCACTTTGAGGTCAACGCGTTTTTCGACTGATGCAACAGGAAGCCCCTTCAGTTCAGTTTGTGAAAGGTCGGGCTGAGGAATATATCCACCTTTGGTTGTGTCCATATTTTGCTTTTCACCGTTCTGATCCATGCTTACTGCATAAAATGCGACGATCGCCATAAGCACCACACAAGCACCGAGTATGATATGTTGTTGTTTCATATTGATTATTTTATATTCCAAGGGGGAATTCTACCAAACTGCTAAAGCAGAATTCACTTGTAGCGTAAAGTGACTCACAAAAATGAGTCACTGTGGGAATGTTAGTTTTGTCGGCCTACCTCTGCTTGACTTTCTCGCTTGTCTCCTACTACTTCAAATTCCTCGTTGAGTTGCACGTCTACCTCATCGCCATTGTCGAGTGTTACCTCGACTTCATAATAGCTTTCTTCATCATCAACTTCAGTATCAGTGACACGCCCACCTTGTGTGTAGAGGAGTGCGGCATGCAATGCCGCTGTATGTGCGTCACCAGCAATAGTATCTTCAGTCTCTCGTGTCTCTGTGATACTTGATAGGTTAACCGCTTGTGCTACTCCGACTACTCCCAAAAAGACAAGAGCAGCAAGCGTGAGAATGTATAGTTTTTTCATAAGTTAGGGAAATTGATTAATAGTTAGGATTTGCCCCTTACTTACTATTACGCACCACTCTGTATCTTTCTTTCAAATGTTGTTATTCCAAGAAAATACCTCTTCTGCGTAAAATGAGAAAGGGGCATCTTGAGTGCCAATAATTTTTATCATTACACCCTTTTGCAGTTGAAAATCAATTTTTTTATCTGCAATTTCCCGCACATCAACCTGCCAAATTTGATTGCTAAAGTCGCGTAGTTCAATCTCACCTGAATCACCGACGCTAATGATTACTCCGCCAAGCAAGCCCTTTTCAGGGTGTGACCAAGCATCCTTAGAGGTAAATGTAAGAGCATCATAATAAGGCGAAGAGTGGACGAGAAAATTCTGTACACGCTCTCCCAGCCCAAAAGAATACAACAATGCTCCTAGTACAATACTCGAAGAGAGAATACCAGTCAGTATCTGCCCTGTTGTGTAACGGTATCCATAGGTTGTTTGGCGAACAGCATACTTGCTAATCCAAACAAGAAGAACAAGAGTGCAGAACCAAAAGAACGGAAGCAGCTCAAGGATATCGATATAAATACTTTCACTAAAGTATTTTGCAAGGCTTTCATCGTAACCGCTAAAAATGAACATCATTGTTGCGATAACAATGCTACCCAACATGAGTGACACTGCTGCAAGCGTCCAGCCAAAACTGCGCTTAAGTAAAAACTGCCATTTCGGGCGTGGCACTATGCCACGCTTCTTGATTTCATTTACAATTCTCTGTTGTAGTTTATTTTCCATAGTATGTTATTAAACTAAGCGTGAGTTGGATATTTTTGATACCACCCTGTCGCGCAATAGTTTTTTTCCTCGGTTGATGGCCGTACCAACTGTGCCAATTGGTATTTTGAGAATATCTGATATTTCAGCATAATTTTTATTTTCTAAAAAGCGGAGCACGAGCACATCGCGATACTGACCCTCAAGCTGCGCCAATGCGGTACGAAATATTTCCAGATTCATACGGTCATTGAGTAATTGTATAAAATCTTCTTCATCAGCAACATTGGTAAAAAGCTGCAAATCTTCTTCGGTTGTAACTGTGGTAGGGCGTATGTTTTTTTTTCTAAAAAAACTTATGGTTTCATTGTGTGCAATTCGATATATCCATGACGAAAACTGGAGATCATGCTCAAACTCATTGAGATTCACATACACCTTAAGAAATATGTCCTGCAGTAAGTCCTCAACATCGTGTGTATCTCTACAACCTAGTCGTACAAGATAGCGCCGTAGTGGCAATTCATATGACGAAATAATTTCCGCAAAAGCATCCTTATCGTTGAGTGCCCTTGCCACAAGGTCAGCGTCTCGCTCTTTGTTTGTATCGTTGCTTAACATTGGGTTAACATATCGGCACGAGTGGGTGTGCGGAGACTAGCCACTTCATAACGAAGTAATAATAGCAGAGTACCTGAATTTATGTGGAATCCCCATACTTGCTGCTTTTCTCGGGTGTATTGTTAATGCAAATTTCATTGCTTTTCTTAACTATTTTGCTAAAATGGCAAAGTTCAGATGAAACTGTTTTTTAGCTAAAAACACAACATTTGATGTATTTTTTGTCATATGCCTTCGTAGCTCAGTTGGTAGAGCAGCTCGCTCTTAACGAGACGGTCGCAGGTTCGAATCCTGCCGGGGGCACACATAACAAAAAAACTGCTTTGGCAGTTTTTTTGTTATGTGTGCCCCCGAAGAAGTGCCCTGCGGCACTTCTGGCAGGATTCGAAGCCGTTCTCCCATATTTGTGAGTGATTCATATCACGAAGAAATGGGAAACGGGTACTGGTCATGTAATGACCGAAATTCCTGCCGAAATCTAGTGACTTGTGACCAAAGCCCGAATGCCCACTGCGGGAGCCGAGGATGCAGCTGGGTGAAGGTTGCAAAAATCTTTGAGCGTTTCCTAAAATATTACTGTGCACTACTCATACAGTTGACTAACACTTTTTTTCATAGTAACATATTAGTAGCTTCAGGAGGCAGTAACCATGAACACTGAAATCGCTGAGTATCGCATCGTCTCAAACCATGACATTGGGTGCCTGGCAAAGGCAGTTAGCGAATGCATTAAACATGGCTGGGTCCCGCAAGGCGGAGTTGCCTTAGGTCAAGGTGGCTTCCCCATGCAGGCAATGGTGAAGTACAACTCACCCAATTAAGAAGGAACAGGAGCGGCCTCGTGCCGCTTTTTTGTGCCATTTCTTTTTCCCAATAATCAGTATAGTATTCCCCTATCACCTGCCCAGGTGGCGTAATTGGTAGCCGCGCCAGTCTTAGGAACTGGTCTCGCAAGAGGTGGAGGTTCAAGTCCTCTCCTGGGCACAATGCAAAAATCCCCAGAAGGGATTTTTGCATTGTGCCCAGAGAAGGTGCTTGGCTGCACTTTCGCGAGAGGACTTGAAGACCTTGACGATGTTTTCGAGAAATTCCCATTTTGAGAAAACCAACAAGGTGTACAAACCCTGTAAGGGTCGCGAGCACTTTGCTTTTGGCTCACGAAGTGAGTCACAAGACTTAGTGACTTGTGACCTAGTCCTCCCTCGATATTGTGAACCACAGCGCTGTTTCGCGAGCACGCGAAACAGCGCTGTGGGGTTGCGAACACTTACATTTTTTGTCTGTACAAGAAAAAAAATTAGAGATTTGTCACCAATCCACATAGACCGCAACACACACTAAAATACTAGGGTATTATTTGTTGTGGTTAAGCCATTATTTGAGACCTAAATACTTGACTTTTCTTGTATAATTTGCTATAATGTTTACAGAATTCCGTTTGGAATTTACACTTTGACAATTTGACTATCACAAACGAAAGGATACATCATGACCGGAATGGGTAAGGCAGAAACCGCGCTGGAGGTGACCAGTCTCGCAGCATCGCTCATGGCCGCATTCAGGGGCAACCCCGCGCACGGCAGTGGTATGGGTGGTCGCATCCAGTCATTTCTCGATGCAGGTGGCGCAGACGTCATTAAGCAGCAGATGCCGAAAATGTTTGGCATTGGGTTCGGTGAGAACTCTCTTACCGCCCTTTTGCTCGGCAAGCTTACAACCGAAGAAGCGGCAAAGCTCGAACGTCTGCTTAAGGCGATGACCGACTACGAACGGTACTTTTTCTGGATGACAATAACGTCAATCCAGTTGGTGCCGAAGTCCACCACAAAAACAGTGCGCCAAGACGGTGGAAAGAATCCGGCTGACAAGCCGACCGAAGATGTCGTGCAGCAGACCCTCACCGTAAGTGAGATTGACGATCGCGTAAAAACGCTTCAAATGATTGTGGCTCGCATCGGCGACACACCAGACGGGCGCATGCGCGAAGTCGTGAATTCGCTGTACAACCTACGCATTCTTGAGCAAAGCCCAATCGTGAAGACATGGGCAATGTACTCAAAAGGCTTCAAGGTAACCGTTCTCGATCCTCTGGAGGTGAATAGCCTCAAAGAGCTCGTCGACTCCCCCAAAGTCACTGCATTCATCGCAGAAAGGAACGCCAAGCGCGCCAAACCTGTCTCCATGAGTTTGTGGGGACGATTCGCAAACACGGGTCTCACCGGCGCAAAACCGGTGCCGGAACCCCTGTTGCAGGGAGACGGCGCCATCAATACAACTCTACGGATGTTCGGCATCCGCTCAAGGAGAAAGTGATGACAAACAACGCATCGAACCTCGCCAAGCTGGCGAAAGACGAAGTGGTATACGCCACAAATTGGGCGTACGGAAAGATGATGGCGGTATTCGGCTTCGTGCTCGTCTACCTCCTCTCGCTCTGGGGCCTTACGGCTTGGGGCGGGTACGGCGTAATCAACATTGCCATGTGGTTGTTCGTGATTCTACTCACGAAAATCTACTGGCAGCCGAACGTCGGCGGAATAGCGGCACTCGGTGAGTTCTTCTACCACAAAGACGACCCTGCAAAGAAGTCTGTGTGGAGGCTCTACCTCCTCTTGATCATCTCAGCCGTTGTGGCAGGTTATGTCGCTATCGTCTGTCGCATGATTGGAGCGCCCACTGCATTCCCGCAGATAATCCTTGTGATTGTCGTGTGTATCGCAGCCGCACTCCTGCTTCCAAATAGCCATCTTGACGAGTGGCTGCCGTGGATTACGGGTACCATTGTTGTGCTGGCCATTGCAGGTGTGATCCCACAGATGAATCCCCACCTCCTCAAAAAGGTAGGAATCACGCTCACAGGTACGCCACAGTCGGAGATTGCGGCAAACGAGCTGGGCGATGCGGACGTAAAAATCCAAGACGATCGCCTGCAGAAGCAACTCAGGTGGACAAAAGCACTCATGGAGTGTAAACACTCCGACGACGCACGCAAGAAGTGGGCTCCGGAACAAGCCACTGCATACAAATCGCTTTGCGAGGCAAATGGCAACATTACGCTCGAAGAAATGGGCAAGTACTGGCCTCCAGCAAAAAAAGTCTGGGAAGACTCGTATGCAGGAAGGAAGCCCATCAAAGCGGGCGGCTCAAAAACGGGTGAGGTAGCGGGCAACGCTGCCTTCATATGGTCACAACCAGCAACGTGGTCAAAATGGGTGTCTGAAAACCCAGGCTACGCCCTCGTCCTGCTGATTCTACATATTCCCGTGTTTTGGGGGATAAAATGGGCATGGAACAGGAGAAACGGTGCTGTAGCTACTGCGGGCGGAAAAGCAAAGGAGAGTCTCAAGCTTGGGCCGGCGCTGCTTTGGCTCGGTGCAGCTGGTGGCCTGGGCTGGGGTGGGTACACCGTCCTTTCGGATAACCCGAACGTGCCGAGTATGGAAACTATGAAGGACGTCGTGACCGGCAGAAATGCTATGTCTACGCCGAGCTCCACGGTTCGCCGTGAACCCGCACTCATGCTCGGAGATGCTCCGAAATACGAGGCACTGTATCAGCAGCCAAACCCACACAAGGGTCTTCCTCAATACAACTACCACGGCACAAAAAAGCCGCTCGGTGACGAGAGCTACGTTGCAGACAAAATCAGCCTTCGTGTGCTCTTGGATGAATCCCGTCCTGAATGGAATCTACTCTTCAATGGGCAGTGCGCTTCTGCAACCGACAGTAAAGCCAAAACGCCGAAGTCGTGCTGGGGCATATGGTCCAACGAAGGTGGCTCGCAGTCGGGTGAATTCTATCTGAGATGGGACACTGGTGGCAGTCACTTTGTCATTGAGATCTTTCTCGGGAAGCTTCCCGCAGATGCCTCCGTAATGGCAAGAGTCCTCAACGATACGGGGGCCGATGCCAAGGTGATGGTCAGGTTGAAAAAGTAAGCGTTCTTTTGCGCAGATGCGCACGCGTCGAGGCTAGTCCTCGGCGTTTTTTTATGCTCAAAGATGTATCCTCGAAACCCGCTCACAACAAAGGGGGAAACTAAGACTTCATCCATTAATAGGTTGCTATAAAAAATGGACCTGGCACAAAGGACCGTCATCACCAATAACTATGAAGTTATTGGTGGACGAGTCCAAAGAGCCTATCCACTATCTTTTTGTCGATGCCAAAAAGATGAGATTTTGCATGAGAAAATTGTCTGGAGCAGGAAATGATGCCAAAGCATCATTGGCTCGCGAAGACTGTTTTATCAGGCAAAATGTCGCTTTTCTGGTACGGCACAAAAGATGGTGGATGGGTTCTAGGGAATATTTGTCACAATCTGCGGACCATTTCCAACTGTTGTCGTCGTATTAAGGCCTAATGAAACCTGCAAATATCCGACAATACCCCACAAGAGCGCGACGACACCGATACCCACAACTCCCCAAATCATAATGGACTTTCCTTCTGCAACTGCCTTTTCGTCATCTGCGTGATAAATAAACTTTACTACTCCCCAAAAGAACACCACAATCATTAAACTGAGGAAAATGGGAATTAAATCAGCAAAATAGCCAGTTACATCGTTAATGAATGTGAGCATAGATGCTGCGCTGGAGACGGCTGGAAGACCAAAAAGAAGAATGAAAACGAATTTTTTAGACATAATTCATAAGCGCAGGATCAGCGCCAATACTACTAATAAGGAACCTCATAATTCCGAACACGGCGACCATAATAAACATACCGATAATGCCCCAAAGCATTGTTCTGCGGCCACTATCTCGTGCCTCTTCATTGTCTGGATTCCAGATATAAACCAAAATACCATATATAAAATACGCAGTTGCAAGCCCAAACATAAGCGCAATGACGGGATTGAGGATTTCACTTGAAATGAGTCCAACGAAATTAAGCACACTATTAGGAATCGGGGGTGGAGCTGCATGCGCCACGCTCGGAAGAAATATTTGTAACATAGGCAAAGTATAGCAACCCAGAAGAAGGAATAGAAGTCTTTTAACCACAGAAAAGGATGCGGATTGGATTCAAAGAGTCAAAATGAAAACACCCGCAGTAGCGGGTGTTTTCGAATACCAAACCTAGACGATTTAGGTCGTAGGAATGATGTTGATGACAGGTGCTGCAGGAGTATTGATTGTTCCTGAAAGACCAAGTGTCTGCTGTACGTAGCCGATGATTCCCCAGAAGGCAACCATAACGAAGATCGCGACCATACCCCAAATCATGAGGGTCTTGCCTGACTCCTTTGCAGCCTCGTCGCTTGCATTGGCAATATACTTGACCAATCCCCAGAAGAACATGAGGACCGCGAGCGAAAGAAGCAGTGGAACGAGGAAGTCAACAAGTGACTTAACCTCGGTCAGTGTGTTTTGCAGAGTAGAAGCTGCAAATGCGACCTTCGTTACACCGAAAAGCATTGCGATGGTGATTAATTTTTTCATAAACTAAAATGTGTATAAACTGTTAATAAGAAACAAAACGACCTACTACGAAACTATACTTAAATGATATCCTACTTGACCTTACTGCACAATCGTCCGCAAGAGATACCTGTGGATTATCATTTCTAAAGGTCAATATATAACTGTATCAGAAATTGCGCTTATTGTCAATACTTTTCGTAATTTCATCATGGTGAGCGTAAACTCACCTACGGTTAATTATATGCTACCCAAAAAACAGGCTAGCTGTAGTTCTCTAGTTTTCTGATGCCAACTCTCGTTAACTATTTCTGAATTAGTTTCCGAGGAGACACTTTTCAAAGCACCACGGGGAGTACTTCATTTTTCTAACACGGAGGACCGTAAAGAAAAATTGGTCGCCAAGGAGTGACCTAAATCCCTTCGAGCATCGCGAGTTAGAGATTGGAAATACTCCCGTGGTGCACCTAATTTTTACCGACCGTAAGGAGTATAAAAATGGATGTACTCTTGTGGTGCACCTCTAAAACTTACTGAATAAGAAAGAGTAAATTGGAGATGGCGTAAGAAAATATACTCTTAAACGGGAACACCGTTTTTGTCTATAAACACCACGTTAGTAGAACCGGGCATAATTCCAATAGTATCCACCAAAAGAAATCGCACTATCCCCCAAATAGAAACGAGTACAAGGAATGCAATTACTGACCACACGAGAAACTTCTTTCCTTCTTCGCGTTTTGCGGGGTCGTCAGTATTGGCGATAAACTTTATCACTCCCCACATAAAAAATGCGATTGCCATCACCCAGAACAACATTGAAAGTGCTGAAAGGATCTCGTATAGGTAGCTCTCTAGTCCGAGAATGTTCGAAAATGCGGCAAATGCAGCTGCTGGAATAAACAGACCGAACCCCAAAGCGATGGCAAGTGTAAAATAAATCATACTGATGGTTTGCTAATATAAGGGATGCCCACAGCCGTACCAAAGAAACTTGAGTTCAGCAATGCGATAAATCCCCAGAGCCCCATAACTGCAATGACTGCCATCACGCCGTACACGAGATAGCCGCGAATCTCTTCGCGTTTTTTCTCGTTGTCAGAATTAATGAAGTACAACACCACTCCATAAAGAAGTCCCACGGTCATCGCCGCAAACATAATGCTGATGAGGTTTTGAATGACGATAAGAAAAAATTCTGCAAGCTCCTTAAAGTTTGCTGCCGCTGCGGCAAAAGCAATACTCGGTAGAGTGAAGAGCGCGGCAATTGATATGTATCGGTATTTCATATTTTTAAAATGCGGTTGCTGTACCTTTGATAAGATCTGCAAGCACCTTTGCTCCGAGTATAATTGCCGCGCCGACGAGCGTCCAAAGAAACCAAAGTTTAGACTTAGAAATCTGCTCTTCGTTGCCCCCGGCTGTAACCATAAGAAAACCCGCATAAATAATACACATAACGAGCATGGGTATGCCTACTAATTGCGCAATTTGTACCAATAAGTAGATATAATCCTGAAATGTATTTGCGCCCGCAGGAGTGGGGTTATTGAGTGTATTGAATGGACCCGCAAACACGCTTAACGGATAAGTGGCAAATACTATGGAAATAACAACTTGTGAAAATTTATTAATCATATAGGAAATTATATTCTATGCTATGCGCAGACCCCCACAACAGAAGCCATACCACCCAGGCTCAGTACGGTATTTTTTACCGCAAGTGCGATGGCTTTTGCGCCCAAAAGTACCAGCGCGCCAACCATTGTCCAAGTAAAGACAAACCGCGCCTTCTTGACCTGCGCCTCATTGTCTCCACCGGTGACAAAGAGAAATCCAGAATAAATAATAAATAACACGATAATCGGAACTCCAACAAGAAATATCAAGTCGACAAGTGCAACAAGAAAGCATGGAATCGAAGAAACGCCTGCATAGGTAACGGGATTATTATACGTGGTGGCCGCATGCACAAGCACCATCGGGGTGAGGAGCACTGCAAGGGTGCCGACATGGGTTAAAAGTTTATTATTCATATAAAATTATGTAAGGAAATTAAATCCTGAGCCGGCTCCTAGTAAGAACTCGAGAATAAAGTTTACAAATACCCATGCGCCTAAGGCAATAACAAGACCCCAGAACACATAAAGAAATATTTCGTGCGCTTGTTTGACTTGACCTTCATTTCCGCGGTTGGTGACATACAGAAATCCTGCATAGGCAAACATCAGTGCTGCAAGTGGTCCCGCTATAGCGAAGATTAGGAAGTTGATGACGTTTTGCGCAAGCGTGATAAGGTCATTGAAATCACATTCTTCATCAAAGCCGGCAGTATTTTTGATAACGGTGTCACCGTTCAAGTCAAATCCGCAAGGAATTATCGTTGACTGACCGAAAACAACAGATGGACTAATGACCAAAAGCAGGGTTGCGAAAAAGAAAATAATTGAGCGTGTCATAACAATAAACTTTAGTAAGCAGCTAATGGAACAGTTATTTTAGAACTCAGGTCGGTGAGTGAAAACGCAATCGGCATTTTTCCAGAGGAAACTCCCTCTACGGCCTCTTTAAAGGCCTTATCAGTAAGTTCGGGCTTTGGGTCTAACCATGAGCGAGAACGGATGGCGGCATCATAAAACACTGCAAGTGCTGCGTCATTGGGTTTTACCGCAAGCTGGTCGCGCCGTACGGGCGGCAGACTGAAGGCTGCAGCAAAATCTGCTGAGGGGTCCTTATCAAAAAGAAGACGCTGAATTGCGATGAGCGCGGTTTTTTTGTTTTGCGATGTTTTGAGTACGGCGAAACCGTGCATTTTCCCGTATGTGGCCTGCACTTTCGTACCGCGAGGTAGTGGAACTTGGGCAACGGAAAAATTTAGGTAGGGATTCTTTTCCTGAATTTTTTTGTATGAACTTGCGTAGTCAAAATGAATTGCCAGATTGCCATTGATGAATTCATTGAGTGAACCACTCTTGGAACGAGTCCAGGTATATATTCCCTTTAGTGGATTGGAAAAATCCATAAAGAAACGAAATGCGGAAATAGTGTCCTCATCGGGGACAAAAGTGTAACCATCACTTGTCCCAGCAATAAAGGATTTAGGGCGTCCATCAACAAACTTCACTAGGGGGTTGCCCACCTGAATTAACAGCATGGCAATAATGTCCTTGGCGTGATCAACATTCGCATACTCACCGAATGCTACCCCGCTTTGTTTAATTTCTGATGTCTTGGGATCACGCTTTGTAAACTTGGGCACCATGACGAGTAACTCGTCCCAATACTGTGGTGGTTGGGTAATCGACTCGTTGTTAAATAAATCTCTATTCCAATACATAACAATCGGGTCTAGTGCGAACGGGAGTGCCACGACTCCGGTGTCGCGAAGATAAATCTCGGCAGCTTGTATAAACATCTGAGAAAATACTCCCGGTGGCATCGCCGCATAAGGAATAATGTCAATCTTGTCTGAATGTCGAAGGATAAGATCATCAGGCAGGAGCAAAATATCTGGACCGCGACCGCTCGCAAGTGCCTCTACAATATCGGAATCAAATGTTTTGGGATCATGATACTGATAGACCGTAGTGAAGCTAAGCGCATACGTTTGATTAAACTTTTCCATAACTGCTGCCATGCCCGTGCCTGGGTAGGTTCCCCATATCACCACGGTACCTTGGGCTTCTGCTATGGGTGAATTGTCTTTTTCGGCATCAGACTTCGAAAATACAATTAGCCCAACAACCGCCATGACACCAAAAAATGTAAGAAGTATGGTTTGAAATTTCATTATGCTCTTGGAATAGCGGGCGGCTGGTAAATCCCCTTTCTGAAAAGTAGTCCATAGTGAAAGTTTCCTGCATTAATTGCTTTCGCAAAAGAAAAATTAGACTCTTCGACGAGGAGGCGTGCGTCATGCTCTGGGAATACCTGTTCCTTTGTGGGACCCATGCTGTTAAAGGATGCTGTCCAATCGATAATCATAAGTTTACCGCCTTGACGGAGTATGCGCCTTGCTTCCTCTATGATTGTTTTTTTGTCCGGTGCCTGAAACAGGATGTTCGAAACAATGACTGCGTCGCAGGATTGGTCACGCATTTTCGTGCCCCCTAGCTTCTCGAGATTTCCCCATATATATGCCACATTGCCAAGATGTTGTTCCGTACAGGTATTCTCGAGTCGGGTGAGCAAATCTTGCTGCACATCAATGGCGTAGACCTTTCCAGTACCATTCAGTATTTTTGCCGCGGCAATGGTGTAAGCACCAGAACCCGCACCAAAATCAGCAACGATTTGGTTTGCTTCGAGCTCCAATTGCTCTACATTCTTCTCAGGTGCAGAAAACATGCTGATATTATAGCATTTTGTAGAGTGTAGCGGAAAGCACGCAATCCCCATATTCCCTACTTCCCCACAATGAGTTGCTACTCGCAGGCGTTCAGGTTCACTTCATAAATTGAAATATCCGAGTTTGTAAATACTAACCGTAGGCAACTACCTTCATTTACAGGATACGTTAGTGCACGCAACTCATCGTCATACACGACGTAGGTCACTTGAGTCAGAAATCTATTCCATGCCCTTGAGGAAGTGGCGATATTATTCATTATTCGGGGAACAATTAGGGGCATTGAGGTCAATTCGGGCATTAATGATGGGTGTCCAAAAATCACGCGAGTATTCACATATGCAGGAATAACACCCCCCATAGTGCCTCCAGAAAGAATCACATCGCTTGGACCCGCATGCAAATTTAGCCATGACAGGGCTTCTTTTTGGGGTACTGACAAAACCTGATACTGCACCTTATCATTTGGGGTTTCCCTCATTTCCTGAGTGCGAAAGACAGCTTCAGCATAGGTTCTCGTATATGTAATGTAATACAACACACTACCCAACATGGTTATGATGAACATCGACACGGCAAGCAATTGCTTTGCCCTGCTTCCTGATATCAACTGCATAAGTGGAATAGATGCAAAGTACGCGATGGGAATAATCAATGTCTCGCCAAGTCGGCGAGCGATTGAGGGAAATATTTCCTGAAATACCCCAACAAGCATCATGAATGTCCAAATAATGAGTAGTGCGGTGCTTTTAGATATATGTTTATCCTTGATAACCAAGTAAAAGCCCAAAAAAGCAAGAGGAACAAGTAATCCAAACCCCAAAAGATACTCGCCCAACAAATAACGTTCAGTTAACATTCCGTGGAAAAACCACAAAGAAAAAGACGGGTCTGCGCCGAGTGAGTAGGATTGGAATAAGGCCGCGGGTAGTGAAACGGCAAGGGCAATGAGATAAAAATCGAATACGGCAATGCGATTTTCTTTACCAAACTCCCATAGTGCAAATATCAGCAATGTTCCATAGATAACAATAACCGCGTACGGGTGAACTATAAGCAGGAAGCCTAGTATCAGCCCAATGAGAACCCCCTCCCGAATAGGTGAGCGCTGTGACCTATGGAGCACAAGTAGAAAAATAGTGAGTGCCAATATAGTATCAATACTGCCTAGCAGGCAATCTTGCAGACGTACAAACATCGAGTAGTCAGGGTAATTAAATTTACTCGGTGCAGCTAAGATTACGGCGCCAATACCGCTGCCGAACACGGTCAAAAATGTTGCTACACGTCTAAATAGTACCGACTCACTGAGCTCTGCAAAAAAAACGATAGCATACAAAAACCCACAAAAAGCCAAATACCCCAGTGGCACCATGATAAAGGGTCATTGGAGAAAGGGCGGTGTATTTCGCAATAACTCCAAGTACGAGAAAAATGGGATGGAAAAGTGCGCCTGTCGAAGAAAGCTGAGGAGAGGCAGAATAATTGTAAAACAGAATTTCACCCTCACGAGCTTGGGTTATCCATGCGAGGTAGCTGTAGTAATCTGCAGGTCCGACAAGCGGCGAGCCGAGAAACACTTCTCCCCCTCCTACAAGCAACTGACCGAGAAAGTAGGGGGCTAGTAGCAAAACACTTAGGATAGCGCTAAATACACCCACCCATCTCCACTCTGCTCGCGTAATCTTCATTTCCTTCACTTTTATAGTATATAGCGTAACTACGTCTCATACACCTTGTAAAATCTACGTAATATAAAACGCCTGCCACTTTACAATTGCTTGCCTGTGAGGTCTTTTAAGTAGTTCGATGCAGGAAAATGTACGCAATCACTAGATATTAAGAAGTATTGACTTTTTATAAAATATATGATATATTATGTATGGCTTAGAGCCTTCCCGCTTATTTGATTACTCTGATGTTGGGGAAGCAATATCAGAATGGAGAACTCAATGTTCCGACCAATGTTTGTTTACAACGCCTCCAACACGGACGCGAGACTGTGCGAACGCCTTCGTGCAAAGGGCTACCACATGGTGGATGTCCGCGAGCAACATGCGACAGTCAAAAACGGTGGCAATCCCGCGATTGTCATCTACGACATCTTTGGCCAGCGTTCCCTGTACGGCAATGACGACGAATGGGATCAGCGATTTATGCCCCCGAAGCGTACCGCCGTGATGATTTTCTTCGGCGAAAACAAGGGGCACATCCGCGGCCTTCCCAACCCTGTGGCTGCTCTGCGGGAAATCACGGGACGCGAGGTGCTCAGCTACTCAAGCCTGACCTGCAACTTCCGGTTGGGTTCGCCAATCACACCCTACGACCCCAGCACAAACTGAGGTCGCACCAGACCCGCATGGAGAAAAGACCTCCTGCGGGTCTTTTCATTTGTATTCTGACTTTAATTCCCAAACCATCTCGTGAGTGTTAGTTGGGATGATGTTCGATGAATAAGAATTTATAACGCGTTAAATTGCTCAACTCGCAGATTCAGATGCAGTGCGAGGCAAAATGAAAATATGTAAGCGAGCCTTACTCTGAGTAAGGTAAAGCGCATATTTTTATTTTAACAAAGCAATGCGCTGAATGTGTGGGTTTTGTACGCCTGCTTACAGTGTTATGAGCGAAGCGATGGAGTCCCCGTCTCGGAGCTTCATAATTCGCACCCCCTGTGTCGCACGGCCAGAAACTGGAACTTCGTTCAAGTTTACACGAATTACCTGACTTTGCTTTGAAATAGCTACTATTTCTCCCTCACGTCCATCGACAATAAGTCCGGTCATTACCTTTCCAGTTTTGGGTGTCACATTCATTGCACGAATACCGCTACCTCCACGCTTTTGGATTTTAAACTCTTCCAGCTTGGTCATTTTTCCGTAGCCCTGCTCACCCATCACCATTAAGTGTGGGTCCTGATATACGTGCTTAACCACATCAGCAGTAACGAGCTTGTCTGCCCCCTTTAGTGTCATACCACGCACACCACCTGCGTTTCTTCCCATTTCACGTACGTCCGTATGCTTAAAGCGTATGGACTGCCCGCTTGCCGAGACAAGCGAGATGTCGTCGCCACCCTCTACAAATCGTGCAGAGAGAAGCTGGTCTTTCGGTTGGAGCTTGATTGCAATGAGCCCACTTCTACGAACATCACGAAAACCGTCAGAGGCAACTTTTTTGACTACACCTCGCTCGGTGACCATCATGAGTGAAGTCTTTTCAGCCGCCTTCATCTCCTTGGGCATGGCGAGCATTGAGGTGACCGATTCGTCGCCTCCCAGAGTCAGGTAATTCATGATGGATTTCCCCTTTGTTGCACGACGTCCCTCGGGTAGCTCGTATGCTTTTATTTGATACGCCTTACCCTTGTCCGAAAAGAAAAGGATGTCCGCGTGTGTCGAAGTAGTGAGAAACATTTTTACAAAGTCCTCTTCCTTCGTGTCGAGGTCGAGCACGCCGACTCCGCCGCGCTTTTGAATACGATACTCTGACGGGTCAGTACGTTTGATGTACCCTCCATCAGAGAAGACCAAAATAGTCTCTCTCTCGGGGATAGTATCCTCTATAGAAATAGTCTGTACACCGCCCTTCATGATTTTTGTGCGACGCTCGTCGCCATACTTGGCGCGCACTTCTGCCATTTCTGACTTTATTACGGCCAATATTTTCTTAGCGCTCCCAAGAATAGCTTCAAGTTCCGTGATGGTCAGTTGTAGCGCCTTCAACTCATCTTCAATCTTTTTGCGCTCCAGTCCTGCAAGCTTCTGGAGCTTCATTTCCAGGATAGCGGCGGCCTGTAGGTCAGAGAACTTAAACTCCTTCATCAAATTTGCGTGTGCAGTCGGGGTGTCTTTTGACGCTTTGATGGTCTTGATGATTGCGTCAATGTGATCGAGCGCCTTTTTAAGTCCGAGCAATATATGCTCGCGCGCCTTTGCTTTTGCGAGTTCAAACTCAGTGCGGCGGCGCACTACCACTTTGCGGTGTTTAATAAATTCTTCAAGAATCGTCTTGACCGAAAGCGTCTGTGGTACGCCGTCGACCAACCCGACCATATTATAGTGAAATGTAGTCTCAATCTCTGTGTGCTTGTAGAGATAATTCAAGACCTTCTGAGGAGGCACACCTTGTTTCAAATACACGGCAATACGTATATCGCCTTTGGCTGATTCATCTCTAAGATCTTTGATTCCTTCGAGCTTCTTTTCGCGCACAAGGTCAGCAATCTTGGTGAGCAAGTCCGCCTTGTTCACGCGATAAGGCAGACTAGTGATGATAATTTCTGTCTGTCCTGCTTTTTGTTCAACAATTTCGGCCTCACCACGACAAACGACACCCCCGCGCCCCGTAGCATAGGCATGGCGAATATCAGCCTTATTATAGGCAATTCCTCCTGTCGGAAAATCCGGTCCTTTGATAAATTCAAGCAAGTCTTCGCCGGTTGCCTCGGGTGTGTCTATGAGGTGTACGAGAGCATCGACAACCTCGCCCAAGTTGTGCGGAGGAATGTTTGTCGCCATACCGACCGCGATACCCAGTGTGCCGTTTAAGAGCAGATTAGGAACGACCGAGGGCATGACAACAGGTTCCTTTTTTGAACCATCATAGTTTGGCCTAAAATCAACGGTGTTCTTGTCGAGGTCACGCAACACCTCGCCCGCAATGCGCGACATTTTCGCTTCGGTGTAACGGTATGCAGCAGCGGCGTCTCCATCGATAGAACCGAAGTTTCCTTGACCCAAGACGAGCGGATAGCGCATTGAGAACAGCTGTGTCATCTTCACCATTGCATCATAAACAGAAGAGTCACCGTGTGGATGATACGAGCCCAGTACCGCACCAACTACCGTTGCTGATTTTTTGAAACGCGCAGAGGAAGTAAGTCCCATTTCCTGCATCGCGTAGAGAATGCGTCGATGCACAGGCTTTAATCCATCGCGTACATCAGGAAGTGCGCGCGATACAATAACGGACATTGCGTAATCGAGATAGGACTCGCGCATTTCGGTCACGATGTTGATAGGCACGACCCCATCATGGCGCACTGCCACCACCGCCATTTCGTCTTTTTTTGATTTGTCTTTGCTCATTGTTGTTCAGTTTATGGTGTAGTAGTCGCTTGGTCAGTCGTCGTTGCATATACCCTATCTTTAAAAACATCTTCAGGATACACCACTGCATTCGGATCTGCGTCAGTGGTGTTTGACGATGTGCCATTCTGACTTGCACTGTATTCGAGTTCGTTTACCATTTCATTCCACGATCCCGCAATGTCATTTTTCGTTCCACCCCACATGGCACCTATTGCAGAAACCGGCGACCTATCAATAGTATGTGAATCTTTTTGGCCAGTTCCAGCAAGACTCGACGTATTCCACCACAATGTAAATATTATAAAAGAAATTATACCGGTCGATGCAAATAACATACGCTTGCGAATGTGTTCCGGTTTTTTGCGAATGGAATCAAGCAACTTCATAATAAATGCATTAAGCGTGTGAAAGTGCTTCGAGCAATACGACATCACCCTCTTTTCCTTCAAGATCTTTTTTCTTCAGAGTAAATTTGTCGAGCTCCTTCGCGTCTTCTGCTCCCGCCTCTTTCAAGAATGCCTTAAGCTGATTGTCAGAAGTGCCGGTGTGACCAACAGGAATCACTAACTTTGCATCAAGCGTCACTGCAATTTTCCCCGCATCAGCGGGAGTAAGCACATCACCGCCGGTGACCGGAACGATAAGAATGTCGACCTCACCGATTCCTTCGAGCAGTTCACTCGAAAGTTCAACGGAGGGCAGCGCACCTAGCAAGCAAAGTCGGATGCCTTCAAGTTCAATGGTGTAGAGCGTATTCAACATGCCATCTTTACCAACAGGCTTTGGTGAAAGAAAACCCGATACCGTGATACCACCAATCTCGTATTCTCCTGGGCCTGAAATAACAAAAGGGACTTTCTCTCCATGTGAAAGGTTCTCCACACCATTCATATCAGGATGATTCATCGAAACAAGTCCAATGCGCGCACCGAAGCGAATAGGCTTAAATGCAGACTGCTTTCCAAAAGGGTTTGCGGCGATGACCGTATCACCTTGTGAAATTTTGATGAACTGTCCGCCGTGGTACGTGATAATCATGGGGCAAAGTATAGCAATTTCACTCAAAAAACAAAAGCTAAAAATGTGTTGAAAAATAAGTACTTTTTATTGAACAAATTACACTCACTGATAAACTATTGACACGTTTCACAAATAGTGCTACACTCTTAGAGGAATTCGGGAGGTGCGTAGTGCGTCCCCTGGGGTTTGGCGGGGACCGGTCCCGCCTGAAATGCCCCCGCGAGCAAAATCGCGATTCGGCTTGCCTGCGGAGTTTCTGCCACGAGGCATATCATGCTAGCGGCCCGGCACACGGGAATCGGCACTTGCACCTGCGCGCGTCGCCAGCTCGGCGACTGAACCACGGTACGGAGCGTCGCCTTGCTCCAACCGCACAACTACCCCACGGCCAACGGGGATGAAAGGAGTCGAATGCATTCCATTCGTAGTCCGACGAAATGAACCTCGCGTATAACTTTTTACCAGCCCCGCCAAAAGCGGGGCTTCACTTTTACCTTTTATTAAAACATTTTTAAAATAATCTTTAATTTTAAAGGACATTTGTTAAGGACACGAGATAACACATAAAGGACATGCATATTTTAAGCCATTTTATTACAGTAAACTATGTCAAGGTTAAACCTTGACATAGTTTTACGAGTTGGAAATTTTAATTTCAGTTTATGGAAAGAGAAAAGGGTTGAGCTAAAATAATTAAATTTATTGACAATATTAAAGAAACGTGTATAATGTATTCACAGTGAGTCGTTCACTGCGTGTTCCTGAAGGAGACAATCACTGATGAAACAGACCAACACTTTCGGCCTGATGGCCAACAAAAAACTCTACACCTGATCGGCCGCCGGCGGCCGATGTAGTCAAAAGAGTGGCATCCCCGTTAACCACACGGACCCGCATTAGTTTCGACTGCATCGCCTGATCCCCCCACCTAAGACGTGGGGGTTCACTTTTACACTGCCGGTATTTGCTCAGATTTCTCTTGCTAATATATGCTTCATTTGTTAGTGTCTACACACAACTGAATATTAATAGCACCGTCAGGGTTAACCCGAGGAGAACACAGGTTCAATGCGGCCCCTCTCTGGTAGAACATTCAGTGTCTGCCTAGTGCAGATTTTTTATATGGCTACAGCAACAGTAGATACAGCAGAAGAAGAAGAGGTCATCATTGTTGGAGCGGAGAATATCCCCTCTCCAGATCACGTGATGGCGAAGTTCATGACGGAAATAGTAAAGCGTCCTGACCCCGGAGAAATCGTCGAAGGACCAGTGCTCAAAGTCGACAAGAAGGCCGTGTTTGTAAACATGCCTCCTTTTGGTGTCGGCATCATTTACGGACGCGAGTACATGAACGCGCGCGATCTCATCAAGCACATGAATGTGGGAGATGTGATTACCGCAAAGGTAGTCGAGAGCGAGAATGATGACGGTTACGTCGAACTCTCACTCAAGGAGGCTCGCCAGTCCCTTATCTGGGGCGAAGCAGAAGAATATGTAAAGAAGAAGACAATTCTTGATCTTCCTGTCAAAGACGCAAACAAGGGTGGACTCATTCTTGATTGGCAGGGCATCTCGGGGTTTCTTCCCGCATCACAGCTTTCAGGCGACCACTATCCTCGCGTTGAAGACGGTGACAAAGACAAGATTCTTGAAGAACTAAAACGCCTCGTTGGAGTAAAGCTTCAGGTCGTCATGATTACTGCAGTTCCAAAAGAGGGCAAACTTATTTTCTCTGAGAAAGAGCACAACCAGAAAGAGAAGGAGGAAATTGTCGCGAAGTATCGCATGGGCTCGATTGTCGAAGGCGACATCACAGGCATCGTGGACTTCGGCGCATTCATGAAGATTGAAGAAGGTCTCGAGGGACTCATTCATATCTCTGAAATGGACTGGGGACTCGTTGACGATCCACGTAAACTCTTCAAGATTGGTGAGCGCGTGAAGGCACAAATTATTGAAATCAAGGATAACAAGGTGTCGCTTTCGGTGAAGGTACTAAAGGAGAACCCATGGAAGGGTGCTGAGAAGAAGTACAAGAAGGGTGACTCCGTGAAAGGCGTTATCATCAAGTTCAACAAGTACGGCGCACTCGCATCTATCGAGGAGGGCGTTGCAGGTCTTGTCCACGTGTCAGAGTTTGGCACCGAGGAGAAGCTCCGCACCGCGCTCGAGCTCGGCAAGGTCTATCCGTTCTCCATTACGCTCTTTGAGCCAAAGGATCAGCGCATGACACTTTCATTTGGTACGCCAATTGAAAAAAAGGCGTAATAGTACAAGTGTACTCTGCTACAAATAACCACCCACTTGGGTGGTTATTTGTTACAAAACGAATACCGTACTTGACAAATTGTATTTATTATGTATTATAAATTTGGTTGTGTTCGCCACAATCAGGTCCGACTGAGCGGGATGCAAGGTCGGTTGAGGCAGAAAGCGGGATGCTTTTTGTCGAACTGTTACTAAGGAATCGAAATGTCAAACTCTCTCAACTCAGCGCTGATTCTCAAAGAATTGCCGTGGCTTGGTGCACACTTTGCAGCTGAAAAGCCGCGAGACATCGGCATCGAAAGGCTCGACCTCGAGATCGCTCAAAAGGGAATTACCCCATGGAGCACCGCAGATCTGATTTTTGGGTTGGTGCAGAAAGGAATTTTTGGATATATCAATCTCGAGAAGTTCTTGCTTTTTAGCCGACAGGGTGTCCTTCTTGGCGCAGTCGGTCACGCTGGCCTTCCAAGGGAAAGAAAGTTTATTGAAAGAATCCTGTCCCTTCAGCAAGGGGAGTTTCGCGAGAACGTTGGTGACGCGATACGACGCATTGAGTCTGCCGGAACCGACGTAGGTTATGTTGCTCATTTTCTCCGTTTTGTGGTCGATGGCGACTGCGTCGAAAGAGACACTTCGGAATTGACTGTTTACAAAACGCCAAAAAAACGTTCTGCAAGTGTTCATCTGGCACAGCTGGAACAGATCCAGCGTATGACGCTCATGGCCGAAACGAACCACGATGACGACACCATCATTGCTTTGACGTGACAACGGGGACCCCCACAGGGTCCCTTTTCTATTCCCCGTGCACAGCGGTGATTACGCATGACACTTTCATTTGGTACGCTCTGCTGATAACATTTGTGTATGCCTTGGTTAAACGCAAAGACGGTAATGTATCAAATCTTTATCGATCGTTTTGCACGCCCAAGTACTGACCTGAGAACTCCATCTGAAGTCCCCGATGACAAGCCGGTCTTTTGCGGAGGAACACTCCGCGGAATCATCGAGCACATGGCTCACCTCGAGCAACTTGGCGTAAATGCCTTGTGGATTTCACCTTTCTATAAAGGTGTCGCATTTCATGGGTATCACACGACTGATTTCTTTGCTGTAGATGAACGATTTGGCACTGAAGAGGACCTCAAAGAGCTGATTACGCTTGCACACACCCTTGGAATGAAAATAGTAGCGGACTTTGCCCCCAACCACGCATCTTCGCAGCACCCATATTTTCTCGACGCACAACAGGACCACAATAGCCAGTATCGCGAGTGGTTCTATTTTTCGAAATGGCCGAACAAATATCTTTGTTTTTTAGATGTCGGTGAGCTACCTAAAATTAACCTTGATTATCCTCCCGCTCGAGCGCATATCGTCGCTGCGGCACGTAAGTGGCTTGAGCTGGGGTTTGACGGTCTTCGACTCGACCACATTCCGGGGCCAAGTAATGCCTTTTGGAAAGAATTTTTGAGGGTATTGCGTACTGAATTCCCTGATGCTGAATTTTTCGGTGAAGCGTGCATGTTTAATATAAAATTCTCCCAGTTAAAGACACTGCGCGTCAATCATAAATACCTCGCGTGGTTGTTTGGAACACCATATCTCATGCGACAATATCTCGGATTATTCCCGTCTTTACTCGACTTCGATTTTAACGGTGAAATACGACGATATGCATCAGGCCTGATTACAAAAACCAGTTTGGAAAGTAGATTGAAGAAGCACCATGAATCAACACGCGTAACGCAAATGCTTACATTTCTCGATAACCATGACATGGACCGGATACTTTTTACCACGGGAGGCGATATCGAGAAACTGAAGGAATTGGCGGAGTACCAGTTTTTTCTGCCCTATCCGGCTATTATCTACCAAGGAACCGAGTTTGCGATGACGCACGAGCGTGCGATGTCCTCGTATGAAAGCTACGGCGACCTCGTTGCGCGCAAGATGATTCCGTGGAATGCAGGACATGGAATATTGGTCGATTTATACAAGCAACTCGCAGATACAAAAACACAGTAACGCACTTTGCATTTTGGTAGAACTCCATATAAAGTATCCAAAGTACATTCGGAAGGAACAGTATGAGACAAGAGAAATTAAACCTTGAACAAGACGCACTATTGCGCACGGCACTCGGTCATGGCGCACAAGTACAACAGCCAGCAAAAGATGCGCACCCACAAGCGGGCAAATCGTATGCAAAAGTCACCCATTGCAGAAACGGTGAATGTGAAGGGGTTATCATCAAAGAAACAGAAGTCACCTATCCTAATCCCGATATGCGCATGGGTGGCCCGTCGATTCCCCCACATTATGCGTATCGTGCATTCTGTAATAGTTGTGCGATTTGCTATGACGTCACAATTCTCGAGCGTTCACTAGCTAGACCCGCACCCTAATGCGGGTTTTTTTGGATTCACAAAAACAGGCGAACTTCTTCGTTGCGGGGCCCCTGTGGCTCGGTCACCATATATGAATATGCCTTCCTCGCCCCCTTCCCCGATGCCTCGAATTTCGTCTGTTTTTGCAAATCCTATAAATTAGTTTATCTCAATATCAATGTGGCGAATTTCGGGAATCTCCTTCTGCACGCGGCGCTCAATTTCATCGATACGCGTACCCATCATGCGGGGAACACGTCCAACATATCCGACCAAATGTTTTAAAAATTCTGAATAGTCATCACGAATGTTCTCATATTCTTCCCGCAAGTCAGCATTCTCAGCAATCTCAGACATGAGTGCCGAACCATTGAATTCCACTTCGCACTTGATGTGATATGTACCGACATTGAGCACGCTCGATTTGAAGTCAATCACACGGTCTATGGTTGGGTCGGCAACCAAAAGCTCTATAATGCGCTCTTTCATTTCATCTGGAATATTCATACCTATGAGGTATTTGCGATTTTTTTGTATGAGAATAATCGCAACGATACCAAGCAAAACCCCAATGATGATTGAGCCCAGCGCATCCCAGATTGAATTCCCCGTGAGATATGAGAGCACAATACTCACAAATGCGACAAAGACGCCAAGAACTGCAACACCGTCTTCGTACAATACTGCTATGGTTGCGGGATCTCCAACTTCAAGCATGGTTTTAATGTCGCGATTGGGATGTGCATTGCGGAGTTCCTTCCATGCGACATAAAGCGTTACCGACTCGACAACAAATGCAACAGCGAGAATCACAAAGAGTATGGTGTTGATATCGGGGGTACGAGGGTGCAACACGAGATCAATACCGTGATAAATGGTTATGCCTGCGCCAAGAAAAAAGATGCCACAGGCTGATATCAGTGCCCAAAAAAAGCGCTCGCGTCCATATCCATACGAGAATTCATCATCTGCAACTTTTTTTGACTGGCGCAACCCAAAAAGTAAGAGCGCCTGATTGAGAGTATCCGCGAGGCTGTGTATAGCCTCAGAAAATATTGCACCCGAGCCAGAAGCAGCAAAACCGATGAACTTGATTACGGTAATAAACGCATTCCCCGCAAGCGCCAGAAATACTGATAAGTGGCTGTGCGTTCGTCCTGTTCTCATAGTTTTACTATAGCAAATATGCCGTGAAGCTGCAGTGTACGAGCCCTATGGGTCGTTCGGCTTCACCTTTTTGATGCTGTCTTTAAATGCTTTGTGTCCTTGAGTGAGCAAAAATTCGATGCGCTCTCCAACCGCGATACTTCTGCTTTTCACCGTCACGAGTTCCTCAGGAGAGAATTTTTCGAGGACGAAATCCCCCGCTTTTCTACGCAATGCGCCGGGGTGCATATCCGGAGCAACCCCGATCCTGAAACGATAAAAATCGCGTGTTTTGATTGTGGCAATAATAGACTCAACCCCTTTTTGACCCCCCGCCCCGCGGTCGCGAGCGGACCTCCATGCGCCAATAGGCAAATCTGCATCGTCGTGGATAACGATAAGCTGTGTCGCTTGCTCAGGACTCTTTACGAGTGTCACGAGGCTCTTTCCTGAATCATTCATAAACGTCTCCGGTTCAAGCAGGAGTACTTCCGCGCCGCCAATCTCTCCCTTTGATACAAGCGCATCATAGGTATTCTTGTGTTCCCATTCTGAAAAAGTGTACTTTTTGCGGAGTTGTTCAATGACAATGCGACCTGCATTGTGGCGAGTCTTTGCGTATTCTCCTCCTGGATTTCCGAGTCCTACGATTATCCATTTCATATATGAATATTCTGAATTTGGCGAACTTCTTTGTTGCGGGACCCCAGTAACTCGGTCACCATATATGAATATGCCTTCCTCGTTACTTTCCCCGCGTCTCGAATTTCACTCAAATTTAAAATATTCATGGATTCTACTGTATATTCGCAAGTGTTGCCAATTGTGCGGGAAGTCGCGAGCGAATACGAAACATAGCCAACACTGCACGTGCTCCGTCTTTTACGGTAGAGAGTTTTGATTTTCGGTCAGGATAGCGGTGCTCGTCCCACGTCACGGGGACTTCGGTAATGGGGATATGAAGCCTGTCGAGTAGGGCTATCCATTCAAGATCAAAAAACCACGTGTCTTCTTTTGTCGCAAGCATAACGCGAAGGCCATCGGGCCCCATAAGCTTAAGCGGACACTGCGTGTCGCTCACCGTCACACCCAGTATGGTGCGTGCGAGAATGTTGAATATTCGAGACGAGCCGACCCTCCACCATTCACGACCGGGCATCTTGCTTTGCTTGTGAAAACGGGAACCGATAAGCACCCCTTTGCCTTGTGCCATAAACACTTTTGCAAACGCTGCTACTTCTTCGGGTGGCACAGACAAGTCCGCATCGGTAAAGCCAAAAAGCGTTGCGTCAGACTTTGCGAATACCGCGCGTAGTGCATTTCCCTTCCCCTTCTTTTCAATGCGCTCTACGCGAATACGTGGGTGTGTGAGTTTGCGGACGACATCGCCCGTGCCGTCTATTGAAGCATTGTCTGCAACGATAATTTCCCACGTATCTGCAAACTCTTTTTCAAGTGCAACCGAAAGGGCGTGCAAAGTTGCGGCAATCACCGGTGCTTCGTTGTATGCGGGAATGACGATACAAAGTTTCATGGTAAAAAATATAGTGTGACCGAGTCGTTGCTTTTTGCTATCATAGAGCGCATGTCGGACACCGAAGCGAAGCGTAACGAGGATAGCACAAATGATACCACGCCAGGTGCGCATGTGGGGAGTCTTACGAAACTCCTCCGTGCATGTATCCACCTCCTCCCTGCGAATGCTCCCCAATTTATCTACACGAAAATTCTTCGTCCCTGGCCACTACGGCAAATTGCAAACGCACTCCTACGCAAAATCATTCCGCCCACCATCACTATTCCGGAAGGAATACTGTATCTGAATCAAAATGACCCCGTGGTTTCAGGGGCACTCTTGCTTGGTGCGTATGAGGCATACTTTGCCGAAGTATTTCGCGCAGAACTCCGCCAAGGGATGACCGTGCTTGATATTGGCGCCAACCTTGGGTACTACTCCCTCATAGCGAGCAAAACAGCCTCGCGCGTTGTTGCATTTGAACCAGAAGATGAAAATCGCGCACTACTTGGGCGCACGCAATCGGTGAATAATCGCACAAATATTATCGTTATCGACAAAGGAGTCAGCGACAGCGAGGGGGCGGGCACACTCACGATTGACCCTGACAACAAAGGAAAGCACTCGCTACTTCCCGCAGATGGCGGTGTGCACGTCGATATCACCCTTACCACCGTTGATGCAACACTTGAGGCACTAGGTATCACCGACGTAGGGCTAATTAAAATGGATATTGAAGGGTGGGAAGGGCATGCATTCATCGGCATGCAGTCACTCCTAGCGCGTGCACACCCGACGATTATGTTTGAATTTGCTCCCATGCGGATACGCGAAGCAGGCAAGGACGGAGCTGTGCTACTTGAATACCTGTGGGGTCTCGGGTATGAGTTGTGGGAGATTGATGAGGGCGCACATCAGCTGGTGCCACTTGCTACACACCACGAACTCCTCAAGCGACTGCAAAAAATCGACGACTACGTAAATATCATCGCACGACACACGAATAATCTTCCGACCACTCATGACTAAGGGAAGAAAGCATAAACTGCACGCATTTATACTTCCCTATGCAAAATTTTTTGTTACGGGAGTAACTGGTGTTGCACTGAATATATCCTTGGCATGGCTGCTCACGACATACGTGTTCGGCGTAGAGCGCTACATGATTGGCTATGCCATAGGTACTGTGGTGAATTTTTGTTTTAACTTTGCACTCCACACATGGCTGACGTTCAATACCAAAAAACAACATACGCGTAGATTTATCTACTTTGTCGCCTATAGTCTGCTACATGTGGTTGCGCAGGTCTCTATTGTCAGCAAGCTGACGGCATACTTCGGCACACAGCATTACCTCATCATTATTGCGTCAACTATTCTTTTGCTTTCCTTTGTTAACTTTTTTGTGTTTAAACTTTCCTTATTTAACAACGACAAAAAACTATGAGGGTTGTTTCTGCGCGAGGATGGGCAAAAAAGAGCTGGGAATTCTTTCGCCAATATGTAGGCAATGACACAAATGCACTTGTGCTGATACTTCTCTTGTCTGCACTACTACGACTACCTTTTCTCGAGTACCCCAACAAGACAGTGTTTGATGAGGCGATATATACAAATTATGCGATTCACGGCGCACGTGAAATTCCCTACTTTGATATTCATCCTCCGTTGGCGCGCATGTTATTTGCGAACATTGTAAAACAGAGCGAGTTTACGACAACAGGTGTGGCGATGGAAACCAATCAGGACTACGGGGATTTCCCATACTTGGCACTGCGGGTATTTATAGTCATATTTGGCATACTGCTTCCGGCGTGTGTGTATGTACTTTCTCGTCAACTGCATTTCCGACCCGAAATAGCACTCTTTCCTGCGCTTTTTGTCGTGTTTGATAACGCATTTATTATCTACTCTCGAACCATACTCCCCGACACATTACTCCTGATTACGAGCGTCATCGCACTTTCCCTCACGCAGGCTATCCTCATGCAGAAACAGGTGCGTAGCCGACAACTGCTTGCAATACTACTCGGAATAGTGCTCGGTGCAGCACTGGCGATAAAATGGACCGCACTGGCGATACTTGCAATAGTGAGTATTTGGCTCATCGCAAATAAGGCATGGAGAGTAGCATGTGCGGCACTTGTAGTGGCATTTGTATGTTACGTGATTATATTTAGTGCTTATTTTACTCAGTTCAGTGCCGGTGGGAAAATCGACCCCATGCTTGCCGCGTACCGTACACCGTGGATAGACAATGTCACCTACGTGCGCGGAGATCATACGTGGGATATCGTCGCCGCACTCCCTAAGCATCATCGCATTATGATGCGCTCAAATAGTGATGATCATATTTCATCACAAATGATTGAAGCACCACATCCACTTGCATGGTCAGTCGCACGTGCAGTGCACAAATTTTGGCAGAATGAGGACGGCACAAAACGCATCACCCTCACAGGCAACACACTTTTATGGTTTGGTATGTGCTTTCTGCTTCTCTTTGAGTTGGGTTGGTGTCTCGCTCAATATAGTAAAACAAGGAAGTGGCCTATTCAAAAAACTGAAACATTGCTATTGCTTGGCTACTTCATGAGTTATGTTCCGTTCTTCTTTATTGGGCGGCCGATGTATTTGTATCATTATCTTACTCCGCTCTTGTTTCTTTTTTTGCTCACACCGTTCGTTGTGCCACGGATTATACGTTGCGTGAATGCACTTGCGCACGACCGCTACATCGGAAGCGTACTCGTCATAATGTTTTTCTTTCTCATTGTACTTAATTATGTTTTGCTTTCTCCGCTGACGTACGGATTTTAATGAGACAACACAAAAACCTCTTGTGTCAATAGTCGTTTTCCCGTATGATGAAACGCAAATGAGCTTCTTCAGACGTGCCACTCCCGAAAACAAAAATGTAATCACGCTTGAAGCAGCCAATACTACTCCGAGAACCGAAACGGGCAAAAAAGAGAGTCCGGATTCACCTTCCACTCTCCAGCTGATTTGGGAAACTGTGCGCTACGCCCTGATTGCGGCGCTTATCATCATCCCTATACGCACCTTTGTGGCGCAACCTTTTGTTGTGTCAGGGAATTCGATGTACCCCACATTTCACAATGGCGAATATCTTATCGTAGATGAAATATCAAAATACATCGGTGAATATAATCGCGGTGATGTGGTGATCATTCGCTATCCCAATGACCCTTCCAAGTACTTCATCAAACGCATCATCGGACTTCCCAGCGAAACAGTGAGCGTTGCAAACGGTGTGGTCACCATCTCCGGTCCCACGCACAAAGCACCGTTTGTTCTGGATGAGAAGTATGTGAAGAACATGAAATACGACAACTCTTCTCGGGCACTTTCGGGTGAGGAATATTTCGTGATGGGCGACAATCGCGCGCAAAGCTCTGACTCACGTGTCTGGGGACCCGTACCCGCACGACTCATGGACGGCAAAGCACTCCTTCGACTCTTTCCAGTTACTGCGATATCGTTTCGCCCCGGAGGAATAGAGCATTATGGTGTCCGTTTTGAATAATATTAGCTATTAATAATTTGATTCCTGTATGACAAAAAAAGAACCAGAGCGCAAAGAGGCCCCCACCGCACTGAAAGGCATGCGTGACTTTATAGGCGACGAAAGTCACAAGTATCAAGGCTTTTTTGAAAAGGCTGCTGAGGTTGCACTCTATTATGGTTTCCAACCGATTGACCTTCCCATTCTTGAGCGTGAAGAAGTGTTTCTCGCAACCAACGGCGAAGACACTGACCTTGTCGGCAAGGAAATGTATGCACTCAAAACGAAAAGTGGCGACAAGCTTGCGCTCCGCCCTGAGGGCACAGCACCTGCCATGCGTGCGTACCTTGAGCACGGCATGCAGACCATGCCGCAGCCCGTGAAGCTCTACTACTACGGCTCGTTCTTCCGCCATGACAACCCACAACGCGGACGTTATCGCGAATTTAAGCAATTCGGTATGGAGATGATTGGTACGTCGAAATCCATCGGCGACGCAATGATTATCTATTTGACAGCGATGATTCTGAAAGAGGTTGGGCTCACCAACATCATGATTGACGTCAACTCAATCGGCGACAAAGACTCGCGCGTACCATACATGCGTGAGTTAACGACATACTATCGCAAGCACATCAATCACCTTTGTGCAGACTGCAAGCAGCGCATCAAGACCAACCCACTTCGCCTCCTCGACTGCAAAAAATCGGAGTGCCAGCCATACAAAGAAAAGGCTCCCCAGACTATCGCGCACCTTTCTCCCACTGCCAAACAGCACTTTAAGGAAGTATTGGAGTATCTCGATGCACTGAAGCTTACCTATCGCATCAACACCAACCTTGTTCGCGGTCTCGACTACTACACGCATACGGTTTTTGAGATAACCGAAATCCCAAGCGACAAGCCCGCAGAAGTGCACGCAGAGAACGCAACACAACTCGAACCCACTGAAACAGAGAAGGAGGACAAAAGGAAAAAGACAGAGAAGGAGGAGGCCGCAAATGCTCCGCTCTCTATCGCGGGTGGTGGACGCTATGACTATCTCGCAAAGCGACTTGGGAGCAAAAAAGACGTACCTGCAGTTGGCGCATCAATTGGCGTTGACCGCGTACTCCTTTCTCCAAACTACAAAGGTGCTGCTCCTCGTGTTGTGAAGAAGCCGAAGATTTATTTCATTCAACTTGGCTTTGAAGCAAAGCTCAAGTCGCTTGAAATTATTGAAGTACTCAGGAATGCGCGCATCCCCGTCACGCATTCGCTCAACAAGGATTCCCTTTCGACACAGCTTGGCATCGCTGAGAAGCTCCAGATTCCCTACGCGATTATTTTTGGACAAAAAGAAGCACTCGAAGGAACGGTCATCGTTCGTGATATGGTGACTCGTTCGCAGGAAACCATTAAAGTGGCGAAACTGGCTGAGTACATCAAGAGCGTGAAATAACAATTGAAATCTTTGAACAAAAAGAGAAACCCCAAGACCCCGTACTATCTACCACAGAGACGGGTGACTTCGGATTTCTCCCGAGTTTGCATGCCCAGAGTGTTTGATATTGCGTTAAAAATAACCCCATGATAGGATTTCCCCACGTATGAAAATCATTGCTGAAGTTAAGAAACAAGGGAGCGAGTCAGGAGCTGCTATTATCCGTCGCTTTACAAAGCGCGTGCAAGGCACAAAAGCACTTATGAAGGTGCGCGAAGAGCGATATTTTGAGCGTAAAATGTCTAAGTTGAAGACAAAGCGCCGTGCTTTGGTTTCTATGGACAAACGTAAGAGCTATGACCGACTCAAAAAACTTGGCAAGATCCCCGAAAAAGTCGAGGGACACATGGGGCGAAAGTAGTCGCTTTGGTCTCACCAAACTGACAAAAGACAGGATACCAACCCTGCCTTTTTCGCTTATGAAGCGAACCGTTATGGGTAGCGCCTACGATCTGTCGCTGGTCATTGTCGGTGACGCACAATCCAAGAAGCTGAATCTTGCACATCGCAACAAGGCATATATACCGAATGTACTGTCATTTCCCATCGACACGAAGACGGGCGAAATATTTCTCAACCTCAAACAAGCCGAGCGTGAACACACCGCACGTGAGGAATCCTATCGCTATTTCGTAGGACTTTTGTTTATCCACTCCATGCTCCATTTGAAAGGATTCGCGCATGGCGCTACAATGGAAGGTGAAGAGCACGAGCTACTCTCGAAATTCAACATCAAGAATACTTTTTGATTTCTGATTGTGGACGAGGCGTATATCACTTTTTCTTACCATATGTCAAAACGTATCATCACTGGAATAGACATAGGCTCACACACAGTGCGCGTGGTAATTACAGAGCATGCCGAAGGGACAGGCCTACCTCATATCATCGGAGTGGGAAAATCCGAATCACGCGGACTTCGCCACGGCTATATCATTAGTATTGCTGACGCCATCAAAAGCGTTCGCGCTGCCGTCGAAGAGGCTGAACAAATCGCTGGAGTACACATACGCGAGGCATACCTCTCTGTCGGAGGTGTGGGACTGGAAGGCACACAGGCAATAGGAGCTGCGATTATTTCGCGCGCAGACTCACAAATCAGTGAAGCAGATGTCGAGCGCGCACATCGTGCATGTGAGCAGAACCTGCAGAATGCAGTAAACAAAAAAATACTCCACACCATACCAATCGAATACATGATTGACGGCAAGAAGATATATGGAAGACCTGCCGGCATGAAGGGACTCAAGCTCGAAGCAAAGTGCCTCATTATTGCATGTCTTGACCAGCACCTCACTGATTTGATACGCGCAGTTGAGGAAGCAGGGATTGAACCCATTGACGCTTGCGCCTCCCCTATCGCTGCATCATTTGTGGCACTCACCAAAGCACAGCGCATGGCAGGAGTAGTGCTTGCCAACATTGGTGCGGAAACGATCTCGCTTGTGGTATACGAAGACGGAATACCCATTTCGCTCGAGGTCTTCCCTATTGGATCTACAAACATCACCAACGACATCGCACTCGGACTCAAAATTCCACTCGAAGAAGCAGAGCTAATCAAACTTGGAAGAGGTAGCCACGAGTTCCCGAAGAAAAAACTAAACGACATTATTCTCTCCCGCCTTGAAGACATGTTTAGTCTTGTGATTGCGCACTTAAAGCGCATCGGGAAACACGAGTTGCTTCCTGCGGGTATTGTCCTCACGGGAGGCGGCTCAGGCATTGAAACCATCGAGGACTTTGCTCGTGCGGCAACCCGATTACCTTCCAAGATTCCCGTTTCAAATATTGATTTTCCCAATAACCCAAAATCGAAGAAACAAGTCA
This sequence comes from bacterium, assembly GCA_043756865.1. GTDB lineage: Bacteria > Patescibacteriota > Minisyncoccia > Phycocordibacterales > UBA6899 > MHLP01. Next base: position 57,307 of record JAYUQG010000005.1, on the reverse strand, counting down.
AAGACACATCATGGTTTGTGGCTTACGGGCTCGCAATTTGGGGAGCGACAAACGACCGACCGTCACTCCAGGCAGGAGCGGGAATGTTTCAACACATAAAAGAATCCTTGGGAAATCTGCTCAAGCAACTCATGCCATAAACGCGTGCAGTCGGCAATGCACCATTTGTTCTCTTTCAGAGCCTGATTTGATATACTCCTATGTATTACTGAGTAATCTGGTGCCATGAGGAGGCGCCCCAATTAATTATTATCATGCCCAAAGTCAATCCGGAGATAGAAGCATTTGCGCGCATCAAAGTTGTTGGTGTCGGAGGTTCCGGCCGCAACGCAGTCAACCACATGGTGCGCTCGAAGGTGGGAGGGGTCGAGTTCATTGTCGCAAACACGGATGCGCAAGATTTGCACAATTCGCTTGCCGGCAAGAAAATTCACATCGGAAAAAACCTAACCAGAGGCTTAGGTACGGGCATGAACCCTGAGCTCGGAAGGCGTGCTGCCGAGGAAACCAAAGAGGAAATTCAAGAGGCGCTCAAGGGTGCCGACATGGTCTTCATTGCAAGCGGGATGGGTGGAGGTACGGGTACAGGCGCATCACCGGTATTTGCACGTACTGCGCGCGAGCTCAATGCGCTCACGATAGGCGTGGTCACAAAGCCTTTCTTTTTTGAAGGAACACAGCGCATGTTTCTTGCCGACAAAGGGCTTGAAGCACTCGAGGCTGAGGTGGATGCACTAATTGTTATTCCGAATGACAAACTGTTGAATTCCTCAAAAGACACCACCGTGCTCACCGCGTTTGCCCAGTGCGATGAAGTCCTCCGACAAGCAGTCGAGGGCATATCTGACCTCATCACGACTCCGGGACTTATTAATGTCGACTTTGCTGACATTAAAGCGATCATGGCGGATGCAGGTACCGCACTCATGGGTATCGGGCTTTCCTCGGGCGAGAACCGTGCTGTGGATGCGGCGCGTATCGCCATCAACTCCCCATTACTCGACGTATCAATCAATGGTGCCCGCGGAGTACTCTTTGCAATCGCAGGCGGTGAAGACATGACCATGAACGAGGTTCAGGAAGCCGCTAAGGTTATCACGGAGTCGACAGACGTAAACGCGCGTGTCATCTTTGGAGCTATTATTGATCCAAAACTCCGCAAAGGCGAGCTGAAAATTACCGTTATTGCGTCGGGCTTCCCTGACGGACGTAATCGCAAAGCTGCGCAGGCAAGAGAGCGTGAACGAGAAAAGGAGGCTCCACCTGCGCGTGAAGAAGTCGAAGCTGAGGAAAAGGACGAGACATTGTTTGCACGACATGAAGAAAAATTTTCTGACGCAGTGCGAAAGGACAAAAACGATGCTGAGCGTGCCATCTTTAACACTGTCCCCGAAGAGAAGCAACGTACTATTTCGGTAAAGCGTGAGCAAGAAACTCCAAAGTTTATTGAAGAGGATGAGGATGATGATGATCTTGGAGTTATACCTTCCTTCCTCCGTCGCTCAAAGCTTCGATAAAAATTCAGCGATTTGCTTTGTTGACTTCAATGCAATGCGCACAAGCAGTACAACTCGTACAGCATGCACGCATTGCATCTCGTCGCCTCGCAACTCATCTAAATTTTTATCGAAGTGCGAGATCTATTACAGTGTTATAATTTAGTAAAATTTATCTATTATGTTTGATTTAATTATCATAGGTGGGGGTCCGGCGGGAGTAGCAGCAGGTGTCTATGCGGCTCGCAAACGACTTAAAACACTTTTTGTAACGTATGAGTGGGGCGGACAGTCCACTGTGTCTGACGGTATTCAGAACTGGATTGGGACTATCAATATCCCCGGCACGAAGCTCGCAGAGGACCTGAAGGCACACCTCGAGGCGTATAAATCAGATGTTGTTGAGATCAAGGAGCATGAACTCGTCACGAAAATCGAGAAGTCTGGAGAATTCTTCAAAGTCACCACTGATGCGGGTGCGACGCACGAGACAAAAACCGTATTGATTGCGTCTGGAAGCAAGCGTCGCAAGCTTGAAATCCCCGGTGCTGCAGAATATGAAAACAAAGGAATTACCTATTGTGCTTCATGTGATGGACCACTTTTTGCCGGAAAGGACGTGGTGGTCATCGGTGGTGGCAATGCAGGGTTTGAGACTGCCGCCCAACTACTGGCATACACGAAATCAGTCACACTGCTCCAACGAGGCGCAGAGTATCGCGCTGACCCCGTGACCGTACAAAAAGTACTTTCGAATCCCAAAATGAAAGGCATCACCAACACTGAGCTTGTCGAAGTCAGGGGTGAAAACTTTGTGACCACTATGGTGTACAAGGATATGAATGACGGCCAAGTCAAGGAAATCCCTTGCGGAGGAATCTTCGTGGAAGTTGGACTTGTGCCTGCCACCGACTATGTAAAAGGCCTTGTTGAACTTAATGCATACGGACAAGTGGTCACCGACCCGCGCACACAAGCGACCAAGACTCCCGGCATTTGGGCTGCGGGAGACTGCACCGACGTCCTCTATCACCAAAACAATATTGCTGCAGGAGACGCAGTACTTGCGCTTGAGGATATCTATATGCACCTGCACACAAAATAAAAATGAAATATTGCATTTAAAAAGAAAATCCCCGCCTAAGCGGGGGTTTTTGCTGGTCTTATTCTTCCGGAGTCTGAGACTTTACCGGATCTTTGATTTTTAGCATCTTTTTGATGCGTTCAAACCGAACAAATGTCTTGTGGTCAAGAACTTTGACCGCTTCGAGCATTTGCAGCCCCATTGCATAGAGTGCAGGATTGCGCTCGGCAAGTGGTGCGCGCACACGACCAGGGTGGCTTGAAGCTCCGCCGGAGGTGATTGAACCATCAAAGTCACAATCATTCTTTGTAACGGCTGGACTGATCGTGCCTTCGGACACATACGGGATATCGGGAGTGACCCCGAAGCACTGCACGGCAACCCACTTTGCTGGTGAGCCGATCAAGTACTCAGCTTCCGTCGTCTTCGTTGCAGTCCGATCGCTTAGTGGAGTGACGCGTTGCACGGAGCCTTTTTGCCACGAGGGTTCGCCCATCGTCACCGAACGCTCAAGTTCCTGAAGGATTCCCGCAAAGATCTCTGATGCAGAAGCAGAACGCCCATTGATCAGAACTGCAATCGGAAGACCGTTCGTGATGTCACCCGGTTGCGGTTCAGGCATGCGTTCGTCTGATGCTGTTCCATACGCATGCACACCCAAATTATCTCGGATGGAGATAAGTGGCTCAGGGCTGTTCACGAGGGCATCGGAGGCCTCGTGTGCCTGCCCGAGATCACCCCCAGGGTTACCGCGTACGTCGAATATGAAACCCTTCAGGTTTGGGTTCGTCTTGAGGACTCCCTTGACCGCATCCACCATTTGCTGACGAAGTGTGCTTCCGAACTGAGTGAGTCGAATATACGCAAACTGCGTTTTCGGGTCATTTGGAAGCGAAAGAATTTCGGACTTTACATGGGGAACCGCAATAGCAGCGCGTACGACAGTAAGCGTAAGCTTCTGATCTGCTTCACCACGAAGAATTTCCAGAGTGACGCTGGTGTTCGGCTCACCCTTTACTTTCTTAATGGCTTCACCGATGTGCGGAAACGAAGACACGGGCTCACGCACATCGCCGTTGATGATGGTAACAATGCGGTCACCGTCTTGTATTCCCGACTTCTCCGCAGGCGAACCTTCCATCACGCGCACGACGCCGATGGACTTGTCGCCGGCTAGTCCGATTTCAATACCGATGCCTTGAAGGTTTCCACTCATCTGTCTTCGGAACTCGAGCAGCTCAGCTTCATTAAAGTACGCAGAATGAGGGTCGCGCGCCGTGAGGATGCTGTGATACGCAGCATCCATGCACTTCTCGAAATCTGTAATGGCGGGTGGGACGGCACACGCAGCATCGATGATGTCCAAAAGCTTGTACACGTGCACACGCTGCGCAAGTTGCTCCTTGCTACGCAACAGGTCTCTAAACTTGGGTGGATGCTTTGTCGGAGCAGCCGCAGCTTGCTCACGAATTAGCTCTTCAGTGCGCTCAGGATTCACATCGCGGTCGATGAGAATCTTGCGCACAACCTTATCCACGCATGCCGGCACATCGCTCATTGCCGGATAGATGTTGCACGTGGCACTGGTTAGCGAAATCGCCTTGAGTGACAGAATACCTGCACGTTCTGCTGGTGTTTGCGCACACGCTTGGGTAACCGCAAGCAGTATGAAGACTGCGGAGAGCCTTACGGCACAGAGAAGATTGTTCTTCACGTCTATTCCCCTTTTCAAAGAAAATTGAAAGACTACAGCCTGTTTTTAGGTTATACCCCTTTTGAAATATTGCAAGCAAGTTGTCAAATAGCTAACAAAGCGGGGAAAAGCGAGAATTATAGGCATATTGTTCAACAAAAACAGGTGTGCTAGTATCCTAATATTAAGGGCAGTTATGCTGTTTTAGTACGCAACGCGTGAAAGCATAGGCATGTTCTGAAAATAGGCGGTTATGCTGTTTTGGTAGGTAACGCGTGGAAGCATAAGTACGTTCTAAAAAGTTGGGCGGTTAGCTCAGTTGGTAGAGCGCCACTTTGACGTAGTGGATGTCAGAGGTTCGACTCCTCTATCGCCCACAATGGCTAAAAGCACTCCGTAGGAGTGCTTTTGCTTTTCCATTGTGCGTGCGATAGAGGAGTCGAAAGGCGCAAGCCAATATCGAGGCCTGGCGAGATGGCGAGCCGGGGTCGAGAGCACTTTGTTTTTTAGTTAGGCTTTGCGCTAAAAAACTTAGTGACTCGTGACCGACTCCCCCAAAACTGCTTGGCTTTTGCCAGAGGAGTCGAAGCCCTTCTCCCATATTTTTAAGGATTTCCTAATCTGTAAAAATGGGCGACTAATTTTTCTTAACGGTACTCCGTCTTAGAAAAATAAAGCACTCTCCGTGGTGAAAGGGGTACTGACCCTGTAAGGGTCGACATTCCTCTATCGCCCACAGGTCCTGCTGACTGGCTAATAATTACCTGTATAGTTTTTTTCTCCGCTGGTATTTTTCTTCTCAAAGACATGCAAAGAGGGCCTAAGTACCCCTCGTATGCAGGTCCCCTCTTAAGTGGGGAACACTTTCCCCATTATTGTACTTACCATGCTATAATTTTTATGTATGATCCCCTCATAAGGGCCGATCAGAGCGCAAGTAATTATAAATTTTCTTTTTATATGGAAACAGAGCCTACGGTTCCCCCAACGCAAGCAGTCGAACAGCAAAGCATGAATTCATCAAAGGTTTATGTAATCATTGGCTTACTTTGCGTACTTTTGTTTGGTGCGTATATGTTTATTTCTTTTAAGACTCCCACTGTCTCCCCCACTACCGTGGAAACTCCGCTCGTGGCAGAAAAATATATGGGGAAAAAGATCCTCTTCATAGACTCCTATCACGAGGGTTATGAGTGGAGTGATGGGATTACCACGGGAATCAAAAAGGAATTAGCAGGTTCGGGTGTAGAGTTGCGTGTCGTACGCATGGACACAAAGCGCAATCCCACCGAAGAATGGAAAAAAGCGGCGGCGGCAAGAGCGGCGGCGGAAATCAAAACATTTCTTCCCGATGTACTCATTGTCTCTGACGACAACGCATTTAAGTACATAGTGCAGGAGTCCTACAAGGATGCTCCCCTCCCTGTAGTGTTTGTGGGGTTAAATTGGGACGCATCAGGGTACGGCGCCCCATATACCAACACCACAGGAATGGTTGAGGTAAGTCTGACCACCCAAATTATTGACCACCTCAAGCCATTCACAAAGGGTGACCGCCTTGGATACCTTTCTGCGGATACCGAAACGGAGAGAAAAAACCTTACCTACTACGAAAAACTTTTTGCTTTGAAATTTGAAAAATCTTACTTTGTGAAAGACATGGAGTCATGGAAAAAGGCATTTCTCGCACTCCAGAGTGAGACTGACCTGATAATTTTTGAAAATAACGCAGGAATTCTTGACTGGAACGACAATGCAGCAGAGGAATTCGCCAAAGCAAACATACGCGTACCGGTCGGAACAACCAACCCTTGGACGATGAAGGAGTCGGTACTCGGAATAACCAAAATTCCCAACGAACAGGGAGAGTGGGCAGGGGTTACTACCCTTCGTATTCTCGACGGCACCAGCCCTGCAAGTATTCCTATTGTGAAAAATGAAAAAGGAGCACTGTATGTCAATCTCGTACTTGCAGAAAAGCTCGGCATTGTGCTTCCACCCAATATTCTCAAGAACGCTCAAGTTGCGAAGTAGTCATTCGAAATAACATCATGCATTGGAACATACGCGAAAAAATACTTTCAGGCTTTGCTGTTGTCATGATCTTGGCGATTGTTATGGTGGCTGGGGCATTTCTTTCACTTACCGTAATACAAAATGTGGTTGCCAGCCTCACTCCGAGTGAAGAACTCCGAGACCGTATCATCGAGGTGCAGCAAATTGTCAGGGATATGGAGAACCATCTTGACCAATACCTCACCATTAGTGGAGAAGAATATCGCAAGCGTATTGCTAGCGACAATGAATTACTTGAGCAGAAGTTAACTGCACTCGTGAATGGGGAGGGCGCGATTTCAGAAGACCGCCCTGAATACCGTAGTGTGATGACGGAAGGTGCATCGCTCGGCAGAGAAATTAATCTGCTGTTGTCACTCAACTTGCGAGGTGAAGCGGCAGGATTACTGAATAATCAAATCCTCAATACCTATGCACGCATAAGCGACATTTCGCAAACACTTGATGAGCTTGCACTAGAGTCACGGAGAAAGGTAGATGAGCAAATAGCAGGAGTGGGGCTCATCATCGAACAGACCATCGTGAGCGTGCTGTATTTTATGCTCACGCTGTTTGTCACCGCAATCATTGTCTCAGTCTTCATAGCTCGAATGCTCACGAAGCCGACACTTGCACTCATTGGGGTTGCAAAAAGGTTTTCGGAGGGAGACCATACGGTGCGTGCCAACATCACTTCTCGCGACGAAATTGGAGAGCTCGCACGAGTATTCAATGAGATGGCGAGCACCGTAGAAAGCTATACGATAGGACTGGAGTCACAGGTACATGAACGTACCAAGGAATTAGACGAAAAAGTGATCACACTCAATGCGGCAAATGCAGAGCTGGATAACCGTGCAACACTACTCCTTAAGCGAGGCAAGGAACTGACAGTCGCGAATGAAAAGCTACAAGAACTCGACAAAATTAAATCAGAATTCCTTTCGATAGCAGCTCACCAGCTACGCACCCCCCTATCTGCAGTCAGGTGGATTTTTAGTGTACTACTTGAGGGACACCTAGGTGAGCTTGCACCTGAACAAAAGGGATATCTCATCAAGGGCGAAGAGAGTAATAATCGCATGATAAGACTTGTAGATGACATGCTTACCGTTACCCGTATTGAGAGTGGAAAAATGAAGTTCACTTTATACGCACTAGCGCTTGAAGATATTCTCAGGAGTATGCTTGGCGACTTTACCCCCGTCGCAAAGGGAAAAGGCATTGAACTTATTTACACACAAGCAGAAGCACAAGGAGAGGGGGGTTACCCCAAAGTGCTTGTAGACCCTGAGAAAATACGATTTCTTTTTGAGAATATTCTTGAAAACGCAATGCGCTACACACCACAGGGTGGAAAGGTAACTATTGGACTTACGCAGGAGGAAGATACGCTGGTGGTTAGCATCACCGATACGGGCATAGGCATTCCCGAGCATGAGCAAAAAAATATTTTTTCTAAGTTTTACAGGGCCACCAACGCAGTGAAGATTGTCACCGACGGAAGCGGACTTGGCTTGTTCGTGGCGAAAAGTGTCGCAGAGCATCACGGAGGAAGCCTTACTTTTACAAGTAAAGTAGGTGTCGGAACCACATTCCGTGCCGCACTGCCTGTGCTCACACAATAGTGCACAACTGGGCATACATTATCCTTATACTTTTGTATACTTAATTCAATGAGCAAAAAAATCATTCTTCTCGTCGATGACGACCCCGCACTTTCACAGGTACTCAAGGAACGCATCGAAGAAGCGGGGTATTATTGTGTATGCGAGAAAGATGGGGCTGCAGGCCTGACCACCATGCGCAACGTAACTCCAGATTTACTGCTGCTGGACATCATGATGCCCATAATGAACGGATATGAAGTACTCGAGGCAATTAGTGTTGACCCACAGCTCCAACTCATTCCCGTGATGGTCATTTCGAACTCTGGTGAGCCAGTCGAAATATCTCGAATCCTTGGACTCGGCGTAAAAGACTACATAGTCAAAGCACATTTTTCACCTCAGGAGGTCGTCGAAAAAGTGCAGGCGCTCATTGGGGGACCCGAAAGTAGCAGCACAGATCAAAAATCAATGAAGCGTAAGCCTCCTGAGCAAACAAACATCTTACTCATTGAAGACGACGCCACACTTTCCGATATTGCCTCAGACCGCTTTCGGCATGCGGGATATCATGTGTTTACTGCGAATAACGGTGAGGAAGGGTTGCGTCTCGCAAACGAAATTCATCCCGACCTTATACTCTTAGATGTGTTAATGCCGGGCATGAATGGATTTGATGTCCTAAAAACTCTTAAATCCAGACCGGAAGTAAGCGCTACTCCAGTGGCGATATTTTCCAACTTGGCACAAGAGACTGACATCGCGCTGGGGCAAAGCCTCGGCGCTGTAGATTTTCTTGTGAAAGCAAATTTCACGCCAGCACAGCTCGTGGAACGCATAGAGCAGATCCTCGAAAACACAAGCACCGCATAATCTACTCCAGCTTCACTTATTGTCTGGCCCCCTTAATCAATTCCACGTAACCCCGTCGTACCACGCACCGGGGCATGTCGTTGTGGGATTAGACTTGCGGTGTGGGATTATTTGGTCGCCATGTAGTGCCGGATACTCTCTCTCGAGGAGTGTGCGTACGCCATCGAGCATTTCCTGCGGCGGAGTATTCGTCCTGAAATCCCCATCGAGGCAAATACCTACACTTCTACAGTTTATGTCCCAGTTCCCTGCTTGCCAGCCTATCTCGTCGTCTGCGAGGAGGCGCTCGCATGAACCGTCGAGTCGCACGAGCCAATGATACCCATAGAACACGGGGGTATTCGCTCTAAAATGATTAGAGTATACAGGCGTTCCCGCTATTTCCTTTTCGGTCGACGGTGAAAGATATGATTTCGCATATAATCGCATAAGCTGTATAACACTAATACGCTCCCAACTAATACCACTTTCCACGTTTGTGTGATGGATAACTGCCATGTCGATTGGCTTACGCGCGGCATCCCAGTCTTTTCCCTCTCTTTTTTGGGCAAGAATGACCGCACCTTCACGTAGTAGTCCCTCTACAAAGCCGTAAATTGCGTTTCTTGAGGCTTTTCTCATCTCTAGGGTATCACCTTCATATTTTGCCAAAATCGCCTCGAATTGAGGATAAATGACTCGATACCAGTCGTGGTGTTCGGAGAATTCCCTTCGCCACTCCTGTTCATTAAAAAAGAGATTGCCCGACATAACCAAATTATACCTTGCTGTAACACCTTGCGCATTTTTTTATGCAACGTATTTTTTTGTGACCGATTAAAGCCGAATATTACGTATTAGTTGACAAAATTACTAAATAGCGTATAATACTATTAGTTGTGGCACTTCCACCTAACTTGCTGGAGATAAGCAAAATGTATACGAAAGTTATTTTGTTTTGGCTCGCCTTGTCGGTTGGCAACTTCCTGTGGGAAACCATCTTCCATCGCAAGGACTGGAAGAGGGCTTTCATGCTCAGCTATTTTCAGGGTTTTGCACTCGGCAGCTACGTGGCGTTTATCGCCTAACGCAACAACCATCAACAGCAGAAAGCCCACCTCGGTGGGCTTTGTTATGTCTCCACAGGAAATCAAACTGCAACTTCAGTTCCCTTTTTGCTAAGAGTACAACACGGTTGTACATCCATTTTTAGTCCATTCGGTCGGTTAAAAATTAGATGCTTCATTTACTCACATGTGAAAGTAACTCTAACTCAATGTTTCATACCCGACATCGACTCCATGCTTTCCGCGGGTATACTCATGCCCCCTATGCTCATATCCATAGTTCCTGTGCCTGACTGAGGTTCACTAAGACTTCCGAAGAGTAAATACCCACCGAGGACAAGTGCGAGTGTGATGAGCAATGCATTAAGAAATTCATTCATATTTTTATGATTAGTGCGCCATTCCCTCCATTGAATCCATCATTCCTTTCTCGTGTCCCATCATTGCTTCACCGTCTTTAACTGACTTTACTCCGACTGCTTTCAAATCCTTTCCTTTTACAATCATCTGCTGATCACTATATGTAGTGCCGCGTTCTTCGAGCATGGCCCCACCCTCTTGCATCATTTTGCCCATCTCCATCATGCTTTTACCTTCCGACGACATCATTTCAATAAGGCCATGCACCTCTTTGTCGGTCATTCCGATATCGCTCGCTTGCTTTCCTGTAGCGAATCCACCAAAACCGCCAAGTGTCACGCCGACGATCGCTGAAAGAATAATTGCTGTTGTGTTGTTCATGTTAATGAGATTATTATTTAATTTAGAACCCAGAAGTGTCTGAATTAGCTACAAGCGTGGCTTTCTTTCCAAATCGATAAAAAAGCGCTGGCGTGAGAAACAGCGAGATCGCAGTGGATGAAAATAGTCCTCCGAATATCACTACGGCGAGCGGGTGGAGCAGTTCTTTCCCCGGATCATTACCCGACAAGAGCAACGGTATGAGCGCGAGTGCTGTGACAAGAGAAGTCATAAGTACCGGAGTAACGCGATCAAGTGTGGCACGCACGATTGTTTCCGGAGTGAATGCATTTCCTTCGCGAACAAGCGTGAGCACTCGTCCGATAAGCATGATCCCATTTCGCGATACGATTCCCGCAAGCGATATGAATCCGACGAGATGCGCAAGATTGACTACTCCGCCAGTGAGCCATATTCCGATCATTCCGCCGATGAGCACGGTTGGAATGTTTGCCATGATGAGCAGCACGATGGGTACGGATTTAAATGCATGATACAGAATGCCGAAGATCATTGCTATTCCCAAAACAAAGACAAGCGAAAGGCGGCGTGAGCTTTCTTTCTGGCTTTTGTATGTTCCCTCATAGGACAGTGTCACTCCACTCTGTAACTTTTCATTATCAAGTGCTGATTTTACATTCTCGACTGCACCGACAACATCTTTGCCCTCATAATTTGCCGACACAACCAATACTCGCTTGCCCGCTTCGTGAGTGTAACGATTGCGCCCACCTGCGACCGTGACATCCCCCGCAAGACCGAGCGATGTCACGTTCTCAAATGACAAAGCGATGTCACGAAGCGACGCCATGGTGCCTTTAGACTCCAGATCGAACCTCGCAACGACATCCACAGATGCTCCGCCAAGACGCATTTGTCCAAGCGTATCGCCCATGAGCCCCATTTCAAGTTCCAGAGCGACCTCGCCAGATGAAATTCCTGATTCAGCGAGTCGATTGCGATCGAGATAGATATGGAATTCTGGAGTCATCGTATCTTTCCCGATTTGCGCATTTTTTACACCGGGCTGTTTTTTTAGCTCAAGAATAACTCGATCGGCGGCATTTTTCATGTCTTCGAGGTCGTCCCCAAATACCTTGATCGCGATCGGTGCACGTACTCCAGAGAGTAATTCCTGCATACGATGAGTGATCGGTTGCCCAAGGCCAAAATCCGCTCCGTCATGACGTGAAAGTACTTTTTGAATGTTCTTGAAGACCTGCACGCGATGGGGAATGTATTCTGGTTTTATAAGAATTTGCATCTCACTCGCATTCGAACCTCCATCATGAGGGTCTGCATCCGCCCTACCGGTCATGTTCGATACTTTTGCCACGCCAGGAACTTTTTCAATTTCCTTGGCGACTTTTGCTACATATGCATTGGTTGTCGCCAGATCAGTTCCGACAGGAGTAAATGCCATAACCGTGGCGGAGCCTTCGTTGAACGTTGGGATACCTTCCTTGCCTGCAAACAAGTACATCCCAGCAGTAAGCGAAAGTGCAATGAGTGTAAGCGTACCGACAAACCGCACGCGGGCAATGCACCAATATATGCGCGGAGACATCCACTCTTTGATCGCACGTACTAATCGCGTTTCTTCTTCGTGTCCCTCCAGTGTTTTACCATGAAGCAAGAGCGCTGAGAGAACGGGGGTTACAGTAAGTGAAACGAGCATAGAGGCAAGCAGAGAAACGAGGTATGCCGCGCCAATCGATGCAATTAATCTCCCTTCAAGACCGGGCACAAAGAAAATAGGAAGAAAGACCACCGCAACGAGAATGGTTGCATACACTATCGAGTTGCGCACTTCACTGGAAGCGGAAAGCACCACTGCTTCCCGATCTTCTTTTGCGCCTGTTTTCTTCCAGAGTCGCAGTCGCTGAAACACGTTCTCGACCCCTACGATTGCATCATCCACAAGTTCGCCTACAGCAACGGCAATTCCACCGAGCGTCATCACATTCACCGAGAGCCCAAATTGCTTAAATATGATCGCCGTGACGAGTATCGAAAGCGGAATAGCCGTGAGTGTGATCGCAGTCGTGCGTACGTTCATGAGAAAAATAAGCAGAATGAGCACAACAAGAATTGTTCCATCGCGAAGCGCTTCGGTGACATTTCCTAGTCCTGCATGGATGAATTGTTCTTGTCGAAAAAGATCTCCTTCAATCAGAACACCTTCGGGGATTGCCGGCCGAAGCGCGTCCAATGTCTCATCGATCCCTTTGGTTATTTTCAAGGTCTCTGCGTCAGACTGGCGAATGACCCGCAGAATGACCCCCGGTTTTCCATTGATCGCAGCAGAGCCACGTACTGGGCTTGGTCCTTCGATAACTTCTGCGAGGTCAGCCAAGCGGATGACTGCACCTGTTGACATACCTCTTCCGACTGCGATCTCGCGAAGTTCGGCAATGTCCTTGGGTGCAACAAGAATGCGAATGGGATATTCTTTTCCGTTCTCAGCAAGAATACCGCCGCCCTTATTCGTGATGGCTGAAGCAATGTTTTTCCGCACATCTTCGAACATGACACCACTCTGACGCATGCGTTCCGCATTGAGATTAATCTGCCACTCGCGCACGTCGCCACCCATCACAAGCACTGTGGAAACACCGGGGATTTTGAGAAGTGCGGGACGGACCGTGAAATCTGCTATTGTACGCATTTCCATTGCAGAAACCGCAGCGCTACTTGAAGTCAGTCCGACCCAGACCACTTCTCCAAGGAGTGAAGATTGGGGGCCAAGTACGGGTGTGACGTTGCTCGGGAGTACCACTTGGGTCAACCTTTCCTGCACGATTTGTCTGTTCCGATAATTGTCAGAACCCCATGCAAACTCTAGGTTAACAATCGCGCGACCGAGTGCTGCACTTCCGCGAATACGTTCGACCCCCGGAGCGCCCGCGACTGCTGCTTCAATAGGGGTGAGGATTAGTCTCTCTACTTCTTCGCTCGCCATTCCTTCGCCTTCTGCAAAGATAGTAACGGTAGGTTTGTTGATATCAGGAAGAATATCCACCTTCATGGTGAGTAAACTCCATGTACCAAAAACAACAATCAGGAATGTTGTGAGTAGCACGACAAGCTTATTTCTAAGTGACCACGAGATTATATTGTTGAACATAGTTGGTAATATTATTCGTGACTATCCATATCCATTCCCTCCATGTGCATTCCGTCCCCACTTACTGCAGGATTCAATGCTGATGTATCTCTTTTCGGTGCAAGTTCGCTCAGGAGTATGTCTTCACGCATAAGTGGGGTTGGTGAAACAACATACCGATCTCCCCCACTAAGTCCCTCGTATACCTCGACAGAGGTTCCGAGGGTGCGTCCCAACTTTAATTTTTTCGCATACAGGCGATCGGCACTTGAAACTCCCCAGACATAAGGTACGCCCCGTTCGTCCCACATGACCGAAGTGAGCGGAATGGCTACATTTCCATTGCGTTCACCCTGAAGCACGCGCACTGAGCCACCAACAGGCCAATCATTCGCCTCCGTAAAGAGAGCATCAGACATATATGTCCCCATTTCATCGACCGCCGAACCGATTCCGATTAGTCTGGCTATTTTTATATCAGTAGGAAAACCGGAACGAACAATACGAAGCGACGAATTGATAAGTGGTTTTTGCGCAGTTACGGGAATCGCAAAACGTATGCTTTTCTCGTTTTTTGTTTCACTGGTAATTACTGCTAAGGGCGTACCGGGGGAAACAAACTCTCCTTGCTTTTTCAGTATTGTTGAAACAATACCAGAACGGGGAGCGAGGATCGTATTGCCACCGTTCACTGCATTGTTCACTGTCTTGTAGGCCGCTTCTTTTGCCACAACCTCCCCTTTCGCAATTGCAAGGGTTTTTCGTAGCTCGGTGATTTGTGCGTCGATTTCCTTAAAGTCTGTCGAATACTCCTGAGCGGTACTCACACTCACGAGCTCCGCCTCTCGTAGCTCGCCGAGCGCTTCGATAAAATTACTTCTTCCGCTCGTAAGTGAATCCTTGAGTGCACTTAGGTCACCCTGCGTCAGCGTGCTTCCATCTGAAAGTGACGCGTTGGCGAGTTTTATTGTGTGGTCAAAATATGCGAGTCCCGATTTTTCAGGAATTATTTCGTCGCTACGGAGGTCTGAAAGCACATTGTGGAGTATCCCGGGAAATTCCTCACGCAATCGTGAATTTTGAGCCCCAATGGAAGATCGGAGCACAATGGACTGATAGGTTGTCGGCACTACTCCATTACCTGAGAGGTAGGGATAAGTTATCGCAATAGCGTTATCGAGTATGACTCGCAGATTTTTTCTTTTTACTGCAATGACGCCAGAGTTTGTTTGCAGAGCGGAGTTGAGCAAGTTGCCTGTTTTTGCGGAAGAGCGCTCAATTGACACGCGCTGTGCGAGTAGTTGTTCAATGCGCTCCGTCACATACGTTTCTTCCGCCTCGGCATTACTTCGCGCCTTTGCGAGTCCTTCAGCTTCACCCGCGAGCATGCTTATGAGCTCTGGAGTTGCAGGGGGGCGAGAGAGTGTGCCGAGTACTTGTCCCGCACGAACACGCTCACCAATATGTATTCGCCACTCTGCGATTATTCCCTCTCTTTCGGGTTGAAGGGGGTAGCTACCGAGTGAAAGAATCTCACCAGGCCAAGAGCCTCCCACCGCTCCGCTTGACGTAGCGCTTGTGTCAACTGTGGCAATTTCGACACGGTCACTGCTTGTGAAGACCGTTTGTTCAGGCAGTGCGTCAGTTTTAGTGTTCGCATACACAACCCACGAAATGGTGAGGATGGCAAAACCGAGCACACTCATGCCAATTGGTGTTTTGATGTATTGCAGAATTTTTTCATGCATAAATGTCTTGATAGCAAATAATCGTAAAACCTTTTTTTCCCGTCATTCGCTCGGAGATAAAAAAGAAGACATTTTTATCTCGCTCACTCATTTGGGGAATAACGAAAAAGACCCTGTGGGGTCTTTCTGCGACGCAAGACAACACTTTAAAAAAAGTGTTGTAAGTGCTCTTCCATAAATAACTCCCCCATCTGATGCGCACTGCATCCCCGACTACAGTCACTACTCGGTCACAAAATTTCGCACCATACTTACAGTATGCTTTAACATTTTGTTCGGTCGCAGTGTCCGTATTCGGGGCGCATTCCACCTCATCTGTGGAAGTTATTTACGGACGAGCCCTAAGAGCGTCGCGTTATGCAAAATTTGGGCTTGCTTCAAAAAGCGAGAGCCATGCAAGTATCTTTTGTTTTGTGCTTATGTGTGGCTCTTCCATTCTGCGTACGAGAAGTGAAGAAGTCTGCAAAAAAAGTGTACGAAGTAAATTTCCAGATACTCCGAGTATGGCGAGGAGTTGCAGTACTAAGATTGTCACAAAAAGTGAAAAAGCTGCGAGCGGTGTTTGGGTAAGCGACAGATACATGCTGATGTGGTGCACGGCCACATCGACCAACCCCGCCTCATTCGCATGTCCACAGCCAAACGGCATCCCACAGTCATCAATATGATGGACGGCGTTACTGCTCATATTATCTGAGTCTGCGTGGGTTATCATCGCATTGCCAAAAAAACAAAATGGCACTAGCAGAATATAGCCCAACAAGACGAATGTGGCAGAAATTTTCCTCATGTACTGCATACAGTAACACATTTCAATAAATGTTCAATTAAGTATTTTCGGTATCAAAAACCCAACTATCGAGAGCGAGGGTTATCGCATGAATCGAGTGTTCCAGAAGTAAAACCTATATCAAACCAACGCCTCCTTTCATCTCCGGATCAGTGCGTCCATGTCTCCTTGTTCACATATCCACTTGTTCTCTTTTGAATACGATCATCCCCCGCGGCTGCCGCTGCATCCATTGCCTCCTTAATTTCTCCGGGAAGAAAAACATTCTTGTCCCTTATGGAATGTGCCCAAAGTCCGGAATAGCAATCCGCTTGTAGTTCTTGGGAAATAGAGTCTTGGTTCGTCGTTGCTTGTGTTCCGGAGGTTCCCTCTGACTTTGCCAGCAAGTGTTGTGCGTGGTGCCCGACCTCATTTGCGATCACATATGCCTCTGCGACATCACCGCCTGTTGCTCCAAAACGCCTCGTAAGTTCATCAAAGAAAGTTTCATCAAGATAAATAGTCTCATCAAGCGGACAATAGTGAGGTCCAATCTCCGAAGGTGCACCACCGCAAGCGGAATCCGTGGCGACGCGAAAGAGTACCAAATTTGGGGGTGAATAGCTCAAATTCTTTTTTTTGAAGATATCATTCCACATATCATTTGTGGAACCAAGTACTGTCGCAGCGAATACTTCGTACTCATCCTCCCCTTCATATTGTCCAGTTTCAACTACTTGGTTGCCTTTCATAGAGGACTGATCCAATTGTGACAAGAGACTGCTCATATCACCTCCGGAAAGATAATTCAGTGCCACCAAAAGCACCACCCCCGTGAGACTGAGGCCCATGACTGCCGGTGCCATGCTTCGTCGATCGTCAATCTTTCCCCTACTACTTAATTTATCCCAGTATGCCATCTTTGAATAATACCGCCGAGAAGATGAAGAATGGATAAAGACGGCATCAGTCTTGTTGGTCTTGTGGTTAAGCTGCTACTTCAATTCGTTCTGCTCTGGGTCAAACTTTATGATCCATTCAATACCGTACTTATTCCACTAACCCTAACTCACGACAGATGTCGCCTTGTGACATACCTTTTTCGATCCGTATCTTTATCATGTTCTCGCCAAATTTTTGTGCTGTGGATTTTGCCATATGATTATCTTTGTGCGTGTTTAAGAATCCATTTCGTATGTTCGTTCTTAGATTTTGACCATCGCTGTATCATTTTTTTCGCCTCTTTCGGATTAACTTTGAGCCAATCACGCAAATGGTTTGCTACCGACTTTTTTACAAACTTCACCTCATCTTCTTTGAGAATCTCGAGTATTTTAAAAATTGGGGCTGGGTTATTAATCCATGTATCAAGCTTTGTCGCCCATGGGAGTTTTGGTCGCAACCCTTCTGACGCAAGACGACGCAAGTGAAAATTTTTACTCCGCGCCCACCTTGTGCACACTGCAAGTGTTTTTTCGGGGTACTTTCTGGCAAATGGTCGTATCGCGTATTCGCCAGTGCTCCTTTTTGTTATTTCTTCAATCGCTTTGATTGAAGAATCAAAATTTTCGAGTCCATATTTTTCAATAAATTTTCCCACCGGCATAAGCCAATAAAAGTTGCTGAACATTCCTGTTTCTTTTTTATTCTCGGGTCCTAAAATTTTCACAAGAATGACAAGTGCGTCTGTATATTTCGTTGGCAAATATTTTCTAAGATTTTCGGCAAAAATTTCAACTCGTTTCGTATATGTTTTTCCGATTACTTCCTTTTTGACACTCTGACAGAAATACTTTTTGGGAAAACTTTTGTGGACAACAAGAATTTTGTCTGCAAGCAATTTTGCAAGGCTCTCGCCAAAACTCTCAGTGATAGATATCCTGCCTGTCTTTGGACTTACGAAGCTGTTTTTTAATGCAGTAGATTTTGCCATATTGTATGGAAACTTATCAACATGGTTATTATAGCATTTGTGTTTTAGCTCAATGTCACAAGTGTGAAAAACAATATTCCTATGGCTACAACGAAAACGGTGGCAGGCACCGTTAATTGACTAAATAAATGTCAAAATATAAAATTACGCAATACCCGCACAGCACGAGTTGATCTTGGCGATCACATTTATCATGTTATTACACTGCTCATCAGCTTAAAGCGACGGTGCATTCGCGGGTCGTTCACGGAAAATAATTATACAATATGAGTGATAAGAATACGTTACCTGACACTGTTTCCACCGCTTCCGTTTCAGGAATTATCCTCCTGCACGGGGCTGGACTTGGGGCATGGATCTGGGACGATGTCCTTCCCCACCTCTCCCTGCCCACTCTCGCAATAAATTTTCCTAATCGAGACAAAAAAATATCGAATGAAGGACTTTCACTGAATGACTACGCAGATTTTGTCGCAGGGAAAATTGCACATGCACCCTTTGATTCCTACATACTCGTATGCCACTCAATCAGTGGTGTCGTAGGAAGACAACTTGTAAAAAAACTCGGTGATAAACTGAGAGGTTTTGTCGCCGTTACCGCAGTGATACCTCACGAAAATGGAACTTTCGAACGTGCAATGCCACCACTTTTACGCATCATTTCGAGAGTTATGTTTTTCCTCTACGGCTCACTTCCACCAAAAGCGGTACTGCGCCTGACGCTCTGCAATGACGTACAGGGAGAACTATGTGAACGCGTTGTTGATAATTTTGTGCCTGAATCAATACTCTTGTTCAGACAGGAAGTGGACGGAGGATACAATGAGTGTCCATCCCTCTATATAGAAACAACACTCGACATGACACTCCCACAGTCCGTGCAAAGAATGATGGAAAAAAATCTCAATGCCTGCGAGATTGCCTCCGTGGCAACAGGACATCTCCCAATGCTTTCAAAACCAAAAGAACTCGCAGGCATCATCAATGATTTTGCCCTGAGGTTCGATGGGTCTCATAGTACAGAGGAGACCTTGCACTGAGCGGGAGGTAGCCAATGCCCTTTTCTAATTCCTTCAAATGAGAAAATCTTCAAAAACATGAACATGGGGACACAGTTTAATTTTGAGGTACGTGGTCTAATGCAGTAAGGTCTAGAGCGAAGTTTTGTTGTGCCATGCCACGAATCGTTAAATTTTTTTGCTGTTTGCACAAAAAAATGTAAGTATTCCCCCATTAGAGTTAGTCATTAGATCTACTGATGCAATATTACTCCGCTTTCACAAGCGCTATGAGTGTCGCTGGGCACTCTTTGAACTTCATTTTGTGACCCCACGGGGAATCGAACCCCGATTGCCGGCATGAAAAGCCGAAGTCCTAACCGTTAGACGATAGGGCCAATGAGACAGATAGTAACATAACATATGGAAAAATCCAGCAAAACATGCTAGATTTTGGCAATCGCACCGAGGAGATGTGGCTGAGCGGTTGAAGGCACCACACTCGAAATGTGGCGTAGGGGTAACCCTACCAGAGGTTCGAATCCTCTCATCTCCGCTAATGGCTCAAAAAAAGACTGGCAAGTCTTTTTTTGATATGCCATTATGCGAGATGAGCGGAGCCGAAGCGTCCTACCATATTTGAGAATTTTTAATTCAAAAAATGGCAACTTATTAGTGGATGAGGCCTCAGTAATCTCTGCTTAAACGTGAGCAGTTATCATGCTCAAAACGCATTCTCCACGCCCACCATTCATATAGCCTTCACTCCCCGCAACCTATTATTATATAGGCAGTATGGGTATCCTATATATGGGGGTCGAACAATACTATATAAACCCAACAAAATATATGCATCACCCCGTAGATCAGAAGTTAAAGAGTCCCGCTCTTCACCGAGCTAAGATTCTGTGGGGCTAGATGGATGGCCTTATTAAGGTAATTGATGAAGAGGTGTATTGTCCGATTCTCCTTGTGAGTGACCTTTGCATCCAGAGGGGCTGCACGTAATAAGTTTGAAAATCTTTCAGGTCTGGGAGTGAAAGCAATAGTTGACAGCAGATCAGTACTCATCAGTACTGTGATGAAACAGCATAGGTTGTACTCATAAAATCAGATTCCTAGATATTCTTCGCGCCATAACTTTAAGCAAAGCAACGGTTCGTAAAATGAAGCAGAATCTTTTCTGGGCTTCAATTTACAATGTGCTTGCGATACCGATTGCCGGAGGAATTTTATATCCAAGTTATGGCATTATGCTTCGTCCGGAATTTGCGGCACTGCTTATGAGCGTGTCTTCTATTATTGTCGCGGTAAATGCAGTACTATTGAAACGAGTCGAGAAGGACTTGATCATTCCTTAAATATATGTGTTTTTCAGCTACAGCAAGTTTTATCGCAGGAGGGACTCTTAGTGTGGCAGGAGCATTAACGATCTCGAAAGCGAAGAAGAAAGCCGAAATACCATTTGCCAGTATTCCGCTTTTGTTTGGCATCCAGCAACTTATTGAAGGAGTAGTATGGCTTTCTTTTGGCAATACGGTGCTCAATATTATCTCCACTTACGCATACTCTCTGTTTTCTCATGTATTCTGGCCAATTTTCGTTCCCGTCGCTATCCTACTCATCGAAAGCGAACCCGTACGAAGAAGAATCTTACGGGTGCTCACCGTGATCGGCTTGGCGGTTGGACTATTCCTCTTTTATTTTATTTTTAGTGATGGTGTGGTTTCTCAGATCATAAATCAAAGTATTGCGTACAACTCCCCACACTTGTACCAGGTATTTGTGCTGTCACTGTATGTGCTTGCAACATGTATAAGCTTCTTCATTTCAAGCAACAAATTCATCAATATAATTGGAGTCATAATGACCACATCATTTTTTATCGCAGGTTGGTTCTTTGGCGAAACATTCATTTCAGTCTGGTGCTTTTTCGCCGCGATTCTCAGTCTGTTGGTCTTCTGGTTCTTCAAAAGAAATTTGAACACTCAAGTGCGGGTCGACACAGGCTAGTATTATAGAGTCAAAAGTACTTATAAACATCAATAATATAACCCACAATGAATAAAGAAAATTTGATATCAGGTTTGATCGGTTTCGTTATTGGCGCACTGCTCACGTCAGCATTCACCCCCATGGGTGGAAACATGATGGGAAACAGAAATTCAATAACTGGGAATAGCGATAAGTTATCACAACAGAATGGAATGATGGGATCAATAGATGCACACTTCATTGAACAAATGATCCCACATCACGAAGGTGCTGTTGCGATGGCCACATTGGCCCTTCAGAAATCAACGCATGGAGAAGTTAAAACACTCGCACGCGCCATAATTGAAAGCCAAACGAAAGAAATAAATGATATGAGTGCGTGGTATAAAAATTGGTTTGGAAAGGATGTTCCAAAAGGAAGCACGGAAATGATGGGAGGGGGGATGATGTCAGGAAGCGGAATGCACATGGGAGGACAAGAGGATATGGCATCGCTTCAAAACGCAACTGATTTCGATAAAGCATTTCTTGAGGCAATGATCCCTCATCATCAGATGGCACTCATGATGGTGCAAATGCTTAAGTCAGGAACGAACCGCCCAGAAATGATACAACTCGCGAAAAATATCAACGCTTCACAATCACAAGAAATACAAGACATGCGGGGTTGGTATGAAGCATGGTACGGAAAATTAACTAATTAACAACATGAGACTTCAAAACAAAGTTGCGATCGTTACGGGAGCGGCGTCGGGCATCGGGGCCGCCATTGCAAAACTCTTTCTTGAAGAAGGAGCTTCGGTTGTGCTCGCCGATCTCAATCTCTGCCCCTTACCGGTGGGCATGGGAGATCGTGCGGAATGTATGAATGTTGATGTGACAAAGAAAGAAGAAGTTGAGCTGATGGTGAGGCGGGCAGTCGAGCGTTTTGGGACACTCGACATTATTGTGAACAATGCGGGTATCGGACTGACGGGTGAGATAATATCGATGCCAGACGAAGTATGGGATCAAGTGATTGCGGTGAATTTAACCGGCGTGTTCTATGGAATGCGTGCCGCCGGAGCATGCATGAAGGAAAGCAACGTGAAAGGGTCGATCATCAACATGACCTCAATACTTGGGCAAGTTGGTTTTGCTACTGCGGGGGCATATGATGCGTCGAAAGGTGGGGTGAACCAGCTTACTCGCACGGGAGCACTGGAGTTGGCAAAAAACGGAATCAGAGTTAACGCAATCGCACCGGGGTTTATCAAAACGAACATGACTAAGGGGATACAAGACAACAAGGATGCAAATGCCATGGTCATTGCTGCTACACCACTCGGGCACATGGGAGATCCGAAAGATATTGCTTATGCAGCGGTGTATCTTGCGTCCGACGAATCAGTGTTTGTGACGGGGTCCATACTCTATGTTGATGGAGGATGGACTGCGCAATAACAAATCAATCTACCAAACAGGTTCAAAATCGCTATATGTTCCAACTGTGTAGTATGAAATTAGCATGCCACGAACTCAATTTGATCTCAAATCATGAAAGCGCAATATACTTTTTGTTTTACTAAGTTTTCTTTCAAACCCACTAACGGGACTGTCGTCGAATGGCCTTTTTTCGATTTTGCAACGCAGTAATAAGGATAAAATCGGGAGAAATTAGCCCAAACCGATATTCGGCGATAGCCCCATATGCAAAGAGAGTATGCAAACTTGTTGTGCAATCGGCCAAATAGGGCGTATATTGCACACACAATCCCAATTCGGCCATGTCCCCGAAACTCACAAAACAACTTGCAGACAAAAAACACCGCACCGCAACGGGGCTTTTTCTGGTCGAAGGCGAAAAAAGTATTCATGAACTACTCGGTTCAGACTATGTTGTAGAGACTATTTTCGGGACCGACGCTTTTTTGAACACACTTACTCCCCTACTTCGCATCTACGAGGAAAAAGCGGGGGTGCGCCCGCTAAAAATTATTCCCACAGCAGAGAGTGAGTTGTTGAAAATGGGGACACTGGTGACCAATAACGCAGGCATAGCAGTTGCCGTACAAAAACCCCCTATCGAGGAAGACATGCTTTTCCGTGCAGCACAGGACGGTTTTCTCCTTGCACTTGATGACGTACGTGACCCCGGAAATCTAGGAACAATAGTGCGCACTGCTGATTGGTTTGGGATTACGCATATTATCGCATCACCGACTACCACTGATTGTTATAACCCCAAAACCGTTGCGGCCACCATGGGCTCATTTACGCGCATTCGTGTTAACTACTGTGAACTATCGCCCTTGTTACAAAAGATGCACAACATGGGTATTCCAATACTGGGCGCAAGTATGACCGGAGCTAGTACACACGAGGCACAGCTTCCTAAGAAAGGAGTCCTCGTCATGGGTAGTGAATCCCACGGACTAAGCAGTGCACTCATCCCTTATGTCACCACTCAAATTACTATTCCAAAATACGGTGGCGCTGAGTCACTCAATGTAAGCGTCGCAACGGGAATATTGCTTGATACGCTGCGACGGGCTCAGTCATAAGGGTTTGTGACCAATACCCAATACGTAGTGCTACAATTGGTGTATGAAGAACGCCACACTCACCTGCCCCATGTGTCAGCATAAGCTGGTTCTGGAAATACCTGATGATAAATGCTTGCCGTTTTACAAATGCGAGCAATGTGCACAAATCATATCGGTACCAAAAGAAAGCAAAAACTGTTGCGTCGCATGTGAGTACTCTGACACCCGCTGTCCCATTGCAGTACATCAGTGATTGCACTCCTTGTACGCTCTGCTAAACTCCAATCAGCTGTTCATCGGAAAACCATGTACACACCGTCGCTTGTTGCCTTTATTCTGCATATTTCGGAAATTTGCAAGCAAGACACATCGTCAGACCCCGAAGGTTGGACACCAGAAAATCCCACATGGGGTCACTGCGCAATTGTCGCCGTACTCGTCCAAGAACTCTACGGCGGAGATATCTGGAGAGCATCACTCACGCACATCCCCAAGCTTGCGCATGTGCGTAGCCACTACGGAAATCTGCTCCCTACTCGCGCAATACTCGACGTGACCGCTCCTCAGTATTGGCCCGACTACCCTCCATTGCTTGAACTTTCCCTTTCAAGTAGAGCACACGTACTAGGAAATGCTGACACGCTGGCGCGTTACGCTGTTTTTCACAAGCGCTACCTCAGCCTAGCCTTTAGTCTCTCATCCCGAGAATCACTAAAAGTGTCGTCTAAGCGTGCCAACGTAGGTCGTGTAGTCCCACGCCGTCCTCGCACAAAATAACCACCACAAGGTGGTTTTTGCACATTGTGCTTATGTACAAAAAACTGGCCAATATTGGCCAGTGTGTTTGCAAACTAGAGGAGTTCACTCCATCCATACTTACTGCAGGCTTGTTTCCAGCTTTCGTAAAAACAAGCCAGTGTTACGAGGTCTCCCCACTTTCCCTCTCGAAAGATCTCATCCTTGAGGACCGCTTCTTGCACATACCCGCATCGCTCGCTATACCTGATGCTGGCAAGATTCTCCGTATATGCACGTGAGTTGATTTTATGCATTCCCAGCGTCTCAAACGCATACTTTAAGAAATGCATCTTCGCATCTGTTGCATATCCTTTGCCATGGTAAGCAAGATTGCCAATCATACTTCCTGTTGTTGCATTGCGGTCAATCCAATTGATATTGTGCAGCCCCATAGTGCCGATGGGCACATTGTCACCTCGCACCTCTATCACCACCACGATAGACTCAGGAAATCGATTTTGCTTGCTTATGCTTGCAATCCAATCTTTTTCTGCCGACAAACTCTTCGGCGTGCGGGACATCAGACACTTTCTCACCTTGGGATTATTTATCCATTGGGTAAAATATTTTGCATCGCTTTCGCGGGGAGGACGAAGTATGACCCCTCTTCCGACTATAAAGGCGTCAGTATGCATGAATTACTCCTAGTTTGCTGTTGAAGAACAAAAAGCACCACGTTCCGTGATGCTTTTTTATTCAGTTCTGCATTGGGACAACGGAATTTCAGAGCATCACATAACGCAAATAGCGGCAGACGAGTGTCCTCCGTTTACGTTTATACAAAATGTGATGCGTAACTGTTGCATTTTTTTATATAATTACAAATAACAATAACTGTCAAGTTTCCGTTATCACCGTCTCATCGCAACAACAAAACAACGTTGCTGTTTATGGCTAGATTCGCTAGTATGACGCTACTGTGAGAATTTTAGCAATCGAGACGAGTTGCGACGAAACTGCCATCGCCATCATTGAAACTGAGGGAGTTTCTCCACACCTGCAGTTTAAAGTACTCGCCAATCACACTTTGAGCCAAATCGAACTGCATAGGCAGTATGGCGGAGTATTCCCCATGATGGCTAAACGAGAGCATGCCAAGAGTCTTGTGCCACTACTAAAGGTGGTGCTCCAAGAAGCGGGACTATTTAAAGAGTCCAGTAGGCATGTCGTTGAAAGCCCTCTTCGTGCTGAGTTTCAGCAAATGCTCGAACGTGAACCCGAACTCTATGCAAAGTTCATTACCCAAGTGCCAAACTGGAATCCACCAGCATTCGACATGATAGCGGTCACGAGTGGCCCCGGTCTTGAACCTGCACTCTGGGTCGGCATCAACTTTGCCAAAGCGCTGGGTATGGTGTGGAAGATACCTGTAGTTCCCGTCAATCATATGGAGGGTCACCTGCTTGCTCCGCTCCTTGAGCCCACAGAAACGGGCTTACGTTTTAGCGATACTGTCCTGCCACTGCTGGGGCTGTTGGTCTCTGGTGGGCATACCGAGATTGTGCTTATGAAAGAGTGGGGGTCATATGAATTAATCGGCGAGACAAAAGACGACGCCGTGGGCGAAGCGTTCGACAAGGTAGCACGCATCCTCGGTCTTCCCTATCCGGGAGGCCCAGAAATTGCGAAGCTTGCGCTCACGGGAACTGCCGGAAAGTACACACTTCCCCGCCCTATGATGCATGCAGATAATTATGATTTTTCTTTTTCCGGACTAAAAACCGCAGTACTCTACCTTGTCCGCGACATGCCGGAAATTACCGAGGAGCAGAAAGCCGATATCGCGTGGGAGTTTGAGGAAGCGTGCGCAGAAGTACTCACCAAGAAAACGGTTCGGGCTTGTAAGGAGTATGGCATCCGCACCGTCGTTGTCGGAGGAGGCGTTTCTGCAAACGCCCGCCTCAAGGAGGTGCTTAGTCAGAAAGTCAAAGCGGAGTGTGACGATATCGTAGTGCACTTTCCGTCTCTTGCGCTCGCAACAGACAATGCACTAATGATTGCTATCGCCGCGGCAACCAAGGACCCAAAACATGCCCCCTCACTTTCCAGTATTAAAGCGAACGGCAACTGGCGGATTACTAGTGCGTAGTGTTTATGAGAGAATACTTTTTTTCAAACAAAAAACATCCGCTCGTGCGGATGTTTTTTGTTGCAATACAGAGTGTGTATTACTTTACTCACTCTTTGCGAGGACATAGCGTCGTCCCAGGAGTGCTGTAAGGAGTAGTGCGGCAATTATGATGATTGCGAGGGCGTAGATTGCATTAGCGGTAAGTGACGTACGATCTGAAATAGATTGTACAACGGCGGCTAGTCCACGCTTTGTACTTGTGCCTAGAACTGCACCGTCTGCTTCACCAATCTGACCTACCGTAATGCGCACACCAGAATCGTCTGTGCGCGTCGCGTCGAGCGCGTCATCCCCGTTTGGCATTGTTGCTAAGAGGTCTGCGAGCGCAATACGTCCACGGTACTCAGGAGACCCAAGGGAGGCAGTGTCGGGGTTGGTTGTATCTCCCACCACTTCAGTGGAGGCACCTGCGACTGTACCTACTGCGTCGTTTGTTCCAACGATAGGGAGAGGCGAGGTTTCAACACGCTGCGCGCTTATCGCTGCAATCAACGCTTTGAAGGAATCAATCTCTGCCAACTGTGTGGTGTTCAGTGGAAATGCGCGCTTGCAGTAAAGTTCATTCACCTTCTTCTGTGTCGTGTAATAAACGTACCCGGTGTTCGATGGAAGATTCCATGGTGTAAGTACATCTGCCGCATAGCGATCTTGGAATGTGCGCACTGCCACTTCCGTTGTCATGTCGAAGAATCCAGTTATAGCGAGTGAGTCAAAGCCTTCATGGTTCTTGAGGAATGTCTGGAGCTTTGTTACTTCAACAGGATTGTTTACTATGCCAAATCGCACGTATTCGCGAAGGTAAAAACACTCATTGGGAAGTGATGCGATGGCTTCGCGATGCAATTCGATTCCAACTGCCACACGAGCTCCGTCTGTCGATACGGGGCGGAAATGTGTAGTGATTCCTGTTGGAATGCCCGCGAGTGTCATCGTGTGGGAAGTTACGAGTGCAGTGTCTGTCGCGTTGGTGAGTGAGTATCCGTAGAGTGGCGCAGTGCCGAGTGTGGGGCGCGAATCAAGTCCGTATACCACACGTGAGTCTGCGAGTTGATTGGTGTTCCAAGTAATCGTGACTGCTGTTCCTGATGCAACCAACTTCTCGTTAAAGATGGAAAGTGTAATGGGGCCACTGCCTCCGCCACCACCACAGTTCGTTGTGCATCCTGCGGTAACAACATTCACCACGCGCGTTGCAGGAGTTGCGGCATGACCTTGTGCATCAGATACGTTGTAGGTCAGTGTGTATGCACCAACGGTGCTTGTATTGACCGAACCGGTCACCACGATGCGTGATGTAATATCTCCATCCTCTGGGTCGCGTGCGGTTGCTCCGGGGTCTGCGAACACTGTGCCCACATTTATAGACATCGGGTTTGCTCCTAAAAGTGTCAGTGTGGGGCCGATATCACGCTCGTCGTTATCCTGAGGACTGTCACATCCGGGGTCACGAGGAAAGTCTGCGAAACCGTCACCATCATTGTCTCCACCGTCAGAACATGCGGGAGGGGTGCTGCCACCGCCACAATTTACGGTGCAGGGTGCCTGATTGACGTTTACTGTACGCATGACAGTGTCTGCCGCAATATTTTTCGAGTCTGTTGCGTTGTATGTAATGGTGTATGCGCCCAAGACTGCAGTGCTCACGGTGCTTACAGTGATAATCTTTGCAGTGATGTTTCCGTCCTCAGGGTCTGCTGCTGTTGCACCTTGGTCAGTGTATGTACTTCCGAGGATGATATTCATGACCACATCGCCAAGTAGTGTGATAACTGGTTTTTCATTTTCGGAATCGTCCTGTGGCGTATCACAACCCTTATCAAGCGGATAATCAACAAGCTTGTCGCCGTCGTTGTCACGACCATCAGAACAGCTCGAGACTACCTTTACTATGCGAGTCTTCTCGACGGCGGCAAGGCTCTTCGAGTCGGTTGCATTGTACGTGATGGTGTACGTACCCAAGACTGCGGTGTTTACCACGCCCGATGCAACAAGCTTGTTGTTGATTTGCCCATCCTCTGCGTCAAACACTGTTGCGAGCAAATCAGCAAATGTCGTGTTAATAGAAACTTCCATCGTGGTGGTTCCTGTAACGGTAATTATTGGGCGATTGTTTTCGTCGTTATCTTCGGGTGAATCACAGCCGGAGTCTGGCGCAAATGCCATGTGTCCATCGAAGTCGATGCGACCATCTCCGTCGTTGTCCTTATCGTCATTACATTGCGTGAGCACAGGGTTTACGCGAACGAGGCGTGTCTTTTCGACTGCGGCAAGTCCCTTTGAGTCCGAGACGTTGTAACGAATTGTATAACTGCCAAGTACTGCGGTATTCACCGTGCCCGTCTTCACAATACTCGGAGTAATGTTGCCGTCTTCTTGGTCTTGCGCGGTGGCACCTGCATCGGTATAGACGTTGCCAATCGTGAGGTCAATCGGATTTGTACCAAGCACCGTAATAACCGGGCGATTGTTTTCGTCGTTGTCTTCAGGGTTGGCACATCCAGTATCTGCAGGATAGTCTATCTTGCCATCTCCGTCATTATCCTTTCCATCTGTACATGCAGTAACCACCTTTACCTGACGCTGTTTTGGATCTGCAGCTAGGCCCTTAGAATCGACAACACTGTAGGAGACATAATAGGTGCCGACAACAAGTGTATTCACACTTTCTGCCTTCACAATATTCGCAGTAATGTTTCCGTCTTCAGTGTCAAGCGCTATTGCTCCAGTGTCTACAAATGGAGTGCCTAGCGTCACTATCATTGGGTTTGGTGCGGTCACGGTAATGACAGGCTTCTGGTTTTCGCTGTCGTCATTTTCGGTATCGCAACCTAGATCTCCGCCGGCAAAGTCAACCTTGCCATCACCGTCATTATCCTTTCCGTCACGACACTCTGGCTTTATTGATTCAGTATTCAAGAAATGTTTATCAACAATCTTTGCGTTCGGAGCGATATTCAATAGGTAGCATCCGTTGTTCGTAGTTGGAAAAGTTTGATTCCAGCCGCTCTTCGCTACTTCACAAAGCATGTAGTTTCCTGCCATGACGTCTGGGAATTTGTAGGTTCCGTCTGCCGTTGTGGTTGCTGAAAGTGTGAGCCCTCCACCTACGGTGCTCAAGGTAATAGCCCAGCCACTCAAACCACTTTCATTTTGATCAACTATTCCGTTTGCATTGCGGTCGTTAATCTTCTTGCCTGTGACACTCGATGGGAGGCGGTCACATTCGATAGACGAAATTGCTGCGTAGATACCTTCGAGCTGTGCTCCTGTTGGTGCGCTGAAGTAGTTCGCAGGTTGTGATGCGAGCTCTGACATTAAGGTTGCATCTGCCTCAGAACCAAGTCCGATTGTATAAATGATTGTACCTGCACTCTTTGCAGCAGTCGCTTTGGCCTTCGCATGTGCGACAGGATCGGGAGTGGGCACAGTGGGTAGTCCGTCGGAGAGAAGCACAATAATGTGTTTCTTGTTGAGGCGTCCATTGAGTGCAATCTCCTGCTGTGCACGTTCAATACCGGCACCAATATTTGTTGAGCCAGCTGCAGTTATCGATGTGAAACTTGCTTTGACTGCAGTGAAGTTGCCCGAGAGTGCAGAGTTCAAGGTTGCTGCAGTACTGTATGACACTACGCCGACGAGATCTGACGATGTTGCTAGTGTGTTAATGAATGCTTTTGCAGCATCCTTTGCCTGAGTAAGAGGCTGCTCGGGATTCTCCTGATCATCGTTCATGCTCCCTGACTTGTCGATAACGAGCATAACGTCGATTGGGGCTGCGCACGCCTTAACGGGAATGACGTTAACAGTGCGCGTCTTTGTCGCTGCGGCAAGACTCTGCGAGTCGGTTGCATTGTAAGTAATGGTGTACGTGCCCAAGACTGCGGTGTTTACACTTCCTGTCGTGACGAGTTTGTTTGTGACATTTCCATCCTCAGCGTCGACGACAGTAGCACTCTGATCGATGTATGTACTCGATTGGTAGATAGTGGCTGGGTTTGTTCCCACAACAGTTATGACTGGTGGAGTGTTTGCTGGTGGAGGAGGTGGCACGCAGGTCAATCCCGGTAACTCAATATGGAGTTTATAGAGAAGTCCTGCAGGGTTACTTTGTGGTGTTCCACCTGCTTGCGCCCAATTTTTTACCGTAAACGTAATAGTGTTTGCACCAACTACTAAATATGGGGTCGCCACATAGGTGTCTTTGCCCGACTCAAAGTAATTGAACTCTGTAGTGTCGGTGCCTACCACCGTAGAGTTGATAGAAACTGTGTATGAGTTATCTGCTGCAACAACGAGCGATGCGCTTGTGGGGAGTGCAGCGAGGGTGAATGTCTTTGAGAATGTGGTTGTCTCATCGAGCGTTGGAGTCTCAACGAGGAAGGTTTCCCAAATCCATGTTGCTCCGGGGATGAGTGCAGTCCATCTTGGATTTGCTGCATAAGTTGTCGTAGCTGCACCTGCGCCAGTGATAATGTTGGTTGAATCGGAAACAATATCCAGTTCGCAGACAGGTGGTGGGGGGGGTGGGAGTTCTTTTAGTGCATTAAATGCCACACAGTAATATGTGTTGCCGCCAACAGGCTGCGAAACATAGTCGTAGTTATCGTAGTTGAGTACATCACTTCCGCAGTATAGCTCAGCACTCTTGTTGTTCGTGTTGGTTGCGTTGCCGGGATAGAAAGTAAATGGTACATATCCGTCTTTTAATACTTCGCGTACCCAAATCTTGTCTGAGCTTGCAAGTTCTTCGATGAGTACGGTGGCAGCACCACTATTATTAGTGGGGCCAAATGTTTTCCAGTCAGCGGAAGTTGCACCCGTATATGAACCTGCTCCAGTTGAGCCGTCCGCCTCACCAACATGGGAGCCGAGTAGGTCTTTTACGCCAGAGTAGCCCCATTGGAATTTCCAGTCTGCAGCAAGGCGACAACCCTTGTGTGAAGCAACATAGTCAGCTGCAGTTGTGGAAGTAATATCAGCTCCTCCCAAACCCCAGTTTGGAAGCATGGCCTCTTCGTCACAAACAATCTTGGTAGCAACGAGATTTATCTTTTCCTTGCATCCCGCCTTCACTGGTGTGACCTTCACGCCCGGTGTGACGAACGAAAGACTCATGTGCGAGCGGTTTACGTGTCGTTCAGCAAAGTATACGTCAACTTTGTTCTTTCCCGTGAGATTCAATGTTGCAGACTTTGTGGTTGGTGAGTGGAGTCCGGAATTATCAAGTGCGAGCACTCCATCCACGTAGACCCAAGAATCATCATCAGAAGTAAGCGACAGTGTGTATGCGCCCGCGACGGCAACATTCGCATATGCGGACCAATGTACTCCGAAGTGATAGTCATGTCCGTTATCGATTTCCTCTGCAGTGGCATCGAATGGATAAAAATCTTCTCCGAACATCAAGTTTGCGTCGATACGGTCAAAACGATAGTGAGTGCTGTCATACCAGTCACTAGTCCAAAGCGCTCCGAGTGGGTCAGCATGCCCTGCGCCCCATGATGACGATGGGAGGTTCATCTCGTCGTGAGTACGTGAGTAGTTAAAATACTGCCCGTACCATCCTTCGCCCGTTACGTTCTCGCAAGTCATCTGCGTTGGTGGCTGAGGAGGAACCGCACATGCACCAATTGTGTCTCCGTGGCCAATGTGTGCCTGATATGAGACCGAACTGTTATCTACCTCAATAGTCTGCATGTTTTCAGGGTTACCCTTTGGAATGTGGCAGATATCCACCTTGTGTCCACCCAGATTCGATGTGCGCAGCGAAGATGGTTCTTGTTCTTCCACTTCTTCTTCAGATGAGTTTAAGGTCGAGTTCATTGCAATCAAAAGATTGGTCAGCACTCCCTCACTTTCTGATTGTCCTTGAGAGGAATTATCCACACCATTCGTTGAAGATACACTCTGTGAGTTATCCACAGGTTGTTCACTATTCTCACTCGAACCATTCCCTTCACCACTCGTGTTATTCGAAGCGGAAGGTGTGGACACCGATCCTCCTTCAGTCGATGTGGTGGCATCGCTCACTTCACTCTCAGCATAAGCAATGAGGGGGAGTGCAGCCGAGCTCTGCAAAATCATCGCGAAAGCAATCAGCCAGCCAAACACCTTTTCAATAGTGCTTCGAGTGCCGCGATGCGAAAGAAAAATATTGTTCATAATGGGTGGAAAAACGTGAATAAATAACGAATGGAATGATAATAAATACAGGCAAATACAATAATTTACGCCTCTCTTTTGAGGAGTTAATAGTTAAACAAAAAATTGTGAAATTGCAATTTGAGAAAACTGCGGAACTGGTAAATGTTGAGCGTTATTATAGTTAAGCTTTGCCATTTGTCAAATTCTGTTTTATGAATTAAATCGCTCAACAAAGCCATATATAGGACATTTTTAATGTCCTATATAAATCTAAAGGACATTATTTTTTCTTTATAGTTTATTGTTAAGGACATTTTGTCTCCCAATATTTTTACATGAAATAAGCCGTTAAATAATGCTATAATGAGCATGATGAATGAGAAGTTTATGAAGCCATACAGCCCCGAAGCAACCGAGGCTCGAATTTACCAAGAATGGCTCGACTCGGGCTATTTCAATCCGGACAAACTCCCAGATGCCGCTTCGCGTCCACCCTTCACGATTGTGATGCCTCCCCCAAATGCCAATGGCAACCTTCATGCTGGTCACGCACTTTTTATCACGCTTGAAGATATCATGACGCGGTACAAGAGAATGCGCGGCTACCGCGCATTATGGATTCCGGGAGCGGACCATGCAGGATTTGAAACACAGGTCGTCTACGAAAAAAAGCTTGAAAAAGAGGGCCGTTCACGCTTTGGAATGGACCCTGCGGAGTTGTATAAGGAAATCTACGACTTCACCCTTATGAATAAAGCAAACATGGAGGGGCAGGTGCGCAGTCTCGGGGCTTCCTGCGACTGGTCGAGGGAGAAGTTTACACTTGACCCTGATATTGTTTTAGAAGTGCAAAAAACTTTTGTACAGATGCATAAAGATGGTCTCGCATATCGGGGCAAGCGCGCAATCAACTGGTGTTCGAAGCACCAGACTTCCCTCTCCGATGTCGAAACAGAGTCCGTTGAGGAACCTGCAAAATTTTATTATTTCAAGTATGGGCCATTTGAAATTGCAACCGCGCGACCAGAAACAAAGTTTGGTGACAAGTACGTCGTCATGCATCCCGACGATGTACGTTATGCCGAATATAAACACGGAGACAAGCTGACCGTTGAATGGATAAACGGGCCGATAGAGGCAACCATTATAAAGGATACAGTCATCGATATGGCTTTTGGTACCGGCGTCATGACAATTACTCCTTGGCACTCGCAAATTGACTTTGAGTTGGCGGAGCGACACGGGCTCGACCTCGAACAGATTATTGACTGGCGCGGAAAACTCCTTCCTATTGCACAGGAGTTTACAGGCATGAAGATTGCTGAGGCACGCGAGAAAATAGTAGAGAAGCTCGCCGCAAAGGGATTGGTCTCGAAGATAGATGAAAAGTATGTGCACATAGTAAAGCGCTGCTATAAATGCAACACGCTTATCGAACCGCAGGTAAAAGACCAGTGGTTTGTAAAAATGAAACCACTCGCAGAAATGGCCCTTAAGGCAGTAAACGACAAAACTGTGCGTTTTATTCCAGAGAACCAAGAAAAGATTTTTCGTTACTGGATGGAAAACACAATCGACTGGAATATATCCAGACAAATAGTCTGGGGTATATCAATACCTGCATGGCTCTGTGACGAGGATGACACATCAAAGGCTGCGACCGGTGACATTCCCCCAAACTGCGATACCTGCGGCAAGGAAATGCGTAAGGATACTGACACTTTCGACACTTGGTTCTCATCGGGGCAGTGGCCCCTTTTGGTGACGGGATATCCCAACGGCTCCGACTACGGAACCTACTACCCCACTGATGTTATGGAGACGGGACACGACCTCGTATTCAAATGGGTACCACGTATGGTGATTTTTGGACTTTACCTTGGGAAAAAAGCTCCTTTTCATACGGTTTACCTACACGGGCTCGTGAATGACGCGCAAGGAAAGAAAATGAGTAAGAGCAAGGGCAATGTAGTGAACCCACTAGAACTCACGGCAAAATACGGAACAGACGCACTACGCATGGGACTTATTGTAGGCAACACCCCTGGCTCGGATCTCGCACTCCGCGAGGACAAGATTAAGGCATATAAACTTTTCGCGAATAAAATTTGGAACCTTACCCGATTTGTACTTTCCGTCACTGACGAAGGTGAGAGTGGCTTCGACGAATCGAAACTCACAGATGGTGACCGCGAGATTCTACTGAATCTTAAAACGACCGCCCTCGATATCACCGCGGACATGGAGAACTACCGCTTTTATTTAGCAGGCGAGAAAATTTACCATTATGTTTGGAATACATTTGCCGACAACATCCTTGAAGCAAGTAAAATAAGGTTGAGCGAGGGTAACGAAGCAGACAAGCACTCGCTGCGCATTATGCTCCGCCACATTCTTGAGACATCGCTCACATTACTGCACCCTTTTATGCCGTTCATCACCGAAGAGATTTGGGGGGCACTCCCAGGAAAGCGTCCCCCGCTTATCATCACCAATTGGCCGACTTAGTGACCGACCAACGCTCAGTTCCCTCTGTATGTACCTTCAATTTAGATAACAATGATGTCCCTCACTCCAAGTATGGTTTTCGTTGCACTACTCGGTGGAATTCTTCCGGCCATCTTTTGGCTTTGGTTCTGGCTCAAAGAAGATAAATTGCACCCTGAACCCCGCGGACTCATCATTCTCTCTTTTCTTATTGGGATGCTCGCAACTGCACTTGCTTATCCGATTGAAAAGAATATCGCCGAACACGTCCCTGCCAGTGACTTGTCGCTCCTTTTTCTGTGGTCAGTTACTGAGGAAGGATTGAAGTTCCTTGGTATTTACATCGTTGCACTACGAACAAAATACTTTGACGAACCAATCGATGCGGTTATTTACTTTATGACTATTGCACTCGGATTTGCTGCACTTGAGAATACTATGTTCTTATTTAATCCCGTGGGCGATGGCGATGCGATGGCGACCATACTACTGGGCAATTTCCGCTTCATAGGCGCAACCCTCCTCCATGTAGCTGCAAGTGGCATCGTGGGGGTTATGCTGGCGCTCACCTTCTACAAAAGTCGTATAGACCGTGAGATTGCGGGGCTGCTGGGGCTCATCATTGCCATTGTGTTGCATACGCTATTTAACTTTTCTATAATTGCGAGCGAGGGGGCATACCTGTACGAGGTCTTCGTCGGGCTTTGGATTTTTATCATTGGCATCCTACTTGCGTGTGAGAAGATTAAGAGACTTGCGCCACGAAGCCATGTAGACTATCCCCATACGGGCATTGTTATCAATATTCCAAATAAAACATACTCATAATGAAAGAAGGCAAACAATCATTCCTAGAGCGGCTCACAGGCACACGAGTTGTTGTGGACAAAGAATCACACGCGGTTGCACGACCGAGCATAGCGAACTCGACCATTAAACCATGGACACCTGAACTCGATCATGAAGCAGAGAGCGTCGACCAAGGCGACGATGCTCATGAGCAGGATGAAAGTGAGGTTGAGGTTGAGCCTGCGCAGGATGCTGATGAATCAGATTCCGATGAAGTGGCAGGCCTCGCAATTGATATGTACGAATCTGACAACGAACTTGTCATTCAATGCATGATAGCGGGTGTCACACCAGAGAACCTCCATATCGCTATTACGCGTGACACGGTAACCATGCGAGGAAACCGCATCGCACCACACGGCATTCCTGACGGCCACTATATAGAGCGCGAACTCTACTGGGGTATTTTTGAACGTGAAATAGCACTCCCCTTCGAAATCAATACTGACGGCGCTGAAGCAGTGGAAAAGTACGGGCTGCTGATTATTCGACTACCCAAACTTGATACGAATAGAATGCAGGAGTTAAAGGTGAAATCCATATAGCAGAAAACAAAAAAAAGCCGCGCGTGCGGCTTTTGTTTTATAAGGGCGAAACAAGTCGTCGCGTGACATCAATGGCTTCTTCGAGGGTCGAAAGAATCATCGAGCACGACTTGCGAATCATCGGGTGCTTGTAGTGCACGTTGTCTTCTGTCATGGCGACAATGATCGGCTTGCGGTATGCACGCCCCCATGCAATCTCCATAATTGTTCCGAGTGATGGCTCGATTGGAGCGGTGAGCAAATTCACGAGTAATGCGTCTGCGCGCATGACGTCGTATTCATCGCGCGTCATAATGCCGTCTGCCGTTGAGAGCGGATGCAAATTGGTGTACTGCGACTCAATTGCCGCCATATCTTTGAGCCAGGTTTTGCCACGCAGGGGCTTCACGGGTACAAGGTAGTCAGGAAATGCTCGGTCAACAGTGTCGTACCACGACGTGGAGACATCGAATGAATGGCCAGTGATGGGACCGGCAAGGTATATGAGAAACTGGCGCGTAATTACACGCGCAGGAACTGGGTCAGTGGTCATGTTCTTTCCAGAAAAAGTGGAACGCCTCGACACATGCTATCATCCCCCTCCCTTCGCGGAGACTGTGCGAATGTGCAATTTTGTCGTGCAGTATCTAAAACAACCGCACGCGCGCTCTGCAGTCTGAGTCGCCACTAGCAACGAGGCTTACAATATTCAAATATTTCCAAACACTGTGCCGGGGACCAGGGTTGAACTGGTGACCCCTCGCTCTTCAGGCGAATGCTCTACCAACTGAGCTACCCCGGCACATTATTGAGAAATATTTACGTTGCCCCGCAAATTAAGGAATGAGATGAGCATAGCACAGAATTTTACTTATTCAAGAAATTACCGAAGGTTGTTCCGCCCGACTCCATGGAAGTAATTGTTTGCATGACACTCTGGTATGTGGTCCAATATTTTTCGATATAAGGCTGCAAATAGTAATACGACCAGCCCATGACGCCGAGTATAAGTAGCCAGTAAACGAACGTAAATACCTGACTCCAAAGCATGCGGCGGTGCATACTGCGCAGTATGCGATTATTTTCTCTCGTCAATTCAAGGATTTCTCCAAGCTTTGAATATTCAGAATCTCCTTCAGACATAATGAAATCTTAACACAGAAGTAGGCGACGGAAAAGACCTCAAATTCCACAATTGACTGTGCTATAATTTAACTTTCTGAGCATGTTATGGGCAAACTAAAGATAATCGGAGAAAAAATTGTGCGGTGGACAAAGCCACACGAACGCACCTTGCGCACATATGGTTTTTTTCTCATGATCGCAACGCTTGTAGGTTCGAGTAACTTTATGAACCTCGACGAAGGTATAATCCTCAATGGTGCGTGGAAGATGTACCTTGGACAATCACTGTACACCGATTTCTTTGAAATTATTGCACCGGGGTCATTTGTCCTTGCATTTGTCACGATGAAATTATTTGCACCCACCTATATTGCAGTGCGCATCGTTGCTATCCTCATGCTCGCGCTTTCATCGTTTGCGCTTGCTGATATTGCAAAACGTCTTGGTGTAAGCGAGCGAGGTGCGCGTATCGCAGGTGTAGTGTGGATGATTTTTCTTATGTATGGACTCATGCTTATCAGTCACAACGCCTGGAGTTCGGAGATTACGATTATTGGCCTTGCACTACTCTTGCGAGCAATCGATCGTAAGCTCAATTGGATTTCATTTGCGCTTGCAGGGCTCACCCTTGGTCTTGTGCCTGTATTCCACCAAACCAAAGGTCCACTTTTGTTAGGGACACTAGTGCCTGTGTTGCTCTATTTTGTACTGAGGCGCATATTTCCCATGCAAAACATGGTCGCATTTTGTTTGGGTGCCGCAATACCCGCTGTGGTGACGTTTCTCGTCTGGTCTCCGACAGTCTTGTGGGAGCATCTTGTTGCTTGGCCTCTTGCACATTACTTTGCAGTAAACGAAGTATCATTTATTCCGTTCGTCATCGTGCTCATAGTCTCTGCTGCACTCATGTATTCAAGTTGGAAAAGCGCGAGCACCGTACGTCCACTCTTGCTGCTCATTATCGTTTCCCAGCTCGCCTTGTTTCTTTCGGTATACTCTCGGCCAGACTTTGAGCATATTGCTATGGATGCTTTTGCGATTCCCATCTTTGTCTTACTCTTGCTTGAAGCACGGGAGAAAAGAGTGGGAAAGATCTCACCAAAAAAGAGTCTGCTACCTGAGCCACTAGTACTCATTCTCTTATTTGTGATGTCGTTCAATATTACGTTCTCGATGCATACACCAAAAACTCTGGCACACCTGAGGGAGTACCAAGATACATATGGTCAAGGAATATATAACTACCCTTTTATCCCCAGCTTTTATTTTGAGCTGCGGGCACCAAACCCTTACCCCTATGGGGCGCTACTGACGGGCATGCATACTCCTGATGAATTCAATAAAAATCTTGACATCTTAAAGCGTGAAAAGCCACCACTCGTAATTCGTTACCAAATGATTGGTAATAAATTCGGATATAACTGGAACAACCCTCACGATATTTGGATTAATGAGCATTATCGCGTTGTGCAAGACGGAGGTCTCGAAGTCCTGTTGCGGAACGACATAGAATTCATCCCCAAAACACAATAGCCCGATATGGTTTTGCTGTGCTCCTGGGCGGAATCGAACCACCATTTTATCCTTAGGACGGATTTGTTCTATCCATTGAACTACGGGAGCAAAAAAATAAACAGTAATAACAAATGTCCACAATACGTGGACATTTGTTATCATAAGGCCTTTATGCACCCTCGGCAACGGGTGCAAGATTCAGGAGTTCCTGCAGTTTTGCTTTGTTGAATCCAACAATCAGGTCATTGTCGACAGTGATGACGGGGACTCCCATCTGCCCACTCTTATCAATCATCTCTTGGCGTTTTGCCAAATCTTTACCTACATCAAATTCCTGAAATTCAACGTTGTTCTTGTGGAAAAAATCTTTTGCCATCTTGCAGTATCCGCAAGTTTCTGTTGTGTAAATTGAAACGGTTTTCATGGTTATGTGTTAGGACTAAATAAGTTTGTCCATTATAGCAGATTGGGTATTTTGCTCAAATCTGAGAAATATATTGCAAACAAAGGTTATTTCTTAGTAGCGCAAATAAATATTGACTGAGACATGCTGCGCAGCAGTGGAACTTGCTCAATCACATCCCCAACCACAATTGACGGAGTAATGAACAGGTCAGGAATACCTGGCAACAAAAAATCCCGATATTGCACATAAATATCTCCATAACCCGCACGCACAAGCTTGTCTGTTATGTATGTTTTCGTGAAAGCCATTTCATCCGGCTCTAAATGTGCTATCTTGCGAAATGTCGGAAATGAAAAAATAAGATATACATATGGATTATATAAGTTTGGTTCGAGAAAAATTATTTTTCCGTGCGGTTTTAGTAATGCGAATAGGCTGACGAGCGCTGTGTCAAGATTATCGTAAAGATGATGTAGTATTCCATTCCCAATAATGTAGTCAAAGTGCTCGCCTTGCATCTCCGCTGCATTATTGAAGTCCAACACCGCATAACGCAGATTGGGCAATACAAACTTCTTTTTCGCCGAGTCGATAAAAGGTACACACAGATCAGTTCCTAACACTTTTCCAGGAATTTTTTCTGCAATCCAGTGCGCTATTTCACCTGTTCCGCAGCCTATCTCCAGAACTGAGGTCTCCGGTGTGGTGTGCATTTCGGACATCATCCATTCTGCCCTGCGTTGCATGCGTACGATTGTGCTATGCCCGAGCGCAAAACCCTGATTATATCCCCTGTCATCTTTGATACTTGCCATACGGAGTGAGCTATGGCTGTTTGGCCGTTAGAGAGGCGCGCTTGCACACCAGCATAATTTGCGCACTAAAAAAAACACGAATAAGCGGCAGACGCTCGATCGTGGGTTGAAAAATATAAATTATTCTCGTGGGCAGTTCGGGGAAAAAAAAGGGGATAAAACCAAGGTATTCTTTGTGGACCACGACCCCACCCGCTTGTATGCACCACGACTCGAGCTGTCGTGAAGTAAATGACTGCTCTTCGTGTTTGCGATGGTAGGGCGATAGTTTTTCGATTATCTTAAGTAAGGGGTTATTGCCATTCGGTTCAACAATAATAACAGTCTCGGCGATAGTAAGTGCGTTCTGAATCGCAAGTTGTGGGTCCGATAAATGATGGAGTACACCTCGAAACAATGCTGCATCAAATTTTCGAATTGTTTGTGTGATATTTTCTTGAAGTATACTCATCGCGCGAAATGTAATATGGGGATATTTGACCTGTGCTGACGCTATTGCCTTTTCTGCAGGGTCAATTCCCTCAATATCAAGTATTGGAAATCTCGCTTTTAATTCACTTGTATACACGCCGTCGCCACAGCCGATATCAACAAGGGTGGTGAATTCGTCCATAAACGGGTCCGTTGACTCGCATATACGTTTA
This sequence comes from bacterium, assembly GCA_043756865.1. GTDB lineage: Bacteria > Patescibacteriota > Minisyncoccia > Phycocordibacterales > UBA6899 > MHLP01. The sequence continues at coordinate 16,200 of JAYUQG010000005.1, read as the reverse complement.
TTTGCAAGCACCGAAGAAAGCGCTTGGTGGGTGGTATAGAGATAACCGGCATTTGCCTTTACGTCATCGTTAAACTCGTTGATGTTCTTTTTTAGTACGGACATACATTCGGGATTTTGCTCATCTGCTTATTTGATTTTCTGATTATACTACAGTTATAGGGCTGGTCATCTACTGGCTGGGAGATACCCAAAAAACACAAATGTAGCCACAAAAAAGGTTCCCACCGACCACATCATCACAAATATACCCACACGTCCATATTGTGCTATAGTTTTTAGTATCCAAGTTGTTTTGGCGCCATGCAAACTAACCAAAGAAAAATCTCTGCAATAATTGCCTGCTACGGGGACGAGCTGGCAATTCCTGTTATGCATGAGCGACTGACCAGCGTCTTCATAAAAATGGGATGTCCATACGAAATAATATTCGTAAATGATGGGAGTCCAGACAACACAGAGGCTGTACTGCGAGACCTTGCTGTCCGTGATAAGCACGTAATTGCCATTTTTCATTCGAGGAACTTTAGTTCACAAAATGCTTTCGTCAGCGGCATGACGATAGCCACTGGTGACGCCGTGGTGCTTTTGGACGGTGACCTCCAAGACCCACCCGAACTCATCGAGCAATTCGCGACAAAATGGCACGAGGGATTCGACGTTGTATATGGCATACGCACAAAACGTGAGGCAGGGATATTTCTACAAGTCGCATATAAAATTTTCTATATGACCCTTGCAAAATTGTCGTACGTAGAGGTTCCTCGCGATGCAGGAGACTTTTCACTCATGGACCGAAAGGTTGTTCGCTGTCTGCTCGCGATGCCGGAGCGCGACATTTTTGTCAGAGGATTGCGTGCGTGGGTTGGGTTCAGGCAGACGGGAGTACCCTATTTCCGCCCAGGGCGCATGTTCGGAAAGACAACAAATAGCCTACTTAAAAACATTCGCTGGGCAAAAAAGGGGATATTCTCGTTTTCATACGAGCCACTTGAGCTCATATTCTACCTCGCCGTCACGGTGTCGTTCGTCTCGTTGCTGGCGATTGTTTTCTATGTGTTCCTCTACTTTTATACCCCAGATGCCCCGCGAGGTATCAGCACCATCATTGTACTTATACTGTTCTTTAGCAGCGTACAGCTTTTGAGTTTGAGTATCATTGGAGAATACCTCGGGAGAATATTTGAGGAGGTAAAAAAACGCCCCAAGTTTATTGTGAAGGAAGTGCTCAATGCACCCTCGCCACAGGGGGTGAATCAGGATGTCTCGCAATAAAGATATACCGCTGATAGCAAACATAGCTCACTACCGAAATAAGCCCACCGGCCACAAGTTGTGCCACAACATAATGCATGTGGTAAAACTCGACGAATAGATAGAGTGCGGCCGTGTTGAGCATAAGGTTGCATAATATTATCACCGAATAGCGGAAGAGCTGTTTGTCTATGTTGGAAAATGATCGCTCTTGAAAAGTCCAAAATTTTTGCAAAAAGAAACTCACAAAAAATGCAAAAAAGAATGAGATAACCGACGAAAGCAAATACCACACATGCGCATAATGAGTGAGCGCATAGAGCACAACGACACTCGTGGCTGCGGAGGTGCCACCGACGAGTATAAATTTCATTAACTTTGTGTATCTATGGTACTGCATACTGGCATATGAATCCTTATTTTTTTCTGAGTATGCGAAGAATTTTTCTGCAAATAAGCGGCGCATCAAGTCCCACGGAGCGCAACAAATAATTGCGATCACCAACGAGTGTCACGAATGCGTCTGGAAAACCAAACGCATGAAACTTTTTAGGAGCGATCCCGTTTTTCCCTAAGACATTTACCACCAACGCCCCCAGCCCCCCTATAACGCTATGCTCTTCGATAGTAAAGACAGCCTTTGCGAGTTTAGTCTTCCTGATGATGAGTTTTTCGTCAATCGGTTTTAAATTAGGCATACTGATGACGCACACGGAAAGCTTTGTTTCTTTCTCGAGTAGCATACTGGTCTGCATTGCAATATCAAGCACATTCCCAGTAACAATGAGCACAATGTCTTTCCCTTCCTTAATGGTATACCCTTTCCCCTGCGCAAACCGAAACGACGGCAAGGAATAGTCTGTCCCAGGGCTTTTGCCTAATCGAATATATGCGGGGCCTTTTGTGCGAAGCATCACTTTGGCCGCCTCGCGTGCTTCCCACGAATAACTCGGAGCATAGACGGTCATCGACGGGAGTACGCTCATGATGGCAAAATCTTCAACGGTGTGGTGTGTCACCCCGTGATTAGGATAATTAAACCCGCCACCGGTGCCTATTATTTTTACATCAAGATTGTCGTAACAAATACTCGTACGAATTTGCTCGTATGGTCGCATGGTGGCAAATGAGGCAATAGAGTACACAATAACCTTCTTTCCCTCAAGCGCGAGCCCTGCAGCCATACCCACCATGTGTGCCTCTGCGATGCCTACATTGATAAATCGTCTAGGAAACTGTTCTTGCACCTGCTCAAGTGCATTAAAACCGAGATCTCCGGTGAGAAACATGATGTCCTCATTCTGCTCCATTTCGACAAGCACTTGTTTTATAAAATCTCGCCTCATGGTGTTCTGTGTTTTTTTAGCGAGACCGCGACGTCGTCAGCGGTAGGAATATAATAATGCGCGAGCAACGTATCCTCAATATGCGCAATTCCTTTCCCTGCAACAGTGTTGGCTATTACTACCACCGGAGTTTTGGCGCGTTTTGCCTCACGAAGCACACGGCGCAAACTCGCTCCATCATGGCCGTCTGCTGTCAGCACTTTCCAACCAAACGCTTTCCACTGTGTCCCAAGGTCATGAGCACTCGTTTTATTCGTTCGACCAAATCCTTGAAATTTATTGTCATCGATGATTGCCACAATATTCTTTAGTTTGTGATTTCCGGCGAACATTACTGCTTCCCATATCGAACCTTCGTTGCACTCTCCATCACCGATAAGCACATAGGCCTTGCTCTTGGTGCCAGCAAGTGCATATGCCATTCCGACCGCGATAGAGAGCCCGTGCCCCAGCGAGCCAGTAGATGCTTCAATACCTGCCGCCGCGCTTCTCGATGGATGTGCGTGAAATGACCCACCATCTACTCTGTGCCCAAGCAGTTTTTTTCTCGGAAAATACCCACGCAGTGCAAGCGCGGCATAATACGCAGCAGCACCATGGCCCTTAGAAAGCACCAAACGGTCACGTGCGGGATTATTTGGGTGTCGCGGGTCGATATTGAGGGTGTCAAAATAGAGCACCGCAAGAATGTCACTGATGGAGAGTGATGATCCAGTTTCACCAGACTTGCTGCGCGCTGACATCTCAATAACAAGGTGTCGAATTTCTGCACCGATATGCCGAAGTTCCTTTGAGGATATGCGTTTATTTTTTGTAGTAGTGGGCATGGTTGTTGAACCACATGATGCTTTCATGTAGGCCATTCGTTAAATTTCTGCGCGGAACAAATCCCAAGCGTGTCGTCGTTTTCTGCATATCCGCAACCCAAGTGAACGTATCAAATGTTCTCGCTTCATATGCGCCCAGAATAACATGTGATTTGCTTTTTGTTTCCCGCACAACAGCATTGGCAAGCTCCTGTAGCGTCGTCTGTGTCCCTGTCCCGACATTCAGTACCTCTCCAGTCAACTCGGGTTTTGCTGACGCAAGAACAAATGCCTCGGATACGTCGTCGAGGTAAACAAAATCGCGGGCAATGCGGGCATCTATTATGGGGATGTCCCGACCTGCAAGCGCGTGCGCTATCACCGTAGGTACCAGCCTGCCCGGTTCTTCATATGGTCCATATACTGAAAAAAGTCGCAGCGTAACTACAGGGAGCTTCTCTGTGCGGCCATAGTGCTGACACAAGAGTGTCTGTGCGGCTTTTCCAACCGCATAGTAGCTATTCGGGTCAATACGCTCACTCTCCAGCATGGGATGGTCTTTAGCACCATACTCCGATGAACTTCCTGTGTTTACAAACATCTTTACGCCACATTTTTTTGCCGTTTCGAGCAAATTAAGCGTTGCGAGCACTGAGGATTTGAGGATTTTCTCATTATCAGTTTGTGTGACATAGGCACCGTACACACCGAGATGAAACACCACGTCGGGCTCAACACTCTCAAGAATTCGTGACACCGACTCATGCTCAAGCAGGTTACCCTCGTGAAGATGGAGACGGGACTTAACTTCCTCTAGCCTCCAGAGCAAAGATGATGGGCGCACGAGGCCGTGCACCTCATGCCCGTCCGCGAGCAGGCGTTTTGCCAAGCCAGCACCCACAAAACCTGAAATACCGGTAATAAAAGCTTTCATAAAAAATAGTATATGACCCTATGCTTTAACCACAAGACACTGACTTGTGGGAAGCTCAATAACTGATTCTTCTTTGTCTGCAAAATACTCACTAAAGGCGAGTTTTACACCCGGCAATGTCGAGTAATCGTGAGAAATGAGTATTCCGCCCTTCACTAAACGTGGGTAAAAAAAAGCAATTCCAGCAAATGTGCTTCGGTACAAGTCAACGTCAAGGTGTACAAATGAGAAACGTAAGTCTGCCACTGGTGCGGCAGTGCTCGGAAAATATCCCGAGTAATAGCGTACTCCGGGATATGCACTCAAGTACTCTTGCACTGATGCGAGAGAACACCCGTATTGTCCTTTAGTCAAATTAAGGTCGTCGCGAGTTGGCTCAGGCAATCCTTCGAACGTATCAAAAAGGTGCAGGGGTTTATTTCCCTTAATCTCACAAATAAGTTTTGCAGAACCACCCGTGGATACACCAACCTCTGCATAATCCCCTTCTTTGTCCCTCATCATTGTCGCAATGTTGTACAGCATGACCATTTCGTCAGGCCACATCATGAATCCCCGTTCCTTTTGGATTTTTTTAATAAGCGAAATTACCCCTGCCTCTTTTCTAAACGAAAGCAATTGAAACAACGGTAATTTTATTCCCAACCTCAGTCCGTTTGCCAGTTTTTTTACAGCCGGGTGAGAGCTTGATCCAATTTTTCTTATGATTTCTTTCATGAAATTTGAAGATGACACAAGGTGTGTGCCAACCAATCATATCATCACGGAAGCATATTCCTCTGTACTTGACTCGAAAATAGGGGTTAATGCCCTATTCGAGGAAAGCGGGTAGATACAGAAGCACCATGCTTAAAATGACCAATACACCTACCACAGACCAGATGATGTTAAAGACTTTTTGGTGTTTTTTGTTGCGTAAAAATATCATATTTCGTGATGCGTAGTATACTATACTCATGTCTCGGATGCTAGATATTAGGCAGCGCTCGATGTTTCGCAGGGCGCTTTATGCTAAGCCGACAATCATAATGATTGCGCTCCTCACCGCTTTTGTGACGCACGGAGCTTGGGGCATGTTTCAAAAAAGCACAGAGGCAGCACTTCGTGCGGATGATGCCAATGCGAGGCTTGGAGAGTTGCGCAGCCGGTCAGATGAGCTCACGACAGACATTAAGCTCCTTTCATCGGAACGTGGTGTAGAGGAGGAAATTCGAGACCGCTTCATGGTTGCGAAGGAGGGAGAAAACGTTATGATTGTAACTGACCCTGAAGAAAAAAAGGTACACAGCATAACGGTTGTGGATGAAAAACCCTCTAGCCTGCAACGTATGTTAGGTGCCATAGGAATTTCGGGCGAGTAATTTAGCGAGATTAGTTTAGTGGTAGAACTGGTGCTTCCCAAGCATCGGGCGGGAGTTCGATTCTCCCATCTCGCACCAATCTAAATCACCAGTTTCAAGCGACAGATTTTCGTGACGGGCACCCGTTCGTATCTTGGATTCTATCCTATGGAATTATAAGTATTATACTCTTTAACTAAACTGTGAAATCTATATAAACTTGGTATACTTTTAAGATGGGTAAACAACAAACCTTGCTAGTAATGGGTGGAATATTGGTGGTTGTCATTATTGCATGGTTGTTTATATCACCCAATGCTGTAAGGCAAGCTGATTTTTCTCCTCCTCCTGTTCTATTTGCTGGTACTGCCCACACTGTCAAAGTCGACCCGCATTCTGATAGTCCCGTTGGAAGCCTGTCAATTATACTTATAAAAGAAGGTGTTGTTGCGGAAAACATTAAGGTTGACCCCACGTACACAGAGCTCGCAAAACTAACAGGAGGAAGTGTGAGCATCACTGACCCAACAAAGTTTAAAGAGAATGAACTAGCTGACCATATGTTTGCTGTTATGTCCGTGGACTTGTCAAAGGGCAAAGAAGCATTGTTCGCAACGGGCACAGTGAAGACCGGTGGAAGACTACGGTTGTCTGTCTATATGCCAAACGGTAATTTATATACAGGAGAAAGCAAGAATAATGCGGGAAGCGCAATGTTCAATATTCCTGCACCCGCTCCAGGTGAGTGGAAGGCTGTTGTGTCCGGCGATGGAATATATGAGATACATGCAACCAACGTGGATGATAAGGATTTTTATAAAGTGGCATTTGTTGAAGTAGGGGGTAGACTGGGACACCAGGGTCTATTCCCAATAACACGCGAATTGACTACCGGAGAGAGCGCGACTCTTAGAGTGGTTGCTTTATCCGAAATAACAGACCTCAAGGCGTACTATAAACTCAAGAGTAACAATCTCTACGAACTCGCAATGATTGTTGACGGCAGTACTGATGATGAATTCTATTTCAAGGGCAACATACCACAGAGACCATTTTCTTTGCTACTTCGCTGGACTGACACAAAAACACAAAATAAAATGGAGCGTGAATTTTATCCGGCTACCTCTCCCCAATAATGCATTACGAGGGCCCAATCTGACCTGAGGCACCAATTTATATTGACACCCCCCTCCTCCAACCGTACTCTTCACAGAGAACATTTCGGCTGGAAAAAAGGAAGTGCAAATGGATACAACCGAGAAACCGGTGTTACTCATCATCGGTGGTAGTTCGGGATTAGGACTAGAGTTAGCGGCAGCTTGGTCGGCCACACACCGCGTGATTGTGACCGGACGCACAGACCCAAAGTCGGCGAATGCGACCTTCTTGCACCTTCCGCTCACGGGACCCCGCCCACTCGGTCTTGAGGTCGACGACCTGATATTTCACCTCCCGCGCATCGATATCTGCATATACGCAGCAGGTGCAAACGAGGACGGAACAATAACCGATCTGCATGACTCTGAGATTCTCAAATCAGTCCAATTGAATCTCCTTGCACCAGCACTGCTGATGAAGCATCTGCTGCTCAAGCAGGGCGAGCTCCCAGGGCTTATTGTCATAACGTCCACCTCACAGTGGACGCCGAGAATGCGCGAACCGATGTACACTGCAGGAAAAGCGGGACTTGGCATGCTGGCGCAGTCGCTATCAATCGACACACGCATCAAAAAGACGCTACTTGCCGCTCCGTCGGGAATGGACACCCGCTTCTGGGAGAAAACCAGTCGTGACACGCGAGACATGCTCAATCCGAAGTGGGTCGCGGCTGAAATTCGGAGCACTTACGAAACAAATTTCCGCTACAAATTCATTCGCATCCTCCGCGTTCCCATGCGCACCGACGTCGTCGATACGCGCCCATAACCCAAAACCGCATCACCTTCGATGCGGTTTTCTTTTTGCCTAAAAAACTCGAACGTAAACCAATTATTTGAGATGCAGCACTAGGAGTACACCACAAGGGTGCATCCATTTTTATACTCCCTTCGGTCGGTAAAAATTAGGTTCTTCATTTTTCTAAGGCGGATTACCGCTAAGAAAAATTGGTCGCAGCGCTAGGCGTCCTAGCAAAATGTCGACAAGTTGTACGTGCCAGTACTACTTGTCTACATTTTGTGCAGACAACAACGCAATGCGCTCAAATCCACAAGTAAATGCAGATTTGGGATGAAATCCGAGGCGTCGAGGAAACGACACTCGGAAGCTGTATGAGTTATACTGCTTCGGAGTTCGTGACGACGACAACGAAGGAGTTCGCCCAAATATGCGTTTACTCGTCGGGGCGAATCATTTTGACAAATACCTCTTGTGGAATATTGACCCTCCCCATCTCCTGCATCTTCTTTTTCCCCTTCTTCTGCTTTTCCCGAAGCTTCATTTTGCGTGTGATGTCTCCCCCGTAGAGGTACCCCGTAACGTCCTTCTTGAGAGCAGAAAGGCGCTCAGAAGCGATAATTCGCCCCATAGCACGTGCTTGCATCTTGATATCGATCATCTGACGAGACATTGATTTTGCGAGCTTCTGGACGGTTGATTCTGCGTCTTCTTGCACGCGCCGCTTCGAAACAACGCGAGAAAAGGCACTCACCACCTCCTCATTGACGAGTATGTCGAGTCGTGTCACGTGCGCATCACGATAGCCGGCAAGTTCGTATGACAGTGACGCAAAACCAGATGAGACACTTTTTAATTTATCAAAAAAACCTCTCATGAGCTCACGTAGTGGCATTTTGAATTCCACCTTAAATCGGTTCTCGCCAAAAATATCAGTGTTTCCCGTTTCCGCTTCGTGGTCAAAAAGTATTTGGGATACCGGACCCACATACTCAGGCGGAAGGATAATTTCCCCGTCTACCCACGGTTCACGGACATGGAGTATTTCGTTGTCGTCAGGAAAGAGCGCAGGTGAGTAAATAATTTCCGTTTCCTTTGTGCGGGCGAAAGTAATTTCATAAGTAATTGACGGTGTGGTGACCACAAGGTCGAGATTGAATTCACGACGCAAACGCTCAGTGATGATTTCGAGGTGCAGCATTCCGAGAAAACCTGACCGAAAACCACGACCGAGATTCCCCGAAGACTCTTCTTCAAACGTAAGCGACGAGTCGGAAAGCTGGAGTCGCTCGAGTGCCTGACGAAGTAAGTGCAGGTCATCCTGACTTTCGGGGAAAATTGATGCCCACACAACGGGACGTGGCTTGGCATAGCCCGGAAGTGCGGGAAGTGGAATCTTCGGCATCGTGACCGTATCACCGACACCAGCAACCCCAGGCCGCTTTATACCGGTTACCACATATCCTATTTCACCCGCCGTAAGTTCGGGTTTTATTGTTTCAGCAGGCGCAAAATATCCTGTTTCAATTGCAAAGAATTTTTCTTTTGCCCCTAAGAAAACGAGTTCTGACCCTTTGCGGAGTGCGCCGTCGAGTACACGTACATAAAGAATGACTCCACGGTGGTTTGAATATGAAAAATCAAAAATAAGTGCGCGTACGCTTTTTGTTTCTGGGAATTCCTCTTTCGGTGCGGGGATGCGCGCAATAATAGCACTGAGGAGTGCATCTACCCCTTCCCCTGTACGCCCAGACACAAGCAGTACATCCTCGGGATTTACGTGAAGCAATTCCACGACTTCATCGCGGATTTCATCGACGCGCGCAAGTGGTGAGTCAATTTTGGACAGCACAGGGATTATGGTGAGCCCATGTTCACGTGCCATTGCAAGCGTCGTCAGGGTCTGTGCCTGTACCCCCTGCGTTGCATCCACAAGAAGGAGGCATCCTTCCACGGCCTTGAGTGCTCGTGAAACCTCATATGAAAAATCAATGTGCCCTGGAGTATCGATAAGGTTCAGCAGGTACTGTGTGCCCCCCTCGGTATAGTACATGCGTACAGGTTGCATCTTGATGGTAATACCGCGCTCGCGTTCGAGCTCCATTGAATCCAGTACTTGCTCCTGCATTTTACGCTTTTCTACGGTGTGCGTAAGTTCAAGCATGCGATCGGCAAGCGTGGATTTCCCATGGTCTATGTGGGCGATAATACTGAAATTCCGTATGAGTGCTCCAGACATGTGACCCATACTAGCATAAAACCCCTTTACTCAAAGCATTGTCTTGCCAAACAAAAAAACGAGGTATTTCCTCGTTTCGTACTCCGTGTTAAATGCACACCGGTTCTGCATCAGCCCATTGTGCGCTTGCGGAAAAAAGTAGCCTTTCTCGGTACTCCGGATGCGTGACGTAGATTTCAGAAAGCGTCTCGCTGACAGCATTCTTGTCTTCAAAAAGGACTTGGAGATAGAAATACAGCGAGAGGACCGCCTCCGAAATCGCCAACGCGTAGACAGCGATGACCGTCACGCTGGCAACAATAGGCATGAGAATGGCGAAAAGCAGGGGTAGCGCCACGAGTACAAACAGCATCTTGCGGTGTTGCGCCGCATGGTCAACGCGGGTGCCGAGACTTCGCGCAAACAGGGTCACAAATTTTCTACGTAATGCGGCTTCGGTATACATAAAGAACCTCCAATATTCCTGAATTCAGTGTATCCCAGCGGAGTGTTTCGTCAACGAAAGACGCTAAAGACTTTCTGGTTCGGAGGCGATAGGCTTCGACTTCCAGAACTTGTGTCGCAATGATGCGCGCACTTCCTTGAGTTCGGTATTTTCCATAAGAAGGAGCAGAAATACACCGGCCAAAATACCGATTACACCTGCTGCAACCCCTTGGTAAAAGATTCCCGAAAACGTATTGAGGTCAAAAACGTATGAAAAAATTTGTAGCCCATGATACGCAACAAACCCCATCATCACCGATGCGGTAAAGCTGTGCAAAAATGCCTTGCGTACATGGACGCCAAAACCCGGTGAGACTTTACCCATGAAGTAGAATAGAAGAAAAACGTTTGCAAACATTCCCAATGAATACCCGAGCGGAAGCATGAGCACCGAAGAACCCGGTGTGTCCGAGACGCGTAGTAGCGTTTCTGCAAAATAGCGGAATGTGGGCTCATTTTGAAATAACGCGAGCAATACGTAAGTGGAGACAACCACAAGCACAGCTCCTGTGACGTTTGCAATCAGCGGGGTGCGAGTCTTTCCCATCGCATAAAATGAGCGTGTATAGAGCAGCACGAGGTTTTGTGCAACAACCGATATTGCAAACAGTGCAAGCGCGGCTGCGGTGAGCCGCGTTGCGGTCCAGTCAAACGCGCCGCTACCAAGTATCGTGCGTACAATCTGTGCGCGGAGCACGATAAAAATCACAATTGCAGGAAACGACCAAAACACAATGTGTCGAGTCGCAGTCACAATCTGTTCCATAAATTCTTGCTTGTTCCCCACCGTCCATAAGCGGGCTAATGTGGGAAATGCTGCAACTGAGTAGCTCATGCCCACAATCGAAAGCGGAATACTCTGTAGGTTCATCGCGAAAATAAACACCGCAATCGAGCCTTCCTCTATTTGTGAGGCCAGCGCAATCAGCACCATTGTCGCCAAATGTGTAGCGGAAAGCGCAATGGTACGTGGAATTGAAAGCTTTGTGACTGCGCGCACTATCGAGAAATCAATATGCAGTGTTGCGCGCGGTATAATACCTTCCACAAAAAGCACTGGCAGCTGCACCAAGACATGCAGCAATGCACCGATGAGTACTCCGTACACCACACCGGCAAGTCCGTACGACGGGAGCAAAAAAACAATTCCAATAATGATACCAATATTGTACAGAATCGGACCTGCAGCAAATACAAAAAACCTGCGCAATGATTGTGTGACCGCGCCAAACAAATTCGACACACCAAGTAGAAGTGGGGAGAGGAGAAGAATGCGCGAAAGGGTGACAAACTCTTCTTGTGCGGCCAACGAAAAACCTGGAACTATATATTGTGCAAGTTTGGGCATCAAAAGATACGCAGCACTGCAGCATACAACCATGGCGAGGGCGAATGCAGTAAACACTGAATTGATAAACTTGCGCGCCGATGCTCCCCCATGGTCGTGCTCCATCCGTGCAAGCAAAAACGGGATGAGTACAGTGACGGCAACAAATGATGCGATGGATGCATACAGAAAATCTGGCACACGAAATGCAGCATAGTAGATATCGAGCGAATTGCTTGCACCAAATGTGGAGGCGAGCATCCGGTCACGCACCAAACCGAGTGCTTGCGACAGTACCGCTGTGCCTGCCAAGAGAAAGGCGGCCTCATGCAGGCCGCTCCATTCTCTATTGATGACGCGCAATAGTCGATCCATATGGCAATGCCTAGGGAGTAACTACTCTGTAGTAGAACCTCCGCCGCTGTTCAAGTCTTCAAGTGCGTCGTTCACTGGCGCTGCAGGAGGTACGTATCCTCCGTCAAAAGCATCTCGACCTGCTTTGAGATTCTTGAGTATGGTGCCCACCTCCTTGTTGTCGGGATTGAGTGTCTGTACATCAGTAAACTGTGCCACGGCTTCGTCATTGCGATTCAAACGTGCGTAAGTAAGACCGAGGAAGTATTTCGCGTCAGCATAGACGGGGTTGAGGAAGACTGCCGCCTCAAACTCACCTACCGCACCCTGATAGTTTGCACTTGCGTAATACATGTACCCGAGCGCAAATCGTAGAAGAAAGTTCGTGGGTTCTGCGGCAACACTATTCTGAAGTGCCTTTGTTGCAGCATCAGTATTTTTGTCCTGAAGTTCAAGTTGTACCAGAAACGATACTGCCTCGAGAAAATTCGGGCGTTCGTTGAGTGCCATATACAAGTAATCCTTCGCCTTTGTGCGGTCACCTGCGACAAACTCAAGTCGTGAAAGCACGAAGAGTACACGTGGGCTTTTGGGGTTGAGACGAAGTGCTTGCTCATAATTCTCACGAGCAGGACCAGCGGTATTTTGAATACCCAGCGAGCCGAGTGTGTCATATACCCCACCTAATTGAAGATAATTTTCAAAATTCGTAGGGTCAAGGGCAACCGCACGCTCCGCACTGATGCGCGCTTCCCCTACATACTGATTCGCCTTCTGTGCCACTTCTGCCTCAGAGAGCTTGGCACCTGCGAGTTGCTGGAGTTTGACGAGTGCAACATTGGATATCGCGCGGTGATAGATGTCGCGTTCAGAAAGGTTGTTTGCACGAATGAGTGCACCCTCAGCAGTAGGTACGTCATTTTGGGCCATCGCAAGTTGTGCATCACGGAACGCCGTGAGCGAAGCAACCTGTCTGTAGAGCAGTACGCCTGAGGCAACAACGCCGATAATCACGATAATAACAATCGGAGTCATAACCACCGACAGCCTTGAACCACCGTCAAAACGTATGTGATAGCGACCGATAACGCCTTCACCAACTAAAAATGCAGTAAGTGCTCCCGTGAAAAGGAATGCGAGAGCAAAAATGGCAATATTTGGTAAATAGAAGAATGCGAGACTCCAGAAATACAGTGCGAGGATAAATAGGCTGAACGCCAAATATGCGGCAATTCTGTCTTTTCCAAACAACGCAAATATTTTTCTACTCTTCATAAAGAGGAAGAGTGCAAACAAGAGCCAAAGCACTGTCCCGATTATTCCTGTAGTTCCGAAATAAGTAGGAATTCGTCCAAGTCCGAAATCAAATGTGGAGTCCCAGAAAGGAGTGCGGTTCATGTCTGTCGTCTTGTACTTCAAGTAGCCAGTTGCAAAACGATTGGGACCAGTGCCAAAAAGTGGTGATTCTTTGAGTGTGTTGGTGACAATATCGAAGGTGAAGCTTGGGGTTAATACCACTTCAGAATATGGTGATGCCTTGAGTGTGGTGCCCACAAACTGCGAAGCGGTCATGTTGTCCTTGCCCCAAGGCACTGCGGCAATTCCGCTGCCGTAAATAAACGCAACAACAAGTAGCACAGTCGCAAATGCCGGGAGATGGCCCACAACACGGCGATGCACAGGCTTGTGCGGGTGTGTGCCACCAGCCTCATGTGCCTCGCGTACTTTGCCTTTATGTGAGCGTTCGCCTTCAAACACTGAGAGTGCGACAAGCATGCCCACAAGCACAAAAAGAATGAGCCAGAGAATCGTGAAATCAACGATGAGGAGGAAGAAAAGTCCGACCACAAGTATGAAGTAAGAAGGTATGCGGAGCACCGAATTGTTCGGGAAGAAGTAGAGCGTGGATAGCACCAGTAACAGCATTCCACCGACAAGGGATGCCATGTCATTCCATTTTCCTACGGGTGATGTCACGTCACTGGTGAAAATACCAAAATCGAGAAAATCTGCGCCGAGGAAGTAGCGTGCAAGGTGGTAGAGCATCACCACCACACCTGAAAAAACAAACGACGCATACAATGTAAGTATACGATCGCGGTCTGTGAAAACGACCGCTGAGAGGAACATGAGGAGGAAGAGCACGATGAAGGAGTTCACTGTACCAATGTCATATCCGCTTCCTATAAAGGAGAGCATCGGAGTTGGAGACGCAATCGCAGAAACAGCAAACTGCACGACGAGCAGTCCCGAGATAAGCAGAAGTACGCTTTTGGGCACATCGACATGTCCGTCGCGCAACCTCCCCGCCGCCCAACTGAAGATACCTATAAGGACAATAATCTCAAGGAGTATCATCTTTGCAAATTCAGGTGCAATAAACTGACCTGGAATAAAGAATACGGGGAGCAGAAACGCCGCCCCAACGATTAGCCAGAAAAGGATGCGGTCTGAAAATACCTTATGGGCGAGCACTTTTCCAAGAAGCATTTTTGCTATACTTGAAGTTGCCGGCTTGTGCTCTACGTGCTGCTGTTGTTCGTCTGACATGATATTTAATGATTAGCTAACGTATAAAACCTCTTCCTCCAAAGAGTGTTGGTGGTAAAAGTATAACATGCAAACTCTCCTCAATAATCAATAAAAGGTGAATAAATCCTATATTTCGCAACAAAAAATTATTACTGCCAATATTTCGCAAAGTGGGTAGCAAAAACCGCCCTATTCGGACGGTTTCTACATGCACCTTGTATCGATAAGCCGAATTCTGTCCCCGACACGCTCGTGTCAGGTGGTATCCATTTATCTAGGTGTCACATTACTATGACACTCAAGCGGCACTCTCTACTTGCGCAGAGCACGGCCTTGCGCTCAGGTAAGGATTTGGCCGTTTCACCCTCAGTGTTTCCACCGAGATTCACCCTTTCAGTAAAGAAGTCGGGTGCTTCGTTCTTTCGTCAGAAGCGTCACTGCTCGCACCTCTATCCTTGCGGACGACGGGCGTTACCCGCTACCCTGCTACCTCTTGCGAGGTGAGAGTTCGGACTTTCCTCATTCGCAGTAAAGCGAACGCGAATACCTGATACAAGGTACGCACAAAGTACCACGAATATTTCTAACTGTCCACATATTGCAGAGGACTTACTACTCTTTGCGCATGAGGGCAGCGCGTTGTTTCTTTCTGGTCGCAAAAAGTGCGATGAGGCGCCCTGATGCGTACTTCCACGCACTCGGAGGAAGTGATAACACAAACTGCTCGTTATTGCGCAAATGGGTACCTGCATACTGAAGCTGCGAAGAATCGCGAGACACCGCCACCCGCACAACTTCTTCATCGGTGGCAAATTCCGCGAAGGACTCAAGGGATGCTCCAGCGGAAAGGTACACGAGGAGCTGCTCGCGCGGTATGGCCGCAGGCTCCACATCAAGGCTGGCTGATTCATCGATTGTTTTTGATTCTTCGTGCATAGATGAATTAAGACCTCGTCCATTAATGAGTTGCTATAGGAATGAACGTGGCACAAAGGACCGCCCTCACTAAAACTATGAAGTTATTCGTAAACGAGTCCTAAGTATCGCACACACTTACACATATATCACATATTTGCTTGCTCACAATTTGCACTGCGAAGAAATTAAACAAGTTTTGTTTTGGAAATCAATGTTGGGTGAATTTTGCCGTTTGAGGCGACAAAGTACTGCTCGTCCAGATTCCACTTTCCCCCATCAAGAGTGGTAATGGTTGCACCTGCTTCTTGTGCGAGCAATACTCCAGCGGCGTAGTCCCAGAGATTGGTGCCGAGGTTGATGTACCCGTCGGTGCCTCCGCGCGCCAAGTATGCAAGTTCGAGTGCTGCAGAGCCGAGGTAGCGCACCCGAAAACCCGCGCGCTGCATTTCGACAAAAAGTGTGTTCACACCCTCACCATCTTCCCTCTTGGACGACTTTCCAAACGTCACCACAACATTCTTTTTTGTATCGTCAGACACAGACATGGGCGTGCCGTCGCAAAAAGCTCCGACTCCACGCTCTGCAGAAAAAAGTGTGTCAGTGACAGGATTATAAATTGCAGCGACAAGTAGCTCCCCATTGCGAACGAGTGCGAGTGAGACACAGAAAATCGGAATGGCATTCATGAAATTCGCAGTACCATCGAGGGGGTCGATAACCCACCTATCCGCACTCTCACCTTCGACTGCGCCACATTCTTCTCCGAGAA
>JAYUQG010000004.1:0-16911 GCA_043756865.1 bacterium | reverse complement strand
GTGAATACGTTCTCAAGTCTTGTACTCACCGCCCGTCAACTCAAGGGAGCCGGGAGTACCCGAAATCTCACCTCGCGTGGGCCTAAGGTAAGCTCGGTGACAGGGAGTAAGTCGTAACAAGGCACGGGTAGCGGAAGCTGCTCGTGGATCAATTCCAATTTGGAGCGTTTCTTCACCCTGATGTTAAAGTTGGGGTTGCTGAAACTGATAGTCGATTAGTTCTCTCAAGGAACTACGGTCATGGTAAAACACCATAAAGGTTACCGCTTAACATGCGAGCATGGCATGTCGGATAATGGCTTCCAAATACGTTAGGAAGCAAGTGCGACGAGACAAAAGAAAGCACTGACAGTTTGCATAACGAATTTCTTTCAATACACTATGACTTTCAAACAAACACACCCGACTTAATAAGTCGGGTGTGTTTGTTTTTTTTGTGATAAAAAATGACGAGCAGATTGCTCTGCTCGTACGGGTCATTCGGTTCTTGGGAGACTCTCGGCCCCGTTTTCCATTGCTCCAAGGAGCTCTTCACGAAGTTGCGATGTGATAACGAGTTCAGAGATTTCCCGCCCCGACTCGTCGACAGACATCTCGCGATAGGGGTGGGGTTGGTTTGGCTTGCCTCCACGAACTACGTGGTAGTGCTCGATTACGTGGGCACGAACGCGCCAATCACGGGCAGCTCCCCACTCCTCTTTGGCGTCAGCGTGCGTTGCCTGCGCCCTGCAGAACTCGGGAGTCCACGACTTCGGTTTTGCTACGTTTGGAGCAATTTGAACGCTTTGACTGACTATCTCCGCCGAGGGCTTTTGGTGTCCGCCTAGGGCTACTTTTAGGTCTTTGAGGCCTACATCTCTGCGCTCGCGCGAGCGCCCACGATGATTTCCCAAGTGAAGCCTCCAGTCTTGGTTGTTGAAAAGACTACTGCAACTATGCGAATTATACTAAAACTTGCTTATTTTGTCAATATGTGTTAGTTTGCGTTTGTATATTTCGTTCTTCGGCATGTTTAACCCACTTAGAAAAGGAGAAACACCATGCAGGGAATTTCCATCGCACTCGTACTACTCGCTTGCGTATGTCTGCTTGTGTCTGTCTTCGCGTCAGCGAGTCCGCGTGATCAGTTCCTTCGGCAGGGGGAGGCCTCAGCTGCCGAGCGGTGGGGAGGCACATTTGCAGTTTGCGGCATTCTGCTGCTTTGCATGGCGGGCACGCTCGAGTACTTGTCGCAATCTGTTGTGTACTACTCGAACAAGGAAACCCTTCAAACGGGCACGAAGGTGTGTGCGTTTGTTGACACCAGTGAGGGGAAAAAGTCTTGTGGGGCTTTTACAAAGGATGAACTGCTACACATGGAGGCAGCATGGTCTGAATAAGACTCAGTGGGCGCAACACCGAACGTACTGCGTTCGGTGTTTTATTTCCCAAATCCCAAAGTATCTGGGTTTTGGGAAATAAAAAATCCGATGCATATCGGATTAGTTTAAGCGCGTTTGTTGCGATAAAAAAGTACGGCAGTAAGGCCACCGAGCGTATCGCAAACGAGATCCAGCTGGGTATCAAGCGTCACATATGAATGCGCGCCACCGTTCATTTCAGGAAGTATATGTTCAAGTACTTCCCAAGCGAAACCAATTACAAAGGCAGCGCTCGCAGCCGCAACAAAGATATGCTCGAGACGTTCGCTCTCAGAACTGCGGTGATTACATAGTCGGAATACCCAAACTCCAAATATGCCGCACGCACTACCAGCAAGGAAGTGCTGCACCTTGTCCATTTTTCCATCGAAGCGGAAAAGCACTTCAGGCTGTGCTTCGAGGGCGAAGAGTTGCATGAGTCCGACAAGTAGGGAGAGTACAAACATGGGGAAAATGTAGCGAAAGTGACGCATATCCACCTCTTTGGTTAAAAAAAGGAACAAACTAAATTGAGTTTACGACACGACCGAGTAAAGTAAAGGCAATGCGGTATATGTTGCAGTATGTGGCTATGTTTGCTATATTTTTGCTACTTGAGGGAGAATTCAACCCTATGTGCGCGTGTAGCTCAGGTGGTATGGTTTCTTGAAAACTCAAAAAGTTTGTGCGCATTGTGCGCGTGTAGCTCAGGTGGTTAGAGCGCGTCACTGATAATGACGAGGTCCCAAGTTCGAGTCTTGGCATGCGCACAATGTGTAGAAATTGAGTTTTCAAGAAGCAGTATCAAATAGAGCGGACAAAGCTTCAAGTATTCGCTTCGTCCTAATAATGACGAGCACGTACGAGTCTTGGCATGCGCACATAGTGTTGAATGGAGAATTCGTAGCTCAGATGGAAAGGTGCCCTAGCGGCGTCTTTTTGTTAGAGCGGGCAAAAAATGCGCTCACTCCACAATTTGAACTGCGCGGAGAGTTGCCCCACTTCATTATTGTGGCGTCCTCTGCATTTGTCGATTCAGGATGTTGACCAGAAGGGTGAGAGGTATATACTTTCACGTAATCCTTTTTATTTGGATGAGCCACCACTTGCACAGGCTGTGCCCTTGGCGAGCTTTACTTTTTAACTAATAACATAACTACGCTTGTGGGAAACAAATCTCGTGCATTAGAGCTTATCTCACTTCCTCAGCTTGCTCGTATTGAAGACTTTGCAAAGGGGAAGGCGACTCCGTGTTTATATATCAACCTCGAGACAATAGCAGAACGCTATGATGAGCTCACCAGCGCGATGCCGGGAGCAAAAATATATTATGCAATGAAGGCAAATCCGATGGATGAGGTCATACAGCTTCTTGCAGATCGCGGTTCCTGCTTTGACGTTGCTTCTCGATATGAGATAGATCACGTCCTGCGACTGGGTATCTCGCCTGAGCGCATGAGCTACGGAAACACAATAAAGAAGGAAGAGGATATTTCCTATGCATACGCAAAGGGAATCCAGCTCTATTCGACGGACTCAAAATCCGACATAGAGAAGTTGGCACGCAGCGCACCCGGCGCAAAGCTAAATTTCCGATTGTTACTTGATGGAGCAGGTGCAGACTGGCCATTATCAAAGAAGTTCGGTGCACATCCTGATACCGTATATAAGTTAATTAAATTGGCAAAACGACTGGGTCTGGTGCCATATGGAATTTCATTTCATGTGGGAAGCCAGCAGCGGGACATTGGTCAGTGGGATAATGCGATTGCCTTAGTGAAATACCTCTTTGACGCACTTAAAGCAGACGGTATTACGCTCGCATGCGTCAATCTTGGAGGAGGTTTTCCCGCGCAGTACCTGAAGTCGGCGCAAGGGGTGCCGGCGTATGCGGAGTCAATTATGAGGTACATGCAGGAAGACTTTCCCGGCGGCGGACTCGACATCATTATAGAGCCGGGGCGCTCCCTCGTTGCGGACGCAGGAGTCATCGCCACCGAGATTGTGATGATATCCAAGAAGTCTGAAACCAATCGGACTCGTTGGGTGTATCTTGATATAGGAAAATTTGGAGGACTGATAGAAACGACCGATGAAGCAATTAAGTACCCAATTTATTTTCCCGGACATTATGGTAAGGAGGATTGGAGCGAGGTCATCCTCGCCGGTCCTACCTGTGATAGTGCAGATATCCTTTATGAGAATTACAAGTATAAGGCACCGAACAGCCTGAAGGAGGGTGAGCGTGTGTACATTTTGACGACAGGTGCATATACCATGAGCTATAGCTCAGTAGGATTTAATGGATTCCCTCCACTGGAAGTGCGTATACTTCCTCATCAAGGGAAAGAGCAGAGTGGAGCGCAATAGCTTGCTACGTCAACTTTGTTTCAGCAATAATCCCGCCATAAAAAGCGGGATTATCGCTATAACAAACCGAAAAAGCATTGTATGATTGGAGAATATGAGTGCCGAAGCAATTATCGCCTATGTAAACACTGAGCGCGCGCGTGGAATTCCTGATGCGATGATTCGCGCAGAGCTTGAAAAGAATGGCTGGAAGGAGTCGGACATAGCTCAAGTGCTCCCACGTGTGGCTGCATCACTTCAAGAAGTAGTAACTGGCCCACGTACTCTCGCCAACTGGTTTGTGGGTCTACCTGAACAAGTGGCCCACCGCACACTCGTCATTGGGGTGATGCTGTTTCTTGTTTCATCGGCAATTTTGCTCCTCGCTGGAGCTGGTAGAAATGCGGACAACAAACTCGTCTTTGCTGCTTTTTCAGTCACCCATATCGTAAACGCAGTTGCCGCATTTTTCCTATTTTTGTCTGTCTGGAGGCTTTCTCGGTCAACGGGGTTTCGGGTTTGGGTGGGGCTACTCGGAACAGTCGTGGGGCTATTTGCACTGACTTCGTTTTTACACTTTCTTTCGATAGCGACAGACGCTACGTTTTTTCACGATTTTCAACAAGTACTTCTTGGTGATGACTACCTTCCACTATTTATTTATTTTGTACTCTTGCCTCTGCAGGCGGTGGTATTTCTCCTCCTCGCAATTACCTTGTGGGTTTTGCGGTACCTGCGTGGGCGTAGGGGGGAGACAATCGTACTTCGACCCTACCTTGTAACAACGGGGTTATTTCTACTCATGGCACTGCTTGCACTCGGTGATCTTTATTTGGTGATGGATGGCGTTAGTTTCTTCTAAAACACGCATAAAAAAACGGCAGCGAATGCTGCCGTACATCTCTGACTAGTACCGACGGGGTTTCGGGGGGATGAAACCGAGCGCGAGCACAACCGTCAGGGGTTCGGAGTTCGGGGTTTCGAGGAGGGCGATGATGCCATCCTCCTGTTCGTGGGTATAGCCCATGCAGTGGTCACTGCGGAGCTGCGCCAGATATTCCACCGAGTTCGGGCCGACGAAGATTGCCGACGCGAGCGCCTTCATCTCGTCATAGGTCAGCTCACCCAAATTTCCGAAAAGGATCTTGTCCTTCAGGATTTGTCTGAGATTCATTCCACTCTGGATTGATTCGAAGACAATCACTCGGGCGAGGTCCTCCATGTCCGTGATGGGGCCGCCCTTGCTGCCGTTCTCACGGAACTGGGAAACGAGGTGAAACCGCCGAGGACCAGGGTCTTTTGTTGTCTGCATTCGTGACTTTCCTTTCATCGCTTACTGAGAACACACAAGGAACTTGCGACATAAAAATTATTCTATCATAGAATCACTTGTAAGTCAATTTTTTTCTACATTATTGGTTACGAAGACACAATGCGATATGTAGAGGCTACCAAGGACAGATTAAATAATCGAAATACAAAAACCCCGAGCAAATGTCGGGGTGGTATTCATTCGTATGGCTGAAGTTTTCGGTTGGAATTCGGAAAATATACCCGTGCACGGGTCTCGTCTACCGAAAGCCTGAGTGATGGGTCAAGTGATTTGAGCATGCAAACGCTGAGCGGATTTGTGCCAATGAGCCAGATGATTCCGCCCTTCGCGCTGATGACTTCAGCTTCTGCGTAGATGCCCGCACCAATCTTTCCGTCTCCAAACGGGAGTACGATGACTCCATCGCAATCGCGCGCAACACTCTTGAAGTACTCCATCACGTTTGCATTTGGGTCGTCCTTGCGGATGTCACCTACGCGTCGCTGATGTACTGGTGCGTTGGGGTTTACGATGTCCGATTTGGGAAACCAAAAAGCAAAACGATCCAGAAGTCTGGTTTCGAGAGGGGTGCTATAGGTGTTCACAGGGTGCGCGAAGTAGAGCAAACGGCGCTTTTCTACGGGTTCATTTTTCACAAGCTCTCCTTCAAAAGATCAAGCTGACCGTATACTAGCATGGAGAAATGAGTATGCAAGCGGAGCCCATGCTTCCACAGCATTTTTTTAGTATACTGAAGTAGGCACTGTCACAAAATAATGTGTTCGGATTCGGTTTCAGATTTGCCTCAGATTTACCTTTTCTGACTAAGCGGAATCTGAGGCGTAATAGGATTACGGTGAAGATTCTGCGATTGAAGAAAAGTGAAAGATGGGGTAAATGTGGAAGCGAGACGATCATATTATTTTGTGACAGTGCCTTATTATAATTCAGCCGTACACCATGGAGCTTTTATTCCCCATACTCATCTTTTTGTTTGTCACCGTTATTAGTGGATTGCGCGTCGTTGATCAGTTTGAACGCGGAGTCGTGCTCACATTTGGAAAATACACTTCAACCCGTCAACCGGGGCTGACTTGGATTTTGCCCGGCGTCCAGCGCATGATGAAAATCGATTTACGTATTACCACCATCGATATCCCGCAACAGGAGGTGATTACGCGCGACAACGTGCCCGTCGGAATTAACGCGGTGGTGTACTTCCAAGTCGAAAATGCAGAGTTTGCAACGCTGAATATTCAGAACTACGCGCTCGCCGTCTCTCAGTACGCTCAGGCGGCACTGCGTGACGTAATTGGAGGAATTGAGCTCGACTCGCTGCTTTCCGAGCGTGAGAAAATTTCTGACGAAATAAAGAAGATTGTCGATCAAGCTACAAATAGCTGGGGATTGAACGTCACGGATATCAAAATTCAGGACCTCGAACTCCCTGCCGACATGAAGCGCGTGATGGCAAAGCAGGCTGAGTCCGAGCGCGAGCGCCGTGCGGTCATCATCCGCGCAGAAGGAGAGTTCTCTGCATCACAGAAGCTCGCCGAGGCAGCAGCAGTTCTTTCGGCAGTTCCGGGTGGTATTGCAATGCGCACACTTCAAACTATTGAGAAGATTAACCCCGACCCTTCCAAGACCGTCATCTTCGCGCTTCCCGTCGAATTCTTTGAGGGCATGAAGACCATGAGCGAACATTTCCGTAACAAAAAATAGTCCTCCTATTTATGTCGAAAATTAAACAATTTTGGGCTCATCACAAACTGATTATTCTCCTGTCGCTGATTTGCACAGACGTTGTATATTTTTTTGTTAAACCATTGATAGAGTGTGGCAAAAGAGTAGGACAATACTGCAAGGAGGACACTGTCATCATCCTCATGCTCATTGGTGCAGTAGTGCTTTTTCTGCTCTTGCTTGTTTCGGCGTGCGCATTTTCAAGTGGAAAAACGCGATATTTTTTCATCGGTGTACTTTGCGGAATCGCCCTTTATTCGGGTTTTATTTTGCTGTCACTAGCAAGCAAATGGGTAAAAGTAGATGTTTTCCCTCGCGCAATTCCAATTCACAAGGACTTTGCGCCGGCATTCTAGTGCGCCCGCATGTGCATAGTCGAACAAAAAACAGCCGAGTGGCTGTTTTTTATTTCACTGTCTTTAAAAATGTATTGACGATATCAAGGGTCTGGTCGTTTTGTTGGTAGACCGCTTTCCAGATAACGACAATATCCGCATCGTTGAATGCGGCACTTTGTACTTCGCGTGGAGTGTCGCCCCCTGCGACTGCGACGAGCATGTCGTAAGCACCTTTGATGCGTCGTACCTCGTGGAGAGGAAGCATCTTTTGTTTGTTGTCGCGTTCTTCGTCGACACCACGATGGAGAATAACCACACGTGGCTGCTTCTTGAGTGCGCGGAGCGTGGTGAGTGGAAATTCCACGTTCATCATGTCGATCATCGCATCGATGCCATAGCTTTCGCATGTAGCGATGAACACATTCAATGTTTCGGTCGGGGCTGAACCAAGTGCGATGACCCCGCTCGCTCCCGCATGGGCCGCCATGCGCACTTCTGCGTCTCCGCGGTCCATCGTTTTCATATCCGCAACGATGTAAGGCACTCCGGATATACCAGACCCTTTATTTGTTGGTGTATTCGTGCGCGTGGCCTGTTGTATGGAAAGTTTTGCAATAGCACCAATAAGCCCAATACCGCTCAGCTCTTGCTCCGCAGGTAATGCGGCAAGACTTCCAAAAAGCAGACGTTGTGACCACCATGCATGAAGCGAGCTCACGGCATCCATTCCGTAGCGTTTAATGAGGGGAGTCCCTGCTTCAATAATAATTCGGTCAGATGGCGGAAGAATGGAAATGATTGCCCGAGCGTCATCAAGTGTGGAATTGAATGCTATTTGCAGGTAGTGCTTTTTATTTCCCAGTCGTGACGCAGACTTCTTGTGCATGGTCACAGTATAGCATTACAAAAAAACCCGCATATGCGGGTTGTGTAAGTTGCGCTAGTCCTCACGCTCGCGACCTTTAACGGCATCGCGTATGAGGGTGAAGAGCGAGGGATACACCTGAGGTTCGGCGTATTCGACAATATCGGACATCGTCTCTTCGCGATTTTGTCGGAGCGCACGTGAGGGCGAAATCGCGAGAGGGGTAAGGCGCAAGCCCGTCTCAATATCTCCTGTTACTTGCCAGACCTGCTTTTGTTGACGCATCAGCCGTCGCGCGTTTCGCCACATGAAGTATGGCCATTTTCCCGATTTAGCCGGAAGGAAAACTGCTGCCGCACAGTCATCGAGCTCACGAAAATGGTACCGCGCTTTGACTTTGTCCTCGTGGTACAGCGGGCGCTTTCGTAGTGCACTTGGCGAGGGTGGTAGTGAGAAATTCATGAGCACAAAGAGTGCCGCGTACAAGAGGTAATTGCGGACTCCACGATGCGCTTGGAGTGGCACAATTTTTTGTACAATTTTTACGGAGTGTGCGTTGCCGGAAATCTCGACATGGTCACGGTACGAACTCAGGGTGGGGTGCGCGCGGATAAGGTTATCGCACGCTTTTGTCAGTTTCTTTGAAAGATATGCAGGGTAATGTACGAAAATTTTGTCGGACATAAGGTATTCCTTCGGAGCATCTGGACTCAGCTTACAGACGCGCTGGCGTCGGGGCAAGATGTGGTGGCCTGTACCACGTAAATTTGCTAGCATTCCATGCATGCCCATCCTCTATATTATCGCCACTCCGATTGGCAACCTTGAAGATGTCACGCTTCGAGCCATACGCATTCTCAAGGAGGTAGATATGATACTTTGCGAAGATACTCGTGTGACAAAGCGGCTTTTGCAGAAGTACGACATTGAAAAGCCAACCATGAGCTATCACGCACAGTCGAAACTTTCAAAAGTTGAAAAGATTTTTGATTTGCTTCTGCAGGGAAAGAATCTTGCGCTAGTTTCAGATGCGGGCACCCCGACAATTTCGGACCCCGGCTGTATGTTGGTACGCGAAGTGCGGGAGAAATTTGGGGATACAGTTCAAATCATTCCTATACCAGGACCTTCCGCCGTTCTCTCGGCTCTTTCCGTTTCAGGATTTCCTTCATCCGAATTTACCTTTCTCGGTTTTTTACCCCACAAAAAGGGTCGAGAGACGATGTTCAAGGAGATTGCGGCATCCAAAAGAACGGTGGTGTTCTACGAGTCACCGCATCGTATTATGAAAGCGCTTGAGTCGCTCAAAGCACACCTACACCCCAAGCGCAGACTCTGCGTCTCTCGCGAAATTACCAAAATACATGAGGAGCATGTCATTGGTGAGGCCGAAATAGTATTACAGCATTTCTTGAGTCACCCCGATCGCGTGCGAGGAGAGTTTGTGGTGGTTGTGGAGGGGGTATAACATAGTTCTATGAATGAAGATCCACATGAAAACGTAACACCAGAGAGCGATCGCACACCGTTTCCTGAACGTGAACCCTTTTTTGCAGAAGACGGTCCCGTGATGTCCGGATTGAACATGCACCAAAACATTCTTATTAGAAAAGAAAAACTCCGTCTCCAAGGGATCACCGATGAGGGACCCACCTCCACAAAAACTCTTGATTATCTTGCGAATGGAAAGCAGTTATTTGAAGAAATGCGAGAAACTTACGGTGTCGCAGTCCCTGATTTTCAGTATGTCATCGGACAAGACGACGTCGATGGAAGTCCTCGGTTGTACACCATGACAGAGAAAATTGAAGGAAAAGATCTCAGTAAGGTTGAGTCATTTGATAAAAGAGCTATTTTGCTCGCAGATATGGCTCTTTCGGGGGCTATCGCTCAGCTAAAGCATTCTCTTATGCAGCAGAAGAGGTACTGGATAGATATTGACATCTCCCAATTCATGCTGGGCCGACGTGATGGTGAGTCGGAAGATTCAGTATATTTAGCCGATCTGGAACCTCGTACCGCCGCATGGTGGGGGAATCAAGGCGAAGTACTCGCGAAGATTTACAGTCTCCTTGAGGGTATCGAGTCGATCGAGTCGCGTGGGGATGGAGAAAGACTCATATTATCTCGAGCACAGTTGCGCGAAATGTTCGATACTCTCCATGAACCAGAGGAAAAGGATCAATATTTAGGTGAAACACTTTTAGTACATTATCACGACCTTGCGCAGCGTTTATAAGTGCATGTGCACGCCTCTCTATCCTAAGCTATAATACGAATCATGCTCAGGAACACACTCATTGTGATTGGTTTGCTTGTGGCGCTTTTGCCATATCTCGGCTTCCCTCAGGAATTTGATAAATTTATTCTTACATTCCTCGGGTTGTTGCTGGTATTTCTCCTCTCTTTTTCGCGCAAACATAAGGCACACAAAACAGCAGAAGAAGCAGTGGAAGAGCCAAAGGTGCTTCATGTGGAGCGCACGGAGGTTGAGGACTCGGCGAGCATGCACATTGAACGCACTACTGTAGAAGATACAAAACGTGAGTATGACAGCACGGGAGGAGAGACGGTGGTCGAAGAAAAAATAAGCGTTGTGCGTAGGCGAAAGCGACGCGTCGACGATGCTTCGGTAACTGGCGTTGAACCAAATTAGCTCCATGCTCCGCGCACTACTCCAGATACGACTACTCATTCCCGTCCTCTTTGGTGCTATTTTGGTATATGGCGCAAGCGGAATCGGCGGCGAAGTTGCATACGACCGCTCCGCCACTTCTACAGCCACGGCGAATATAGCGACAACAATCACAGCCGCACCTGCTGTGTCACTGGTTCCTCCAGGACCACCCGCGGTGGTGGTCACGCATCTACCCGCCCCCGTGCCACTGAAGGCCGTCTACATGACCAGCTGCATTGCGAGCGGAAGGTCACTTCGCGCACCACTGACGAAACTCATCGAGACCACAGAATTAAACGCAGTCATCATCGACATAAAGGATTACACCGGCATGATTTCTTTCGAGACGAATGATCCCGCCTTTATTACCAACACAATGGGGTGTCATATTCCGGATATAAAAGAATTTATTGCAGAACTGCACGCAAAAAAGATTTACGTTATCGGGCGCGTTACGGTAATGCAAGACACCGTGTACCCCAAGTCGCATCCCGATGCGGCGGTAAAGCGCAAGTCTGATGGGGGAATATGGAAAGACAGGAAAGGCCTGACGTTTATTGATCCCGGAGCGACAGAATACTGGGCGCACATGGTGAGCCTCGGCAAGGCCTCCCATGCCGTTGGCTTCGATGAAATCAACTATGACTACATCCGGTTTCCGTCAGATGGAAATATGTCTGACATCAAATTTACGCGGACTGGTTCAACGACAAAGTCAGAGATGATGCGCAGGTTTTATACTTATCTTGGGCGGGAAATGCGTAAATTAGAGATTCCCATTTCCGCAGATCTCTTCGGTATGACAACAACAAACACCGATGACCTGAATATTGGACAAGTGCTTGAACACGCACTCGTGAATTTTGATTATGTCGCACCGATGGTCTATCCTTCCCATTACCCTCCGAACTTTAATGGCTGGAAGGACCCGAACAATGTGCCGTATGAATTAATCAAATATGTCATGTCACGCGCGGTCGTCCGCGCGAACGCCCTTGAGGAAAAAGAATCAGGTTTCATCGCGTCGACCTCGACTCCAAAATTCATTCCGACCGGAAAATATGCCAACCGTTTACGACCCTGGCTCCAAGATTTCGATTATGGAAAAGAATATACTTCAGCTGATGTCCGTGCGCAAATAAAAGGAACATACGACGCAGGGCTTACCTCATGGATGATGTGGGACCCCTCCAATAAATATACTCCGAGTGCGTATCTCGTAGGGGAATAATGTGAAAAAACATCACGCACTTATTGTATTTATTCTCATTATACCGATCCTTACAGAGTTGGTTACTTCAAGCACCCCTTTCCCTAAAATTTTTTCTCCTGTTGTTTTTATTTTCCTCTTGATTTTTTACAGTGTCCCCGTTCTGATCATGAGGGAGATCGCTTTGCGCAACAAACTTGGATTATTGGGTCTTTTCGTATTAGGTCTCGCATATGGTGTTATAAATGAAGGTGTTGTTGCTCGCACTCTTTTTTTGACCGGAGAAAATATGTTCATTGAAAGTTTTCGCCAGTATGATCATTTTGGCATTAATTTTCCTTGGGTTTTCTTCATCATCCCCTGGCATGCACTGTGTTCAGTTATATATCCGGTCATGCTTGTCCACGCAATGTATCCCGAAGAAAAAGAACGATCATGGTTATCGATCCGACAAATGTGGATATGGGGTTTAATTGTCGTCGTGCTGGGGAGTGTGACCTTCTTTAATACAGATAAGTACATGGGAATTCCTGCAGGCTACCTTGTTTTGGCCTGGGCATCGGTGGTGCTTCTTGTCCTGCTTGCACTCAAATGCAAACAAAGAATATGGATGTATGAGGTGGGTGATGTAAAGTATATTCGCGGGCCGATCATGCTGGGAGGAGTGAGTTCCTTGTGGTTAGTTTTGACCATGATACTCGCCGGGGTGGGTGCGCCCTGGTATGTCCATTTGATATACCAGATTGTTTTTTTTAGTGGGATATACGCGTTGCTCAAAAGAAAGCGATGGATAAATATTCGAGATCTCGCACATTTTGCTATTGGCCACTACAGCGGGGGAGCAGTAATAACCATTTTGATATCGATGGGCGACGCACTTGTTGTAGTTGGTGAGCTTATTGTTTTTGCGTTGCTTTGGGCGTTATACAAAAAGATCGCCAAAAGTGGAACGGGCCCAATAACCTTTGACAAAGATGTCATTGTGTCGTAAATTATCTACCAGTATCCTCTTTTTTTGGAATAGACATGTCTGCACCCCACTCACTTTTGAAGCCCCTTTACCAGCTTGAGCGAGAATACCACCAGTGTGTGCGCCATCTTTCGATCGATCATGTCCTGATCATCGAGTCGCACAAAGACTTGCCTGAGGAATTTAGCGGCGTGGATAACTTCAAGCTGCAGCGTGCTCATCAGCTCTATTGTCAGATCCAAGCGCGCAAAGACACCAAAGAGATTGTTCCCACCTAAACACCACCGCAAAGTGGTGTTTTTTTTGACAAATATCGGTTTTATGGTAGATTTTCCCCAGTTTCGGTTTGCTTTGAACATTCAAATAAGGGGCATCATGGACAAAAGCCTGCAACTCAGGGCCGTACGGCCGAACTGGTATCGTGGACTACATACGAAAGATGTAGGTGAGTACTACGGCTCACTGGCGTCGCTTTACCCTGACGAAGTGTTTGTCACCTTCGATAAAAAGTGGATTGTCACGCGAACGGGTGATGGAAAGATTTCGGTTGTGCAGAATGTCTGCTTGCATGCCGGTGCGGAGATTTTGAACACCGCTGGCACGCAGCACTCAACAGAGATTCGTTGTTCAGTACACCAGTGGCTCTACGACACAAACGGGAGATTGGTGGCCTGCCCGAAATTTACGAAATCTAATCGCGCGCTCGCACGCCCTGCTTTTGGTGTGTGGAAAGGTTTTGCGCTCGGATACTCCCCTGAAGAACTTCGTGCGCTCGACGGTTTTGGTGCACAGCTCAGTCTACCCGCAGATTTTCTTTCCGCAGAGGCATTCTGGTTCGGAGAGGAAATAGCATATAAGCTTCCGTACCCGCGCCCGCTTATGAAGGTCAACTACGACGACGGCCTACATGTCGCGAAGTATCACGAGTTTTCATTCGGTCCCATGACGGATGAATCATCGTACCTCTGGGAGTTTGGTGCAAACACCAAATGTAGTTACAGCATTCAAGTGGTGCATATGCGTCCAAATCTCCGCGCGCATGTAGACCGACTGATGCGTTCGCGCAACAGGGAGCTGTCTGAGCTCGGCTGGGCTGACTTGCATTTCTGGCTTGAAGAAAAAATGCCGGGTGCAAAGACGCCCATCGACAAGAATATTTTCGCCGTCTGGGCATCCATTTACGGCAACGGCTATGTTATGCCGGAGTTGTATGAGGGTGGACGACTCCTCGCGCTGAGCTATCTTGTGGAGGTTACTGACGAACACGGCATCAGAAAGAATGCCAACTATGTGGAGTTTTATATCCACAAGTGCGTTCCGGAAGAGTTGCGGGCAAAGCTCTTGGAAAAGTTTATCTTCGCCTATCGGCAAAGTGCCGACGAAGATGACGAGCTGTGCATGAAGCTGTGGGCCGCTCATCGCCGGAACGATATAGACTTTGACCGTATTGTGCACGGCGAGCTAGAGGCAGGGGAAGCACATTTCCGTACGTGGTTTATAGACCACTTCGTTGCTTGACGTTACTAGAATACCAAGAGCCCTCGCTGGGCTCTTTTTCTTTATGCTTGTGAGGCATATAATGAACACAGTATGTCGGACTATAAAAATACTCCTGATAAGATAACTTATTTCGCTGAAACGGACTACCGTTCCAAGCGGATCAAATTTGGTATTCGTGATGAGGACCGCGCACGACACATGTATGTCATCGGGAAGACGGGCATGGGTAAATCGACATTACTTGAGAATTTGGCGATACAAGATATTCAGAACGGTGAAGGTGTTTGCTTCATTGACCCACACGGTGGTACTGCGGAAACGTTGCTTTCCTATGTCCCTGAGCATCGTATTAAAGACGTGATTTATTTTGCCCCGTTTGATCAAGAGTTTCCCGTTGGACTAAACGTGATGGAGGACATGGGGCGCGACAAGCGCCCGCTTGTGGTGTCAGGACTTATGGGCGCATTTAAAAAAGTGTGGGTAGATGCGTGGAGCGCCCGCATGGAATATATTTTAAATAACGCGATGCTCGCCTTGATGGAGTCACCTGGGTCAACACTGCTCGGGGTGAACCGAATGTTTGCAGACAAGGACTACCGCAATATGATTGTGGCAAATGTCACCGATCCCTCGGTAAAAGCATTTTGGC
This sequence comes from bacterium, assembly GCA_043756865.1. Lineage (GTDB taxonomy): Bacteria > Patescibacteriota > Minisyncoccia > Phycocordibacterales > UBA6899 > MHLP01. The sequence continues at coordinate 1,898 of JAYUQG010000004.1, read as the reverse complement.
TCGATGAGTATGCAAAATATTCAGATAAATTTGCGACCGAAGCCACCGCCGCAATTCAAAATAAAGTCGGACAATTTGCCGCCAATCCGTTGATTCGCAATCTCGTGGGACAACCCAAGTCCACATTTGACATTCGCGACATCATGGATAATCGCAAGATTTTTATCGTGAACCTTTCAAAGGGGCGTATGGGCGAGGGGAATGCAAACTTGGTTGGTTCGATGCTTATCACAAAGATTTACCTCGCCGCCATGAGTCGCGCAGACGTGGGACCGGAGACAGTGAAAAGCCTCCCATCCTTTTATCTTTATGTTGACGAGTTTCAGTCATTTGCGAACGAGTCATTTGCGGACATCCTTTCAGAGGCACGCAAATACAAACTTGCACTCACCATTGCGCATCAATATATAGAGCAAATGTCCGACGAGGTGCGTGCAGCGGTATTTGGAAACGTGGGCACCATGGTCTCCTTCCGTGTCGGCTCATATGACGCGGACGTACTTGAAAAGGAATTTGCTCCTCTCTTCCTTGCAGAAGACATGGTGAATCTCGGGTTTGCTCAGGTGTACATGAAACTGATGATTCGCGGCATCGGGTCTTCGCCATTTTCGGCGACCACCCTCAATCGTCCCGCATTTCCCGCACGTAATTATGCGAAAGAGGTTATTGATTCATCGCATACACAGTTTGCCCTTCCTCGCGCACAAGTCGAGGAAGACATTCGTAAGTGGCACGAACCTGTCGTGGTACCACCACGGGACCCTAATGCGTCAGGCCCTCCAGAAACAAAAAAATATGCCCCGGGGATGCGCCCCGACCGACCGAGCCCCCCTGCCTATCAGCCAAGGCCTGATGACCGTCGCCCTCCTACACCCACATTTCGGCCACCAGAGCGTACCTTCACCCCGTCCCCGGGATTGATGGAGACTATCCGCGAAGTTGCCCCTGCGGCCACCCCACCACCTCCTGTGGTGGTAAAAATGACACTTCCCACGAAACCCGTGTCGACTATTCCTGCGGTTGAAATTCCTACACAAATAGCCCCGCCCGTCGCAACCTTGCCACTCGAACAAGAAATCAAAGTACCTATGCGCCCTCCCGCATACCAAGTGTTTGGAACGGTTGAGAGTACTCCAAAAGTGCAGGCGGAGGTGCATCAACCATTCAAGCAGCTCGAAAAAATAGTGCGCGAAACACCACCACCCGAGCGCGTAGTGAATCAAAGAGAGGCTACTCCAGCTGTTGGTGTGCCAGAGGCTCGCAATTCAGGGCGCGACCAAAAACAACAGGAACGTCCGAAGCAGACATTTACACCGAAGTTACCTGAGGGTGTGTCGCTCACGCAACTAAAGTCACAGCCAAAGAAAGACAAAGGACCATCAGAGCAGAACCTTTCGAGCTTAAAGGAAGCGCTTATGGCGGTGACGAGAGCACAAGTGGCACAAGCGTCAAAAAGCGAAACACCCTCACTTGCACAAGGAGATGCGTCTCTAAAAAGACCGACAGAAGCACAAAGTGCACAAACAACTATTCAATCGGCACCGACAAGCGAGCATGAAACACCTCCACCGCAAACGCCACTACCTCAGGCTGTGCCCCGAAGAGCACCGGAGCGACCTGCTCTTTTGGCTGAGGACATTCCTACATTTGCGCCCCGCGAAGTACCCGAAGACATTCTTCGTGGAGTGCTTGCAGATTAAGAGCCTATCCTAGTAACCCCACCTGCTTTGTTGTGGGACCCCTGCGATTCGGTCAACGTATAGGAATATGCCTTTTTCATCGCTCGTCCTACAGACGCTGTACACCTTATGGATTTTTTACCACGGGGAGTACTTCATTTTTCTAAGACGGAGTACCGTTAAGAAAAATTAGTCGCAGAAAAAATCTCAAAAGGTCTT
>JAYUQG010000003.1:0-47387 GCA_043756865.1 bacterium | reverse complement strand
TTTTCTCGAGCTTCTTCAGCAAAACGTGAACCAAACGCGACATCGGTCTTTGCAATCTCCGGCATGAATGCTTCGGTAAAGTTGATTGGTTTCCCGATACTTGCATACAGGAATTTGCGGTACTCTTCGTCACACTGCTCCACCAAAACGACAAACTCCTCAGCATACTTGCCCATGGTCGTGTATGACTCGTCATGTACAGCTGCTTCGAGTTTGTCGAAAAGATCACTTGCGGTTCGAAAACGTTCAGGGGAAGCGTGTCCCGAAAGAAAGCCGAGCACATCTCTCGCTATTCTCCAAAATTCATAGTCCTGATACCCCGTAATACTCATCCCTTTGGTACTTCTTAGACGCTCCAGATCGCGGGCAAAGGATTTGTATGTCGTTACCGCCCGCTCGAGATCTTCATATGCATCGCGCTCATAGAGTGGCAACTCTTCAAATGCTCTGCGGAGAGGGGCGTCAAGCTCCTTATTTTCATTAATGAGCACACGAGACATCTCCCCCTTGTTGAGCACCTCAACGAATGAGTGCTGATCGCCATTCTTCACTCGCTTATACGCACTGCGCAATACGATGAATTCGTCTTGCTCGGACGTTTTTGTTTTTGCAGCAAGAATCCCGCGGAGCATTTTGTGTGCGTTGTAATATTCAGGACTGTTGATGATCGCGGATCTTCGTTCATATTCGATCTCGGGTATTTTAAGGAGTTCATGTGAAGCAAAGTCATTTGCCCCCAAGGCGGTTTGGTTAGTATCTGCACTTTTGTTCGCCAATTCTTCAGAGATTGATTCGCCGAATCTTGCCAAAGTGGATATCCCGTCTGGGCCTCGCTCCCCCAACGCATCGATGACCATATCAGGAATAATATGATTTCCTTTTATAACTTTTTTGGCAAAATACTGCGGATTATTCACGATCTGTGTGACCACTCCTTCGAGGCTATCTAATCTTCTTGTGTACACAAGCGAGCCTTCAGCCAATAACAGTTCATGTTTTTGGTTTTCCGATGCAGTGTTGTTTTCAACAAGAGCGCGGAGTTTTGCGATGTCTTTCACCAGCGCGGTTTCCTGCTCGGAATCCTTGATGGATTCAATAAACCGCTCAAGCTGATCCTGTTTTACTTTCTCGATCTCAGATACGGTATTGTTCTCATTAAGCGTGCGGAGCCCCGCCTCTGCAGCTGCCTCATCACTCAACCACCCGTCTCGAGTGAGCGCTGCAAACGCAGGCTCTTCAATCAGCCCATATGGAAGGTGCGCGTGTAATGCACCAACGTTTATAAAGATGCCGTTTGCATCGAGGGTAATGTCCCCGCCCTGTGCGTGGAGCTGCAAGAGATTGCCTCCTGCAATCATCGCGTTCAAAAGTCGTGCGCGTTCATGGCGTGCTTCATCGGCATACTCCCCTCCTTCGAGCGTGCGTAGTGCTTCAACTGATGCAAAAAGTGATGTCGTGGGGACTTTTTGAAATGCTTTTTTGGTTGTCAGTTCTTCAGGAAGAAATCCGACGTCAGCAAAAAGTTTTGTAAATACACGTGCTCTGTCTTTCGCATTAAATGTCGGGGAGATGCCGTCCACCCATTTTGTTTTACCCTCTGGAAGTCCGAGTGCCGCCGCGGTGGCTTCTGCGACGCTCGCCCCATATGTCTCAGGGGTTACATCGGGGTGCAATTCAAGAAAAGTCAGCGCTTCATAAAGGTGTTCTGGTGAATCTCCCAGCGCGAGAAATCCCTCGGGTGCTGGAGCACAAATGGGTTCAATACTACTTGGCGACTTAGACCATTCGTAGAGTGCACGCAGGTGCGTTGCCAGGGGTGTCGTCCCTGAAAGCACCCTGTCACGGACCATACTTCCACGGTGGCCATTTAAGTGGTGGAGCGCTTCGAGGTTCGCAAGCACCGTTTCATGATGTTCCGCCGGAATATCTGCAAGTGAAATTTCTGGTACAGAGACCTCACCCTTCTCGCCATGCGGTGCACGGGCGCGGTCAGTACTAATGTCTAAAAGTGTATCGGAAAAACGCTGCGCGCCTGGGGGAATCTCGGGTGAAACCATTGGCACATCTTCTTCTGGGGTTTCAGGAGGGTGTTCCATATATGCATCAATTCTAACTAATACTCGACAAAGCACAACAAAAACGGTGTATAGAAAAACCGAGTCGTGAGACTCGGTTTGAAACGAAAGGTAACGTCAGCGGACGATTTCGGGAAGCTTGCGTTCGCGCACTTCCTCGTACTTCACCAGCGCTTCGCGCATTTTGGTGTCGGAGGCGTTCTTTGCAGCACGCCCCTTTTCTGCTAAACGCTCGAGCGCGGTTGCCGCTGCTTCGATGAGCAGCGCATCTTTCTCAGCCATGTCCCCTGGCGCCGCAAGGGCATCGAGGTAGGTCTGTTCGACCAATCCCCGATTCAAGTTCGAGAGCTGCGTGCGAATCTCGCCACGCTTCTTGTTCGCCTCCTGCGCATTCGTGAGTTTCTCGAGTGCGATGAGTTGAATCAAGAGACGCTTGATGTCGTTCAGGTCGCGCAGAAACGCGTTGGCCGTATTCTGCATTTCCTGCACGATGGAGACTTGAATCTGGTCGGCGTCCTTGATGTTCAAGGGAGCGGCCGTGTATTCACCGACGAGGACAACCAGGCGCTGGCGGAAGGAGTCGACCTTGCCTTCGGCTTCTTCGACTTCCATGATGCGCAGTGGATCGTTCCCTGCTTCGGCACGCTGCGCGGCAACCTTTGCCTCAGCAGCTTGCAAGAGCAGCGAACCAGAAACAACGAATGCGGCGAAGTCGGCGATCGAGGCCTTCTGTGCTTTTTTCATGGCGTCGACTTGCGCTAGACTCTTGGTGAGTTCGAGCATGTTGGCCTGCGTGTCCGCCTCGATTTTCTTCGCGAGGTCGTCGAAGGTCTTTTGGACCCTGAGCAGTCGCTCGCGAATTGTGTCGCCGAACCAGTTGGCCATCTTGCCGAAAAGACCCGGCTCTTTGGACTTCGCGATTGCTTCCTTGATTTCGTCGAGCTTGAGATCGCGTATACCCTTGTCGAGTTGCGCGAAGATGGCGGCGGTCAGCGGTGACTTATCCACGGTGAGCGTGGCGAGAATGCCGTCGTACGCCTTGCCCATTGCTTGTTGCGCTGGGGAGCCAAACAGGATCAGCTCTTGGGTGCTCATGTCGGGGACTGCCTTTTGCCCGAGCACAGCTTTGGCTTTTTCAGCCACAACGAGCGGTTGACGCTCGAGCGGAAACTGCGCGAGCAGCATGCCGGAGAGCGTGGCATCGGGAGTGAAGGTGGCAACGGTGTTCACCGCTTGGGTTTGGAGTGCTTGTTGCATGTGTCAGTCCTTTACTGAGTGACTTGGTTGATGAGCATGGTGTTGACCTCGGGCGTGGCCATCGAGATAGCAGCCGAGACAGCAGGACGAATTCCTTTGACGGGCACCTTCGTGGCGTCGCCAGTGATACCGGTAGTGCCGGTGCGAAAGCCGTGATCAGTCCATGCGATTTCGCGCAGAACAGGATCCTTCAAGGCTTCGGAAAAAAGCTTTCCATTTTCCGTGAGGAAAATCACCGTGTGGTAGCCCCACATCGCAGGCTCGAGATACATGAGGCGCAATTTCTGGCTCATGATTTTCTCATTGTCGGCCGATTCGCGCGCAGTGCGGATGTAGGAGTTCTCGAACCCGATGTTGAGTTCGAAGCACCCCGTCATGAGACACTGTTGCAGGAGTTCCGACGAGGTCATGGGCAGTGATCCCATACGCTCCACGTGCGGCTTGATCTTGCGACCAAGTTCTTCGGCGTTGGTGGTGTTCGCAGGATCGCCGTGGTTATACACGGCGGCCAAGAGATTCACGTACCCTTGTCCGGACGAGGTGGCCTTCACATCAGTGGTGCGGATTTTCAGTTTCCCCACACCCTCAATGCCGATGGACTTCCAAGTCTTGCCTGCATCCATCGCTTCGACGAATTTTGCGACGAGGAGCGTGATGCTCCCGTCCGACTCTTTGCGTGCCATGCCCGCGCTCACGAACGCTTCCGCATGTTCGGTTTTGGTGAAACCGACCGGTTGTGACGGGAACGCAGGTTCCAGTCCGAGCTTGGGCCCCTTGTAGGTTCGGGCAGCAACATCAGAGGCGGGTAGGAGTACGTCGATACCGACGATATCCTTGGCCTGCCGAGCGACGATTTTGCCTGTTGAGTCCTGCGTGCACTTGAGTGTGCGGTTGTGCTTCGTGAGAAACACCTCCTTCACTTTCGGATTTTCGCAGAACGCAATGGCCTCTTTCGTGGCGACGATGTTGATGACTTCGGGCGTGCGTGCCTTCTCCGTCTGTTTCCAGAAGAGCGAGCCCGCAACCGCCGCGATGACGAGGACGACGATACCGCCGCCAATCATCCGTTTCATTTCCATGTGTATCTCCTTGCTGTGGTTTTAACGTGAAATCACTTGGTTCATCTGGCTGACCGCGGCGAACTCCGTCTGAAGTGCCTTCAGCTCGTCGAGCTTGCGTGCAATGAGCGCGCTGTACACCTTGTCGAATGCCTGATGCACTTCGGGAAGCCCTTTTTCGAAGTCGGCCATCCCCTCGGAAACTGCGGCGTTTTTGTATTCCGCGGTCACGAGATTCTGGTACGCCTTGAGGGACTTCTCGAATGTCTCGAGGTAGTACCCCATGGTAACCGCGAATGTGCGGACGCCATAAGGATCTTTTTCGATGTGCGTGTGGGCTGCTTTGATGACTTGGCGAATCTGTTGGAGACTCGCAGCCACTTTCGGAAGACCGTTTTCAAGTTCTCCACATGCGCTCTTCAACCAGTCGCTAAATGTACGACCGTTGCGAAGTACTTGTGCGAGAATCTCTGCATCGGAAAGTTCCGACTGCCCTGCGATTTGCTCCACAACAAGCGCCCCTGCTTCACGCGTTCGCGGAAGAAGGAGGCGACTGCCGAAGTATCCCGCAAGGCCGACACATGAGCCGACCGCAAGATAGAGAAGCGATGTGTCGATCAGGAGTACTGCGCCGAATGACGCGAGACCCCCGAGTGCCGACCATGCCTCTTTGACATACCAGCGCATAGGGCGCCTCCTTTCAGAATGGGTTTAGGATGCTTCACCTCGCATGCGACGGAAGCAGACAATGAGTTCTTCTTCGGTGTTCGACGAACATACCAGTTTCTTCTGGAGTTCCTCGTCGGTGACTTGCCAACTTGCGATACCGTAGAGTTGCCTGACGTCGGCGCCTCGCGAGAACGCGATCGAGTACATGGGGATGTTCATCCCCGCATACGCAGATTTCGCACTTTCGAGTTCATTGGTTTCGGACTGACCGTCCGTCATGACAACGATAGCCACGCGACGATTCTTCGCCGTGTTGTCTGCTTGATTCTGCTTGGCGAGTGCGATTGCAAGCTTGATGCCTGCATACGCATTCGTGCCGTCGTTGGCAACCAAACTCTTAATCGAGTTCAGAAAAGCGTTGAGGTCAGCTGATTTATTGCCGGCCACAGAAAACTCTTTGCCCATTACCGCCTTGTTGAACGGAATGAACGTAGAGCGGTCGAGCGGATGGTGTTGAAGCTTGAGACGCCGCGCTTGCGCTTGGTCATACAGAAGCCCCATGGCGTTCTTGAGTGCGACTTCGCCGCCATTGTCCTTCATGCTGCCCGAGAAGTCGGCCACCAGATACAGGTCGGTCGGTCGGCGCAGGTCCTCTTGGTAGAGAGCGAGCGCTTCATCGACGACCGCTGGAGTCGACGTCGGCATAAGGCGCACTTCGCGGGCAGTGTCGAAACACGGGTCGAGCGTTGTCTTCGTTTCGGCAAGCATGCCGAGACCGACGCGGCGACCACTGGCCTTCATCTTCTCTTTGAACGCGGCGGAGGTCAGGTGGACCTTCATCGCATCAAAGAGTTTTCGCTTCGTAGTATCCCCTTTTTCGACATATCCGAACGGGAAGTCGGCAATGACGGTGCCCTCGAGCGGTGCGAGCGCGCAATACTGCACACCCTTACCTGCGAGTGCCTGATTCGCCTCCCACGCCATGGCTTCGTAATTCACCATAGCTTGGAATTTGTCAGGGCTGGCAACAAGCTGGTCTTTCAGAAAGCCAGAACTTGTCGACGTCTTGTCGATACTGCCGAGCACACGACGCGTTGCCTTTTGAAGTTCGGCACTGGCGAGATCCGAAGAAATCACCGGATCGCCATCTTTGTTTGCCAAGACCTGCAAGAATGCCATGTAGCCAGCGAGCCCAGAATAGGACTGTGTCGGATTGGTCATGGCGAACGGAAGCCCACCCTGCACCGCACCGAAAAATTGCTTGTACGAGAAGCCGGGTTTCAGCCAGCCCTTCGCTTCGGCGACATCACGTCGCACAATTGGAAGGACGGGCGACCATGCGATCGATTGGATGTCCTTCACCACCTTCTGCTTGTCGCCTTGGGCCACGAGCTGGCTCGAGGCAACCCACACTGCGTCACAGGCAATGTCCTTGCCTTTGGTGGCGAGGTCATTCACGAGATCAACCGAACCCATCGTGACGATGGTCACGGTCTTTCCATTATGCTTGCCGATGTCGATGACATCTTGCTTGAACGCGGATTGCTCCGAGCTCATGCACAGCGTGAATTCAGTGGTCGCTTGTGTAGAACCGCCACCACCTTCCTTCTGGCCGCAAGCGGCAGAGAGTAGGGATAGCGATACGAGCGCGAGCGTGCGCAGATTGAGATATCGTTTCACTTTATTTACCTTTCGTTGACAAAGGACTGTTAAGAAACTCACCGAGTGTGTACTCGGTAAACCCGATATAATATTAGTACATTTTTTTAAATTTGTCAAGGATTGATCAAGGGAAAGTGCGACTATTTTGTTGCGCAACAAAGCCATTTTTTGTATAGTTCTTTTGTTCGTAGCACAACCCAGATGTGCGTGAGTGTGTCGGCCAATTTAAATAGCACGGAGGAGTCGGATAGCGGTTTATTCCACCACCTTGGAAAGGTGGCATGGTCGTAAGGCCATCGAGAGTTCGAATCTCTCCTCCTCCGCATTTAAAAATCCGTTCGTAAGAACGTGATTTTTTTATGCGGAGGAGAGCAGGCAAACTGCTTTGCCTGCGCGAGAGATTCGAAGGGCTTTACGATATTTATGAAGCATTCTGATGCTGAGTAAATCGTAAAGGCGTACTGAAGCTGTAAGCTTCGAATCTCCCTCTTACTGATTGCAAAAAGCTTAGTAACTCGTGACCGAATCTCACCGCCCTACTGGCGCTGTACACCTTATGGATTTCTGAGAAGAAACCTCACAAGGCCTTGCGCTTTGGCTCCCACAAAGTGGGTTCCCCATAGCCAAAGCTCACCTCCGCATTGTTTGAAAAAAAATACTCGTGACCGAATCTCCAACTTCTGACAAAAAAACCGACGTCAAACGTCGGTTATCTCTTTCGGCGGAAGTAGTACTACTTCGATTGCATTCCACGTCTCAACGCGCGTGGTCGCGGTACGCACAAAACGTTCGTAAGCGGCGACGTGTTCGACCTTTGGATGAAACAATATGAGGTTGGGAATAAGGTCTTCCAAGTGTATGAGCTCTGCAGGCTCGTTGTCGATGAAATGCGTCATACCAAGGTCGTGACACACGTGTGACTTATTGTACGGGTTCCAGCAATAATGCGGGAGGATGCGTGGAAGCCCCGTACGTTCAAAAAACTTGTGATGATCGAGCCACTCCACTCGCTTGTCGCGCAACTTACGGTGACAACGCGTGATGAGGAAGATACTATCTCCGAAGCGTTCATCGCGCAGACGACGGAGCACCCGAAATGCATCGGGCATCTCCGGAGAATTAAGATAATTCTCGCCACGAAAAGACAGTGCAGGGTCGTGGAACGACTGCGCGATGAGCACTTCCCCGATATCAACACCAAGTATGTCGGGTCGAATAAATGACATGTGTTACTCCATGTGTACTGGAAAACTCTCTATATCAGAATTAACACAAAATCCACTTGCCGTCGAATAGACGCTTAATTTTGTGACGCGAAGAAGATATGTTAGTATCAAAAACGGCACAGCACACAAGGAGCCATATGCCCCTCAACCGAGATAGTCTCAAACCCGGCGTGTACCGACACTTCAAGGGCAACCACTACCATGTCCTCGGCGTTGCCGAGAACACAGAGACGGGAGAATTTACCGTTGTGTATATCCCCCAGTACGGAGTACACAAGGGCAAGCTCGCCAACCGCGAGCTGCAGATGTTTCTCGACGAGGTAGACCGTCCGGAAATCGCATACAAGGGTCCCCGATTCGCACTCATCGAAGAGTTCGACTTCCTGCAGTAATAAAAGTACTCTCAACCGCCCCATGTTTTGGGGCTTTTTGTTCACTCAGGCACTGTCATAAAATAATGTGGTCACTTTCGGTCTTAGGCGGTTTCAGATTTGCCCCAGATTTTCCATATCTCATTGAGCGGAATCCGAGGCGTAATTGGATTACGGTGAAGATTCTGCGATTGAAGAAAAGTGAAAGATGGGGTAAATATGGAAGCGAGACGAACATATTATTTTATGACAGTGCCTCAATGTGTTGCTATAATGCAATCATGCAACATCGATTTTCTATCATTTCTTATTTTGACGAAACCACAACAAACGAGATTCGTCATATCCAAGCGCTACTGCTCGGAGAAACGCACTCGCAAGGCTCGCTCACCTCATGGCTTCCCCACATCACCGTTGGTTCGGGACTAGTGGTCGAAGACGAGCAACTTCCCGAGTTTTATAACACCGTTGAGAAATACGTAAAGAACTTTCCGCCCATCACCATTGCAACAAAAGATTTTGGTTACATGGACAACTGGTTAGGAGCAAAGCTGGGCTACACCCCGTATGTGGTGTACATCAAGCCGCACGACCTTGGTCAACTTGTTGCACTTGCACAGTTCTTTGAAGACCTGAAAGCGCAATTCCCTGCATGGTACAACCAGCCTTGGCCATATCAACCACACATCACGACTGCGTTCAAAGACCTCACCAAAGACGGATTCATAAAGGCGCAACGCTTCCTCGCTGAAAAGACATACGAAAAAGTCATGCGCATCGATAGTGTTTCACTCGCTGAAAAAGACGAGCACGGTGTGTGGACCGAACAAAAACGCTTTCAATTGCGGGGCTAGTATAGTTACTAGTCTTTTATAACATCTGCTGACTTAGGGTCTTCGTGGGGTGGAACTGGCGCTGCAGCGGCAGGGAGTGCCTGCACGTCTTTGAAGTTCACGTAGACGATACCAATCATAATCAGCGTAAACAAGAACGGCATTTGTGATACACCAAATGTTGTTATGGAAAGTGCAGTATTCACGAGAATCGGAAGCGTCATTGCATGCAGACCGATACGGTATGCCTGCCCATACGTCCATCGCTGTCGCATAATGCGTCCGACGACGAAGATGACCAGCGCCCCAAAGATAAGGTATATAAAGTTTATCCCGAACACGAACATCAAGCCAAAAAAGAAAGAGATAACGATTGCTGGACCGACTAAATGGTAGTAGTCACGTGCTTTCATTTCGAAATCACGAAGTTTTGTTTCGGTCAGCGTGTAACTCACATTTTGCGTGAGCGGCTCGATGCGCACACGTCCGCTTTCTTCGATAAATGCAAGCTGGTTCAAGCCAACCCACGCAAACGTTTTGTATGCCTTAAATTGCTCGAGTGAAAATGGGGTGCTCGTATCGATGATTGCGATATTCTGATAGGCGTTGCGGTCTTCCTCGGACATTTCTGCGATAAACGGTGTGGGTATTGGAAATGCGTATGGCTCGGGTTGATTGATCGTCACCTTCCCTGCAGTCACATCAACAACGAGATCGTCGGGGTAATAGGCAAAAAACTTTTGCGGAAATTCATGCAGTGCTTTGTTTGCATCTGCGACAAGTGGGATCGAAGAGGTAATAGTGAGAAACACGACCACGAGCATTGCGAACGCGGAGTAGTACTTCCATGACTGGCTCAGGGGTTTCGATAAAAGTTCAGTATAATAGGCAGGGCCGTAAATACTCTTTTGAATGTGTTCAAAAAGCTGTTTCATGTATTGATTATAGCAATCGGGAGATAAAAGAAAACGGACAGCCGAGTGGCTGTCCGTGAAAGATACTACTTGTCGAAAGGGACTCAGGCGCGACGGCCGCGAGCAACCGAGTTGCGAATGCGTTCCTGGGTGCCGAACTTCATCAACTGCTCGTCTATGGAGCGATCGTCTTCACCGTATCCGGCGATGATGTCACGTGCGCTGTTGCAGTGACTGCACATCAGATCGCCGCAGTGGTCGTCGCGGTCTGCATAGCGTTCCGCGAGACACGCACCGCAAGTGCACTCCGACGGATGCGCCGTCTCGTCGTCGTCGTGCTGCGTGTCGGACCGAAATTCGTAGTCATCGTACGGATCGTAGAGGTCATAGGAATCGTAGAAGTCGTAGAAGCGGTCACGCTTGTTGTTGTAGTCGAAGCTCGGTTGGTAGCTCCACCACGGGGGCCGACCGGTCGTCACCCACACGTGCATCTCATTCGCTGCATCGGCAAGTTCTTCTTCCGAATAGCACTCCCACGGCAATGCGGGACTCCAAGTGGAGTCCATCATCACAGTCGGTTCCGGCTCGGTGTCGACATCGGAAGCGAAGAGTGCTGCCAGTGTCGCATCGCGCCTTGCTGCTTCGATCTCGATAGGGTCCTCGTTGAAGAAGTCCCAGTTCCTGCGCATCGTCTCCCGACGGGCGCACTTCCAGTGGCGCTTGCCGAGCGAATTCGAGACCAAACGCCGGTCACGCTCCCGCCTGCCGTAACTGAATTCACAATCGAGACGAACGACACCCTCCAAATCTTGGTGGGGCGCAACAGAGTCGTCATCTTCACCCAATTCGGGGTACTCGTCAGAGGGGTTGTCTTCGTCGGGCACCGGCTCAGCCATGTAGGCGGCGTAGGCCTGATCGCGCAGGACGTCATCGGGCGTGTTGTCTTGAATCGCATCGAGCGCAAGCGCATCGGCGGGCTCCCAGTCGAGGTAGCTGACGCCGAGCAAGTTGCAGATGCGGACTTTGAACTTCGCCAGGTAGACCGCCTGATTGCGCATGGACATCGCGCAGTACAACTCGTACTGACTTGATGGCGCGTCATCGTCGAGGTACGATTCGTCGTCCTCGCCGTCGTCCACGCCTATCAGGTGAGCGATGACTTCCTGCGGGGTCTGTCCGCCTTCACGCGAGTCGATGTATGCACCACCCATGAGCTTGTTGCGGCAACGGTCATCGAAACTGTCGCCAAACGGGTCATCGGGGTTGCTGAGACAGTAGCCACAGAGCTGTCCATCATGAGCGAAGGTGAGCGATTCACCGAGCATGGTCATACCAGGCATTTGCGTATCTCCTTAAGAGATGAAGAAACTTGTTTGTTTTAACCTCTTTGGTTTGGCAATGAACGCAACTTAATGCTCCTGCCTATCCAAATACAATTATAGCATATAACATACTAGCTGTCAAATTCAATCGGGAAAACACAGACTACAAATACCACCTAAAAAACTTGTATCCCACCCCAATGTCAAGGTTAAACCTTGACAAAAAAAGGGTAAAAAATGGCTTAAAATATGAACGGGTAGATTCGATATTGAAGCTCGGTGTAAAGGCTAATACAATGATTGCGCGAAAAGTGCACACTTTATTGAAGTGCGTGTACTGCGAAGCGTTTAGTGGCTTAGGACGATTTATGGGGTACAAAGACTACTTTACATCCATGCCACGGAGAATCGCGATGCGCTCAGATGCGGGAGGGTGGGTCATAAACATTTTGGTCATAAACTTCCCTGCACCACCAAAAGGATTCGATATATATAAGTGGGCATACGCACTTGATGCAGTGGTGGACGGAGTGACGCTACCAGCAGAATGAATTTTCTCAAGCGCAGATGCAAGTCCTTCGGGATAACGTGTCAGAAGTGCTCCAGATGCGTCTGCAAGGAACTCCCTTTTGCGCGAGACGGCGAGCTTAATCATTGTTGCTGCAATTGGTGCAAGAATAGAGGCCGCGATTGCGAGAATAATGAAGAGCCCTCCCCCGCCCCTATTGTCGCGACTTTGCCCCCCCCACAGCATAGAACGCAAGAAGAAATCAGAGGCAATCGCAATCATTCCTGCAAGTACGACGACGACCGTGGATACCAGCGTGTCGCGGTTGCCGATATGTGAAAGCTCATGCGCGAGCACTCCTTCAAGTTCACTTTTGTTGAGTATGCGCAACAATCCCGTATGCACTGCGACTGCGGCATGTTCTTTGTTGCGACCCGTAGCAAATGCGTTGGGTGACGGATCGTCGACGGTATAGAGGCGTGGCATGGGAAGCCCTGCGGTAATAGAAAGATTCTCTACGATATTCCAAAGTTCCATATTGCTCTCACGGGTGACCGGCTTCGCATGTACCATGGAAAGTATGAGCTTGTCCGAAAACCAGTAGCTTCCCACGTTCATTACTAAACTGAAAATCACCGCAATATAGAGAATAGAAGGGTTGCCATATACCTGAGCAAAAATCCACCCAAAGCCAATAATTAGGAGAAAAAAACCCGTCAGTAGTACCCACGTTTTCGAGATGTTTGAGGCTTGATGTGTATAGAGTGTGGCCATAAGTACCTGCTATTATAGCCTGTCCTGCTAAGGTCGCAAAGTACTCAAAAAACCTTATAATTGTGGGATGCATTCCCTACGTTCACTATCACTTCCTCGTCTTTTTCTCTGCTTCATCCTCGCAACAGGTGCCGCAGTGTTTTTTGTTATCGCATCTGATACACACTTACGGACAAAATTCGTACATCATTGTTTTTCCTTCAGCATGGGCCTTCCTGAGTGTTACGAAAAATTTTATGAAGCACACGCAGACGAACGTGGCACGGAAGAGGCTATTACACTCATCAAGGGGCGCAGTAAAACAGATGCCCTACTGTACGCAAACTGCCACAATACGATGCATGTCCTCGGCCGTAGTGCGTATCAGGAATATGGATCGCTCCCCAAAGCATTTGCGCGGGCAGACTATTTTTGCTGGAGCGGATATTACCACGGGGTTGTGGAGGGGGCACTCCGTGGAGTCCGCGAAAAAGATATCACGAGAGATACACTGTTTAATCTCTG
Organism: bacterium; assembly: GCA_043756865.1. Lineage (GTDB taxonomy): Bacteria > Patescibacteriota > Minisyncoccia > Phycocordibacterales > UBA6899 > MHLP01. Next base: position 34,214 of record JAYUQG010000003.1, on the reverse strand, counting down.
TAGTACGTCAGTAGCAATGCCCACACAATCCTTTGACCAGTTTAACTGTATGCATGGAATCGGACATGCACTCATGTACATCACAAAAAACGAACTCCCCCACTCACTTATTCGTTGCAACGACTTGCCCGACGAATGGAGTACGCAGCACTGCGCAACGGGAGTATTTATGGAAAATTCACTCGCCGACGGAAAAGCACATCGTTCCGCATATCTCCCCACCACAGACCTCCATTATCCCTGTACGATTACCGAGAAGAAATTTGGTGAAGCGTGTTATATCGTGCAAAGCAGCCTCATCCTAAAAAAGCTGAATGGGGACTTTGCAAAAGCTTTTGATTTTTGTCTCACTATCACTGAACTTGGCTATCGTACCCAATGCGCCCGTGGACTAGGAAAAGAAGCCGCGCAAACTGCGTTTTATGATTCTGCAGTCGCAGCCGCTATCTGCGCAGAAGCCCCACCTGAACTTATCAGCAACTGTTTCTTTGGCGCCATTGGGGACATCAGCGGACAACTGCGGGACAATACCGTGGGTGAAACATTCTGTGCACAAGTGAGTACCGCACTGCGTCCCTCGTGTCTTGCGATTATCGCAGAGTCCGGAGTACAAATACCCACAGAGTAGCCATGCCCAAACAACACCCCATTTTAATTCTTGTACTTTTATCTCTTGGAGGACTCTGCATACTTGCTGCACCATTTATCATTTCTGGTTTTTTGTACAACACAAAACTCCTCATTGAATCCGCACATTTTGGCTGCCTGCTTACAAATGGAACCGAAAAACTTGACTGCATAGAAAAGTCTTATGCTGACCTTACTTACGCACAGGGAGCCAAGGTTGCTTTAGCCACACTGCACGATGACTTCGCCCAGCATGAAACAGTGAAGCGTACTTGCCACCAATTTGCACATGCAATTGGGCGCGCTGCAACAAAAAACAATTCCTCACTTCCCGAGCTGTTCGCAATGGGTGACCCATTCTGTTGGAGCGGCTATTATCATGGCGCTATCGAAGGTTTGCTCCGTGGGACAAAAATTACTTCAATGGATGAAGTTCGTGTCAGCACATTTTGCGATGCAGTGAAACCACCGGCGTATCCCTACTTTGACTACTTCAACTGCGTACACGGTGTGGGGCACGCGCTGATGTATATTTCAAATAACAACCTACCCGAGAGTATCCTCAGGTGCGCATATTTTGCAGACCAAAGCGACGATGCAAACTGTGCGGCGGGAGCATTTATGGAAAATATTCTTGCGAGCGAAAATGGACATCGCACTGATTATATTATCGCGGGTGAACCGTTCTTCCCCTGCAGCAAACTAGGCCGAGGTGCAATACAAGAAATGTGCTATGACACACAGGCGACACAAGTTGTGCGGGAGCACGGCATTACGACAGCTGCATTTGCTACATGCAACATGATTCTCGATGCACATAGTCGAGACTTTTGTTTTCATGGACTAGGGCGCGAAATATCACCCCAGCTACACTATGACATCGAGGCAACCTATCGTGCATGCCAGCTTCTCGCGGATGGAACTGCGCAGTGTGTCGTAGGTGCGGCAAAAAACTTTGTCGCTTATTATCATGGAACGGACGAGGCAAAAGAACTCTGCGCAAAAGCTCCCGCTCCTACAGCAGAAGAATGCAAAATTGCGGTGACACAAATCGGGCAACTCCAAACAAAAACCGGCGAATAACGCCGGTTTTTGTTTGTTATGAGTGCTTGATGCTCTAGAACTTCACCTGAACCACCTCTTGGGCTGCATGATCATCAGGGAGATCAAAGAATTCTTTCTTCGTGAAGTGAAACATGTTTGCGATGAGGTTGCCCGGAAATGTCTCGACGGAGATATTCAAGTCACGGACGTTGCCATTGTAGAAACGGCGTGATGCCTGAATCTTGTTTTCCGTGTCAGCAAGCTCGTCTTGCAGCTTTGCAAAATTTTGATTTGCCTTCAAATCAGGGTATGCCTCAGAGAGTGCAAACACAGACTTTAGCGCGTCCGTAATCATATTTTGAGATTGCACTTGCTCCGCTGGGGTCCCACCCTTCATTGCCATGTTGCGAGCCTCTATCACCTTCGTGAGGGTTCCCTCTTCGTGCTTTACATAGCCCTTCACCGCCTCTACGAGGTTAGGGATGAGGTCATATCGCCTTTTCATTTGCACCTCAATATCAGACCAAGCCTCTTCGGAGCGTGTAATCAACTTTACAAAGTTGTTGTACATGCCAACTACATAAAAGATGATGCCGACACCGATGAGTAATAATACTATTTCCATGAATGTAAATTTAGCAATAATGTCTGTCGCGTTCGAATTTTACCCCTATTTGCTTAGTGGGGGCAAGTATGAGTTTTTTAGGCGGCGATAGAATATCCGTCCAAAGTGCCATACCAGCCAGAAGATAGTCCCGTAGAACACTATCTTCAAGAGAAACATCGGGAGCATCACCAGCATGATGAGCATCATGTCGATAAATCGCGTGAAGTCCTTTAGTGTTTCTTTTGTTGCCGCTTTGACAACCGAGAGTGGGCGCCATTCATCCTTTGCCTCTCCGGGGCGAACCTCCTGTGAAATCGACACGTGGATTGACGACAGCGCAACCTGACGCGAAAGATAGTTGAGCTGACCTTGGAGCTGCTCTATTTGCGCGCGTGTCTGTGAGAGCACTTGAGTCACTGAAAGCACTTCGTTGATGGTGCCGGAGCGTTTCATGATTTCCACATACTGTGCTTCGGTCGAACGCAAATTTTTGAGTCGTGCCTGAATATCCACGAACTGTGCTGAAACATCTGAAACGCTCACGCGCTCATTGCTCACCTTAAGTGCGAGCTTCTTTACTTCCGCAAGTGCGAAATCAAACTTGTCGCTCGGTACCCAAAAGGTAATATCACCGCTTTTTCCATAAGTACTCTCACTAAAATTTGCATTACCCGGCTGCCCTCCGAGTACAGTACGCAACTTTTCGATTGCTACTGCAGTCAGATTCACATCAACAACCAAAAGCGTGAGATCGGCGTTCTTAATAATTTTTGCATCGCCCGCAGGTGCTTCGCCACCTCCTGGAATCGGCGAGGGCATCATTGCTTCTTCCATAGCATAATTTCCTACTGCATCCGAAGTCTTGTCTGCACTAATCATTCTTCGTGCACCCTCGTCTTCAAATCCATACGCTCCATTTGATGCAACTGAATCATAGCTCGGCGCAGAAGGGGCCATGATTGAGCCCGAAAGCCCAAGAGACTGCTGGGAATACCCCATAGCTCCCCACACAAAAGTGACGACAATGAATAATCCAGCAAGCACTGCACCATATGCAAGGAATTTTTTTGCCTTGTTTGGTGTGGGTGTAGATACATCGGGCATATGAAAAAATAAATGACTAATTGATAGCTATAAACATTATAACAAGCAATCTGCTCGTTTGTGATTATTTATGCACATAAAGTATAAAAAACCGCCTTGTGAAAGGGCGGTTGTCGCACGCGTGTTTAGGAATGTCCGTTTCCAATATTGGTACCCACTCGACCATGACCTTGCGCATTTACCCCAGTGCCGGGGTTGGCGCGGGAGCGCACCTGGTGTGGGGGTGAAGGTATGAGCACTACCTTGTGCGTCTGTCCGCCGAACTGGCCGAAATAGTATTCACGTCCTTCTGTGTCTGTGAAAATCTTGCGGTCATCTTTGTCGGTGTGGTACTTTCCCAGCTTCGGGTCAGTGTGATATTTTCGCTCCGGTGCAAATCGCTTATTGCGAACCGCCGGTATCATGGGATAACTGGATGGCATGACTATTTCCTAACAAAGGTTGAATGCTGGACAAAAAAAATGAGGAACCTATTTCGTACACACTATAAAGTAAACCTATTACTCAGTCAATAAAAAGCACCCAGCCTTTCCTGCGGGTTGCAAGGTGAGCTGGGTGCGAAGGCCGGTGTGACCTAGACCATCATCTGATCGACACGCATGCGGTGATCGCCCGCGAAGGTGACAGCGGACTGGATGGAGGCTGCCTGCCAGTCGTCGTCATCGCCGATGGTTGCGCGGGGGCTGTCGTAGGCGCCGTCGGCAGTTGGGGCATCGATCTCGGGAAAGAAATCGGGGCCGTGGTTGCGCGACTTGGGTTTGTTGCTTGATGCCATGAGAAGAACTCCTGAAAGTGTTGAACACGTGTGTGCGCCGTGATGCACGCACGGATACATTATATCATATATTTATATGATTGGCAAGTATTTTTGCTGTTATCAAAAAACGCCCACATTGAGGCGTTTTTTGTTTGTTGAGATAAAGCTAGTAGTCCATCTCATCCCCACCGCCTGCAGGTGCCTTAGACTTTGGCTCAGGAATGTCCGCAATCGCCACTTCAGTGGTAAGTAGGATTGCAGCAGCTGACACCGCGTGCTCGAGTCCCGCACGGGTTACCTTCACTGGGTCTACGATGCCCGCCTTGAGCATGTCGGGGACCATCTCATCTCGCGCAGCATCGTAACCTGCGTTGCCCTTCGATTCAATAATTGCCTTAATCAACACCGACGCATCATCGCGTCCTGCGTTTTCAACAATTTGCTTGAACGGTGCGGAGAGTGCGTCTGCGACAATATGGTATCCGATGAGGAATTCAGAATTCTGCTTGTCGAGATGGCCTTTCTTTGAGTACTCACTCTTGCCAATCTTCTCTTCAAGTGCGCGTGCGACACGGACCAACGTTGAACCACCGCCGGGCACTATTCCCTCTGCGATGGCAGCCTTTGTCGCCTTAACTGCGTCTTCAATCTTCAACTTCAGATACTTCATCTCAGTTTCTGTCGCAGCACCAACACGAAGAATCGCGACACCACCCGAGAGCTTCGCGACGCGCTCCTCGAGCTTCTCGCGATCATACTTCGAGTCAGTGTTTGCGATTTCTTTCTTCAAGTGGGCAACACGCTCGGTGACTTTCGCCTTCTTTCCCTTGCCGTCAACGATAATCGTTTTGTCTTTAGTTGAAATCACACGCCCTGCATGTCCAAGCATCTCGACAGTTACCTTCTCGAATGAAAGTCCGACATCATCAGTAATGACGGTGCCTCCGGTGACTACCGCAAGGTCTCCCAGGAGATCCTTCTTGCGCTCGCCATATCCCGGTGCCTTGACTGCAAGCGTGGAGAACCCACCGCGAAGCTTGTTCACCACAAAAGTAGTGAGCGCCTCACCGTCGACGTCGTCAGCAATGATGACGAGTTCTTTGTGCCCTGTGGAGGCGAGCTTCTCGAGAAGTGGGAGGATGTCCTGAATACTGGAAACTTTTTTGTCGGTGAGCAGTATGTATGCATCCTTATAGACAGCCTCCATGCGCTCAGGGTTCGTAATCATGTATGGAGAAACATATCCCTTGTCGAACTCCATACCCTCCACGACATCAGCCTCAATACCAAACGATTGAGACTCTTCAACAGTCACGACGCCATCTTTGCCTACCTGCTTTATAGTCTCAGCAATTTTCTTGCCCATTTCATCGGACTCTACAGAAATAGTAGCAACCTGCTCAATCTCATCGTCGCTCTTGATTGGCTTCGCCATCATCTGGAGTACGGTCACCGCATCGCGAAGTGCAGATTCCATTCCACGACGTACTCCCATTGGGTTAGCGCCCATCGCAGTACGGCTCATGCCCTCTTTCACCAGCGCTTGCATGAGCACTACCGCAGTGGTCGTACCATCTCCTGCAATCTCGTCAGTCTTCGAGGCGACTTCTTTCATGATTTCTGCTCCCATATTTTCCATCTTGTCAGGAAGGGTGATTTCTTTTGCAATCGAAACACCATCGTTGGTGATGGTCGGTGCACCGTAGCCTTTATCGAGTACAACATTGCGTCCGCGCGGACCGATGGTGATTTTTACCGCCGCAGCAACCTTATCCACCCCCGCCTTCAGCGCCTTGCGCGCAGCCTCACCTGATAAAATTTGTTTCGCCATATAAAAATTCAGTTAGTAGTTAGTTGATGCTCGTAGTTAGTAAATGCGTGAAAACATTTAGCGCTCAATTGCGAGCACATTCGTCTCGCCCGTGAGCAAGTGGTCTTCGCCACCCACGGTTACTTCCTCAGTATCGTATCCGCGCTTAAACCAAATAGTGTCTCCCGTTTTTACTTCCATAATAATGCGCTTGCCGTCCGATGAAATGCGCCCTGGGCCTGTGGCGACAACGAGTCCGCGTTCGTGCTTTTCATTTCCTTCTTTGCCGGGCAAGATAATCCCCGATGCTGTTTTTGCTTCACCTTTTGTGTCGAGTGGTTTGATAAGCACTCGATCCCCCAAAGGCTGTATTACCGCTTCTTTTGTTTTTGCCATGATGCTTATATTAACTGCTGCTAATTGACTCACGTAGCAATGTTTTTTGTGCAAAACAAAAAGAAACACCTCCACGCGAATCAAAGTGCCCTTATTATAGAAGAAGGTGGAAAGGAGTCAAAGTTGACTCCTTATCAATCCACACTTAATCCTCACACCTTCTACCTTTTTAGAGTTTCGTGCGCTTTACCAGCCTAAGTGCTCTTGTGTGAATTATCACCCCGTGAGGTTTTTTTCCCCACACCCGAAGGGCACACGGTCGCCCTTTCCTGCGAAGGGCGCCGTCACACTCGGCCAATTGCTCCATTAGAATGGAGACCAAGCCAATTGACCTGCGTGAGACCCTTCAAGTGTGGGGCACGGGTCTTAAGTGGAACTAAAACACTACTCGTTATAGTTCGGTCAAGAGCCCATGCTCCACCTTCGCACTTCCTCCGCAGACAACTGTGTGTACAGCAGACTGAAACACACAAAAGTCCAACAGGAGAGTAAGTTGACTCTATGTTAAATACGTGGTAGTGTAGCATCGGTTTCTTTTCAACAACCCTTCCTATCGGAGGTTCTCATGGGGAAATTTTTTGGTGGCCTTGGCATTGCTCTTGTTGGCCTGCTTGGCTTTTACATCATGTGCATGAACCACATCGGTATCCGGCACATCGGTATCGCCTACGATTCGTGGGAAGGCACCGTTTCCATCCAGCAGGCGGGCTGGCATCGCACTGGCCCCCAAGTCCAAGTTGCCGAAGTCTCCCTTCTGCCGACCAGGGTCTGCATGAATGGTGGCGTGAGGCAGCTGAACTGCAGACTCGTCCGATTCAAGGCCGAAGGCATCCAATCATTCATCGCCGAGCAGGGCTTCCACTACTACAACGACCATGCACACGAATCAGACGGCTCACACATTAGCGGCATGGCCCTCATCCTCAAGGGTTACGCCTACTCCGGCAAGGACTGGCCTTTCCTCGAGGTCATCGAGGAAACCGTCCTTCACCAGAAGCAGTAAGCGAGAGCCGAATCAGCACCACCCCCAAGGTGGTGTTTTCATTAATCAAAAAAATATACTAAACAATTACATCACTCATTATAGTTCGCAGAAAAGCCCGTGCACCACATTCGAAGGGACTCACGGAGACTGCCTGGCTTGGTCCGACTGCCCTGAGTCGGCAGGCAGTTGAGTGTGACGGCGCCCTTCGCAGGAAAGGGCGACCGTGTGCCCTTCGGGTGTGGGGCAAAAAAAACCCTGCGGTGCAGCTTCTGCACAAGCGCGTAGCACTCGAGAAAGCAAGTCTGCTTGCGGCAACGCCAAATAGCAGACCCCTTGCGTGGTCAAAAAGTTATGCTATACTCTCACCTACATGGAACTACTCGGACACGCATTGCCGTGGATACAGATTGTAATATCCGTTGTCTTAATCGGCCTCATTTTGCTCCAGCGCTCTGGCGCTGAGCTTGGTGGTGCATTCGGTGGAGGCGACGGAGGCGGAGGAGCCCTCTACACTCGCAGAGGTTTTGAAAAGGTGCTTTTTATGGCAACCGTTGCATTTTCGGTAGCCTTTATCCTTTCGAACTTCGGGGCACTCATCCTAGGTTAATTTTGACCTCACTCAATCTGCTAGCCTGATAGCGCGCTGCATCCGATACTTCTTACCCGTGGAAGAAAGCGTTTTTGTCTTCGTGTTTTCGAACACAGGTATATATGAGTTTATAATATTTCGTCGTGCAGAATTTGCTCTCACAACATAATGACATAAATAGTACTGGGGAGGCGCGAACACTGCGTGCCCCTTTTGCAGAACGGCTCGCCTCGCTTTCTCCCGCATTACGCGGACTGTTTGTGCTTGCGCTTTTTGCATTCATCGGCTCAACCTTTATCCTGCTTGCACGATTGAATGACGCGTACCTCGAGGAAATTCCCCGCCATGGCGGAGAGCTCCGTGAAGGTATTATCGGAAGACCTCGCTTTATAAATCCGGTGATTGCGCGCTCAGACGCTGACCGCGATATGTCTGCGCTGATTTACTCTGGACTCATGCGCGCCACGCCGAACGGTTCACTCGTGCCCGACCTCGCGGCAAGCTACACTGTTTCGGAAGATGGATTGACCTACGAGTTTATACTGCGCGAAGGACTTGTGTGGCATGACGGAGCACCGATCACCGCAGAAGACGTGGCCTTTACTATTGAAAAAGTGCGCGACCCCGGACTTGCAATCAAAAGCCCCCGACGTGCAAGCTGGGACGGTGTTGCCATCGAAATTGTCAGCGCAACAACTATAATTTTTCAACTCAAGCAGCCGTATGCTCCATTTCTTGAAAACTCAACTATGGGTATTCTCCCGAAGCATATTTGGCAAAATGTCCCCAACGAAGAGTTTGATGTGACCCATCACAATATTGAACCAATCGGGTCGGGCCCCTACCGCATGGGCAGCATTGTGCAAGATAAAGACAAGGGACTACCTAAATACTACGACCTCGTTGCATTTCAGCAGTACGCAAGAGGCGAGCCATACATCACCCACTTACGTATCCTGTTTTTCGGAAACAACAAAGAACTCACTCGTGCATATACCGACCGCCTCATTGACCAAATGCACACCGTTGAGCCTGCGCTCGCGCAGGAAATAGCAGCCGGTGGAGGAGTGATTGCCGAAGCCCCACTGCCCCGAATCTTTGCAGCCTATTTCAATCAGAACCAACAACCTGTTTTTGTCGACAAAGCAGTGCGCAAGGCACTTGCACTCTCGGTGGACAAGGAGCGACTCATCCGCGACGTACTCTTCGGATATGGAAGAGCTATCGACGGCCCACTCCCCTTCTTGAGCACCGCAGACGAAAGCACAACAACAGCTGCAGACCGCATAACGCGCGCACGCAGCATACTCGAGTCTGGTGGTTGGACACCAAATGCAGCGGGAATATATGAAAAGGTGGATAAGGCAAAGAAGACTGCGGCACTCCTCGAATTCTCGATTGCCATACCCGACATCCCTGAACTCAAGGCGGCTGCAGAACATCTGAAGGCAGATTGGGAAGCAGTCGGTGCGCGTGTAACCTTACGTATCTTTGAGCCTGCGACATTTACGGCCGAGATCCTCGCCCCCAGAAAATATGATGTGCTCTTTTTCGGACAAATCATCGGACGTACTCCTGACCCATTTGCATACTGGCACTCGTCGCAACGTAATGCCCCCGGCTTGAATGTCGCACTCTATGCAAACAAAAAGGTAGATAAAATGCTCGAGGATGCACGCAAGGAACGAGACGAGCTCACACGAACACTCCTCTTGCAATCATTCGTCACTGAGTTGCAGACAGACATTCCCGCAGTCTTTGTATATAGTCCCGATTTCCTTTATGCGACAGGTGGCACGGTGAAAGGCCAGCACATGGGTCCGATTACCACAGAGTCAGAACGTTTTCTGGATATCGAAAATTGGTACATCGATTCAGAGCGCGTATGGAAATGGTTCGCAGAGCGAGCACAACGTAATTAGTAAACAATTTTATTTAATAAATGAAACAATCATGAACGACAGCAACGAAAGTAACACAGAGCGCGGAAGCGCAAAGCCGGCATCCAGTGTCGGCGATGAAGGCGCACCACGCACACAACTCCGCACAACGGGAATACAGAGCTACGTACGTCCCGGTGGGGACAGAGGCGCACGCCCTGCACCACGCACCGGAGCAAAGCCAGCAGCAGGTGTACGCACACAGGGTGGACGCCCAATGCGCGCACCTGCACCATCATCGGCACGTCCATTGCAGCGCAGAAGCAGCACCGCAAGTGGAGGTCCCCGACGTCCACAAACCGCAAATCCGAGGGGTGCTGCGGGTAAGCACTACGACGATACACGACACGCAGTTGAAGAGTCACGCGAAATGCGACAGCATGTTGCAGAAAAGAAGGACATCATTCCCCCACTCGCAGCAGGAGATGTGCGCATCATCATGCTAGGTGGCGTAGAGGAAATTGGACGCAACATGTCTGCAGTCGAAATTGGCGACGATATCATCGTTGTTGACTGTGGTTTCATGTTTAAAGACGAAGAAACTCCCGGCATCGATTATATTCTTGCAAATACGCAATACCTTCAAGATCGCAAAGAAAAGATCCGCGGTATCTTTATCACTCATGGACACTTGGACCATATCGGGGGACTTCCCTATATTCTCCCGCTCTTGGGTAACCCACCCGTCTACGCACGCAACCTGACTGCGCTGCTGATTCAAAAACGTCATGATGAATTTCCCAACCTCGCGCCTATCGACATGAAGGTGGTTGAAACTACTGAACGCATCGCATTCAAAGACACTGCCGTACGCTTCTTCAAGGTGACGCACACCATCCCCGACGCAATGGGTGTGATGATAGAGACCCCGTACGGTGCAGTGGTGCACACGGGCGACCTGAAGCTCGACCACGAAGACGGTGTTCCCCTTCCTGACGAAGAGAAGGAGTACGCAAAATTCAAAAAGGAGAAAATCCTTATGCTGATGTCTGACTCAACAAACTGCCAAAAGCCGGGATTCTCTATCCCCGAGCCAGTGGTACACAAAACCGTTGAGAAGCTCATCAAAGAGTCGACCGGGCGTGTCATTGTTGCCACCTTCTCCTCTCTCCTTGAGCGCATCATCAAAATTATTGAATTCGCAGATAAGCACAACCGCAAGGTGGTGATTGACGGCAGAAGCATGAAGACGAACATCGAGCTTGCACAAAAAGCTAAACTGTTTGAATACAAGAAAGGGACGGTCATCCCCATCGAGGAGATGGATAACTATCCCCCCGAGCGCATTGTGATGCTCGTGACGGGCGCACAAGGCGACGCATTCGCAGTCCTCATGCGGGCAGCCCTCAAGAAACACAAACATCTTAAAATTAAAGATGGTGATACGGTACTCTTCTCGTCGTCAGTGGTGCCTGGAAACGAACGTGCAGTCCAAAGACTCAAGGACTTGCTTTCACGCCAAGGAGGAAAAATCGTCCACTACGAAACCTCTGACGTGCACTCCTCAGGACATTCCTACCGCGATGAATCAATGTGGCTCATCTCACATATCAACCCGAAATTCTTTATCCCACTGCACGGGTACCATTACATGCTCCGTTCGCATGTCGAAATCGCACAAGCCTGCGGTATTCCCAAGGAAAACACGATGATTGCCGATGACGGAAGTATCATTGAAATTCGGGAAGGCGGAACCAAGATGGTGAAGCTTTCTGTAATGGCTCCGCACGAAATGATTATGGTGGACGGTTTTGCGGTCGGAAACCTTCAGGAAGTGGTAATGCGCGACCGTCAGATGCTCGCCGAAGATGGGATTGTAGTGCTCGTCGCAACCGTTGACATGCGCACAGGAAAACTCATGAAGTCACCAGATATCATAGCGCGCGGATTCGTCTACGTACGTGAGTCGCAGGATCTATTAAATCAGGCGAGGCTCATCATCAAGAAAACTGTCGAGGATGCATGCGGGCAAGGCATGAAAGGCGTGAACTTCGAGTATGTCAAAGAAGACGTGCGTGATGAAGTGGGTAAATTCCTCTTCCAGCAAACTTCGAAGCAGCCGATGGTAATTCCCGTCTTGCTGGGAATCTAAGCATTCCAAAGTTCTTTCAAAAAACACCCGCAAGGGTGTTTTTCATTCCTGCCCAAAAGATATAGTATGCAAATGCATGTTATCCTCTCTCCTCCTGTGGCACTCTTCACATGTGCGAAAACATGAACGACAAACTTTGCTATAATACAACCTATGACGATACTAAAATCGCGCACTCCACTTTCCGCAAAAGCTGCATTTATTGCGCTTTCATTTCTCACATTTTTCTTTTCTGCACAGGTCTCACTCACGATTTATATCGACTCATCATTCCTTATGGAAACGATTGAGCAAACCCCATCGATGATGGACCTCAAGCTCTGGCAGGACCCCGAACGTCTGGTGGGTACCATCTATACATTTGCGTCACTTATTACATTGCTTGCACTCCTCTATGCACCTCGAATATTACGCAAAGTAGGCAATTATCACTGGACGCTGTCGATACTCATACTCCACACACTGCTTTTGCTCGGGCTCGCACTCTTTGATTCCGCTTGGCTTATCATTCCCCTATTTATCGTCGAGGCGGCGATGATTTCCATACTGTACTTTAATCTGGATGTCTTCCTTGAACGCTACTCCAAAGATTCTGAAACGGGGACCATTCGCGGGTTGTTTCTGATGATTGGTTCTATCGCATGGCTCTTGCCCCCACTTTTAGCGGGAAAAATGATAGATGCATCAGGGTTTGCCATCGTCTATCTTACGGGTGCCGCACTTATGATACCTACCATTTTTATTATGATGCGTTATTTTAGCGACTTTCAAGACCTCACGTATGATGACGCTCCGCTCTTCCTAACAAAGAAGGAGGCGAAGCAGCATCCTGATATCAGTCGCATCCTTGTCACCAATTTTTTCATGCATTTCTTTTATGCATGGATGATTATCTATACGCCCATGTACCTGCACAACCATTTGGGGTACTCCTTCGAAGATATCGGATTGATGCTCACATTGGCGCTATTGTCATTTGTCATTTTTCCCTACCCCGCAGGGCGCATCGCCGACAAGTGGCTCGGTGAAAAGGAATTGCTTGTCGCGGGGTTTCTCTTGATGGCACTCACTTCATTTTTGTTTCCGATTTTTGCCGAATCAGAGTACGGATTTTTTGTCCTCGCATTTGTGCTTTTTGTCGGACGAGCAGGCGCGGCGGTCGTCGAAACTATGGCGGAAACGTATTTCTTTAAAAAAATTGACGGGCATAATGCAGGCCTCATGGGATACTTTAGACGCTCACGGCCACTTGCGTTTATCGCTGCTCCCATACTTGCGTCACTTCTCCTGCAATTCGAAATTGTTGAGCTGAGCGGACTCTTTGGAATACTGGGCGCCATCATGATTGTTGCGATATATTTCCCGCTTCGCCTTGTTGACACAAAATAAATGCATAAAATAAACCCCCGCGAGTTTCCTCGCAGGGTTGTGTTGTAGGACTTTTACGGCCCTGTTTTGCTTCCTTGGTTCCCCGTTCGCACGGCCGGCAAAATGGGGACGATTGTTGGCACAGGTACAGCTGCAACATCTTCTGCAACATGCGCCGCCATGCTTTTCACGCAGCCACCGCAACCAGGGACAAGGGGGTTGTTCTCAACCATTCGGAACTCGGTCATCGAAGCTTGCACCCTCTCTTTCATCGCTTCTTGTTCCTTAGCGAAGGCATCGATTGCACGCTCTCCTGAACCCTTGAGGTCGAGCACACCCTTTGCCAAAGTGAGGAAGAACTTGATGTTCAAAAGGAATGATGCGTTTTTGACCATCATCAACACGCCGAATAGAGTGACTACGCCGTGCAACTTCCAAGCAAGTACGGGGAAATGTGCCGCTGCATCATGTCCAAAATACTTGTAGTAGTTCCAAGCATAGAAGGATAAAAACACGAGCTGAGCAAACACTACCGCCGCCTGCAAGAGACCTCTCCGTGGCAAATGAAGTATGCGGGCAATGTTGAAAAGAAATCGCACCCACCAAGGATCATCGCGATCCTTGTATGGCTTCTCATTTTCGAGTTTTTGCAAAAGTTCTTTAAGACTTCCTTTTGCAAGGTTGTAGCCGTACTCAGCAGAGAGCTTGTTCAGGTATGTCTCACTTGAACGACGAACAGCTCCGATCAGATAGTAGTACACGGCAAAAACGATAACCGAGCACATAAATCCTTCAAAGACCGGAAAACGGACTGGGTCATGCATATAGGGACCCGAAATGGCAATTGCGTAGAAAACCCAAAATATTGCTACTGGGCGAAGTGACGCATCGGCAATGAGGAGCCGCTCACGCATCTTCAGCATATTGAACAGACGGTCGGTCAGCTCAATCAAATACACCACCTTGGAATCAGCCATGCTACACCTCCTTTATGTGAATGTTGCGATATGACTTCTAATTTTTATACTACCTCATAATTGCAAATTTGTAAAGGGACGCAGGAGGCACAGAAAACCGGCACATTGTGCCGGTATTGATTAGGATTTCGAGAGAACAAATCCCCTTGATTCAAGCGAGCAAATAACCGCACACTTCCCTTCTTTGCGAGCGCCTTTCGGATAGAAACCCGAAATGGTCTGCTGTGAGCCGAAGAGACAAAACGAGAGGAATCCCTTAATCCCCGACGGTGACGAGCGCGAGCGCAATCCGCCGAAGCACTCTGTTTCCACAAGTGCGCCCGTGCACTTGCGGTTCACGTATGCATTGCCTGCAGGCAGGATGTCGAGGAGTCGCGCGAGCACATCAGCGTCATCGGTGAAGATGGAGCCAGTGAGGGCAAATTCGGAAAGTCCGAGGAGGTGTTCCACGTCCGAAAGAGCGCCGTAGCGAATGACTGTGGAGACGGGAGCAAAATACTCCGTGTTCATGACTTCGTGTGCATGCGACGGATTGATGAGTGCATCCAGACGTGCTTCGAGTATCGTCGGTGCAAAGTCATACCCCACACCAGTGCACTCAGGCTTTTCGTACAGCACGGTCGCGAGCTTGCCCTTGCCTACGGAGTAGGCAATTTGCGCGCGGATTTTTTCGACATCCGCTTCGGTTGCAAGTGCTCCAACATCGGCACCCTTCTTGATATCGCCGTACACCAACAGGTCCATGCGCAATTTCATCGCGAGCACAAAGCTGTTGTAGAGCGAGTCAGGCACAAATGCAATTCGCGCACTGGAGCATTTCTGCCCCATTCTACCGACAACGGCTTTGACGTACTCATGTGCCGCATAGATAGGGTCTGCGTCAGGACACACAACGAACGGATTCACTCCACTGGTTTCTGCCGAGCCAAAGACAAGCGGTGCTTTTGTGCTACCGAAGCCGTGACGGAGAGTCTCACCATACGTCCTGCGTATGTGTTTGAGAACTTGCGTACTGCCAGTGAATGACACACCCGCCACATAAGGACTTTGGAGCATTGCGTCTACGACATCAGCACCACCGGGTGCGTAGTTGATGACGCCGCGCCATTCAATGCCCACGCGCTCGAATGCAATCTTGAGCGTCTCAAACACGAGATAACCCGAGAGCGCAGACTTGGGTGAAGACTTTTCGATTATGGCGTTGCCATTTGCGAGTGCCTTCGTGGCCATGTCTATCGGAATTGCACCGGGGAAATTGAATGGGCAAATATTGAGAAACACCCCATGCGGAATGTGCCGCTTGCCGTTGTAGTCCCCCGCGAATGCCGGTGACGGCATTAGTTTGTGTGCAGGTGCGTGCAAGCGCTCAAGATACAGTGCGTTGACGAGTGGAAAGTCGACTTCCTCGTCAGTCTCGCCGATTTGTTCGGCGACCTGCATTCCCTGCTCATGTGCTTTCACAGCACACAAAAGCCAGAATCGCTCCTGTGCGACTTCAGAAATGGTTACCAAGAGCTTCACTCGCTCTTGCCACGATGTCGTTCGAAAGAACCGCATTCCTGCTTCGCGAATCTTTGGCAGGTGTGTACCAAGGTCCATGAGGTCCCTGTTGTACGTCGGGAAATACCCGACAGGCGATTTGTCGGCTGGGTCACGGGTCGCAAAGAATGCGCCAGAGTCCACATCACCGTCGGGAAGAATTTCGACTCCGTTCAACACCCACGGGTATATGCGCCCAATGTAGGTTGCCCTAAACTCCGCAACAGCGGCTGCGAGTTGCGCGGCAACCGTAGGGTCTTTGGGGTTCGGGTAGACTTTCGTCGAAAAAGCCGAGGCAACACGCTTGGCAAGTTTGCTCATATTTGTCTCCTATAAAGAGCATCGAATACTCAACTCAACCTACCGAGCAACACGCTTTCTGTCAAAGAATATATGGCTCAATAAAAAGCCCGTTTAACACGATGGGGTTGCCAGCCAAGAGCCCATTTGCTAAGACTAAAGGAGGCTGGTTATTTGACGTGGAGAAAAACATGCATCTTTCTGACGTACAGGCACGTGGACTCAAAAGGTCTTTCAAGCGCCTTTTTGCAGAACTGAACGAAGTGTTTGGCGAAGATGCGGCACCGCTTGATGCCTCGGCACTCATCATGCTGCAAAATGTCTATGGAGCAGAACACTACAAGCGTGAGCATGGACTTGTTCTCGACCATGCGGAAGGCTGCTTTGTGTGGGACACAGCCGGCAAGAAGTACTTTGACGCCCTCGCGACCTATTCCGCAATTGCGAGCGGACATGGCAACCTCGAATTGATCGGCACTGCCCTGAAGCAAATGTTGCGCATGACGAGCGCACCGAACCGTTTCATCAACGACACGCAACCTCGACTGCTGCGCGAAATCGCAACGCTGACGAAACAAGATGGTGTCATTCTGATGAACACCGGCGCTGAGGCGATTGATACCGCAATCAAAGGCGTGCGGCGCTGGGGGTATCGCGAGAAGCTGATTCCCGCCGACAAATGCGAAATCATTTCTGCGCATGGCAACTTCCATGGACGTACGCTGAACGCAATCGGTCTCTCTGGTACTGAAAAGTACCGCGACGACTTCGGTCCATTTCCCGCAGGGTACGTCAAAGTACCATACGGCGACATTGACGCCATGCGTATTGCGATAAACAAAAACACTGCAGCGGTCATCATTGAGCCCATTCAGGGAGAGGGCGGAATCGTTCTTCCCCCCGAGGGCTACTTGATTGAGCTGCGCCGATTGTGTACCAGCGAAAACGTGCTCCTCATTTTTGACGAAATCCAGACGGGACTTGGACGAACTGGTCGCCTCTTTGGTGGTGACTGGGCGGGCGTTCATCCTGATGGCGTTGTCTTGGGCAAAGCACTTGGACAATACATCCCCGTTTCTGCGTTCGCGGCACGCGCTGATGTGATGTCCGGTTTCGACAACGGGTCCCACGGAAGCACCTTTGGTGGCACCGCGCTCTCGTGTGCAGTTGCACTCAAGTCGC
Source organism: bacterium (assembly GCA_043756865.1). Taxonomy (GTDB): domain Bacteria; phylum Patescibacteriota; class Minisyncoccia; order Phycocordibacterales; family UBA6899; genus MHLP01. The sequence continues at coordinate 16,897 of JAYUQG010000003.1, read as the reverse complement.
TTGAACTCATCATGCGCGACAACTTTGCTTTGGTACGCAACTCGCACGATGTTGGAGCGTACTTCCTCAAACGCTTGCAAGCGCTGAAGAGCTCAGCAATCAAGGATGTACGCGGACGCGGACTGTTCATCGGAATGGAAATTGACCCGAGAGTTGCCACCCCCGATGCGGCATGCACGCTTCTCCTAGAGAACGGACTAATGGCGGGAGTCGCCCAGAAAACCGTGCGCTTCACCCCACCCCTAGTTGTTACCACAAGGGAAATCGACGGTGTGATAGCGATCATCGAAAAAACACTGCGCAGCCTCAACGGCAGCGCATCATAGCAAAACCCCCTTGATTGGGGGTTTTTTACAACAATCGACGGAAGAATGCGTGCACAAATGAGGCAGTCACCGGAACACCATCTTTCACCACTTCGAAATCAGGGTTGTATTCCATGATTTCCAGTTGACGTAGCTTTCCGCTTTGCTTGATGAGGTCTGCAATCATGAAGAGTTGCTCAGGATGCATTCCATGTTTGCTTCGGAATGAAACTGCGGGTGCATGCTCCTCGTGTACGGCATCAAGGTCGAAGGTAATGATAAGGTCATCCACCCGAGACAGGAGTGCTTCTACAGCAAGCTTCAACACCGGAACGTCCAACTGCTCTGACAAATCAGCCATCGTGAGCGTTTGCACGTTCAGTTTCTGCATCAGTGCGATTTCCTCGGGTTCACAGTCTGAATACCCTGCGCCGACATGCAGTACCAAAGGTGGAGAGAACGCAACTCGCGCTGACTTTCTCGCATTTGACTGGTACACGCCGAGTGAGCGTTTGCCGCGACCAAGCACGGAAGCGAGTGGCAACCCATTTGCATGATGCGAATGCGTCGTCCGATCGGTATGGGCGTCGTAGTGCGCATCAATCCACAAGAGTCCTACACGACGTCCTTGCGTTTCAGGCAGTGCAAGAAATTGAGGGAGTGTCCCCGCAGAAATGGAGTGATCACCACCGAGTACAAGCGGAAAGCGCCCCGTACGATGTGCGCAAAATACCGCCGCTCCAGAAAGTTTACACACCTCGTGGACTTCGTGCTCGTAGTGAATTCTCCCAGTCGGAAAGCGCTTGCGGTGCTCAGCGGAAAGCACCAGTGCGTTTCCTGCGTCACCGAGTGAGCGATAAGTTGACTCATGTCCGAGTGCATCAAGGGTGCAAAGAATGCCCGAGCGAAAGAGTGCACCCGGACCAAAATATGGCCCATCCTCTATTCCTCCAAGGGCGAACGGAACGCCGATCACCGAGATCTTCATAGTTCACCTCAGTAAGTTAAAGAATCTTGGCCAATACTAGCAGATATCCCCCGGACTGCAATTACTATCCACTGATGCAACTATTGTATATTTCCACACTAGCATTGTAGACCACTATCTCGGACTTAAGCGACTGCACGGTGCTGTTGTACAGCTCAACCAGCGCTTGATACTCTTTAACTTTTGCGTTATATGCAGCACGATTACTCCTGTCGCGAAGTGCAATTTCAGTTTGATTTATCTCTTCCTCAATGAGCGGAAGTTGCGCCTCATAAATAGCAATCTTCTGCTTTGCTATTGTGTCGGGATCTGCGCACACCGGCATCGGCTTACCAAACTCTTGTACGGCATACCAGACTTCATGTCCTTCATAATTTCCGCGCAGTGCAGAAATACCAATTTCAGTAAAATCTTTACCCAGTATGTTTGCACGATGTCCCGGAGAATTCATCCAACCCGTCACCACGTCAGCACTGGAGTCGAAATCACCGAGCGCGAGATTCTCACCGACAAACAGGTATGCGTAGCCATACTTCTTTGCAAGCATGCTGATAGTGGTACCGTCGGGGGAATCATGCGCAAAGTATTGTTTTGTGATCATATCAATCACCTTTCCTTCTGCCATAACGGAAAGTTTGGTACTAAATGTCAGCGGGGGTAAGCCTGCTTTTATGCGCTCGTTGTTGGATAGCGTCAGAATTCCGTATTGATTTAGTGCACCAACTTGTGATGGCGCGGTTCCCGGAGTAGTGGGGGTGGGCGGAGGTGAGGGTGGTTGTGGCTGGGCGGGCACCACGAGAGTTTTCGTGGGAGGCGGCAGGAGTAGTGGGCCAGGAGTGCTCTCACCCGTAACAGGAAATTTTGCGGGTATTGCTGTTGGAATCTCTGCAGTTTGTGCATAGCCCACAGGAACAGAGACAGCAGGTGTGGGGTCTGTTGTTGTTGGCATTGTGTCGGCAATGCGCTCAAGCAATTTTGCCTCGGGGTATCTCGCCCTAGGGGTGGTAGCGGCATTGCGTTCAAGTATAAAAAAAGTCGCTACACCGGAGAGGATTGTGAGTAGCAGTATGCCCAGCACTAGAAAGATGCGACGCATAAAGAAGAGTGCGTTAATTCACCTTATCGAAACTGGTAATTCCTGCTGCACTAAGGATTGCCTTGTCCACGTACACTGCTCCGCGCGGTAATGTCTTAATAATCCTCCCCGGTAATTCAACGTGGTCATCTCCCTCGATAAGGCGTTTCAACATTGGTCCTTTCTCTTTGCCTACAAGAAAAATACCAACGAGATCGACGTAGCGCAGAAAGGTAAGTGTGGCGGTCACTCGATGGCGAAACGCAGACTTCCCTTCCGCATCATATGCAATAATCCAGCGTTCTCGTTCAAAGAGCTCATGGAAACGTTCGCGGTCTTCAGGAAATGGCAATATTCCCGCAGTGTGCCCGTCCTCCGCTATTCCCATCGTAGCCATAATCGCTCCGCGCGGATGGCGTGCTTTCCAGCTCCGTAGTTCTTGTTCATAGAAATCAGCAAGCTCCTCTTTGCTTTGCCCCCTCCCTGCTGTGGTGTCTATCAGTCTGCATCCTCGCGACACAGCACGCTTATAGAAATCGGTTTTGCGGAGTTGAGCGTAGTTTGATGTCTTGTTAGTCGGGTCATGACGTTCGTCGAAAATCCCAATAGTAAGATACGGCCCTATAGCATCAGGATTAATACGGTCAAGCACCGAAAGTGCCGAACCACCGGATGAAAGAAAGAGTACGTCACGACGCTCCACGTCGCGAAACTCAATAAGCTTACGGGAAATATCCTTGGCAAAAAACGACGCTGCGTCCTCACTGTCTTTGCGTACATATACCCCGAGGTTTCCAATTTTTTTCAGCGCGTCCGACATATCCACATGATAGCATGCCCACGATGTGGAGAAACGGATATGCTATACTTGAACAATTATGCCACCCAAAAAAGCAGCGGAAAGCGAGCAACTCGTGTGTATCAATGTTCCCGAATCAAAAATTAACCGTACTCCTCACACTGTCGACGAATTACTCTTAGCCGTAAAAAACAAGCGTGCATCACGTATTGCCACAGAATTTGACCAAGGCCTGAAGTTCATTAAAAAATACAAGCGCTCAGTGACTATCTACGGTTCTGCGCGTTTCAAATCAAACAACACGCACTATAAAGATGCGCGTGCACTCGGTGCACTCTTGGCAAAAGCAGGGTATGCAGTTATCACTGGCGGAGGCCCCGGCATCATGGAGGCGGGAAACCGTGGGGCAAAAGAAGCGGGTGGCGATTCGTTGGGGCTAAATATTGAACTCCCGCGCGAGCAGGTCATCAATCCTTATGTCACGGATTCACTTTCGTTCTACTATTTCTTTTCGCGAAAAACGACGATGTCATTTTCAGCTGAGTCCTATGTCTTTTACCCTGGGGGATTTGGAACGCTCGATGAATTTTTTGAGATTGTCACGCTCATGCAAACCAAGAAAATTCGTAAAGTACCGGTAATTCTTGTCGGAAGTGACTTTTGGAACCCGCTCCAAGAGTTCATCAAGAAAACGGTGCTCGAAGTACATGCAGCTATCGATAAGAAAGATCTCGACCTCTACATAATTACTGATGATCATGCGAAAATCATGAACATCATCACGAGCGCCACTGTCTACGACTAAGAGCCTATCCCGGTGGGGGGGGCCGTCGCGAAACATGCTAGCTTCGCTGTAGGCACGTGCGAAAACCCATCAAAGCATTGTCGAGACAATGCTTTGATGGGTTTTGCGCGGCATTGCCGGAGGTCGGATGTTACAGCAGGAAAGTTCCTACTGGGATAGGCTCTATATCGCAGTAGGTGGAATTACAGAAGTTTTTTGGATTTGAAAATCCAAAGTGCGCCTCCAGTAAAACTCGCGGCCAGCACCACAATTATCCAAAACGCGTGCGTTGATTCAGCAAAAGGAAGTTGCACATTCATGCCGTACATACCCACGATAATATTGGGGATCATGAAAATAATCGTGAGCGCAGTAAGCAACTTAATGACTTTATTAAGGTTGTTCGTCATCAACGTCGAGTACGCATTTCTGATATTCATGATTGCACGCAAGTTTGTCTTACAAAGTTCAACCAGCTGCCCATTGGAGAGAAATACATCTTCAGCATAAGCTTTATCTTCGTCACGGAGCGAAAGGAACTTTCCAGAAAGCAATTTGGAGAGTGCTACGTTCGTTGGCACAAGCGCATCCAAGAGGTCGTTTAAGATACTTTCAAAGTTTACAAACCGAATGATGTCTTCATTTTCAATAGTACCCAAAAGTCGCGCAGAAAGCCTGCGTACTTCTTTGTTGATAAGGGTAATAAAGCGTGCATATGCACTATCCACTTCCGCGAGCATGTAGAGCATAAAACGCACTTTCTGCGTAGTATTAAATTCGATGCTGCCATCGATAAAACGGTCAAAAAAGGTCAGTTTTCTTCGGCTCACCGTAAACACGAATGAATCTGCAACACCAAGGAGTATTGGTGCGGTGGAAATTTTCTCGTCTTCCTCATAAGGAATGCGCGTAAAAATATAGGTAATACCACGGTATTCTTCCACGCGCGGTACCTCGTAGGGATCAACGGCGTCGAGCAATAGTCCCCTGTCGAGACCGAGGTCGTGCTCGAGCCTCGTCAAATCATCTTCGGTGGGATTCTCGATGTGCACCCACGAACCGACCTTAAAGTCGTCAACCGTTTTGAGTCGCCTCGTGGTGATTGTTTTTTGGTAGAACGTAATCATGGAACGTTCCGATTATACTACAGGAAACTCCCCGAGCAATGCATACAATAAAAATTCTTTATTTCCATCTCCACCGAGAATCGGAGAAGCGACAACGCCACCCACAGAAAATCCAAGATCATGCACAATAGATTCGATACGTGACGCCACTTGAGCGTGCAACTTGGGGTCAGTGACAATACCCTTGCCCACGAGCTCCTTGCCCACTTCGAATTGCGGCTTGATAAGTACGATGAGCGTGCCGTTCTTCTTGAGTAGCTCTTTTGCCTTGGGGAGCACCTTCTCTAATGATATAAACGAGACGTCAATAACAGCAATGTCTATTTTTTCTGCGAAGTCTGCGAGCGTGACGTCGCTGACGTGCACACCCTCCATGTTGACGACATTTGTATTTGTGCGCAGTTTTAGTGCAAGCTGTCCGTGTCCGACATCAACCGAATAGACTTTCTTTGCGCCCGCATCAAGCAGCACTTCGGTGAAGCCTCCCGTTGATGCGCCAATATCGAGTGCGACTTTGCGTTTTACATTTATTTTCCAAAATTTAAGTGCGTGCTCGAGTTTTAGCCCTCCACGCGAGACCCACTTCAGTTCTCCTGCGGAAAGTGTAATCTTTGCTTCTTCATCTATGACCTTATCTTTGTCAAGAATGACTTTTCCGTTCACCTTTACACCGCCTTCCTTAATGAGTGCCTGTGCGCGGGTACGCGTTGTGACCATCCCTCGTTCTATAAGGGCTCTATCGAGGCGAATTCCGTCTGCATCGTGCGCTCGGCTCATAAGGGCTATTATACCAGAGAATAGCTAAAACACAAATCAGTTGAGCCATTTTTCAGGAATATGAAAAACCCGCCACAAACCCCAATTGGGCGTGCGACGGGTGGAGAAATCACGTGTGCGTGATGAGTTTCTTTTTGTTTATGACCCCCTCGGCCATACGATCCGCAATGTCGTGAGGACATTGTCCGCCGGCCTGCGCACGGGTGATGATTTCGAAAAGTAGCGTTTCATTTTCATCACAGCCTGCGCGCACCACTGACTCAGCATACGGGGTTTCCCCACTATTGTGCTTCCGCTGATGGTACACATCCCACAATCCACGATTGTTGATGACATAGTCAGGTGCGTACGTGATGCCTCTTCCGCGAAGGAGTGTGCCGTCGCGCGCTGGGTCTAGCAACACATTGTTTGCAGACCCTGCAATAAGCCGAAGCGTATCCGGATAGCTCGTGATAGCCTCCGGGGAAACTACTCCCCCGAGTGCGCACGGTGCATAAATCTCCACGTCGGGAAACGCGATGGGGCGACCATCACTTCCAAGTTCAACAATCTGTGCGCCCAGTGAGTGTGCCTTCTCGATCGCTTCACGCTCGGTGGCCGATATGGAGCGGTTCGATGCAAAGAGGCGCGCTCCGCGGGAAACGAGCAGTTCAAGGAGTGGCATACCAACCTTGCCGATTCCCTCGACATACACTGAGCGTCCTGAGAGGTCTCGAGATCCCGAAACAGCGCGCCATGCACCTTCCATACCAGAGAGTACTCCAAGAGCGGTGTATGGAGACGGGTCACCACCGTAGGGGTGACTCAGCATTTCGCCGGTGACATGACGGGTTTGCTTTGCCATCTCGTGCACATCAGCGACGTTTGTACCCACATCCTCTGCGGATATGTACATTCCGTCGAATGTCTCGACAAATGCTCCCATGGCTTGGAATTGCGCACGACGGAGTCGCTTGGCATTCTTGCGGGGAATCATGACTGCCTTGCCCCCCCCAAGAGGAATACCACCTCGGTAGTAGTCAGTCAGTGCTGCTTTGTAGGTCATACCTCGCGCAAGACGAGAGACGTCGACGCACGCTTCCCATAGCGAGTTGTAGGCTTTCCTGCGACAACCACCGAGTGCGGGGCCGAGCGTCGTGTCATGTACTGCAATAACCGCAGAGAATCCGAGCTTCTGGTCTTCGTGTATACGAACATCACGAAAACCTTTGAACAGTTGAGTCAAAGAACCAGAACCTTCTAAATTGGCAGATTTCATGTGCTTGAACCTCCAAAAAAATCAATACTTGCTTGCCTTCTCTATACTACAGCTGGCTGAGCCCGAGTAAAGGGGTGGCATACGCCAATCAAGTGCGTACAGTGCACGGTGGATAACCAAATTGACAAAGCGCATTATTTTGATATAATTAGACTACGATACTCAACTTGATTATCCCCCACCCGACGATCACATTTAGTAACCAAGTTACTCATCTTTTAAAAAGGTCGGTTCGGGTCGGGAATAACCAAGTCGAGCAAAAAGCGGACCCTCGGGTCCGCTTTCCTATTACTCTCTTTTTCTTTTTTTCTTTCTGTGAAACTGTTTATTTTTCAACAAAAGTGAGTGCAACGCCACGCTTCCCTGCGCGTCCAGTACGACCAATGCGGTGGACGTAGTCATCATATGAAGATGGTACTTCAAAGTTAATAACATGAGAGACGTTTGGAATATCGAGTCCACGCGCTGCAACATCGGTTGCGACAAGGATTTGGACTTTCTCGTCCTTAAAGTCCTTGAGGGCACGTTGACGCTGAGGCTGAGTCTTGTTGCCGTGAATCGATGCCGCACGAAAACCTGCATGCACAAGGTCACGCCCCAGTTTTTCCACACCGTGTTTTGTCCGTCCGAATACAAGCACCTTGTTAAATGCCTTATCGTGTAAAAGCTCCACGAGCTTATCGAATTTTTCACTACGGTCACGAACACGAATGACGTCTTGCTCGACGTTCTTTGCCGTGTCCTGTTTCTTGACCGAAATACGGATGGGGTCACGCAACATACGATGTGCCAAATCTTCAATCTCGCGAGAGAACGTCGCTGAATAGAAGAGGGTATGGCGTTCGGGAGGAAGTAATTCGATCAGGTACTTAATATCAGCGATGAATCCCATGTCGAGCATACGGTCTGCCTCGTCGAGTACGAGGTTGTGAAACCCTGTAAGATCAAGCTCTCTGCGTTCAATGAGATCTTTCAAACGTCCTGGTGTACCGATGACCATGCGGACTTTCCTCCGCAGGCGCTCAATTTGCATACCCATCGAAGTTCCCCCAACGAGCAGGACGGAGTAAATGCCAAGCGTACGAGCGAATCCCATAAACTCTTCGTCGATCTGGAGTGCGAGTTCGCGCGTAGGAACAACAACCAGCACTTTTGCATTAGGCTCACGAATCATTTTGTTGATGAGCGGGATAAGAAATGCCGCAGTCTTCCCTTCACCGGTGTTTGCGATACCAATGACATCGCGACCCTTGAGCACTTCTGGGATTGACTGGTCTTGGATAGCGGTAGGAATACGGTAACCCTTCAACTCAATGTTGTGTTTGAGTTTTTCTTCAATCGCGAACTCGCTGAACTGGTGCGTAGGAATGTAGATCTTTTCCTCAGCGATAACTACCGCGCGACTGACAAAGCGAGCACTGTCAATATTCTCGCCGGGATTTTTGTGCTTTCCGCGTGTCTGGAATGTTCGTGCTCCGCCGCGAGCAAACCCGCCGCCACGCGCAGGGCGTGCTGACGACGAAGAAGGCGCTGATGCCGATGGGCGTCCGCCTCCTTCCATATTGGCGATAAAATTACTTTTCTTTGTGCGCTTGCGAGGAGGTTCATAGCGCCCACCACCTCCGATACCACCAAGGACGACCGCGCGACGCGTGCCTCCATACGATGATGACGAACGGCTTGCTGAATACCCTCCGCGGGCAGGTTGATTTCTGTCTTGCATATAAATTATTAGTGATCAGCGCAAGTCTGATGCGCCAATCTGTGAATCGAATAGACTTCCCACGTATATACCTCTTTGACTGCCATCTGTTGTGGAAGTCTCTCAATGTTCGACCATTCGAGAGAGGAGTTTTATGAGGAGTTAAGTGTAGCATGGATTAACTTGAGTGTCAAAGTGTTTCACTTGCATACTGCGGATTTTTCTTATCACACAAGAAAACCACCAAGCCAGTGCTTGGTGGTTGTGGTTCACGCAAATTTGCGCACACTCGCTTCTTCAGCTTGTGCATAGTCGACCAAAAGGGCGACGGCTTCGGCCAAAGTTTTCCCGCGCAGTGTCCCCTTGTCGAAAGTCGAATCTGACTGACTCACAAGTCCAATCACCTGCTGATATGCCTCTTGTTCTCGCGCTGGGAGCACCAAACGCGGCTGACTGTCATACAGCTTGATGGCCGCAACGATGCCGAGCACTTTGTGAAATGCATCACTCGTGCACACCACGACCTCATCAAGTGCCAACTCGGGGAGAGGGCAAATACGCACTCGTGCCGTAAGCCAAGAGCGAAAAATTGCTTTCACGTCTGCCGCAGAAAAAAGGGTACGCTGTTTCAACTGACTTCCTTCCATTTTTATCAGTGACTGTCCTTTGTTAAATTACTAAACAATAGACTTCTGTCAATGACCATCTGGGTAGTGCTGCTTATTTACGTTTGTGTTTGCTGCGCTCTGCTTCGGTCAGATACTGCTTACGGAGGCGAACGCTTTTGGGGGTGATTTCAAGGTATTCATCATCGGTCATAATTTCAAGTCCGTTCTCTATGCCCACGGAATGTGGTGGAACGAGATTGAGTGCGTCGTCGGTGCCAGATGCACGCATGTTGGTGAGTTGCTTGCCTTTAGTGGGGTTCACCGGCATTTCGTCACCCTTTGAGGTGTTACCAATAACCATGCCTTCATATACCTCGATGTTCGGTCCGATATATAGCTCGCCACGCTCTTGGAGATTTGCGAGTGAATAGCCGAGACACTTTCCCGTTGCCATGGAAACCATAGAGCCAACAGCGCGGCGTACAATCTCGCCTGCATATGGCTTGAATCCAACGACGCGTGTCGCCATGATTCCCTCACCTCTCGTGTCAACAATAAATTGATTGCGATACCCCAACAGTCCGCGTGTGGGACCTTCGAAAATCATACGAATGGTATTGTGTGTCTGCATCATGTTGTTCATGAGTGCACCACGCTCTCCCAGCTTTTGGATAACAACACCTTGTGACTCTGTGGGAACATCGATGGTCACCTCTTCGAAAGGCTCGCATTTCACACCGTCGATTTCCTTGATAATTACTTGTGGTTGAGAAACTTGGACTTCAAATCCCTCACGGCGCATATTTTCGAGAAGTATAGCGACATGGAGCTCTCCTCGGCCAGATACTTTAAAGGTGTCACCTGACGAGCTAGTGAAATCTACCTTGAGCCCCACGTTCACCTCGAGCTCCTTCGTGAGTCGCTCGCGGATTTGGCGAGAGGTAACGAATTTGCCCTCACGTCCGGCAAACGGAGAATTGTTAATCAAAAAATAGAGTTCAATGGTAGGCTCATCAACCGTAATAGCCGGAAGGAGCTCGACATTTACATCGTGTGCAATAGTCTCACCAATATAAATCTCGGGGATTCCTGCAATAATACCAATGTCTCCGGCAACGATTTCGGTTACCTCTTCCCTACTGATACCCTTGAAGGTGAAGAGCTTGGAGACTTTGCCCTTATAGGGCGCGTTGCCATCATGAAGCACTACCACATTATCACCAAGTCGTACGGTGCCTTCTGCAATACGCGCAATACCGAGACGTCCGAGATAGTTGTCGTATGCAAGATTAAATGACTGCGCGCGCAATGGCTTCTCTGACGAACCCGGAGTGGATGCGACTGGGACATGTTCGAGAATAAGATCGAGGAGCGGCGAAAGGTCTTTTGATTCATCAACAAGCTTGCGCTTTGCAATGCCCAAGCGGCCAATAGCATATATTACAGGAAAAGAGAGCTGCTCGTCGGATGCGCCAAGGTCCATAAAAAGTTCAAATACTTTCTCTTCACATTCATCGGGGTTTGCCGCGGGCTTGTCTATTTTATTGATAACCACAATCGGCTTTAGCCCAAGCTCAAGAGATTTTTTGAGCACAAAGCGAGTCTGAGGCATGGGTCCCTCTTGTGCATCGACTATCAAAAGCACGCAATCGATGGAACGAAGCACGCGCTCAACTTCAGAACCGAAGTCAGCATGGCCTGGGGTGTCCACGATGTTTATCTTCGTATCTTTATAGAAAGCAGAGGTATTTTTCGAATAGATGGTAATACCGCGTTCGAGTTCCAGTGCGTTCGAGTCCATACTCTCCCCTTCCTGAAACATGCCTGTTTGGCGCATCAAAGAATCCGTCAATGTCGTTTTTCCATGATCCACGTGTGCAATAATAGCAATATTTCTGATCTCCATATGTATATGATTATGTGCATGAGGCGCAATTATAGCGTTCTGCATCTTCATTTTTCTCTGAAGTTGTGAAGCGGTATAATTCATACAGCTTTCACAACATTCCTCAAAAAATGAGGCCACATTACATCCAAAATTTCATCCTCTTGCCTACCCGTCGGCTAAACACTTGTGATATTTTAGTCAAATTTAAACGCCCGACAAGCGAGCGTTGGTAAGTAGGAATATAACACGTCAGACTATTTTTCGCAATGAATGACTATGATTTCTCCGTGAAGTGTGCCAGAATGCCCAAATGGCAAAACTTCCAGAAAGAAAATACGGACCAAAACCGAAGACGAAAGATCGTGACATAAAGGCGAAGCGCTACGTAACACGCAAGGCACTGTTTGGTGAACCACTCGCTCGCCCGACCACCAAACCTGCGTATGCACCAATAGCGACAGGATATACTCCAAAATCAGTCGGTTACAAACCCCGAACTGGAGATACAAAGACGCGAGCAACCACCGCAAGCTACGTCAAAAAACCGTACACAAAAGCTCCATATCAAAGCTCGCCCCGCGCAGGAGCATATGCACCCTCTACGCCTGCAGCCAAACGACCTTATGTGAAACGAGAAACTCCCACGCGAGGTGCATTTGGAACACCTCGCACATCAGGATATGTTGCAAAAAAAACGTACACCCCAAGATTGCCCGATGCCTCGCGTGGAGCCACCAGTTACGTAGCAAAAAGACCTTACACTCCAGCCGGTGAGCGCAAGTCATACGCGCGACCCGATGGAAAAACGGGCATGCGTCCTGCGCCATATGAACGAAAGAAACCGATATTTAAATCTGTTGTTCCCAACAAGCCCCGCACCGCATCTGCCTCATGGGGAGAGGTTGCCACGTGGTATGACAAGCACCTTGGTGAGGCGGACACCTATCATGACAAAGTCATACTTCCGAACCTACTACGGCTTATTGATCCCAAAAAGGGTGACACCATAATAGACCTTGCATGTGGGCAGGGATACTTTACTCGCGCCCTTGCAGAGAGTGGTGCCACCGTGACCGGTGTCGATATCGCTCCTGAGCTCATTGCTATCGCAAAAGCAGAATCCCCGCTTATCCCCTATGTGGTTGCGAGTGCGGAAAAAATGCCCGAGGTAGAAGACTCTGCATTCACGAAAGCTCTCATAAGTCTTTCTATTCAGAATATTTCAAATACTGAACAATTAATGAGTGAGGCTGCACGCGTACTTAAAACTGGCGGCGAACTGCATATCGTGATGAATCATCCGGCGTTTCGTATTCCAAAGTCATCATCGTGGGATTACGACGACAAGAAAAAGGTGCAGTTCCGTCGTGTCGACCAATATCTTTCGAACACAAAAAGTGACATCGAAATGCATCCCGGAATCAAAGACTCACCAAAGACGATTTCATTCCACCGACCGCTACAGTTCTATTTCAAGGCAATGAGCAAAGCAGGGTTTGCCGTGACAAAGCTGGAAGAATGGATTTCACACAAAGATAGCGACTCCGGACCGCGCGCACTTGCAGAAAACAACGCACGCAAAGAAATTCCTCTCTTCTTGTATCTGAAAGCCATAAAATTATAGAAAGACCGCCATAAAGGCGGTTTTTTGTACCTAGCGCGTAGAACGCCTGAATTGGCGCGTAGCGCAGAGCAAGTGAGTCCTCGAGCGACAACGCCAAATAGCGGATTGTTCATCTTGCTGTTGTGTGGAATTGGACATGTGACTCACCTGCGTCAATCATGACGTACTGTCGCTTCAAGTCCGGCGAGTTTAGTCGAAACCCAAAGGCAGTCTTCCCTTTGGGAATAATCAATAGCTGTCTCGTGAGCGTTGCACGCAGGAGATGCTCGTGATTACCGAGAGAGCGTTCAAAGAGATTTGCTGAGGGGATTTCCTGATATGCCAAGCCACAGGCGGCGCTTCGGTCAACTTGCCAGGTGATTATCTTTTGGGCGAACTGGCTGAATTTATCCTCATGGCGACCATACTCATAGTCGAGCGTCCCCCCTCCGTCTGGCATTCCATGCGGGAGTAAATATCCATCAAATAGGACAAGGTGAGCATCGCTGAACGTAATTTTGCGCACATATGCAGTATAGTCTTCGGCGTGTGTGCGAAACGAAAATGCGTACAACCCTTCATCACAGGAACCAAACGAGCCGGAAAACTTCTCCGCGCTACGCCCGTGCAAGAAAGCAAAAACAGTGTGTTGTGCACTCACCAGTTGACCTCACTCTATCACTCTCCCCTCACCATACTCAGGCTTTTGCCTTGGTCAATGTTTTCGCTGTGAGCTTGCGTGCATTCCAGTACTTATAGAACATCAGCTTCGCGATTTCCGTACATACGAAGTAGAACAATACAAGGAAGAGTGCAAATCCCAGATGCTCCGGAGTAGGGCGCACAAAACCAAACACGCGCTGCATCCACGGTATATACGGGACAGCAATCGTTACGGTCATCACAAAAAGGGTGAGCCAAATGACCAGAGTGCTTGGACGCTTTGCTTTCCAGAATGGGAGCGATGTGCGGATAGAGAAAAGTAAAATAAGTTCGGTCAAAATACTTCCCATAAACCACATAGTTTGAAGTACGCCTGGCTCGCCAAAGCGTGAAAAGTACCCGAAGAAGGCAAAATCGAAGGTGGTGCTAACGATTCCTAAGACCACCGCAATTGCGGTTAGTTCTCCAACCTGATACCCCTTTGGCTGTGCAATCTCGGCATCGTCCACATTATCAGAAGCAATGGAAATCATTGGGAAATCCGACATCAGGTTAAGCAGGAGGACCTGAATCGGCAGCATTGGCAGATACGGAATGAAGAGTGAGGAAAATGCCAGCGCATAAAAATTACCAAAATTTGATGTAAGCGTTGCGCGGAGATACTTCATTGTGTTTGCAAAAATCTTTCTTCCTTCCTTGATGCCGTCGATAATCACCTCAAGCGAAGGATTCAAGAGCACAATATCCGAAGCGTCCTGTGCAATATCGGAAGCACCGCTCACTGCGAGTCCGACATGTGCCATTTTGAGTGCGGGAGCGTCATTGAATCCCTCACCAAGAAATCCGACGAGGTGAGCCTCTTCAAGTTTCTTAATGATGTTGAACTTTTGCACTGGTGCGGTGCGTGCAAAGACGTGGTACTTCACCACGGCCACTGCCTGCTCCTCCGCGCTCATGCGTTCAAACTCTTCTCCCAGCAGTACTTCGGCTCTGTCTTCGATGAGTCCTGCCTCATAGCCAACCCAGCCTGCAACTTCCTTGCTATCTCCGGTAACAATCTTGACCTGCACACCCAAACCCTTGGCCTGCGTAATTGCACTTTTTGCCGTGGACTTCAGTGGGTCAGAGAATGACACAAGGCCGATGCAGGTAAGCCCCTCTTCATCATGTTCTTCAATTTTCTCTTTACTTCCTAGTTCGAGTTTTTTGTATGCGACGGCCAGCACACGGCGACCCTTGGAACCCTCTGCACGTGCCCATGCTAATTGCTCGACATCATCCTTCTTGCACACCACTTCAGGTGCTCCACGGAGCACCAGATATGATTGCTCTTCAAAATTCACCAGCACACTTTCCCTCTTGCGAATGGGGTCAAATGGTAGTTCGTCTATGCGCGTAAGTCCTCCAAGCGCGGTTTTTGCACCTTCGGAAGCTGCGGCCAACAGGGCGATATCAAACACGCTGTTCTGAACACTCGTGGTCTCTGGTGCAGAAAGTGGAGCCATCAGTGCATAGTGCAGAAGCATGTCTCGCTCACCATAAATTTCCCCAACCGAGAGTTTATTCTCGGTTATTGTTCCTGTTTTATCAGTGGCGAGCACATTGATGCTCCCCAAGTCTTCAATAGCGGAAAGTCGTCGTGGCACAACCTGTTTTTTGGCCAAATGCAGAGCACCGCGTGAAAGCGATATTGTCGTGACAAGCGGAAGCGCCTCGGGAATCACGGATACGGTAAGAGCGATTGTAAAGAGGAGGAATTCTCCCATGGTGACACCGTCACCCTGCACGACCGTATGAAGGACGAATACTACCGGTACGGTGAACATGACCATTTTCAAAATAAACTTACTGAAATGATTGATGCCGTCTTCGAATGCACTGGGGCTTTCCGCCTCTTTCATCTTTGCTGCAATGGTGCCCACCTCAGTACTGCTTCCCGTTGCGAACACAAGCAAGTCGGCATCTCCCGAAAGCAGTGTCGTTCGAGAAAATCCAATATTCTTTGCTTCATAGAGGTCATTTGGTGCAGCCGGAATTGGTCCTGAAATTTTCTCAATGGGTATCGCCTCACCCGTCATCGGTGATTCGTCTACGGTTACCATGTCGGTGCGCAAAAAGTACCCGTCAGCAGGGATCATGTCGCCTGCGTCAAGGCGAACAATATCCCCCGGAACAACATCTTTTACCGATATTGTGGTCTCTTTTCCGTCACGAAGTACGCGACATTTGCGCTCAATAAAATTCTTGAGGAGTGCAAGTGCGTTCTCGGCGCGAAATTCCTGATAGAAGCCGAGACCTGCATTGATAAGCAAAAAAGAGAAGACAATTGCGGCATCAAGGTACTCACCCAGGAAAAGCGCGATGAGCGATGCCGCTAATAGTAGGTAAATAAACGCGGATTTAAACTGTCGCAAGAGTACGTCGTACCAGCTGATCCGATCAGAAAGCACCTCATTTGTGCCGGCTTCTGCGAGGCGTGTTCTTGCAATCTCGGAGCTTAATCCATTAATTTTTGTCTCAAGAAGCGCAATTACTTCATCGTTCGTTTTCACTGCAACCTCACGAAATGTACTCTGTTTCATGGGTATAATTGTACCAGAAAAGACAGCACCAGAAGAGCCGAATTTCATACAAAGATTTCCGTGAGGCTAAAATGCGGTTGCTCCAAGATCGATTGGCATCATTTCAATGATGCGGTCGGTAGAAGGGCGATAGAGAATCGCTTTTTTTGCCCTGGGAAAGACAAGTACTTTGTCACCCGTCTCTGCACTCAGAAAAAATGGTTGGTCAGCAAGCTTAAGTGGGTCAGTCACCGTAGCAAATACTGGCTCCTCACCAACGGGAAGGAGCACGTGGTTTCCAATATTCTGAATAATAGTGGTCTTGTCGTCGGTGCGTAGGGGAGTGTCTTTTTGCTTTGCTTCACGATAAAAATTCCACGCAATGAATGACGCCACGCCGAGGAGAATCGTGAGTAGTGCGATAACAAGAAAAATCCCTCGCGGTGTTTGGGGTACGGCCTGCGTGGGTGTACGAGTCGTTCGTCTCTGCATTTCTTCTCCTATCTTTTCATTCATGTGTATTTGTTATAGCAAATCTGCACAATATAGTCTCGTTTATCTAAGTGCAAAAAATCCACAAGGAGCGGACTACCCCGAATCCCCACCACCCCCACCTTGCCCCCCACCACCTTGACCCCCACCTGAGCCACTGCCCTCTCCGCCACTTCCCCCACCTTGGCCTCCGCCGCCGACTGCAGGACCCGTGCCACTGCCCTCCACATTGTTTCCTCCTGAGGAAGGATGTGCATCACCACGCAA
>JAYUQG010000002.1:0-47756 GCA_043756865.1 bacterium | reverse complement strand
CGCCGCTTGTCGCCGGAGAGCGAGACATTGCGGGAATGTCATTTGGCGACCGCAACTCTCTGCTTGGCGAGTGGTTCGACAAACGAGGTGTTGCAACTGCACTGACACGCATGACGCCGCTTCAGTCTTCAGTTGCTGAACTCCGCGCACAGGTCGTGCGAGAAAACTGGGAAGGACTCGTGCTCTACGACAAGTCTGCATCGACCGCGTATAGGCTGGATGGCAAGGGCGAGGACCCGCCCCGCCCTGACGGTAGCTGGAAGTGGAAGCCCATCTTCGAGGACGACTTCATCGTGAGGAAGTTTGAATTCGGGACGGGGAAAAATGCCGACCGTGCTGGAAAACTTTTTCTTTCGCAAATCGACCCGGTGACCGGTATCGAAGTTGCTTGTGGAGAAACTGCCGACCTCGGCACTCGTGAGGAAAAACTCGCGCTTGCGCGTATGGTCTACCCGTTCGTGGTGCAAGTCCAATTCGAAGCGCGCACGCCGAAGGGTGCATGCAGAATCTCGCACCTCATTCGTGTGCGCGATGACAAAGGAATCGCAGGGTGCGTACTCCCAGAAGAACTGCATGGGCTCTCAAAATCGCAGAAACAGAAATGACCACAACCCGCCCCCCCCGGCGGGTTTTTATTTTTGTTGACATTCAATATGTTTTACATAGACTTAGTGTCAGCAAATTCGAGAGTTCATCTATGAAAAAATCATTGTTGGTCGCTTCTTGCCTCGGTTCATTTATTGGCTCGATTCTCATTGGGTGGTCCTCGTTGACTCCGAACAAAGAAAATTTCCTGACAGCGGACTACGCGAAACAGCTGCACACCACAGGGCTTCCCTTGTTGGGGTCTATCGGAGACGGGCAAAACTATGTTCGCAAGGGCGAATTCCGGACTGTGCAACTCCCAGAAGAGGATCGGCAGCACGTTCTCCGGGTGTTGAAAGGAGAAAAAAACCTCTTCGGAATCGTCGGCAATGAACGCGTACTCTACGCGGGTCGCCTCGGGAACGGGCTACCTATTTTCTTTCTCGTTAAGCAGGTCAACGAGATGGGAATAATGGACCCGACACCTTTCTCACCTTCTGATGACAAGATTCGCGCACTGGCCATCAGTCTCGACCTTACGGCACACATAAGACAATAACCCACCCGTCCTTGGACGGGTTTTTTCTTTCCTTAATATGTGCGAGAATCGCGAGATGACTGTGCTCCAAAAGAAACAAAAGTTTACCCGTACGCTTTTTGCGTGGCACAAGAAGCATTACCGAGAAATGGCGTGGCGAAATACACACGACCCTTACCGCATACTTATATCCGAAATAATGCTGCAACAGACGCAGGTGCAGCGTGTCCGAGTGAAGTATGCGGAATTTCTGAAGAAATTCTCGACTGTGCGCACGCTTGCACGCGCACCACTTGGTGACGTGCTTCGTGTGTGGTCAGGACTTGGCTACAACCGTCGCGCGAAATACTTGCACGAATGTGCAAAACAGGTGGTGGGCTCATACGGAGGGAAATTTCCGGATAACAAAGCGGCACTAGAGTCGCTACCAGGAATCGGTCTCTCCACGAGTGCGGCACTATTGGCGTTTGCGTTTGGTCACGATGAGCCCATGATCGATACGAATATCAGAAGAATTTTATCGCGCGTTTTCTTTCCCATGCAAATCCAGAATGACAAAGCGCTTTATGAGTTCGCAAAGTCACTTATCCCGAAAGGAAAGGGGAGAGATTGGAATTATGCCATGTTAGACCTCGGTGCCACGCTCTGTACCGCGCGCAGCCATAGTGCTCTGTGCCCAATGGGCATGCTTCATGGGACAGTAGAAGACTTTGTCTACAAGAAACCGCAAAAAAAATTCGCTGACTCTGATCGGTTTTACCGCGGACGCATTCTCTCGCGTCTCGTAGATGGTAATGCAAAAAAAGCAGAACTAGAAAAGTTGCTTCCGCGCGCACCAAAACGGCTTAGTACTTTGCTGGAGAAGCTTATAAAGGAAAAGCTGGTCGTGAAAAGGGGTGCACAATATATGCTCCCATAAATAAATCAACCACCCGAGGGTGGTTGAGGAATTTGCGTATTAGGACGTGCGAACGCCGTTCCTTTTGGTGCGAAGTGTGTCCCGCACGACTGGGCAAATACGTTGATAGAGATTCGGAAAGAACTTCTTGATTGCGATGTGCATCCACAATGGGGATGCAATAAGTCCGACGCATATGAGCAGGAACAATCCAACACTGACACCCCATACGCAGAGGCGGATGACTGCCCACGCAGCTTCCCAAATGCCAATGCTCCCATTGCTCGTACTGGCAACCATGAACACGAGTGCTCCAAATACGGCGAGAATAGCGATCGTCGTAAAGGCATTCTCCTCTTTCCAGCCGAAGAAGGAGGACAAGGATTTCGCAATGTATGCGAGGGTCACACCAACGACTGCAAGTCCCGCAAGACCAAGGAGTAGGTATCCGACCGCCAAACCAAAGACACCCCACTCGACCGGAGTGGATGGTGTGCTGGATGTGTTCCAAGTGGTGACGAAGGAGTGGATACCGAGTACCCCACAGACGATTGCAATGAGCATGAACACTCCGACGACGCCGGCCACGAGACCTGAAGCGTATAACTCGCAATGCACGAGTTGCGCATCGGGGTTTTTGTCGTTTCGGCTAAGGTCGCCGAGTAACCGACCCGACCAATTGTCGCGCAGCGAGAAACCTGTTTCAGAGTAGGCGATGCCCGTGAGGTGAAGGATTGATGCAGGAGTCAGAATTCCACCACCGACTAAGGCAATAAACCAAGTCAGGTCACCACCTGAATTTCGCGGGTCGTAGGTCATAGCTCCATAGCCAAGGCAGAATGACCCAACAAGGAGGAGAAAGATGACGAGTGAACGTTGAAACATGGAACGTCCTTTCAATGAACGCGGATAGCAACATTGCTGGGATAAACTCTACTATTTTTATATTTTTTGTCAAAATAAAAAACCCGCTCGTTAGAGCGGGTTTGCTTGGTGTTTTTCCAAGGACTTGTTGACGCCACGATAGGCGACGCCGAAGCTTGCAAATGCGCACAGGCCGATGACTGCACCGCTTGCGAGCGCAATGAGCGGCTCTTCGCCATGCTGCATGCCCCAGCCGAAATATGCGATGAACGCGCCAATTGCGAACGGGAGTCCGATGACGTTAAGACACGCTTTCTGTCGGCGAAGGCACTTGTCGGTCTTTCTGCCGATACTCGACATGAAAATCGCGACCATGAAAGGAAAGAGTGAAGACCAATAGGGCATGTCGCTCGACAGGGCCGACATGGTCCAGATGAGACCAATGAAAAGCATCGCGCCGCGGAAAATGTTGAACCCGAAGGTTCGATAGTCATTTGGTGTCAGCATGCTGCCTCCTGAAAAAAAGTGGTGACAAAAAAAGTGGCTATTAATATAATACATATAATATTTAATTTGTCAAATCCTCCCGTACATCTTCGATAAAATTATCCACTTTTTTGTTAGGAAGAGTGTATGTGGCGGGTGTATAGTTGTGGCGTACCGACGTAGTCGGTGTAAAGCAAAATGCCCCCATAGTCGGGGGTCTTTTGCTTCCACATTGCCGCACACTCGATGTGCACTAAATGTGCTATAATACACACATGAGAACACTCCTCGTTAAATGGCTCGTTAGTGCACTCGCGATACTCTTCGTGGGTAATTTTTTACCAGGTATTCACGTACCCGACTTCACCATCGCGCTCATAGTGGCACTCGTGCTCGGCATTATGAATGCAGTTATTCGACCGATTTTGCTTATCATTACGCTTCCTATTAACATCCTGACACTGGGTATATTTACGTTTATTTTAAACGGTTTCATGCTCTGGCTTGTCGACTTCTTCCTTGTTGGAATTGTCATCGACGGTTTCTGGTGGGCAGTCATTGGTGCAGTGGTCATTTCGCTACTTACCATGATTGGAAACTGGTTGATACTGGGAAGTGACGGAAAGTGGGGGAATGATTCCGATAAATAACAAATAACCTCTCGCACGCATATGAGCATAGGAAACATTGAAAAAAAAATTCGTATTATCACCCACAGTGGGACATTTCATGCAGACGAGTTGCTCGCTGTTGCTGCACTTGAAATTTACTTTAAAGGTAAGGCGTATGAGGTAATACGTACGCGTGACCCAGAAGTCATTGCGACCGGTGATTTCGTGGTAGATGTCGGGGCAGTATACGACCCTGCGACAAATAGGTTTGATCATCACCAGCATGGAGGTGCGGGAGCGCGTGACAATGGAATTCCTTACTCGGCATTTGGGTTAGTGTGGAAACACTACGGTGAAGCAATTTGTGGTTCAAAGCAAATTGCAGATGCTATCGATACTGAAATTGGACATCCCGTGGACATGGGCGACAACGGGATGGATTATTACGGACTTGTGCGTACAGATACCGAACCCTTGATACTGCAATTCATCGTCGCAATGTTTCGTCCGACGTGGAAAGGGGGAGCAACGTACGACGAGCGCTTTGTGGAACTCGTTGATTTTTTACGGCGAATGCTCGAGCTCACTATCCAAGTGCAGCGTGATGTCGCAGAGGGGGGGAAGATCGTGGAGGAGGCGTATCAGCAAGCAGAAGACAAACGTCTTGTTGTCGTTGACGGACCGTATCCGTGGCACGACGTGCTGGCCGCACACCCCGAACCGCTCTATGTGGTGAAACCAAAGAATCAAAATACTTATTGGGAAGTAGAATGCGTGCGTGACAATCCGCATGGGTTTACCAACCGCAAGGATTTACCGGAAGCATGGGCAGGAACCTTTGAACACAACTTTCCAAATGTGAGCGGAGTCCCCGATGCAATCTTCTGTCACAACCGTCGGTATATCGCAGTGGCAAAAACAAAAGAAGGCGCACTCCGCCTTGCGCAGATGGCTCTTGATGCGTAGGATAAGCACCCAATACTATATGGCACAGCTCAAAGAAAAACCGACACTCAAAGACCTGCAAGTACACATAGATGCAGTGTGTCGAGAGCGTGGCTGGGACAAAGCCACACACACCGAAAAATTCCTGCTTTTTGTTGAAGAAGTTGGTGAGCTTGCAAAAGAGATTCGCAATACCGCGGGTGTGAACACCAAGAAACCAAAAGGGGAATCTGGGCGAGCACATTTGGAGGAAGAATTTGCCGATGTACTAAATTATCTGCTCGACCTCGCGAACACGTTCGATATTGACCTCGAAAAAGCATACCGTGATAAGCATCGCATAAACGAATCCCGCACGTGGGACTAGTGCAGGCTATTTGCTAAATTTTTATTCACTCACACATACTCATTATGGCCTTCATCGACGAACTCAATATACATATCAGCGCAGGAAAAGGGGGCGACGGCGTCAACCGTTTTCGACACGACAAAGGAAAAGAATTTGCTGGTCCATCCGGCGGTGACGGTGGCCGCGGGGGTAGTGTGTATGTTATCGGGTCTCGCGACCTAGGGTTACTCTTCAAGTATCGACACGAGAAAACATTTAAGGCAGAAGACGGTGAAGCGGGAAAAAAAGACAGTCTTCATGGAGCAAACGGAGATGACCTCATCTTCAAACTTCCGATAGGTACGGTGCTCAAAAATCTTTCCACCGAGAAAATCACTCATGTGCTTTCCGAGGAAAAACCCATACTTCTTCTCAAGGGTGGAGACGGTGGCTTCGGAAATGAGCACTTTAAGAGTTCGATTGTGCAGGCGCCTACACGCACTACACCGGGGTATGCAGCTGAGAAGGGTGACTATTATTTAGAGCTCCAACTCGTTGTTGATGTAGGGTTTGCGGGATTTCCCAATGCAGGAAAATCCTCCCTACTCAATGTGCTCACCAACGCCAGTGCCAAGGTAGGTGCGTACCAATTCACCACACTCGAGCCAAATCTCGGAGCGTTTTATGGGTACATCCTTGCAGACATCCCTGGACTTATCGAAGGTGCGTCAGAGGGGAGAGGGCTTGGTCACAAATTTTTGCGCCACATCAAGCGCACAAAAATGGTGGCACACTTGATTTCGCTCGAAAACGAAGATGTGCTCGCTGCCTATAAAACTATCAGAAAAGAGCTCGAGGCATACAGCCCCGAACTGGCCATGAAGCAGGAGATAGTAATACTTACAAAAACGGACATGGTGAGTGCAGAGGAATTAGCGAAGGCGAAGAAGTCACTTGCAACAGTAGCGAAGGAAATTTATGCCATGTCGATTTATGACGACGCAGCGATTAAGGAGTTCGCAGATGCATTCGTGAAAATCTTGCGAAAAAAAGATGCACTCCTAGCAGAAGACAAAGCTGAGAAAGAATAAAAAGCGAGCGGCACACATGTGCCGCCCCTTCATAATGGCTATACAGAAAACCGCCTCACTTTGAGTGGGCGGTTGCTTCATTTGAACGTTACGTAGACAGGAAGATGGTCACTCAGTTCGCGTGCACGGGTGAGCGATGCGTCAGTCACCGGAGCAAAGTTGTTTCGCACGTAGTCGATGGTGCCAGAGCGACATACATGCACGTCCTTTGTGTAGATGTTGTCGTACTGCATGAGGAGATATTTGCCGTCATCAACCTTCTTCTTGAGTGATGTCAGTTCACGGATGTGACCCGTGTATCCACTGACGCGGAGTGGTGCATCCGTCGCGTCTGGTCCGAGATTGAAGTCACCAGCAATGATTGCGCGTGCTGTAGACCGCACTTCGGTATCCAGACCAAGTGCCGTTACTTCACGTATCGGCTGTTTCGCGGTGGGCACTGCGTGTATCGTAAACACCCGTACGCTTTTTCCTCCTTTTAAATGAAAGAGGGAAGTGAAGGGCTCTCTGTCGATTGGGTCACGCAGTGTGCCTACCAAGTGTGCTTCATCGTGGTCAATCGAAACGATATGTTTCTTGAAGAGAAACGCATAGCGCTCCACCCCTGAAGAAGCGGGTTCGGTTGCATCGCTCACGATGTAGTCCCAGGCCGCACCTGTGCGCGAGAGCTCCACAGCAAGTTGAGCTACTGCTTTCGCCCCGAATCCTTTTCGTGCTGTGACTTCTTGCACTGCGACGATATCGGCATGAGCAAGTAGCTTTGCCATGAGCGTAAATTGCTCTCCGGTGTTGTGTTTACCCAAGTTGGCAATATTCCAACTCACAAACGTGTACGGGCACTCGGCCGTTGCTTGGGCTACTGCACTCCCAGTGCTTTGAGTGTCGGCTTGCCGAGCAACATAAAAAGAGACGGAAATGACAAGGAGCAATACTGTAAGTATGCCCCCAGTCCAGTACGATTTCTTCATAGACCACCTCTATAGAAAAGAGCAGATAAAAATATATTGAATCAAATACAACAATATGTCAAGTACACCGCTACGTATGTGGCGCGCTGTGCACATTCCCAGTGTGGGTACGTGGTAATATCTGTGGATGAAACAAAAAATTACAACCAAAGGAAAAAAAGTTTCAGCTAAAAAAGCGATAACCAAAACCGTCGCGGTAGCTACAAAGATTGCGGTTGGTAAAAAAGCTCCCAAGTTTTCTATGGAGTCAACTGACGGAAGAATTGTATCTACAACGGGACTCAAGGGTTCACGCTATGTACTGTATTTTTATCCAAAAGATATGACTTCTGGGTGCACTAATAGAGGCACATGAGTTCTCCGAGTTGGCAAAAAAGTTTACTGCTAAAGGCATACTCGTTTTTGGGGTGAGTCCGGACTCCATTGAGAGTTACCATAAGTTTATAAAAAAAGAGGCGATTTCATTGCCCCTGCTTTCCGACGAAGGCCAAGTGGTCGCCAGTGCGTTTGGCGTGTGGGTAGAGAAAAGTATGTACGGAAGAAAGTATATGGGTATTGCGCGCACCACGTTTGTGGTGGGTGCAGGTGGGATGTTCGAAGCAATTTACCGCGACGTGAAACCGGAAGGGCATGCAGTGTGCGTACTTAAGGATATCGGCAAATAATTGCTAATTGCAGCGCCGCTCGGCAACAATCAACAAGAAATTTACTTATTGTCAACACGGCATGTCCTACTGGGTTATGCTAAAATGCGCACATTATGTCGAACTATAAGGTGACCATTGGTCTCGAAGTGCATGCTGAACTGAAGACCAATACCAAGATGTTTTGTCGGTGCAAAAACGACCCCGACGAAGGGCGTCCAAACTGGAATATTTGCCCAGTGTGCACAGCGCAACCTGGTTCACTTCCTGTGATAAACAAAAAGGCCGTCGAGCATGTGCTACGCGTCGGTACGGCCGTGGGAGCGACTCTCGCTGATTTCACTGAGTGGGATCGCAAGAATTACTTCTATCCTGATATTCCGAAAGGTTATCAAATTAGTCAGTATAAATATCCTCTTATTGCCGGGGGCACACTTGCAGGTGTGAAAGTAACGCGCGTGCACCTCGAAGAGGACACGGGAAGTTCTGTGCACGACAAGGGTGACTACTCGCTTGTCGACTACAACCGTGCAGGCGTGCCACTCATGGAACTCGTTACCGAACCCGTGATACATGATTCCGAGACTGCGATGCGTTTTGCAAAAGAATTACAGTTACTCCTGCGGTACCTCGGAGCATCAGACGCTAACATGGAAAAAGGTGAGATGCGTGTGGAGGCAAATATTTCAATTTCTGAAACCGACACATTTGGCACAAAAGTCGAAGTGAAAAATCTGAACTCATTCAAGTCTGTGGGAGATGCGATTGCGTTTGAAATTAAGCGCCATGCCGAAGTGTTGGCACGCGGCGAAAAGGTAGTACAAGAGACGCGTGGATGGGACGAGAGTGCAGGGAAGACATTTAGTCAGCGCAAAAAAGAAAGCGCAAATGATTATCGTTATTTTCCAGACCCCGATTTGCCCAAAATGCTCATTTCAGAAATCCCCGAATTTCAACATCTGAAAAAGTCACTTCCCGAACTTCCGTGGGAGCGGCGCGAACGGCTGATCAAAGAATTTGGTTTCCCTGAATCGATAATTGAGATGTACGTGAGTGACAAGGTGATTGGAAGCTTTTTTGCCGACGTGGCTGCGGTGCTTCACAAAGACAAAGAACTTATTAAGCTTGCTTCGAATTACATCACTTCCGACCTTGTATCGCTCATGAAGCTTGGTGGCGGGACATTTGGCAAGGTCACATCCGAGAACTTTATACAACTCATGCGCATGGTGAGTGTGGGTGATGTTTCTTCGCGTGGTGCGAAAGACACGCTCGCGCTCGTCTACAAAGAAGGCGGTAACCCAAAGACCATTGCAGCGCAGGCTGGCCTTATACAGAAAAGTGATGCAGGAGCACTTGAAGTTATTGTGACTGATGTCATCAAGGCAAATGATAAGGTCGTGGCTGAATACAAAGCAGGAAAGGCGGTATCGCTCCAGTTTCTCATCGGGCAGGGGATGAAGTTGAGTAAGGGTTCGGCGAACCCTCAGGTGCTCGCGGATATGTTCAAAAAAGAACTGGGGTAGACAACCTACTGTTGTCCAACAAGCAAAACACAACTGCTTGTGTTTTGCTTCGTTCGCCGAAGGTCGGAGCCATGCTGAGTCTTCGAAGCGGGCGAGACGGGGTCGCGAGCACTTTGGCTTTTTGTGTGCAAACAATACAAAAAGACTTAGTGACTTGTGACGTGCCAATCCACAAATCCTTGGCGATATGTTCAAAAAACATCTCGGATTATAGATTTACTACTCCTTTTCGCGCATCTTTTGCGTTGCGATTTTTCACTAGTGTTGTATTCTGAACCTAATGGACGTTGGTAACAAAACACTTGCACAGCTCTCTCTAGAAGGAAAAGAAAAGATGTACGTCACACTTGAAGTTGGCAGTAAGATTTCAGGCTACACGAAAGAGTATTTAGAGCGGCTTTGTCGTTTAGAAAAAGTTGAGTATCGTTTACGAGGTGGTGACCATGTCATTGAACTCACTTCGTTGCTTGATGCCACACATACTATTTTACTTTCGTATGAAGACATTACATTTGTGGACAAGAGTGAGTTGTCAGCACCAACTCAACAGGAAGCGGTATTGCCAAGCTCGGGCGCGCTCAGAGAAATAACCCCCGAGAATGCCACGGTAAACTCTGAGGCGACTCGACTTTTTTCTGCAAAGTTAGCACAAGGCATTACCCAAGAGGTACCTCGTTTTGGTGATGCAAATCGCACTGAACATTCGGGAGTGCAGGCATTTTCCATTGTTGGACGCGCAGTTGTTTCTGACGGCACTACGTCTATCGACAACACGGGCAACGAAACACATACGCCCCTGGGCGGTATAGAAGATTTGCCGCAGATTTCCGAAGCACTTTCTCCGGCTGAGATTGCAGTTGCAATTTCGACTACTGTAGTCAAATCACCCCCCGCATACGAGACTCCTTCTGTGGTGATTCCACGTGTGGAAGTATCGGTTACAACTCCAGCTCCTGCAGTGGAACACGTTAAGTATACTCCGGTGCAGCTTGCCATTGGAGAAGAGAACCCAGCGTCGCCTATCCCCGTGCCTCGGGTACCAACTCCTGGTTCAGTAATTAGTAAGACAATGGCCACGCCTGCGCATATCCCACGTAAACCCGCAGTGCGTGCCCCAGTCCACTTGCATGTTGTTCGCGAAAAGGAAAAACCGAAAGAGGAGGGGCCGGACGAGTGGGAGCACGCACTGCTCGGCATAGAAGCGTCAGTGACACCAGAAGCGATTGTGCAAACAACCGCGGCACTTCCTGCTTCTCCATATCGCCCCATCGTGACGTCAATCGACGCTACAGCACATCATGACCCCGCACCACTTTTTCCAGTAGTGGGCACACTCCTCACAATCCCCGAGCGCATAAAAACCGAAACTCGCCCCGGCATTCCTGATCTTGGGAAAGACAAACAGGTGGTTGTCTTCGCGCCGCAAGAATATGTTGATGCGCACATACACAAAGAGGTTGCACCACCCACACCTGCGGCTGTTGCTGCGGATACGTTCAGCACCACAATTGCCAAAGTGACCGAAATCCCTATTGTTCCTGTGCGTCCGACACTTCCGCAGATTCGCGTGATGTCGCAAGTTTCATCTGCTGCAGCCGCACTTCCGATGCTTTCCGAAGAACACCAGCTGGTTTTGCGGCAGCAGCACCCGCTCACAAAAAGTACCTCGTTTAATGTTGCGTTTGCGGCGCTTTTTGTTGGATTCTCCGTCGCGATTCTGGGCGGCTTATTGCACAGCAGTGGCAGTGACCTCATTGCGAGTGTGTCTTATGTAGCAGCCGTGGGTTCGGCCGATTTAGGAGTTCGCGCAGCTACGCCCGCATCCGTCCTAGAGCCAGAACAAGAGTCGCCAGTACTCCCGTTCTCAGACGAAACTGTAGTTACACTAGGGGAAACACCAAACTCTATAGTGGTGCAGCCGGTGTTCAAAGACGGAATTGGCAAGTCTTATGAATATACGGTGGTTGGTACCACAAGTGAAATCACACGCACTCCCGAACAACTGGGTGAAACTCTATAGCACGGGCGCCTATTTCACTTTATAATGTAGAAATGAAGAAAAACACCACTTTGTTGGCGGGGTCTCTCGTCGCTGTACTTTTTGGACTCTGTGGTATTGGTGCACCACTTCTTGTACTTGCACAAGAATCATCGATAAAAACGAGTGCCTTTGTTGTGCGACCAGCGAAGGTGGAGCTCGCAATTCTCCCAGGCGCCGAAGTAACTTCCGAACTTCGTCTTGAAAACGGCACCGCAGTTCCCCTGCTAGTAACTATTTCTTTTGAAGATGTAGCACCAAATACTCAAGCATCTCCCAGTGACGACCCGGTGCGCCTTTTGGGAAGTCAGGGCGGAGAATATTCACTCCGCGATCTTTTTTCTATACCAAAAGAGCGCATCACCCTCATCTCAGGCGAGACTGCGAGTATCCCAGTACGCGTACGCATCCCAAGCGATGTGTTGCCGGGGGGGCGATATGGTTCCGTTGTGTTGACGTTTCAGCCGATACTTGCTGCAGGCAGTGGTGACGCGGCAAATGTCGCGGTGGAATCTCGCGTTGCCACGCTCTTTTATGTGCGTGTACAAGGTGAGACAAAAGAAGCAGGGGAGTTGCGCGCATTCGGACTCTTCAACAACGAGCGATTTGCGCAGTCACCAAAAATGCAGCAGCCACTGCGATTCCAAATTGCCTTTGAAAATACGGGAACCGTCCACGTGAATCCCTATGGGCGACTCACTCTTCATGGACTTTGGGGTGACGCAAAAGAAATTATCATTGACCCATGGGTAGTATTACCCAATGCGACACGCATGCGCGAAATCAACTATCATGAGCCACTCACCCTTGGTCGCTACACCGCACACCTTGAACAAAACCGAGGGTACGGAGATGTAATTGATGAACGCGAGACAGTATTCTGGGTATTGCCTACTCCCGAGGGCATGCTCGTCATTGTGCTTAGTGTTGCCACGCTCATTTGGATTATTCGTCGCTCACTCCGTCTGTCGCGTCATTCGCTATAAAATTTCACATGAACGTTTTGTATAAAAAATTGAGTTTCCTCCCTGTCGCCCTAGCGGCACTGCTCTTGGTTGCGCCCGTCGCACACGCATATGTTTCCTCCAGCTCGAATTATCGCATTCAAGCAGACAGCGTAAATAGCGGAGGATTGCTCTCTACTTCGACGTCATACCGCGTCGAGGATACCCTTGGCGAAGAGGGGGTGGGCACATCGTCTTCGGCATCATACAAGATAAAGGCGGGCTACCAGCAGATGCAGGAGGTCTACCTCGCAATTACGGCACCCGGAGCGATTACCCTTACACCAAACATTCCTTCGCTTGGGGGAGGTACGGGAAACGGTTCCGCTTCTTGGACGGTAACAACAGACAATGCTGCTGGTTACACGATGAATCTTCGCGCATCCGCTACCCCCGCGCTCTCTTCTGGGGCAAATAATTTTGCGAACTATATTCCCGCAGGTGCAGACCCCGATTTCACATTTACTACTCCCGCTGCGGCAAGTCGCTTTGGCTATACCCCCGAGGGTGCCGACATCGTACAGCGCTATCGCGATAACGGTGCAGCGTGTAATGCGGGAGCGGCCGATACTGCGAGCGCATGCTGGGTTCCGCTTTCGACCTCTCCTGACACTATTGTGACGCGGGGAACTCCGAACCACCCATCCGGAACACCAACGACAATTCGTTTCCGTGCAGTATCTGGTGCGAGCAATGTGCAGCCTGCAGGGAGTTATACTGCTACCGCGACACTAACCGTACTTGCAAATTAGCGGTGCGATTGTAGTACCTTGGCAAAGAAAAAACAGACTACCGTGAACACAACAAAGAACATACATATATTTTTAGGAGTCGTCTTTGTTTTTGTGTTTGCCACATACTTCCAAACTACTCACCACGGTGTGCACACCGCTTTAGCTGCGAGTAATCAATTCACGGTAGGAATCACGGTTGTCGCAGATGTCGTCCCACCCAGTGTGCCCGGGGGAGTGTCTGCCACGACCATTTCTTCAACGCAAATCAATTTGGCATGGACTGCATCCACCGACAACGTTGCGGTTGGTGGATACCGCATTAGACGTGGTGGCGCAATTATTGCCTCTACAACTGCGGTGACCTACTCAGACACAGGCCTTACTCCGTCGACGGGGTATACCTATACCGTTGAGGCATTTGATACGACGCTAAATTATTCTGGACAATCTGCACAAGCCGCCGCAACCACAAGTGCAGGAGGAGGCGGGGGTGGAGGCGACACCACTCCGCCGTCTGTGATTACATTTTCTCCCAGCAACGGTGCTACTGGTATTTCTCCAACCACAACGCTTTCCATGACATTTAATGAACTTGTCAGTGTGGGCGCCGGAAATATCACGGTGCGTCGTTTCTCCGATTCGGCAATATTTGAAACCATTGCGGTCACGGGTCCGCAGGTTTCATTGCTGGGTAGCGTCGCCACCATTTCCCTGAGTGGTACTCTCCTTCCCAATACTCAATATTATGTAGAGGCCGACATTGGCACATTTCGCGATCAGGCGAATAATCCGTTTGCTGGCATCTCGGGTGGGGCGACGTGGTCATTCACTACGGTAGATTATGTCGCCCCAGTAATTTCGGGTGTCTCCGCGACAACGACGTATACCACCGCGACACTTACTTTCGCGACCGACGAGAATGCTCGCGCAACGCTACAGTGGGGGACAACGACCTCATACGGCGATGGATCTGCCAGCGAGGTGGTGTATGTAACCGCACACACCATGAGCATTACCGGACTTGCAACAAGCACACTCTATTACTATCGTATTACTGCCAGAGATACGTCAAATAAACTTAGTGCTGCGGTAACAGGCAATTTCACTACACAAAGTCCACCACCTCCCCCCGATATCACTCCACCCGCAAACCCAAGTGGGTTTACTGCAGTGCCGAGCCTTACCAGCATCGCACTCACGTGGACGAATCCGAGTGACCCAGATTTTCAAGCAGTGCGCGTGATGCGGCGAACTACGGGGTATCCTGCGTCACCCTCAGATGGAATACTGGTATACGATGGAGGAGCCCAGTCGGCAAATGACTCAGGGCTTGCAACAGGCACACTTTACTACTACACGATTTTTGCACGTGATGCAGTGCCGAATTATTCCTCGGGTGCAATTGTGTCCGCAACAACACTTACAGAAACAGTTACACCACCACCACCACCACCACCGCCACCCCCCACTCCACCGGGCACACCCCCTGCGCCCCCTGGTACTCCACCTGCGCCACCAACTCCACCGGGCACCTCTCCTGCAACTCCTGGCACACCTCCGCCACCCCCCACTCCCATCACGCCACCTATTACCCCAACTTCTACGGGACCATTTGTGGATTTCCCTGCTACGGGTACGCCCAGTGCAGCAATTTCCGCCCTGACACTCGGAGACTTTGTCTTCACCCAACTTTCGCCTGATGTTGTACTTCCTGTGCGCGACGGGGTTGTGCGCACAAACGGAGAAAAGAATCTTTCCATCTCGATTAGCGCAAGCAAATTCCCCAATGTACTCAAGACCATCGCTGTTTCTGTCACCAATCCCAATCAGGGTGGAAAGACCTCATCCTATTTGCTCAGTATCAATAAAGACAAAACAGTATATGAGGCAGTGCTCCCACCTTTTTCTGTAGAGGATGAGTACCCGCTACTCATCAGTATATTTGATCACGATAAGCAGGGACTTATGCGCATCACCGGTACCCTGGATGTTTATATGCCGATGAAGCTTCCCTCTATTATTCCTGCCGCTATTGCGGATGCGGTGAATGAGGCGATTGAAACTATCCAAGGACCAGTAAGTAACATTTCCCCAATTGCCACTCCTATCGGTGTGGCAGTCGGAGCATCCCAAGCGGTACTCCTTGCTACTAATGTAGGTTCTGTCTATGACGTGTATCTGTTGCTACTCAAATTAATTGGATTGTTGACTGGACTCTTTAGACGTAAGCGTCATGAGCCATGGGGTGTGGTGTATGACTCCGTAACGAAACGCCCTCTTGATCCTGCATACGTCATCGCGCAGATCCGTGACACGACAACATCAAAGGGTGAGGCCATTACCGACCTTGACGGTCGCTACGGATTTCTTCTGAATCCAGGGGAATACATTATTACTGCAAACAAGACTCACTATAAATTTCCTTCGGACAAATTGAAAGGGAAAACACGCGACGAATTATACGAGAATCTTTATTTCGGTGACTCCTTCCAGGTGCGTGAAGGTGGTGCAGTGACCTACAATATTCCCCTTGACCCTGTGGAGTTTGACTGGAATGAATTTGCCAAACAGCAAGACCAAGTATTTCAGGTGTATTCCAAGAAGACCACGGTGCGTCTCTGGTTCTTCAATATTATCTTTTATGTGGGACTTTTGTTCTCAACACTCGCGCTCATTGTTACACCATCTATTATCAATACGATTGTTGTATTTGTCTACCTCGCAATTATCGGTTTCCAAATTTTCTGGCGTGTCACGCACAAGGTGACGCGCGTCCTGAACAAAACAACAGGTTTTCCTATCCCATTCGCCCTCATTAAGGTGTGGCTCCCAGGACTCAATACGGTCGTGAAGAAGACTGTAGCAGACCAGTCGGGACAATTCTATTTCCTTGTGCCACCAGGTACTTATTACATTACTGTTGAAGAAAAATTGCCTGATGCAACGTATCATCAAGTACTGCGCACCGCCGACATGGAATTGAAGAAAGGCGTGGTGAAGGGGGACTTCCTAGTCTAATCCTGTTGGTAAAAAATGAACGCCCGACAAAGTCGGGCGTTTTTTGAGCGGAAGCTCAGGCGCGGGCGGGCGGTGGGTCGGCGAAAGTGGCGTCGTTGACGGCTTCTCCACGGGGGTAGATGAATACTCCCGCAATCATGCTCGGGGCATGAACGCCCTTGAACTTTGGACCATCGTTCACCTTGTGGATGATGACGGTGCCAAACACGCCAGTGATGTGCATTGGGCGCATTTCAACTCCTCTCAGTTTGTGCAGTGAACTGTAGGAATTATAGCATGAAATATGCACATATGTCAATCCACATGCGACAAAACAGAGAAATCACAATATAATTGATCCATCAGTTAAACAATATATATGTCCGACAAAAAAATCAGAGTTGCAATAAATGGATTTGGGCGCATCGGTCGCGCATTCTACAAGCTCGCACGGAGTCGCCCAGAAATCGAAATTGTGGTGGTCAATGATTTGGGAGACCCAATGAATATGGCCTATCTTTTGAAGTATGACAGCGCATATGGTCGCTCCGACTTTGATGTCACCGTTGTGCCCGCAGGTGGCAGCGAGGATCCAGGCTTTATTGTTGGTGGCCAGAAGGTTGTGCTCGTACAGGAAAAGGACGCCACGAAACTTCCTTGGGCAAAATACAATATTGATATCGTGGTGGAGTCGACAGGATTCTTCACCGCATTCGATAAAGCAAACGTGCATCTTACTGCAGGTGCAAAGCGCGTAGTTATCACCGCACCAGTGAAAGGTGGAGTGGCCGAAGGGGTGGTTGGTGAAACCGTGCTCATGGGAATCAATCACGACAAACTTGCACATTGCCAAATTTCCTCAAATGCATCGTGCACCACAAATGCCGCTTCTCCCGTCATCCAGATTTTGAACGAAACGATCGGGGTAGAAAAGGCAATCCTTTCGACGACACATGCGTACACAGGAAGTCAGCGGCTCGTCGACAGTCCTGCGGGCAAAGACTTCCGTGAGGGACGTGCTGCGGCGATGAACATGGTTCCGTCCTCAACTGGTGCTGCGATTGCGGTCACCGAAGCAGTGCCCGCACTCAAGGGCAAGTTCGATGGTATCTCGATTCGCGTTCCCGTTATCACCGGCTCAATTGCAGACACGACATTCATCGCAAAGAGAAATACAAGCGTCGAAGAAGTAAATCAAATTTTGCGTGATGCCGCCAAGGACCCGCGCTGGGCAGGCATCTTTACCGCGACTGACGAGCAGTTGGTGTCGTGCGACATCAAAGGACAACTCTTTGGCGCGATTGCTGACCTCGGTATGACACGCGTTGTGGACGGGAACCTGGTGAAGGTCTTGAGCTGGTATGACAATGAGATGGGGTATACCAATACGCTCGTGATGCATGTAGTGGAGGTAAGCAAATACTTAAAATAACTATGCGCAAGTGGCCCTATTGGCTGAGGGGAGGAGTGGGGACAGCGCTCATTGTTGTTGTTGCATTTTTACTTGCCCTGCTCACCGATCTTAAAGACGGAAGTTTGATAGACTGGTTGATCCTTGTTCCGCTTATTCCATTCGCATTTGGTGCAATGTGGTTCGGCGGGACAATGAACATGATAATGGGATTACTCGCACAAAGCGCAGTGTATTTTGTTATTGGAAGCTTTTTGGGTTTTATATACGGGCTGATAAAGAGAAGGAAAGCACCTGATGCAGAAAAAGCACTGAAAACCTCCGACCCACTTGAAACTGATAAACAAGAAAACACATAAGCGACTATATGAAAATTTACATTGCAACTGACCATGGCGGATATGACATGAAAGAGGCGCTTGCGTCGTATGTCGAAAAAGAGTTGGGCTATATTGTGGCCGACATGGGTGCGCATCAGCTCGATACAAACGACGACTACCCGGATTTTATTTCGCTTGCTGCAGCAGAAGTGTCACATGACCACTCGGGCTCACTGGGTATTGTGCTGGGTGGCTCAGGGCAAGGAGAAGCGATTGTCGCAAACAGGTTTCCGAATGTCCGCTGCACTGTCTATTACGGGGGGAGCTTGGACATAATTAAGCTTTCGCGAGAACACAACAACGCGAACATGCTCTCACTTGGCGCACGTTTTATGTCGCTCGACGAGGCGAAGGCGGCGGTGAAGCTTTGGATTGAAACGCAGTTTGTCGGAGAAGATCGCCACGTGCGACGGATAAAGAAAATAGAGAAGATTTGGCCATACAAATAGTGCTCGGAGCATGTCATCATTCGGGGCAACCCTGCCGCATCCGATGGATACACCACTCCAATTCCGATTATTCACCTAGCCCGATGTT
This sequence comes from bacterium, assembly GCA_043756865.1. Taxonomy (GTDB): domain Bacteria; phylum Patescibacteriota; class Minisyncoccia; order Phycocordibacterales; family UBA6899; genus MHLP01. The sequence continues at coordinate 29,171 of JAYUQG010000002.1, read as the reverse complement.
ACTTCGGCCATACCGCGTCGGCTTGCGGCGCCGTTAATTGATCGTATGAAAAAATATATTGTAGCAGTAGTAGTGATATTGATAGTTCTCACAATCGCTGGATTTATGACAGAAAAGAAAGATGATACTCCTAAACCCAGTAACATAGAGAACAAAGGAGACAAAAAAGAAGTCATGACAAATGGTCCGTCTTCTTCTTGGTCCCCCTGGACCAAGAACACTTCCCCCGTCTTCTCAGGGCCATATCACTTAGTCGGAGACCCAAGTGTTATTCGTGACGGCTCTCTCTATCGTATGTTCTATAACTGCTACGATGTAGAACGTAAGCGAGGAGCGATATGCCAAGTAACGTCACCTGACGGCCTCACATGGACAGATGTTTCTGTACAAGACACTATCGGAGGACGCATGATACGAACACGAGGAGAAGACAAGTGGGATACTGCACACGAGACACCCGCTGTTATTAAATACAAAGGGGAGTACCTTCTCTACTTTACGGGCTATGTCCACAAAGGAGACTTCGGCACGTCTTTCCCATACCATATAGGGTTGGCTACTTCACCAGATGGAGTGACATTTACCCGCTACACTGATGGACCAGTGCTTTCTCCAACCCCAGGAGGATACGACAGTCTCGCGGTATTTAGTCCCACGGTGATCGAGCATGAGGGAAAGCTTCTTATGGTATACACCGGCATGTGCCTCACGATGTGTACTCATGCAAATGATACAGGAATACAACTCATGGCCGCCACTTCAGATGACGGAAGAGTCTGGACTAAACGAGACTTGCCTATCATCCCCAGAAGCTCTATTTCTTTCATGGCCAAAGACGGAGCAGCTGAATCTGACTTAGCAAAAGGCCCAGACGGCTTCTACTACCTCTTTATGAGCCTTCTCTATGGAGATACCGGCCATGAGATTGGTGTGGCACGAGCATCCTCTCCGTATGGACCATGGGATATTAGTCCCGTTCCGATCATTAAGAAATCCCCAGGAGCCTTTGACTCAGTAGGGCCTATCGCTCCTTCTGTGCTCTTTGAGAATGGTAAAGCTCGTATGTGGTACCACGGATTCGGGTCTCAGAGTATTGATATTGGGTATGCTGAGGCGGAGTTACCACTTAAGCTAAAATAGTTTTTCCGCCAGTCTTTTAGTAGAAAATGGTTCTTTCAAATAGAAAAAGCTTACCCAGACAGTTACTGCTTAGGTTTCAACGGGAACACAGGGCAAGTCGGATTACGATTACTTGTGGTAAGTATGTGTGTTAACGAATAATCCATAGCTCATGAAAAAGAAAAGAAACTGATAATAAAAGTGCTTATTGGGATTATCGTCGTCATTTTGGTCATAATGGGGATCTGGCGTTTCGCTGTTTTGCCTTGGCTAATCTCCCAAAGAGATTTACAAAATGCAGGTAAGGTTGCCCCGAACCCCGGCATTCCTCCTTCTGCTCAGCTTGTCTATCCCACCGACCTCTCCCTCGACCCGAACCCCCGCGGTGCCCCCCACTACGTCTTTCCTGGTAAGGACTGAGCTAAACAGGCAATAAAAGAAACCCAAATTGTCCCCGCACATGATTTCTTTCTCCACACTCAAGAGGGAAGTGATGGGCTTTACATAATTTATAAAATGTGTTAATTTACAAAACAGTTAAGTAACTTTTACGGAGGTCGACATGAAAACAGGCGAGACAGTGCTTGAGTTCCTGATCGGACTCCGCCCCGCACTTCCCATGAGCCGTGAGCGGTCATGTACACCAACCTCGAACAGCGAGCTAAGGCGATGGCTTCGCGACCGCGCAGTCATCCTGAATAGTTCCTCTGTAAAGGCCGACGAGTGTGTCGACTTTCCTGTGCGATCTCTCGTATTCTTCCCGAATTCAAAAAAACATCGTTGTACACTCTTTTGACCGAACAAGTGCAGTATGTCGTCAGCTCAAAAACCGCGCTTGCGCGGTTTTTTGTAACTATTTTCACACAAGGTCTTCTGTGTAATAATCGGAACACGCATCGGTGTTTAACTGCTTACTACCGACTACTAACTACCAACTGTCTTATGATCGAAATTATCCCCGCAATAATGCCCGACACCTACGAAGACCTTTTTGCAAAAGCGGAGAAAGTCGAAGGTGTTGTACCGCTCGCGCAAATCGATATTATGGACGGTGCGTTTGTGAGATCGCGAAGCTGGCCGTATACCGAGGGGGGTACAAAACGCGAACCGCATTTTGTGGCGCTCATGGCGCAGGATGAGGGCATGCCATTTTGGGAACAGCTAGATTATGAAATAGATTTGATGATAGGGGAGCCCGAGAAGCACATGGACGAGTGGATTCCACTCGGAGCCAGCCGACTTATTTTTCATATTGAATCAATCAAAGACCACACATTATTTTGGGGACACGACCTCTGGAAAGAGGGGGCACGAGATATTGGGGGTGAGAAGGTCGTGGAAGCGGGGCTCTCCCTCAATCCCGATACCACACTTGATGCGATTTTGCCGTACATGGACCGTATTGACTTTGTGCAGTGCATGGGTATTGCGAAAATAGGCTACCAACGTCAGCCTTTCGACGAGCGCGTGCTTGTACAAATTAATGCGCTACGAGTGAAGTATCCCAACCTACCAATTAGTGTAGACGGGGGAGTAAACCGAGAAACAGCAGCACTACTTAAACAAGCGGGAGCGACTCGCCTCGTCTCTGGCTCTGCAATATTTGGCTCGGAGGATATCCCCAAGGCCGTGGCAGCACTTCGTGAGGCATAACCGGCTGGAAAATGGCATGTTACGCCTAACTGTGGATAGATTTTGCCCCTCGGGTGGTATACAATAAAGGAGTAATATGAACAAAATTGTAGGAATTGCTATTGTTTTAGCAAGTGCATTTTTCCTGATGGACATGGGACTCTCGGGCTCAAAACTGTTTACGATTACTGCTGCAATCAAGTTTCTTTGTAATGCAGCATTTTATCTTTTCACGGCATATGCAGGGATTCACTTAATCGCAACGACGGGTCCAAAAAAGTAACAATTTTTTCTTTTGCCTTTAACATTTTATCCTTTGACCTGAATACAATGGAACACCTCCACGACGAGAAAATTAAAGAGCTCGAGCTCAAAGCAAATGACGTCCGACAGACCATCATTGAAATGCTCGTTGCCGCTGGCTCGGGCCACACCGCAGGGCCGCTTGGCATGGCAGATATTTTCACAATGTTATATTTTCATGCCTTACGTCATGACCCGAAGAACCCTGATTGGGAAGATAGGGACCGCCTAATCCTTTCAAATGGCCACATCTGCCCAGTGCTTTATGCCACCATGGCGCATGCCGGATATTTCGGCGTTGAGGAGTGCAAGACACTACGCAAATTTGGTTCTCGGTTGCAGGGGCACCCACATCGCGAGTGGCTTCCCGGACTAGAGACATCATCAGGACCTCTCGGTTCTGGCCTCTCACAAGCTGTGGGCATGGCGCTTGCTGACCGTATCGACCGTGGGCGCCAGTCCAACCGTTTCTACTATTGTCTCGTGGGGGACGGTGAGCTTGATTGCGGACAGAATTGGGAAGCGATGATGCTTGCAGGAAAAAATCAACTACACAACCTCATCGTGATTATCGACCGAAACAACATTCAAATAGACGGATTTACGGAGGACGTCATGCCACTCGAGCCGCTAGCAGATAAGTGGGCGTCATTCAACTGGCATGTGCAAGAAATAGACGGGCATAACATGGAGGCAATCAACAACGCCATCAATGAAGCAAAGGCCGTCTTTAACAGACCATCTGTGATTATTGCAAATACTATCCCAGGCAAAGGTGTAGACTTTACCGAGCGCCGCTTTGAGTGGCATGGCAACCCTCCCGGTAAAGGTCCCGGTGATGTCGTTCCCAAAGAATTACAGGCAACCGAAGCGTTAAACGAACTCCGCACTCTTCGTGGGTTAATTAGGAGCGAGCATGAATAATATGAACCCAGTACCCATCAACCCAAAGTTGTTTGATACCGATGTAGAGCAAGTCCCTATCCGCAAAGGTTTTGGCGAGGGACTCCTTCAGGCGGGAGAAGAAGACCACCGCATAGTAGCCCTCTGTGCCGACCTCACTGAATCCACAATGATTCATCTTTTTGCAAAACGTTTTCCTGAGCGCTATGTGCAAGTAGGCATCGGAGAGCAGTCTATGGCATCTGTCGCTTCCGGCATGGCAGCGATGGGGAAGATTCCATTTTTTTCTTCATATGCGATGTTCTCGCCAGGAAGAAATTGGGAACAAATCCGCACGACGATTGCATACAACCATGTGAATGCAAAGATTATCGGAAGCCACGCAGGAATTTCTGTTGGACCTGATGGTGGCACTCATCAGGCGATTGAGGATATGGGAATCATGCGCATTATTCCACGCATGACGGTTATTGCTCCCTGCGACTCCATTGAAGCAAAGAAGGCAACACTCGCTGCCGCAAAGTACGATGGCCCTGTCTATATTCGCCTTGCTCGTGAGGGTACTCCCGTGGTGACCACTCTTGAAACACCATTTGAGATTGGTAAAGCACAACTTTTTTACGCACCCAAAGAGGGTATGGGTCTTCGTGTGGGGATTATTGCAACGGGTTCACTGGTGCACAATGCAATGTTTGCTGCAAAACGACTTGAAGCCGAGGGTATTGGTGTAAAGGTGTTAAACCTCCCTACCGTAAAGCCCTTGGACGAAGAGGCGGTACTACGACTTGCGGAAGAAACAGGGGCAATTGTCACCGTAGAAGAGCATCAGGTACATGGTGGAATGGGCAGCGCTGTTGCCGAATTTCTCGCCTGCACGCGTCCTACTAAACAAGAATTTGTTGGCGTAAACGATCTCTTTGGACAATCAGGCACACCTACGGAGCTTATTGAGCATTATGGTATGGGCGTCGGCGCGATTGTCGACGCGGCCAAGAAGGTCATCGCACGGTAATATTATACACACGCACTCTCACGAGAACATGAAATATCACAAAAAAGATCGCCACTTTCTCCTTCACACGCTTGAGCATTTATTGGGAGTTTCTGTGGTGCTTGCTGTCGCCTTTATGCTCGGCTATGTCGGGAAGGTAGTTGCCTCGCCTGAAAGTTTACTTGCAGAAGTTGCGAGTAGTGTGGGAGCAACAACGACAACGTCCGGAACTGTTTCATTTCGCGCGGAACTTATGGGTGCGAGTTGCTTTGAGGGAAGAACAAAAGCAAAATACTCGTTTTTGATAAATCCGATTGATGCAGGGTACGTTGTACTCAACACCCCAAACGGCACTGACTATGTCGACATCACAAATGGTCGAGGAATGGAAAGATTTCTTCAGCCCGGTGCATACTCATGGTCGGGCACACCTCGCTCGGGCTTTACTGGCACTGGTTCTGGAAATTTTTATGTTACAGAATTGTGTTCAACGACTACACCACCACCCCCACCCTCGACTACGACCCCTCCTCCACCTCCCCCCTCAACCAGCACAACACAGATCGAGGTCACTTTTTCTGCACAGCCCGGACCAATTGCAAGCTGCATGGAAACGGGTACGCCACTCACCCCAGTTTTTCTCCTAGTGACAAATATCAGTGGGGGACATTTTGTGATTTCTTCAAATACGGGAATGAGCAATGCTCATCTTGAGTGGGGTGAGTATCCATTGCCAAACGGTAAATACACATGGCGCGCTTTTCTAAATCCGGGGTATGTGGGTGCAGGAATGTTCAGTGGTGAATTTGTTTTAAATAATTCTTGTGCTGGCGCTAACACTACGTCACTCCCATCGCCCCCGTTGCCCGTTATGCCAACTATAACGAGCAGCACAACCCCACCTCCTCCACCACCAGGAGTTACAACGACACTACCGCTTCAACCCAGCCAACCTCCTGTGAACACTCTGCAAATCCTTCCGCGTCCTATTCTTTCGCATTTCGTAAACAATCACGCTATTCCACAAATTCCCGTTCCGGTGTTTGATGGTGAGCCAATAGAATTTCGCGTGAAGACTGCTCTTTCTGCGAGTGCGTCACTTTTCGTTATTGATAGTTTTGGGGGTACCAAGCCTCTCGGTAAAGCAGTGCGCGATGACCTGCTCTCGCGACCGGGGATTGATTTGTGGACTCTCGACTGGGACCCCACTGATTTTCCTGAAGGCACATACAAACTTGGCGCGCGTGTAATACACGAAGACGGACGTAACACACTTTCTGAGCGCACCACAATCAAGATATCGCACGCGGACGCCACAGAACTCAAGGTTAATCCTGAACCAACAAGTACAGTATCCACAAGTGTGCGCGTTACCCAAGAAGAAAAAATGGCAATCCTTGAGCGCATCGTAGACCCTAGAGCATGTGTCAATGCAGCAGAATGTAGAATTTACTGTGAAAGCTATGCTGCTCACAAGGAACGTTGCATTACGTTTGTGCGCATTGTGCATGAACAAAGAACAGCTGAGTTAGAAGAATCACTTGCGGACGGTGTGAGTGATGAACGATTGGCGCAGCTGCTCCTGAGTAGCACTCGACGCCCCAAGGATATTCCCGACGAGATTACTGAGCCATATGAGATGAAGCGATTTTGTGCAAGCCCTGATAATGCAGAATTATGTACCAACATCCTTGTGCGCAACGACATGGGTGCACCAGATGACTTGCTTGCGAAGCGTGGTGTCATCGAGCGGGCACGCGAAGAGGAGCGCAAGGTATTTACCGAGCGCATTGGAGCGCGTGCACATATCGACACCGACGACGACGGTGTAGCGGATTACGACGAGCTGAATATTTATCACACCGACCCCACGAATGCAGATAGTGATGACGACGGATTTCATGATGGTGCCGAGCTCTTAGCGCGCACCAATCCAATGGGTGGTATGAGTACCATGACGTTTGACCCCAATTCATCAACAACGAAGCACGTATCGGACGAATCTATGCTGATGGAAGATCCGAAGATTGCGGGAGTCGAGGAAGACGAGCTTTTGGAGGTTTCAGGCGTTACGGTTCTTGAAACAGGAATCGGTGCATCCGGCACCACCACCGCAACAAAACTCCGACTCGCAGGAAGAGCGGCACCCAATAGTTTTGTAACGATATATATCTTCTCAGAACCAATTGTCGTGACCGTCAAAGCCGACTCCTCTGGCGCATGGGTGTATACGCTTGATAAAGAGTTGCCCGACGGCTCACACGAAATATACAGTGCAATCACAAATGCAGGAGGACGCATTCTCGCAAAGTCACAGCCACTTGCCTTCGTCAAAGAGGCAGCTGCCGTCTCACTCATTTCCGACACTGCACCAACGGGGAGCACTGCACCAGGCTTCTTTGCCGGCACATCGCTGTACGCACTCATTGCAATTCTTATCGGAATTATTGGCGCAGCGCTCTCAATTATCGGTTTCATGGTTCGTGAACGCAAAAATGAAGGGCAAGGTCCGGGGACACCAACTCCGGCTTAGACATGAAGCGGATTCTCGACATACTTGCTCGGGGCGTGGGGTTTGTAAAACATAATCCGCAGATTATCTACACGCTTTTTCTTGTCGTCGCGATTCCGCTTGCATTTTTTTTCACGAGCGAACAATTCCTCCGTGTTGCGAGTGACAATCAAGACAAGCAAGAACAAAATCGCATTGGACTGCTGCAGGATGTATTCGCGGTCTTTGCGGGAGAAAAACTTGATGAGCCCGAAATCCTCCGTGCCTACGTCAGAGATATTGCCAGCAAGAATGACGGTATTGTGAACTTTCAAATTCTGAAACGGGGAGAAGGCACATCGTTTGCGGTGGTCGTTTCACTCAACGATGGCGAAGAGGGCACCATGATTCTACTCGATAAAGCGTCCAGCGAAATTGCTGGCTTCGCGCTCGGTAATCCCAATAAGTACTATGCTTGGGAATTCTATGCAGGCGGTACGCGTTATTGGCGCGGTATACGTGCAATACCGAACACCACTTCATCTGTTGTCGATACCTTTATGATCACTGACATATCGATGGCATACGTAGATACGGTCGCACGCAAAAACATCACGAATGCCTACCTTACACTTGGTGTGATAATACTTCTCATTATCGGCCTGCTGGCTCGCCAGGCGCGGATTATTGACTATGCAACACTATATGCGCGACTGAAGGAGGTTGATGGCATGAAAGACGATTTCGTTGCGATGGCGGCACATGAGCTACGTTCGCCACTGACGGTGATACGTGGATACGCAGAGATGCTTGGGGAGGGCGAAGGTCTTTCAGAAGGAGGGAAAGGGCATTTGCGTAATATCGAACATGCTGCGGTGCAACTCAACTCGCTGATTGGGGACATCCTCGATGTATCCAAACTCCAAGAAGGTCGTATGTCTTTTCGCTTTATTGCTGTTGATCCGACGACTGTTATCACTGAAGTTGTAGATTCTTTTAAGCGACCTGCAGAAGACAAGAGTTTGCAGCTTTTCTACGAGGCGACGCCACTTCCTACTGTGTCGCTCGATATCGACCGCTTCAGACAAGTGATGGTGAACCTCGTCGGCAACGCAATTAAATACACGCCAAAAGGTGAGGTGCGCGTCACTCAACTCGTAGCAGACGGGCGCGTCTCGATTCGTGTGTCTGACACGGGTATGGGTATTTCCGCCGAAGAACAGCAAAAACTTTTCCAAAAATTCTATCGCGTAAAGAACGAGGAAACCCAACGCATCACGGGAACAGGACTCGGGTTGTGGATTACGCTTGAAATGGTCAAGAACATGAAAGGTACTATTTCTGTCGAGTCGATACGCGGCAAGGGCACTGATTTCATCCTTTCGTTTCCAGTTGAAACAGGAACAAAAAAATAACCCCGCATATTGCGGGGTCAGGAGTCATGTATCCATTGGCTTAGTTCCAAAAACAGGCTTACCTTGATAAAAGGGTTCGAGATACCCACGCGCCATTTTCGTTGTAATCTGAACGATGCGTTCAGGTATGGACACGCTCTCTTCTTTTGCGAGCTGCACAGCCTCACTGCCAAGTCGCGAGACTTCGCGCAAATCATATTCGTGATATGCAACACGCATTTCCGATTCAATCTCGCTCATTCGCATTTCCGCGGAAGGCACACCAAGACTTGCGGTGGACTCTGGAATAGTAAGCCCGTGGACGCGGGCGATTGCGCGCGCGTTCCCGAGCGCACGTCGCACATCAGAGTACATGCCGTATTTCATCGCTATTTCTGCGTCTGCGCATTCTTTGTTAAGGAGTGTCATTGCTCGCGCATCCAGAGTGTTAAATATTGCCATACGCGGAGTATCAACGCACGCACTGATACTAAACAGGCCAGCACCCACAATGAGTGAGGCAATTAGAATGTACCTAAAAAGATGAAGCATGTCGCCTCCCGTTCTCAGAGAACTACGCTCCCCTTATTAAGCCATGGGCGTGTCTGGTGGTCAAAGCGTTGAACGTTATGCTCGACTGTGAGATTATGTATACATCAGAATATCCCATGCGTGACATAAAAAAAATAACAAGAAGCCTCGTTTATGCGTTCAAGGGTCTGCGCCATGCATACGTCAAAGACAGGAGTTTTCGCTTGGAGATTAATTATGGTTTCCCACTTTTTCTCATTGGTGCGTGGCTACTTGCCCCAATGGCACCTTGGGAGGTTTTGTTTTACACATTGGCATACTTCCTTGTACTTCTGGTCGAGCTCATTAATACCGCCTTTGAAACGATGCTCGACAAGTTGCATCCCGAGCAGCATGACATGATTGGACGGAGCAAGGACATCGCGGCAGGAGCTGTGCTCACGGCGTTTTTCATCCTGTTTGTCGTGCTTGTTGTGCTGGCCTATCCGCGACTTTTTCCCGAGACGGCGACCATCACACATCTATTTGCATAAAAAAACATTCACCTGAGGCGGATGTTTTTTTATTGAGTTTCCTGGAGCCTATCTAACGTCTTTTGTGCCGCTCCAGAAAAGCGACATTTTACTTGATAAAACAGTCTTCGCGAACCAGTGATGCTTTGGCATCATTTCTCGCTCCAGACTAATTTCTCAAGTAAAATCTCATCTTTTTGGCATCGACAAAAAAACATTAGACAGGCTCTTACGCGCTGATTTCTTTTGCCACGTAGTTTTCTGGTCTTGCCGCAAGCAGTGCTTCAAGTTCAGCACGCAGCAGGAGTCCCGTTTGTGCTCCGACGTGTTGCACTACGTTCATGGAGTTAATCGGTCCCCACTGTAATGCTTCTTCGAGTGTTTTGCCGAGCGCGAGTGCTACGGTAATTGTTGAGGAGCATGCATCTCCAGCACCAGTGCGCGAGACGGGGGGCTTTGGATCCGGGTAGGGGGGCATGAAATAAGACTTTCCCGTATAGCTGTCGTATGCATACGCACCCTTTGGTCCGTCTGTGACGACTGCATACTTCGGTCCGATTGCGCTCATCATTTTTGGGAGTTTTCCGGGTTCGGGTTCGTTGATACCGAGTATGATGCGAGCCTCTTCGACGTTGCAGAAGAATATTTCCGTACGGGCATACAAGTCTTTGAGTGCTTCTTTGCCCAGTTTGATTTGAAATGTGCCTGGTTGAAAGGCGAGCTTCACCGTGGGGTGTGCACCAAGATAGTCTGCAATTTCCTGATGGTAGGGAAGCGAGTCATCTCCCACAGAGGAAAAATAGAGCCATTTCGGTGTTCCCATGTCAGCGGGAAGCTTGTAGGGGTACTTTTGGTGCTTGATGAGGATAGTGCGCTCAGCTCCGTGCATGAGGACGTAGTGGTAATTCGAGGGCATGCCCGCATGGGTGCGTACAAAGCGTGTCTCCACCCCCTGTTTCTTCAGTGTCGCAAGAATCTCGGTGCCGTGGTCGTCGTCTCCAATGTCGGCAACAAATGCGGTCTTTAGTCCGAGGCGTACTGCAGATACCGCGGCGTTTGCGGAGTTTCCCACTGCGGGGATAATGGTTGATGACTCGTACGGAATCTTCGCACCGTTGACGAAGCAAAGCTCTTCGTCCACGACGCCATCTGCATCTTCAGTACGAAAAACACTTGCTTGCTTGATGTCGATAAATGCATCGGTAACGGTGTCGCCCACCGCGATGAAATCGTATTCTTGTTCCATAAATAAATATTAGCTATTTCTCGTGAATTATACCACACTCACTTTTTTGAGAAACAAAATCCAGTAATAACATATGCTTATATAAGCGACCAATTTTTCTTAGCGGTAGTCCGCCTTAGAAAAATGAAGTACTCTTTGTGGTGCATATGTTATTACTGGATTACTATTTTCAATATTTATAGTAATGCTGAGAGACGGCAGTGCGTGACGGTACACAAAAAAGCACCCAATGTGGGTGCTTGCGTGAGACTATGTTGCTGAAACCTATTCTGCAAACTCGAACTTGGCTAGCGTGTGTGCCCGCATTCGGTCACCAAATTCCTGGTTTTCGTACTTAATGAGTACAAAAGTCACTTTTGACTTGTCCTTCATTATTATTCGGTCTGCCGTACAATCTTTGAGTTTTTTTATTGCTTGTGCAAACTCATATTCATCGGATGAATTCGGCTCGCTCATCCGAGAGGAGCCAGACCCCATTTCGCTGACCCAATACGAAAGCTTGTGCGACATCCTGAGTGACTTGTAAAACTCGGCCTCTTTCTCGATGCTTGCAAACTCCATCGGCTCGCCATGCTCCATTTTCCAGAGGTTGCCTCGATTGACCATCTCGATGCTGCGACTACCGTTACTGGTGGAATGCTGGTTCTTGCCACCGATTTCCACCGTCTGATATCTGCTGAACTGGATTTCGTCGGCGTAATCGATCCCAACAATAATATGGCGTTTCTGCAGATAATCTTCTGTGCCAATTATTGAGCGAACCACATCTCCCTCCCAGAAGGGGGTTTCGGGAAGGTCTGCAATGCGAATGAAAATTCGCCCTACGTCGATGGAGCGAGTCCTCCAGTCCTCGTTGGTCATTTCCACTGGCTGTTTAGAGACAAACGTTCTTGAGTCTTCACCCGCCTTCGTGGCAACAAGGATTTTCTGGAAATCAATGTAAATGCCTGCACGTTTGTGATCGAAACCAGCGCGTGGAATTATTTTTTGGCCAAACCCGACCACAACGCTTTTGCGTTTAAGTGTGGGCACATATATCTCATCGCCGTAAAGATACCAATATCTGCGAATCTTTTGTATCGCGTCATGGTCTGTTTCTTCGTCACGAAATACTGATGTTGTCATGAGAACCTCCGAGCCTTATGTGACTTTAGATGAAGGGTTGAAAGGAACATGCTCCACGGAACTGTGGGGCATCTTTAAGCTACGACTCATTGTGTATATCGTCAACAACTAAAATAAAATGACCCCCTCGTAGAGAGGGGATCGGGTTGCACTGCAAGGCTACGCCCTGTGTGTGTTCTTGTCAGCTAGGCATTGATGCCGAGCGCTCTAGCCTTTTCGGTTGTGATGACCTTCACGCCCTGTTCGATGAGGATGCTACGGAGGAGTGCGACTTGCGACTCCACCTGCTGGATCCGCGCATTCTTTTGTCGGGTGTCCTCCGCGTGTTTGGCGACAATCCATGTCGCCCATTCATGTGCGTGGTGAAGGCCAGTGCCGAGTTCGGCCTCAAATTCCTTTCCGCTGGCGTCGCGGAGGAGGCACCATGCGCTGCGCGTGTTGTCGGCGCGTTCGGGGTCGGGCAACTTCTTCACAATCGTGAAAAAGGAGGGTTGGGGGTAAGCCGCAAGGGGCCACTTCTTCAAGTCAGGCTCCGTGCCATAGCTCACATGCGTGAGCACGACGACTTGCCCAGGTCGAACATTGCCGTAGAGTCCCATACCGTTACCGCACGAAACTTTCTTGCCGTCTTTCATGAATTCCAACATCAATGTGCTCCTTGCGCCCATGGTCTTGGTTTACCGTGATCGCTCACGCTTCCCATAGACGCACACTTGCGGACCTCCGCAAAAGGGTACGCTCACAACGAACATACATTATTATATTACAGTATTATTACATATTTGTCAAGCTATATTTTGTATTGTTACATAAGCATTTGTTTGGATTTGAGGCTCATTGCGATGTTCGTATGTGCTATAATCTTGGGATGAACGAACAACTACTTACATCGACCGCAAAACATCTTGTTTCCGCAGGGAAAGGAGTGCTTGCCGCTGATGAGTCTAGTGTGAGTTGCCAGAAAAGATTTGAAGCCGTGGGCGTTGCTTGCACCGAAGAAACACGTCGTGTGTATCGTGAGCTGCTTGTCACAACGCCCGAAGCGCGAGGAATTCTTTCGGGGGTTATTTTTTATGATGAAACATTTTGGCAATCTACGAGCGACGGAAAATTGCTCCGCGAGTATTGTGCCGAGAACAGAATCCTTCCTGGTATCAAGGTGGACGAAGGACTCGTTGATTTACCAGGATTTCCTGGTGAGAAACTTACAAAGGGACTCGACTCACTTCCTGAACGGATGGCAAAGTATCGTGACGCAGGGGCGAAGTTTGCAAAATGGAGAGCGGTAATCGCTATCGGCCCAGGTATTCCCACGGACAATCTCATTGGTGCAAACACATTTATTCTCGCGCGTTATGCACGCATTTGTCAGGAGTATGACATCGTCCCGATGGTTGAGCCTGAAGTGCTCTTCGATGGAACGCACACAATAGAAGAATGCGAAGCAGTCATCGTACGAGTCTACAAAATGCTTTTTTCATTTATGAAAGAGTACAAGGTGTATATGCCGGGTGCTATTCTCAAAACAAGCATGGTCATTCCCGGAAAAGATTCAGGTAAAGAAATGCTTCCGGAGGACGTTGCGACCCGTACCGTGCGTGCACTCCACGACCACGTGCCACATAATCTGGGGGGAGTAGTGTTCCTTTCAGGTGGTCAAACCCCCACACAGGCATTCTTGAATCTCAATGCGATTGCACAAAAGGCTCCACACCCATGGGGAGTGACCTTCTCTTTCTCGCGCGCACTGCAGGATCCCGTGTTGAAACACTGGGCAGCACATCAGGACGACCACAAGGGTAGCATGGAGGTGTTTGCACACCAGTTGAAGATTGCAGTAGATGCACGAGAGGGGAAATTAAACACCGCAGACCTCGGAGGCGATTTTGTTTCCCAGAGCCAAGATTTATAAGAACTTGCATATGTTATATAAGTGTGATATAATATTTATGTAAGCTCATTGAGTGTTTGTGTGTGCGCCAGAGCAGAAAAAGACGGACAACTTCGACCTCAGTCCGTACTTTTCTGCTCTGGCGCAACCAACTTTTGGTAAGGCTAGGCATGCTCCTTAAGGGAGAAAATGATGAATAGCATTTTTGTTGGCAGTCAGCAGAAACCTAATTACCCTAATTTTCTTAATTGCCTGCCTAGCGTTGAACCCCACCTTCGCTGCATCTCTGACGACTTTGAATTGATACTCCCTGCCACCAGTGGATGGGCGGCGATGGTAAAAGTCGAGGAGACCTTTGCTGCGTACCTCGACCCCCGTTTGGCCAGCTACCTCACCCTCAGGGAATCACACGCAACCAAGGCGGTGCGCATTGGTGTCCACCAGCAGGAGCGCGATGGCCGTTTCGTAGACCTCTTCGCTGGTGTCTCGCGTTTCTTCACTCCACATCAGGTGTTTGCCTTTTGCGAGGCTCACGCAGTGTGGCTCCATCCGCAGGGTTGGGCGACCTTCCTTCCGGTCAAGGTGGGCAATGAAAGCTTTGTTGCCATCGTGGGCAACAGCCCCAAGATGGTGCTGGCGGGGCACCTGCTCCCCCTCGCACACGACACCCTGTGGAAATCCAAGATTCGCTACCGTGCAGTGCTTCCGCAACCGGATACGGATACCTGAGCACTTTGTTTTTGATCCACTGACCTTCTGACTCTTCGACCCTCGGATACTTGCATTGGCAAGCTCCGAGGGTTTTTTGTATTAGTGGAGATTGCCGTTGGGAGAGAAAATATTATTTGGCGCAACCAATTTCAGTAAGGTCACGAGCACGTGTCCCTCGCAAGAGATGGGGCAGTAACCGCGTCACCACGCAGATACGCCAGAATGCGGCACGTCGTCGTTGCCGCACTCCTTCTGCGCGAGGCGGTATCGGATGAGCAACTCGAGCAACTCGGCCTCTGGCAGCTTCGCGTTTCTGGCTCCCTAGGTCATAGACTCTTGTTCTTGAATCTCGGTGCGTGCACTATGCCATTATTCTTCTCCTCTGCCTTGCGCGGAGGGGATTTTTTGTCCATTATCGCAAGTGGTATTATGCGGAAGAACACAAACTAGGTGCAAGATAAATTGTGTTATACTGTCATTAAGATAAGCGAGCTACTTCGCATGGTGTGCATTTAATCGGCAATAATACAATTATGATGACAACAATTCAGAAAAGTGGAGCAGTCGCAGTAATGGGATTTTTCTTTTTTATAACTTCCGCCTTGGCGCAAACGGCTCCATCGACAAACTATTGGAATTTTGATGAAGCAACCGGCCGCAGTGCGGGAGATACTGGAGGCCAAAATGGTGTTATCACCGGAAGCTCGACAGGGCTCGGATGGGCAAGTGGAAAAGTGGGAACCGCACTCGCCATGAGTGGAACCACAGGGGAAGGAGTTGCACTCCCGAATGGTTTTTTGAGCGGAAGCGCAGGTACAATTTCCGTTTGGCTTAAGCTCGACGACATGTCAGACCGTAATATTATTTTTTCCGCAAAATCAACGACCGACAACAACATTTATTCTGCTTTAGTCATCGAGCGCGAAGGCCGCCCACAGTTCCAGTTCCGCACTGACCCATCGGGGGCTGACCGCCGTGCACAGGCAGCCAAAATCTTAAATAAGAATGAGTGGTATCATCTGGTTTTCGTCGCAACAGGGCAGTCTTACAAGGCATATTTGAACGGCGAAGAGCTGGCCATTGCGGGAGAAAATTCTGGTCGCTGGTTTCCTGATATCACGAATCACACGCTGGTCTATCGTATTGGCACAAGTGAGGCAACCCCACTGCTCGGCTCATTCGCGGGAATGCTTGATGAATTACGCATCTACAACCGCGCGATTGGCATGGAAGAGGTCACAAAGCTGTACAACGAAGGCAACGATGGAAAGCCGACTGTTCCACTTGCCATTCGACCCGCA
This sequence comes from bacterium, assembly GCA_043756865.1. Lineage (GTDB taxonomy): Bacteria > Patescibacteriota > Minisyncoccia > Phycocordibacterales > UBA6899 > MHLP01. Next base: position 13,021 of record JAYUQG010000002.1, on the reverse strand, counting down.
CTTACGCTCTCTATTTCATCGGATGTTGTAGCGAAAGGTGGTGCAGTGACGCTGAACTGGAGTGCAAGCAAGGTAGATACTTGCACCACTTCGGGAGATTGGTCTGGGGCGGTTGAGCTTTCTGGTACTCGTACGTTTGCAAAGCTGATGACCGATCAGGGCTACGCTATGTCATGTGTGGGGAAAGGAGGAATGATTGATAGCACTGTCCGCGTGCGCGTGGGCACAACAACCACATCAACCACAGGAGGCACACTTGTGGTAGAAGACATTACACCCGTAAATCCCGCAACACCTCCAACCGATGCTGCACTCATGCAAGCGTTCATACGAAGTTTGACTGTTGGTGCGCGTAGCGATGACGTGAAGAGAATGCAGTTGGTACTAGTGATGAACGGTTTCCTTGTGAACGAGCACGCAACAGGATATTTCGGCGCGTTAACAAAAGCGGCCTTAATAAAGTTCCAGACGAAGCACGGAATTACTGCGACAGGGTATTTTGGACCATTGACCATAGCAAAAATGAATGCATTGCCGACAGATGGCACAATAGTAAATACCCTAACGGTGCCCAGTGCTGCGGTATCCGGAAGCAAAGATGCAAAAATTGCAGAACTACTCATGCTTATTGCAGAGCTGCAGAAGGCCATTGCTGCAATGAAGGCAGGAACAACATACTAGTACATTAATCAATATAACTTCAAAAGATATGCCAACAATTTACGTTACCCGCCGCATTCCCGAACTTGGACTATCCATGCTTCGCGACAAAGGCTTCACACTTGATGTGAGTGAGAAGGACGGTGTCCTCACAAAAGCAGAATTACTCGCAGCACTCGCAGCGAAGCCCTACGATGGCGTGCTATCGCTCTTGACCGACACCATCAACGCAGAGGTGTTTGATGCCGTCCCAACAGCCAAAATTTTTGCAAATTATGCAGTAGGCTTTAACAACATCGACGTTCCTGAGGCGAAGAAACGCGGGGTGACTATCACCAACACACCGGGCACTCTTACGAACACCGTTGCCGAACACGCAATGGCACTCATCTTGGCATGCACGACGCGCACGGTAGAAGGAGACAGGCTCACGCGTGCAGGGAAGTACCAAGGCTGGGGCCCAATGATGCTTCTCGGAATGGATCTCGCAGGAAAGACGCTCGGCGTCTTGGGTGCGGGACGCATTGGTTCACGACTCACACATCATGCAAAACACGGGTTCGATATGGATGTCATCTACTATGATGTAAAACAGAATGCTGACTTTGAAAAAGAAACCGGAGCGCGCTTCTGCGCAACAGTCGATGAGGTATTAAAGGATGCAGATGTCGTATCGGTTCACGTACCGCTTCTTGATTCAACAAAGCATCTCATCAATGCAGAGCGACTCGCCATGATGAAGAAGACCGCATATTTGGTAAACACCTCACGCGGACCAGTGGTGGACGAGGCAGCACTTGTGGCAGCACTCAAGGCAGGCACTATCGCAGGAGCAGGTCTCGATGTATTTGAGAATGAGCCCGCACTTGCTCTGGGACTTACTGAATGTGAAAATGCAGTGATCACACCACACATCGCTTCTGCATCGGTCCCCACTCGCGACGGCATGGCAAAGCTTGCTGCTGAAAATCTCATTGCGTTTTTTGCAGGTCAGACTCCTCCAAACGCAGTTCAATAAGTCGTATTGAATAAAAAAGAAAACGCCCGGTGGGCGTTTTTTTGTCAGTGGAGGCGTGGTGCATCCGGAGCCGATGCTATCGTCGGAAAGAACTCGGCGAACGGAACACCAACTCGTGCGATGAAGAAGTATTCACCTACAAGCGGCATATCTTCTTCAACCGTAGAGTCGTCGCGCAGGACTTCGAGTTTGCCGTCGATGGTGAGGAATTCAGCCGTGAATTCACCTATGGCCGCAAGCGTGGTCGGTAACCTGAGCGCGCAATCGTGCTCGTCGCACATTTCAAGATATGTTTCGGCGAGCTCTTCGGAGATGTCCACGATTTGATCAAAGAGCGCATCGTCCTTTTCTTTGTACTTTCTTGTCGGCTTGAATGCAGGAAGCTCTCCCATCGGAACAAGTACGGCGAATTCACGCGCTGATGCAATCATGAACATCGTCACCACGTCTGCAAAACCCTTGAACTTGAATGTGAGTAAGGTGAGCGGATACTCCGCAATATGACCAGTCATGGAAAAACTCCTTGTACGCTAATGCAATCTGATTTCATAAAAGCACGTCAGAAAAAAGTGTCAACAAAAAACCGACTACGTGTCGGTCATTGAAAAAACGTATCAATGGTGAGGTGTGCAGGGGCGATGACATACCATGCACCGCCCGCAACTAAGGTAATTGTGGTCAGGCCGGAGTTCGCGTCCGTGCCTCGTAGTCGCTGCTCGCAAATAGTGAATCCTTCGAAGACACCGATTGCTGTATCGCTTGGCGGAACAGGAAAATCCGGGTCAATGCTTTCGATGTAGTTCAGCAAAAAGAACCAGAAAACACTATTTGCTTCTTCGGCAGTAATCCGTTCGCCGAGTGGAGCATGCAGGAGCACCGCGAAGTGTTCCGCTGTTGCCGTAGTAAGAAACTTTCCTCGAGAGAACGGTGTAGTGCTTCCTTCGGTGGGTACGAGGTCCCACGGATACACTCCATGAATTGGCCAACATTCTTCCATGACGTTCTCCCTTTGATTGCTACTGCTCTATGTGTAGTCTCGTCATTCTTGCACGAAAGTCAAAGCTCCCAAAAATTGTCAAGGTTAAACCTTGACAAAAAAGCGGGAAAATATGGCTTGAATGCGTGTGGGAGAATTTACTAGAAAAGTGTCACGCCTGCGTTTGTGTATAAAGAAAAACCGCTGAAATATCAGCGGAGAAGCAGTTGTGCGGCGTAGTGCCCGATTGTAGTAATAGCTGAGGCGAGCTGCTCGTAGTTGAAGATGAGCGTGGTTGCGATAATCACCACCACAAATGGGACAAGGAAAACAAATGCGATGAACATGCCGCCCATTTTACCGCTAGTGCCGGGCATGGTGTTCGGGCGCTTTGCTTCGTACGTTACATAGACAAACAATCCCACCAATAGTACACATACGACATAGATGTTCAGAAAGTAGCCAACGAGAAAGGCAAGGACGACGCCAGCAAGAGCGATGAGGAGTATGGGCATTTGTACCTATCCAAAGTGACGAACTACTCCGTACATTCTGCGCGGAATTTTGCATGTGTCAACAAAAAGTACTCCCCCTGTCTGTTGCCAGAGAGGGGGAGTGGACGAAGTGCCGTTCGGGCTTTCTTCGTTATTTATGTGGTGCTCAGTTCGTACGCCTACTTACTCGGCAGGGAAGATACCCAGCGCATCGTACATCGCGAGGATGAGTGACCTGGGGACGGATTTGGGTGTCAAACCGTTGAAGCCCCAATGGAATCCCTTCTCTGCGGTCTCGTTCACTTCTCCGGCTGCGGGCTCGAAGAATGCGTTGATTCTCACTTCGACAGTGAAGGTACCCTGCCTTTCGTATGAGGGTTCGATCTTCAGAAGCCAAATGTGGCGGTAGGTTAAACAGACGAATTTATTGGAGCCCTGGCAGGAGGAATAGCTTCCGTTTGGACCACAATAGACGATCTCAAAGTTACCCGTGCCCGTATTGTGTTCGCTTGCGACGAGGCGCATGAGCGCGGACACCTGAAGTGCGCCGACGTTCGAGAATTTCGTAAATTGGCAAGTTGTCATGCGAACTCCAAAAGTGAGGCACCGCCTCGCAGGTTGACTCAAGCACCGCTTGATGGGATCCTATCCAATTGAATCATATCACAATAATACCAATTCGTCAATACTGCAGAAAGCTCTATTTTTGTTATGCTCGAGAACATTAACAGTAGTTTTCGAAGATTATGATAACGCTCAATGCAGAGATGCGAGACGTGAAAGTAAATCCGAAAATGATCAGAAAGGGTGGCAACATCCCAGCTGTCTTTTACGGACCAAAGCACCCCTCGACCTCTATTTCGGTTGCACGGCTTCCATTTACCAAAGCCCACCAGGAGGCAGGAGAGTCGTCCATTATTTCGCTCAAGACTCCCTCAGGAGCACTTGATGCAATTATTCATGATGTAGACTTGGACCCTGTTACGGGCGAGCCGATTCACATCGACTTCTATATTGTCTCGAAAGACCAAAAGATTGAAGTTGACATCCCCGTTGAATTTATCGGTGTTGCACCTGCGGAGAAACTCGGCGGTATCGTCATGAAAGTCATGCACGAGATTCGTGTTGAAGCGCTCCCCGGAAAACTTCCCCAGCATCTTACTGTTGACTTGAGCAAGCTCACCGCACTAGATAGTCAGATTACAGTCGGTGATATTCTCCTCGGCGAGGGCGTGCGCTCGCTTGTGCCGCTCACTGAGCTTGTTGCGGGTGTTACACTTCCTCATGAAGAAGAAGAATACAAGCCCACAATTGATATGTCTGCAATTGAAGTAGAAAAGAAGGGTAAGAAAGAAGAAGAAGGAGAAGAAAAGGCCGCATAACCATACAGCATATGCACAAAACACCCCGCACAATCGGGGTGTTTTGTTTCTGTCACGACATAGCGGTATAATTGTTCTACTACTATGCAGACATACGTACTTCACAGGAATGAACACTGGAATAAGTGGGCGGGGGCAATACTCCTCCTTGTCGGTTTCTGGTGTGTACCCGCAACACTTTTTGCTCAAACCACAAATGGCGTACAAGCAAAGCAGGCGGTGCTTGAAGAAGAGCTTTCAAATATTAACCAAGAAATTAAGGGCTTAAACAACACCATCACGGGACTCAGGAGTGAGGGTGTAAGCCTCGACCGCGATATCAAGCTGTTGAATGCGAACATCAACAAAGCAAACCTTAATATCAAGGCAAAAAATTTACAGATTTCACGCTTGGGTGACGGTATTGCAGACAAGGCACGAACGGTCCGCAGTCTATCGCAGCGTATCGACCGAGAAAAGCAGTCGTTGGCGCAGTTGATACGGAAGACTAATGAAATTGACCAAGCATCACTCGCTGAGATGCTGCTCTCTGGCGACGACCTTTCTGACTTTTTTATGGACCTCGATTCGTTTGATTCGATTCGTGCGGGACTCAAAAATTCCGCAGATGCGCTCAAGAGTGCAAAGCGAGAAAATGAAGCGGCACAAGAAGCACTTGAGGAGCGACAGAAGCAAGAGCAAGACGCAAAAGCAGAACAGGAACGGAACAGGCGTATTGTGCAGTCCAATGAAGCAGAGAAGAAGCGGGTACTCTCTGTGACCAAAAACAAAGAGAAAGAATATTCAAAAGTCCTCGTCGATCGCAAAAAACGCGCAGCAGAAATTCGCGCAGCACTCTTTGCATTGCGTGACACAGGCGAGATTACCTTTGGTAAAGCCTATGACTACGCACGCGCAGTGTCCGCACAAACAGGCATCCGCCCGGCATTTCTCCTTGCGGTCTTTATGCAGGAATCTAATTTTGGCAAGAATCAAGGTTCCTGTATTTTAAAGAATCGCGATACGGGAGCAGGAATTTCCGTATCGAGCGGCAACGTGAAACAAAAGGTGATGAACCCCACGCGTGATGTTCCGCCATTTCTTAAAATAACCGCAAGGCTGGGCAAAGACCCGTTTGATACGCGCGTATCTTGCCCACAGGAGGTGGGCTGGGGAGGAGCGATGGGTGCTGCGCAGTTTATACCTTCTACGTGGGTAATGTTTGAGGACCGTATCACCGCCGCGCTCGGTACCGATGCAGCAGACCCGTGGGTGGCACGCGACGCATTCATGGCAGCGGGGATGTACCTCACTGATCTTGGTGCAAAACCCACTTCGTATAGTGGAGAACGTGATGCGGCATGTCGCTACTTCTCGGGCTCGAAGTGCTCGCGGTCGAGCTGGGCGGCCACGTATGGTACTCAGGTTATGCAAAAGGCCGAGACCATCCAGACCACCATGATTGACCCACTGGATTCATAATTTGGGCGCACTACTTGCGCTTTGTTGACTGCATTGCCGTCAGATTCAACCCCTAAAACATAGGCGTGGCTCGCACCTGCCCCAATTCTAGGTCGTTTATTTATTTTCTGTATAATTATGTCTATGCAAGGAAAAACTGTACTAATTGTCGAAGACGAAGCGCCGCTACGCAATGCACTCAAAGACGCGTTCACCCATGAGGGGTTCACTACCCAAGAAGCCGCGAATGGCGCGGAAGGACTTGCGTTCGCGCTGACATTAAAACCCGATGTGATCATTCTCGATCTCATGATGCCGATCATGGATGGTCAAACGATGATCAAAGAACTTCGAGCCGACGAAGCGTACGGTAAAAATGCCGACATCATCGTACTGACCAATGTGGGCATTCTCAATGAGGAAGCAAAGCAGGTTAATATGGAAGTCCCCGCTTTTTATCTCACGAAATCTAATTGGGATGTTGCTGCGGTCGTTGAAAAAGCCAAAGTGCTGATCGCACGACACCACCAATAGCTGATTCTCCCGACCTGCTACTTAGCATATCCTGCAAGTTGTCGCATCGACGTAAGAAGAGTTTGAAAAACTGGTATTTAATATGATTCCGTTGCTTCAGTAGGAGAGGCGAACATTTCTTTTTGCTTTGCAAAAGTCGTCCGCTCGAGAATCTCGCTTTACAGAACTCTTCTCGAGAGTAACCTAAGCAAAGATGTGACTCAGGAGGTAACTCATGAAGACAAACCCCGTGACCTGCATTCCGCTCATCGAATTTGGCATCGGTGCACGACATGTGAGCTTGGCAAAATTGCCCGATGGTACGCTCGGTATTTTGGTGGAAGACAAAACTGACAGTCGTGTACGTGTTGAGGTCTCAGCTGATACCTCGCTCGATGACCACAGTCTCGACACACTCGACGAATGTTGGGAGGGAACACAGAGTCCATTCATTCCACTCCATGGAGAAGTGCTCCAGACGCACGGAGCACCGCCCGTGCTTGTGGTGAAGGGTGCAATGGCGCTCTCAGTGCTCTGTCTTGTTTCGGACATCGAAACGCACGAGCGGTGCCTCGGCATTGCGGCAATACTTGCGAGCCCCAAAAAGCCCGAAGAAAAGTACGACCTCGTGAGTGCGCTCTGCGGAGAAGCTTCCACAATGTACTTGATGCGTGACGGTTGGGAGCGTGCGACTGCACTCGCGACTCGCGTATTTCAAGGTGAAGCGACAAAAAAATTAGAAGAAGTCTGTGCACTCCACTTCGCTCCGCACTCGAGTGTGCTCAACTAAGTACAAATTTCAAAGCCGATACGTCGGCTTTTTTTGTACGCTTGTACTGTGCGGTACGTTTGGTAGGGTGAGGAAAGTAGTTCACGTGAAGGAATTGAATATGAATGCAACTCCGCACCCCTATCACCAACTCCTAAAAATGGGACTTGCAAGCTATGCAGAATCTACGGCAAAGCTCGCACCATTAATTGCGCACCACAAGGCAGAGAGGCAGGCGCTTCTTGAAATTCTCGCGCATGTCATAGTGCAGTTTGTCGAGGAATATGGCACCATCTACCGCGCACACGACAAGAAGTATTGGTATCGCATGATGCCGTGTTCGCGTTTACCTGAGGATGTCGGTTTCACGGGACGCCTCGACGCAGTGTTTGGGACAATCGACTGGAACGACCTGTATCGCCCAGCGCTCGAAAAACTGGACCGCACAAAAGCCACCTTCTCATTTGGAATGGGTGACTGCGACGTCGTTTTGAACGAAAAACTCACTGCCGCGGAAGTGAAAGTCGTCCGTAAGACACGCGCCTCGAAACCCTCTCGCTAGGGGGTTTTTTAACGCACTCAGACTTAGTTTGCCAAAAAACAAGGTCTTTGGTAGAGTGTCTCCACTATGAAACCAGAAGCAAAGGCAAAAAAAGAGGTCTCTCAGGTTGTTGCGCCTACCTATTACCCAATGGCAAAAGCAACTTGCGCTTGCGGAGCACAGATGATTGTCGGCTCGACAAAGGAAACCATTGAAATGGAAATCTGCTCACAATGCCACCCGCTCTTCACCGGTATGGAGAAGGCGATGGATACTGCCGGACGTGTGGAGCGCTTCAAGACTCGACAGGCTGCAGCGAAGCCCAAGGCCGAGAAGAAAGCAAAGTAGCTACCTAGGGAGGAACCCGCATTTGAATCTATTCATGCGGGTTTTTCTATGCAAGAATTTGAATGAACTGACAAAAAAATATGGAACCAGACCTAACAAAATTTAAGGAGAATTATAAAACAAAATATCTTACCGACGAGTACGACCGGCTTTCTCGCGAACAGACAGAAGCAAAAAGTATGCTCGGCACAGATACTGAAATGAATGCACTCGCGCAGTCCGATATCGACGCGCTCGCTCACCAAATGAAAGAACTCCATGAAAAAATGGAATATATTCTGAAAGAAGATAAAGCAGAAGAAGAAAAACCGCGTGAACTTATCCTCGAAGTGCGGGCAGGCGTCGGAGGAGAAGAGGCGGCAATTTTCGCTCAGGATTTGGCCATCATGTATCAGCGCTACGTCGAGAGTTGTGGGTGGGGTTGGAAAGTCGTCGATGAGTCGCAAAGCGAAATGGGAGGATACAAAGAAGCCTCGTTTGAGGTCACGGGGACAAATGTCTACGACACCTTGAAGTGGGAGACCGGAGTGCATCGTATTCAGCGCATCCCCGCGACAGAGAAGTCTGGACGCATCCACACCTCCACCGCATCGGTTATCGTGCTCCCCATTAGAAAGAAGGCGACGGTCATCATCAACCAATCTGACCTTGAAATGTCCTACACGCGATCAGGTGGTGCGGGTGGGCAAAACGTGAACAAGGTAGAGACGGCAGTGCACTTGGTACACAAACCCACAAACATTCATGTGCACTGTTCAGTGGAGCGCTCTCAGCTCAAGAACCGAGAGAAAGCAATGTCTATTCTCGCCGCAAAGCTTGAGCAACTCAATGATGAGGAAGAATTAAAGAAGAATGCTGAAGCACGGTCTTCAATTGGCACAGGTGACCGCTCAGAAAAAATTCGCACTTACAACGTCCCGCAGAATCGTGTGACCGACCACCGTATCAAAGAATCATGGCACAACATAGATGGGATTTTCGCTGGCGATATCGAGGCGATTGTCACAACACTTGCCGAACGTGCGACAAGCGGGGAAATGGGGAATGCTGAAGATGGGGGAGATGAGTAGTAAACTTGACTCGAGACCCACGTGCTGTAGTTGACTAATAGTAATATATAGTGTATAGTATATTCCGAAAGTTCTCAACTTCAACGGAGGTGCTATGAGCACGCAGGAATACAGAATTGTGACCGCCGACGCATTTACGCGTCTCATCAAAGTTGGCGTTATGCTTTCTCTTGTCGCCAACGAACATCGCGGGGCAATCGGTTTTCAGCCACTGTCCTTGCACCTGCATACGATTTTGACTGTTCCCGAACCCGAGGAGCTCGACTGGGGTGCGTGGGACATGCACATGGCGGCGTATCGCCCCGAGCGTGGTGTCGCACTTTTCTTTACGAACGCACACAATGTCAACCTGAGTCAGGGCGAAGTGTGGACGGTGCGCATCACTGCACTACGTCAAGGTGGTGACGACCTGCGTGGCAACAAGAAAATCATCTGCAACGTCGAGGTGATGAAGCGCGAAGAGACGGAAACAGAACCCGTCTACGAAGTGGCCACGAATATGTGGGTCTCCGAACTGCGTTCGGGGCGTCGCGTCATCGAGACGTACGAGACAGATGCTTGTGTTGGCCGTGTGCGCTACATGGACAGTGCACGCACTGATTATTCGCACGAGTACGACGAGTACTTCATAGCTGTCGAAGGCGGTGACTGGCAGCTCGTCAAGCGTGTGTGCATCGCCGGCACAATGCAGAATGAACGCACAACGGCGGAATCGCGGAGGCAATCGTTTGGCAAGCTAGGCCGCTCGATTTCCTCACTGACACAACAGCAGTCGTACCCCATCCTGCCCGAGGACGGAAAAACGAATGCAAATTGGAATTGATGCAAGGCCGCGCGCAAGCGCGGCCTCTTCTTTTGAAACGTTGACAAATAAACATCTAGTTGTATTGTGTGACGAGTAGTTTCCACCACAGAAAGGTTATGACATGTTTCGAAATCGATTGCGTTCACTTGTTGGCCTCATCTTCGCTGCCACTCTCGCATGTTCCGCGTCGAGCTACGCCGCACCCGACAAACCGATTGCACCCGATAGCACTGCGTCGTCTGCAAAAGTGGCGTCCGACAGTACGCCAGCTGACTTCAACATCAAGAATCCCTACGAATGGGTGCAGCTCGGCAAGAACGCAGGCCTCGCGATGGCAGAGATTGCTGGACAGCTCGGCGTCGCGGGCGACAAAGTGCTCGACTCAAATTCGGGCAAGATTGCGGTCGCCTTGGTTGGCGCAAAACTGCTCGGTGTAACCGCGGGTGATTTGGCGGAGATTCCGTATCGGATTCTCTCATTCTTCCTCGGCATCGCCTTTCTTGTTGTTGGCGTGCGTATTTGGTCGAGGTTTCTGAATTTTGGGTCAGGAACTCAGGCTGACATACCCTCGTCTGATAGAAGTGATAATGAAAAAAAGCGGGCACGTGTTGAACGTGCCGTAGTGGGAAGTGCGATTATCCCCATTGTCATGTTTGGAACAGGACTCATTTTCTATACAGGCGCTGGGTTTGTCTTCGGTGCCATTGCAGCAATCGTGCTGGCAATTGTGCAGTTTGTGGTTGTGATTGACCCGAAATAGCACAACCTCCCATAATTGGTAGTCAAGCGAGTATCTCGCACCTCACCCGCCACAGGCGGGTTTTTTCTTGCGAAAATAGGTATATTTTGTTAGCATCACGTGATAATTATTAGTTTGTAGAGGAATGAAACATGACTGAAAATACCGCAATAGATGCAATGTTTAATGCCGGTGCACACTTCGGGTACTCCCGAGCACGCCGACATGCCTCCGTTCGCCCGTACCTTTATGGTGCCAAGAATGGTGTCGATATTATAGACCTAACTGAGACCGTCAAAATGCTCGAGGCTGCAAAAGCGCGCATTATGGAGGCCGGAAAGCTCGGCAAAAACGTCCTTTTTGTTGGGACAAAGCAAGAAGTACGACCCCTCGTCGAGGAGGTTGCGAAGTCGCTCAATATGCCCTACGTGACGGAGCGCTGGGTCGGGGGAATGCTCACCAATTGGGGTGAGATAAAGAAGCGGACAGGGCGCTTGAAGGAACTTTCCGATAAGTTTTCAAAGGGCGAGCTGGATAAATATACAAAAATGGAAAAGCTCTTATTTGAGCGCGAGATGGGAAAGCTGCAGACGGAGTTCGGAGGCATCGCCTCACTGGAGGGAGCACCCGGACTTATTGTCGTTGTTGATCCACGCGAAGAGCACATCGCTGTTGAGGAAGCCAAGAAGATGAAAGTGGAAACTATCGCCATCTTAAATACTGACTGTGACGCAAGCAAGGTGACCTACCCGATACTCGCAAATGATTCAGCACTCGAAAGTGTCCGCTACTTTTTGGCACAATTGTCGGAGTCGCTTGAGGCAGGCAAGAAGGCACGCGTGTAACACATGCAGTGTTCGTGGTATTGCCCTATTTAGTTTTTTGATTTTTGTTGGACATAATATCTACACATATGGAAATAAGCATGGAGACAATTAAGGCATTGCGCGACGAGACTGGTGTTGCAGTCATGCAGTGCAAGAAGGCGCTTGAGGAATCAGGGGGAGACATGGATAAGGCGCGCATGGCACTCCGAAAGAAGAGTGGTGAGCTTGCCGCAAAGAAGGGCGACCGCGCGCTCGCTTCGGGAGTTATTGCCACTTATCTTCACGGCAACGGTTCAGTTGGTGTCATGGTCGAGCTTGCCTGTGAGACGGACTTTGTCGCAAAGAACGAAGAGTTCCGCAAGCTAGCGTACGATATCGCGATGCACATTGCCGCAACGAATCCAAAGTACCGCATCCCCGAAGACATTTCTGAGGCAGACAAAGCGAAAGCAAAGGAGTTCTTCGCAGAAGAGGTCGAAAAGACAATGGCAGGGAAGCCAGAAGAAATCAAAGCGAAGGCGCTTACTGGCAAGATGGATACCTACTTCAAGGAGCTCGTCCTTATGCAGCAGCCGTTTGTAAAAAATCCTGACGTCACTATTGGAGACCTTGTAATGAGCGCAGTACAAAAATTCGGAGAGAATACTGAGCTCTCTCGCTATGTGCGATTTGCCGCAGGCAAATAGCACGCAATATTGAGTCTGCTATACTTGAACATATGTCGTTACTCTTATGGATTTGGTTAATCTCTCTGTTGGTATTGTGCGCAGTGTGCGTAAAGGCGACGCATGTGTCGCGACGCGGTGTTCAACCTGCGTATGTGCCTCACGACATATCTGATCTTGTCCGCAGAGAGATAATGCGTATGCGTTATGAGGGGGGAGTGATAATCAATGGGCTCCGTCCACACGGAAAAAGCATTGTGCGAGGAAGCTACCGCATACTGCGCCGTGGACACGACATCTTCATTGAGCGGGTATACGGGCGTATCCGTATTGACAAGGGGCGTGCATCATCCTTCTTCTTGAAGCAAATTGCAGAGCATCAGGAGAAGGGGGCAGGCCACAAGCGAGGTTTGTAGTAAGTAAAAGTTTGCAAAAACAACTGATTTAAAGAATAATACGCACCATCACCCGATGAATGGCAGGTAGCGGTGGCGTGTGTTGAGATATCAATTGCGGGATTCTATGCTGGAATAGCTCAGTTGGTAGAGCAATGGTTTTGCGAGATCGAATTCATTTAAGTGGGCTATAATGCCGGAATAGCTCAGTTGGTAGAGCAACGGTTTTGTAAACCGTAGGTCCTCGGTTCGAACCCGAGTTCCGGCTCTTGATTTAGCCCACTTAAATGAATACCTAGTCGATCTCGTGAGCAAAGCACTGTCCACCGACGGTACTTTCGGTTCTCTTGCTACGCAAGAGACTCATAAGTCGTAAATC
>JAYUQG010000001.1:0-17826 GCA_043756865.1 bacterium | reverse complement strand
GTACAGTACACCTTCCGCAGTCTGCATACGCGCAATGCGATACCCAACGGGAAGCAGAATCGGTGTGTACTCGGCGCGCTCAACCAGTGCAAGCAATTGCTCCCGAACGAAAGGGGAGACATCATCGAAGAGTTTCTCAATAGCCACTTTTGGCGATGTGTCATTGTGGTTCATTCCGTCGAAAACATGTGCAGGACCGGAGGCGGTCATAACCACTTCACTCGTGACGGCATCAGATGCCTCTAGTGTCGGGCTGACACGCAACACAACGGGTGCTGCAATGCGCTCAACCTTTTGCACGATCGTCGGGATGACAAGCGATTGTTGCGGGTGTACTACGTACGGACTTTGCAGTCTGTTTGCTTTTGCAATTGCCCGCCAAGTCACGCCAGGATAAACCTCAGCAATTTTGACGAGGTACTCGCCACCTTTGACGATATGACGAACTTCCTGATGCACCGATGCGTGAGCTTGTGTAAGCCCCAAGAGCAGCATGATGAGCATCACCACGCTGTGTCGCAAATACTGAAACATGAGTGTTCCTTTTTTGTATGTGTTGTGTGAAGGACGAAACAAAAGTAAGGCTGTATGCCTTACTTGGATTTCCTGATTTCTTTCTGTACTCTAAATAAAATATGTAGAAATGTCAATTTATTCCCTAGTTTTCCCTTTGTTTGCAACGTTTACTCAAGTGGGGTAGCTTCAGCTATGTTTGTTTTGGCGAGTGAGATAGCATCAAAAACACGTTTTGTGACTAATTGCTCAACCTGTTTTATTGGAATACGCACTTCTTGGGTGCCTCTAGCGTATGCAGCCACCTGATAGGGATCAAAGATAACAGTGAGGCCTTCTTTGGTGATTGCGATGCTGCGGAAATTTTCGAGGGTGGGGACAATACCCGCGAAGACTTGTTCACGAAATTCATCATCAGAAATATCAGCGAACTGTTCATGCAGGGAAGTCTTCGCGAGTAAGGCGATAGCGGGAAGTGCTTCCGAAGTAGACGCAAATAGTCCTTCAGTTGCAAGGATGGTGCGTGACTCTAAGTCGTAATTAAATACCATAGTTTGACTGTTTGGATGTGCCGCGCCACTCCAATATTCAGAAACATCAAAACGAATTGAAATAATAGTCGGAGAAACGAGTAACGGCGTGTAGCGAATCATAAGGCTGCTTTCAGGTCCTGTGAGCTCTGTTCTATCTTCCTCTTCTTTTGCTGCGCCTTCGAACTCGTTGATACGGTCGGTCACAAATGTGTGGATAACGGCAGACGCCGCTTTTGCGAGGTCATTATGTTTTGTGAGTTTAATTACCGGAAATTCAACGTCGTAGCTGGTATGGAGGATGGGGTCATCTCCCGTCTTTGACTCCCGTATCAACACGGGAACTTCGCTCGGTGTTTTTATCGGAAGCGACGAGGTGGTGTCGCCTCCTTCGTACCGTATACTTTTTGACTGTTCACGCGTAAGGAGATAAAACGCACCTGCGCCAAGTAATCCAACGCCTACACAAATCATCGCTAGGGAGGTGGCATGCTGTTTCATCTCACTATTGTAGCAATACGAGCACAGACAAGCACGCAGCAGCTTCATGGCCTGAGTTGACAAGTATTCCAAACATGACAGACTTTTTAGAGACATTGATTCATGACAGGAGGTTGTATGTACTGTCGTATGTTGTTGCTTGCACTTTTCCCGCTTACAAAAAACGCGTATGAGCGCGAAGCGGCGAGGGCGGTACGCCGTTACCTTTTGCGACTCTGCATGCCTGCCGCGGTTCTGTGTGGCGTTCTGTGGGGCGCGGGAATACTCCTGACATACGGGTTCGGATTCAGTGCGCTTCATAACTTCTACGTCTTCTTGGTGTTATTTTGGACACTGACTTTTGCTCATCTCATACGTACGGCACACCCATCAGCTGGTGCCCAAAAGGAAGCATATAACGGACGTTTGACGGGTTACGCAGAGAAGCTGATTGGGCAGAATAAGCTAGGACCAATCAAGGTTTACGAGTACTCCGATACACGTGCGCAAGCATGGATGACGCACGATGATGATCCTCGCATTCTCGTGTCCGACACACTTAACGCACAATCCGACTCACTCGGTATGATTGGCATACTTGCTCATGAACTTGCACATCGGGAACTTCCACTTGGCACCAGTTTCCCTTTATTGCTCCAAACATTTGTGCATTACCTACCTGACCGTGCGTTGCGCGCACTCAATAAAAAGGCCGGTCTCGCATCACAGGAATTTGTTATATATCAAAAAGTGATGGACCCTCGTGAAGCTACACGAAGGCTGGTCAATCTCGGTGTTATTCATGCGGCAAACAAATGGTGTTGGCATATGTCCTCTTCGCCAGCGCTACGCCTGCGCGAATACGCATGCGATGCAATTGCGGTATGTATTGTGCGTAATGCATTTCCGCTCATACACGGACTTTCTGTGCTGCGTAATCCACAAATTGTGCAGTACCTGTATACGCTGGACGCACATCCGGAAACCAAGCAGCGTATTGCTGCACTTCTCGCCATGGAAGAGCGGCTAATGCAAACACCTTGAATACGCAAGGTGTTTTTTCATTTCCGGGCGACCAATCCTTCTTGGCGGTAATCCGCCTAGAAGGACGGAAGGACTCTTCGTGGTCTCGAGGAGAGCTAAAAAAGCCGTTACCCGCGACCCTGTCACGGACTTTCACGAGTCTTTCCGGCCCTTCCCCGAGTCCAGGGACAAGCCTCAGTCTTAACACCTTTTATTTCTCTGTACGTGCATCAAATTGACGCCGTGCATGCTCAACTTCAGCAAAGTGCTGTTCCGCCCAGAGCGAGAGTGTGCGAAGAGTAGCTATGAGCGATGTACCCAGCGGGGAGAGTGCATACTCAACACGGGGTGGCACAACAGAAAAGACCGTACGCGTAACAATACCGTTGCGTTCGAGTTTGCGGAGTGCCTGTGTGAGTACTTTTTGTGAGACATCCTCAAGTGCGCGTGATAATTCGTTGTGGCGAAGAGTTCCTCGTGACAGTGCGTAAATGATAAGCACTGTCCACTTGTCGGCGATAAGGTCAAGCACGTCTCGCGAAGGGCATCCCGCTTTGCGCACATCTGCCTTTGTCTGTAACTTGGGTTCCATTTGGGGAGTATATATCAAAAATGCATGTACACGCAATTTTGTTTTGATATACAAAAAAGCGCCCGAAGGCGCTTGTTGCACATAGATTCGAAAGACCAAACTTTTTGTGAAAAGAAAAACAGAAAAGGCCTATCAGATTTTTCGCGGATAGAGCCGCAGCGCAATTTCAACATGGCCAACACCCTGCTTGGTGATGCCGAGTTCGTCTGCCACGCGTTTAGAAAGATCAATGATGCGTGGCTCGATGTACGGACCGCGGTCAGTAACCGTTGCACGCACACTGCGCCCATTTCTCTTATTGGTGATACACACTTCTGTGCCAAGCCGAAGTGTTTTGTGGGCCACGGTGAGTCGACCCATGTCGAATATCCGGCCATTTGCCATTTTTTTCCCATGAAATCCCGGTCCATACCACGACGCGAGCCCCTGTGTGTGGGGTCGATAGGGTGTGCTGTCTGCACACAAAATATGTTCAGGTGGAGACGGGGTGTGCGTTGTCGAGATGTACTTGGCTCTCACTTCTCCGGCATTTCCGGATGCATTAACTGTTGGGAAGAGAGGACCAAACATACCTAAGCAAAGTATGATTGCAAAGATAAACCCACGTGCATGCTGTGTCATAACGACTCCTTGTTGTTGATACGAAAGAACTGCAACTTGGAGAGTGTAGCAAATAATACTTAGCACAGCAAGCTTTAGAGTTATCCACGGTTTGGGAGACTTGCACCAATGTGCGGTGGTGCGATAATATAGGCCGATTGGTTTTGCAGCATAGTAATCAAAGACACTTACATTTTATGATTGAACACAGAAGGGAAACGCACGCGCAATATAAGCTGAAGGTGGGTCGCTCGAAGACTGGCCTCGGGCTTTTTGCCCTAGAACCCATTCCCAAGGGAGCGCGCATCATTGAATACGTCGGCAAAGTGATGACCGACGAGGATGACGACAACAAAAGCAGTCTCTATATATTCAATTTGAATAAGCATACAGACATAGACGGCGCCCCACGCTACAACATTGCTCGCTATATCAACCATTCGTGTCGACCTAATGCAGAGAGTGACGTTATCAAGGGGCATGTATGGATTGAGGCAAAGCGCAAGATTATGCTCGGTGAGGAGATTTTTTATGATTACGGTAAGGAGTATTTTAATGAATACATCAAGCCGAAGGGTTGTTGTTGTGCAAAGTGCGCAGAAAAGAATGCGCACAAGGGGGTATCCTCAAAACAGTAATGCCCCTGCCTCCGGCTGTTAAAAAAACACCCCCAACAAGTGGGGTTGCTATTACTGCGCTTTTGGCACAATGGTGCTTTTTGCTGCCACCGCCGCCTCTATGTGTTCAACGTACTTTCGCGCAAGCTCAATGGTAAGTCCAGTGATGAGTCCAATTGCCTCGTCATCATGTTTTTTCATTCGGAGCCAGTTTTGCGCTAGGTACATTCCAGAAAATAAGCCCTGCACATATTCAGCGGTAAGTGGTTCACGCAGAGACTGTGCTGCAAAATGCGCGTCGATAGCACGGCGTAGCTTTGGATCAAGGTGGTCTTTTGCGAGCTCAACGATGTTTGTCGCCACAGTCGCGTCTTGGCGGAGGGACATAATTCCCATGTTTAACCCTCAGGATTGATTGCGTCTTTCCCCAGACTTACATGTTGTTTTCCAAATGGCAAGTTTCTCGAATGTGGCTATCGGGGACGCATTGCGTCGAGTTGTTTTTGGAGTATCGCAATTTGCGTCAGCAACTGCTGAAGGAGAATTGCACGTCTTTCTGCATCACTATAGAAGGGTTTATAGAGATTGGGGTCGTAAGTACCAAGGTCGTCATTCAATTTTTCGCGTGTCGCCGCGTCAACCATTCCCGTTACGTGAATGTTTTTTGCCGTCTGATATTTGCGTACCGATTCTTCGGTTACCGTACCAAAATAACCGGTATTGCTGGGGTGGGCAAAGTATCCAAGTGCGCGCAATACGCGCTGGAGATGTTGCACCTCTCCGGACTGCACACCAACAGCAAGTGACTTGGTAAAGATGTAGCGAAGTGCAACAAGGCCCTCGCGCTCGCTCGATTCAACTGTGTTAATGCGCGCGGTGCTGTCTGATATTCCTTTCCCACCCGAAGCGGCAGCGAGACTGGCAAAAGGGTTTATCACCGTGTTATTTGCGTTACGGATTTCGAAATGCAGGTGGGGCACTGTTGTTTCTGCATTGCCACTATCGCCTACCCAGCCGATAAGTTGACCCTTCGAGACGGTGGCGCCACGTACGACACCTGGGATATATGCGTACTGCTCCCCACCCACGCCATCATCAGTACCGGGAGTGTCGTTATTAATATGGAGATAGCTATATGTATATCCTTCACTGTCTTGCAGTGTAATTTCATATCCCCACGAGTCTTGCGGGCGAGCGACGTAACTTACATACCCATCAACCACTGCAACAAGTTTAGTCATTTTCTCCGCAATGATGTCGTTCCCGATGTGGAGCCTTGTGCCACCACCGCGTGGCTCATGCCAGTCGTTGCGGTAAGAATAATTTCCATCGATAGGGAAAGCGATGTTGCGCACTTCCTCTGCGCTGAGTGGGGAACCCCAAGAGAAAAGACCCAGAGCAACAAAGAGGAAAAATGTTTTATTCCAGTGCATATGTGTATAGGTTACTACTTCACAAGTATAACGCACTCTGCGCACCGTCGTAGTACGTCTTGTGGAATACAAAAGCGACATGAGAAAAACCTTCCGTTTCTTAGATTTTAGAACAAAACAAGAGGATTTCATTCGCACCCAAACTTTGACGTACAAATAAGAGCATGTAACATGTGAAAAGATTTCCTTCAGGAGGGCAATATGACTTATGTTCGCCCGCCGGACATTGAAGAGTTGAAACGGGGGTACGAAAACGGTGAGGGAGACAGTGAACTCACCCAGCGTGCGCGCAATATTTATGGACGGATAGACAACTACCAAAATCACGCCGCCCAGCGCAAGAACCCCGATATGCTCGCAGAGGCACGACGACAACGCGAGGACATGCGCGTAATCATTGAGTCCATTCTCGCCCGTCGTCATGCTCCCGAACTCGAGCAGTACTTTAACCGCAAAAAGACAAAAAAATAGCCCCCATACGGGGGCTTGTTTCTTTACTCGGCCACTACTCCTCCATGCCCAGTCCCTTTTTGACATGTTCAACAACAGTTTCCATGCCTGTTTTTTCAAGCCCCATTTTTACTTTATTGATGACCTCATCCATCATCCAGTTTTCCTTAAGGAGGAAGTCTGCGTGCGTGTCGGACTTGAGATCCTCGATGAGTTGCTCATCGCGGGTACCGGTGAGTATGATGACAGGAACATTTTGACCCCATACGTCTTTTCTCAAGAGCCCCAGAGCTTCTTTCCCGCCCATTATGGGCATCATCAGATCAAGCATAATGAGGTCGGGGTGACTTGCAAGTGCGGCCTCTAGCCCAATTTTTCCGTTCTCTGCCTCGAGTACGTTAAATTTTTCGCTCGTGAGCGCGTCCGAAACAACTGCCCTCAACAGGGGAGAGTCTTCTACGATAAGTATGGTTTTATGCTCATTCATAAAAAATAGTATAGCATACCCACACTGAGCACCTCGTGCCGACCACCACCACAATTGTCAAGGTTTAACCTTGACAATTGTGGTGGGAAAAATAGCTTGGAATATAAAAACCACCACATGTGTGTGGTGGCCAATGTTTCTACTCGCGTAGGGGGAGCGTGGTGCGTGCACGGAAGTATGCAATCATGCCCCGCGTATCATTTTTGTCGTTGAAGCACCGATAGTATGTTTCATACCGGTCGTCGGAAGTAAAGAAGAAGGGGGAGAGACGTGCGTGACGATAAAGAAAGTACACAATTGCCCTGCTACTGCGTCCATTGCCGTCGACAAACGGATGAATATCGAGGTATTCGAAATGTGACCGTGCGACATAGCTCATATTGTCGAGCGGCGATAGTATCGCAAAGCGATGTTTTTGCCACGAGTGCACGCGTCGCACGAAGCGTTCCATCAATTTAGGAACAAACAGTGGCAAAGGGCAGTCGCGCCCGCCGACACTCACTCCGACAGTCCTCCACGCACCGATGTGTATCTCGGGGAGTGCGCGCTGTCCGTATTTGGGTTGCTCGGTCACGATGAGCTCTTGCACTTCGCGAATCAAACCTTCAGAAATCAACTCGCCATTTTCGAGCGCTGTCAGCAGGTGCATATATGCACCGACGTGACCTAGTGCATAGCCTTCCTTAATCTGTGCCGCCACTTCGTCGTGGAAGCGTGTGATGCGTTCAATTGCATCGGACTCGACGATGTAGTGTGCGAGAAAATCAATTTCGTGCGGTGTCAGTACCATGCCGATTCTCCAAAAATCATCTTTATGAAATCTAGCATGCATATGAACGGGATGTGAAGCAGGTGACGCGTCGCTCCTTTGCTTTTTGTGAGGTTTTTGCTATATTCTCCAAGTACATTCATTGTGGATGTATATTATTCCGGTGTAGCTCAGTGGTAGAGCAGTGCGCTGTTAACGCATTGGTCGCAGGTTCGAATCCTGCCGCCGGAGCCAAATACAAAAATGTGCACCCTCAGGGGTGCCATTTTTGTTTGGCTCCGGCTGTGAGACAACTGCTTGTCTCACAGGCAGGATTCGAAAAATTGGTGCTGTTTCTGCTTTGAGAAACGACCAATTGCGCGCCGTCAGCGAGAAACTCCTGCCACTGGAGCCAACAACATAAATACAAGCAGCCTATTTGGGGTTGTCTATAATACTGCCTACCGTTAAACGGTATTCATTTTGTTATTGACTTTGATTGAGCATGAACTAATCTAAGTTGAGAAGCTTTGATAGAAAAAGGTGAATTTATGACATGCATTGCTGCGGTTACCGATGGGAGCCATATCGTAATCGGTGGAGACTCCGCGGGGGTAGCCAACCTTTCTCTGACACTCCGTAAAGACAAGAAAGTCTTTAAGAAAAAAGATGAAACTGGGAATGAATGGGTTTTTGGATTTACGACCAGTTTTCGGATGGGACAGCTAATTCAGTATGAGTTAATCCTACCCCTCATGGAAGAAAAGCATCGCGCAGATCTGCAGGGATTCATGGTGACTAAATTTATACCTAATCTGCGCAAGTGCCTCACGGATGGGGGGTGGTCAGAGACTAAGTCTGATCGCGAGACTGCGGGAACGTTTATCGTAGGTCTCCTTGGGCGACTGTTCGTCGTTCAGTCGGACTACCAAGTTGAAGAGCCTGCAGACTCATTTGTTGCCGTGGGTTGTGGGCACGATCTCGCGAAGGGCTCCTTGTATACCTCGCAGGGAATGAAGAATCCGACAAAAAGAGTACGGCTTGCTCTCGAAGCTGCCGAACGATTTTCTGGTGGAGTCCGCGCGCCCTTTCTGTATGTCGAAAGTGATATCTCGAAACCATCCTCATAGGATGGTTTTTTGTTGCTTGGTGCTGGGAATTAAAGTATGTGAAAAGTGTCTAACTTTTTTCTCTGCTTTTTTTTAGAAAGTTTGGGGAGTAAGGGATGTCGCGCTGCTCACTTTATCCCCAAAGCGGTGTTTAAGCGCTACACAGAAACACCATATGACCTAGGCCCCACGCTCACTTGGGGCGCATGCTTGGCCTATGTCAAATTGTGCTAAACTATATCCATATGAAAAAACTCATTATTGCGCTTGTGGTTATTGCACTTGTCGGTGCTGGTGGACTTTATTTATTTAAGAAAGGTTTGTTTACCAATCAGGATACGCTTGATTATGCGGATACTACGCCCACGCCTGTGGTTGTGACACCTGCGGTCGTAACTCCCGTGGCGCCCACTCCTGTTGTCCCAGCGGTGAACAAGGCAGAAACCGTGCTCGGTACTTCGGTAGAGAATCGCAACATCACCGCATATCATTTTGGAAGTGATGCGCAAGTGGGAGTAAAAGAATTACTCTTTATTGGTGGCATACATGGGGGATATGAGTGGAACTCTGTACTTGTTGCATATGAGTTTATGGACTACTTGAAAACTAACCCAACGCGTATCCCTGCGGGTATTCGCATTACCGTCATTTCCGCCATGAATCCTGACGGACTATTCAAAACTATTGGAAAGGAGGGACGCTTTACTGAAGCAGACGTACCCACTCCGATTGCGAAAACAGTGGCAGGTCGTTACAACGCAAGCAGTGTCGATTTAAATCGCAACTTTGACTGTGATTGGAAGTCTTCCGGAATGTGGCAGAACACGAAGGTGAGTGGAGGAAGTGCTGCGTTCTCCGAGCCTGAAAGCAGAGCAATTCAATCATACGTAAGCGCTCATAAACCCGCTGCTGCGGTGGTGTGGTTCAGTGCAGCCGGTGGTGTGTATTCTTCGCAGTGTGGTAAAGGTGTGCTACCAGAAACAAGTGTCATCACTAAAGTCTATGGTGCTGCTTCGGGTTACCCCCAGTTTAAAAACTTTGACGCATATGAGATCACCGGTGACATGGTGAATTGGTTTGCCAAGAATGACATTCCTGCCATCAGCGTCCTACTCACCAATCACAAGGATACGGAGTGGTCCAAAAACCAAGCAGGAATAGAAGCCCTCCTCATGCACTACGCAAAATAATGCCCTCTTCGAAGTACCTCATCGCGGCAGTAGTTATCCTCGCCGTGTTTGCGGTACTCGGCTTTGTGTTGATGGATCGAACCGTGGAAGTACCTGAAATTAAAACAACTGAGCCAATTGTGGTGGCGACAACGACAGAAAAAATTGTTGTATCCCCGCGCAAGACGATTGGTGCTTCCGTTAAAGGGCGGGCGATTGAGGCACATACTTACGGCACGGGAACAACGCATCTCCTTTTTGTGGGTGGTGTGCATGGTGGCTATGAGTGGAATAGCGTTATATTGGCGTACGAATTCATCGATTACTTGGAAGCGCACCCCGATGTTGTTGCCGCGCATATGAAAATCACCGTAATTCCATCGCTTAACCCTGACGGTGTGTATGCGGTGGTGGGCAGAGAAGGTCGGTTTACCGCCCTGCAAGTACCGAAGACTGAAAACACCGCTGGCCTCGGACGTTTCAATGCACACGAAGTTGACCTCAATCGCAACTTCGATTGCAACTGGCAGCCAAAAAGTATGTGGAAGGATCGAACAGTAAGTGCGGGGACAGCCCCCTTTTCTGAGCCTGAGTCGCTGGCGCTTCGTGATTTCGTCCTCGCACAGAAACCCAAGGCGGTAATATTCTGGCATAGTAAATCAAATGCGGTATATGCATCGGAGTGTAACAAGGGGATACTTCCAGACACACTCGCCATCATGAATGTGTATGCAAAAGCATCCGGCTACACACCCATCAAATCATTTGATGCTTATGCGATTACGGGTGATGCGGAGGGCTGGTTGGCTTCAATGCAAATCCCTGCAATCACCGTCGAGTTGAAGACTCATGAGTCTGTGGAATGGGAGCGCAACCTTGCGGGTATCCGCGCGTTGCTTGGCTACTACCCACAGAAAAAATAGACGTATTAGTACTTCAGAGAGCTACTACGTCCATTCTCGGCTACTGCGGCGAACGAACCGCATACAGCAGTTTCCCTTAAACATGTTTTTATAGTATAGTCTACGATTCATGGCGCAAAAAGAATGCACACACGTGAGTCACATCAAAGATATACACACCAAAGACGCGACCGTCTGTGGGGGGTGTATAAAGACGGGAGATAGGTGGATATCCTTGCGCGTCTGCCTTTCCTGCGGACATGTTGGTTGTTGTGACAGCTCAAAAAACATGCATGCTACTCGGCATTTTAAATTGACTGGACACCCGATGATACAGTCACTCACCGTTGGCGGGGAGTTTCGGTGGTGTTATGTTGATGAAACATATTTATAGTCGATTGTATGGCACACATCCTCGCAAAACTAAAAGGAGTGCACGTAGACCTTACCCGTGAGGTGCTTGCGGCGGATGCACCCATCTATGCATGATCCATGCTAAAGAGGGGATGTATCTCGAACATCTCTGGCAGAATGCTGATGATGTAAACGAAATGCAGTTCCTCTTCCGCACTGACGACCTTCGTGCATGTACTTTCGTCGAGGCGACACATGCGCGTGCAAAGAAAGAGCACCAAGAGGCGAATTTGCCTGAGATGCTATTTCTGAAGGACTGACTTTCCCAAAGAACCACCTGCATGGTGGTTCTTTGCTATCCCCAATGATGTGCTTGCGTTAATTTAGTGTATAATATACACTAACTAAGGAAACACATGCTCCCCACATTGGTGGTAAGGGTAGAGGCGTTAGCTTCTTTGGCGATCCTGCCAGGTTCTTTGAGAGTGAAGGAATAGATCATGAGTATCGTACAAAAAATTCGCGGATATATGGGACAGCAGTTGCTCCAGAATACCGCAGGCTTCAATGTGATTCGCGCTTCCGGGCGTACTGGCCCGTGGGTGAAGGAGGGTGAAGAACTTGCACTCATCCCTGTTGGCATTCAAGAAGTGCAATTCCCTGTCGAGGTGATGGGCTCTGACAGCATCATGGCATCTGTGCAGACGTCGGTGGTCTTCACCTATGCCCCCGGTGCCGAGAAGTTCTTCAACTTCGCATACGACGTGGTCAGTTCACGTCACACGGGTACTTACGCTGATACCGCCAAGAAGGCGATCATGAATGCGCTTGCCCCCAAAGTGGTCGGAGCGAGTGGAGACAAGGTCATCACCGATATGGTGAAGGAGACCACGCTTGCACTTCTTGACGGGCCTCTATGCGAAGGGATCAAGATCGCATCCGTGCAGCTTTCGGTGAAGCCGCGTGATGCCAATGTCATGGCATGCCTCGGTGCAACGAAGACCGAAGAGCTACTGCGTAGTGCTAATGCCGCGCGCCAAGAAACGCGTATGCAGGCGATCGAAGAAGCCGCCGAATTGCGCACCGCCGAGCACGAAGAGGCGATGAATGCAGCGGCAGAAGCCGTGCTCCTCATTGCTGAGCGCGCAAAGAACGAACTTGCCGAAGCGATTGCTTCTGCTGCAGCACAGGCGGAGCTCGCAACCCAGAAGGCGGCAGCGACGAAGGCGATGGTGCTCTCGTTTGGTCAAGATCCGATGGCGTACGCACTCGCTGAGCTTGCCACATCAGGCGGCAACATCACCATCACGACCGAATTTCTCGCCGCATTGCGCGCGAAGGACTAAGCGATATGCGTGCTGTACTTGTTCATGAGCTGACACGACTGCAATTCGAGGTTGCGCGCGAGGGGACAGAAGATTCCGTTCGTCGCAATTACGAGGAAGACGTGTTCAATGCCGATCTCAAGGTGCCACATGTGACATACCAGTCTGAACTGAAAAGTGTTCGGCAGCATATCTCACGTGAGGGGCAGAGTGTAGTCGATTGTTTGCGGCACGAAGCACAAGGTTTCATTTTCCGAGATGATGACATCGTGGTGATCCTCGGAGATGACGGTGCATTTGTGAACGTCGCGAAGCTCCTCAACGAGCAGCGGGTGATCACCATTTCGACAAAGACGAAACATTGCGGACGGTTAATGAAATTCACCGCCGAAACATTCGCCTCATCGGCGAAAGTATTGCTTTCGGGAAAGTCGGAGCATCTGGCTGTCTCCATTGCACGCGCAGAGACGTCGCTTGGGCACAAACTTGAAGCAGTCAATGATTTCTTTGTGGGTCGTGCGGACTTGCGTTCGTCTCGTTATGCGATTTGGAGCGAAGATGAGTTTGTTGATCAGGTCTCTAGCGGTGTGATCGTTTCTACGGGTACCGGAAGCACGGGCTGGGAACACTCGGCGCGGTTGCACGATCCCGACTATGAGGAACGTGAGCCTGACGACGATAGTCTTGCGGTGGTGACGCGTGAACTCTGCCACGGTGAAGTTCTCGGTGTGATCGACGGCGTTGACGATGCCCAGTTTCGCTCCAATGACAACGACACACGCGTAATCGCCGATGGAGTGCTCAGTGACTTCGCCATGCTCCGCCTACCCGCGGGTGCGACGGTAACGATCACAGCCAATGTGCGTGCCATTCGACTCTGTGTTTGAAGTTTGAAACAGACCAAGCAGTTCATGCTTGGTTTTTTTGCACATAAAAAAGTACTGGCTGTTTCCGGCCCGTGTGAACCATGCAAGGTGCGTTAGATGCAGATAAATCCCTACATTGGGCCGCTGAGTGATTCTTGTAAGACCCATGCACCCTATTTTTTGCTAAATACTGTATGATTGACTTATGTCTAATAACAGCGAATTCACAGGCACACTTGGTGTAGAACAACAAGAGGGTGAGAGTAAAATGGTGCTCGCGAGAAGACTTTTTGAAAGCCAGGAAGTATTCCCGTTTCCCGGTATTGACCCTATTGCATATGCAAGTATTAAAGCAAGCGAAGCGAAATACCCAGGCTGCGGAACACCAGTTGATGAGTTAATTGCGCGTTATGTTACTGAGGGTATTAAAGTAGTGTCTGGAAAAGAGCCTGAGAGCAGAAACGTATACATACTGCCCTCGGGAAGCAGTGATATTGAAAACGATGCTATTTTGCCGAGGTCACTTGAACTAAGCGACACAATGAATGTTGACCTAAAAAATCTCGTGCTGTGCTCTAGGGGTGATAGTTGACCTGCAGTTTGTCGAAACAATATTATATTGACTACTATGCTCGAGCCACACACTGCTACAGCACCAACCCTCTCGCTTGCATATCGGTTGCGCATGCCAACGGCGGGCGCAGGGAAATCACCCCTGATTATTTTCTTGCACGGGTATGGAAGCAATGAAGCAGATCTTTTTGCGTTTGCAAATATTATTTCACCTGAGTTTTTAGTTCTTTCAGCGCGCGCACCGATCCTGCTTGGCACAGCGCAGTATGCGTGGTATCCACTCGATTGGTCCTCTGGTGCACCGGTTGGGGATGCGCACGCCACTGAAGCGGCACGTCTCATAGTAAAAAAATTTATAGACGAAGTGATTCACACGTTCGCGGTTGATACATCACAAATTTTTCTCCTCGGCTTTAGTCAGGGTGCGATTATGGGTTGTGCAGTTTCACTCACTTCACCACGACTACTTCGGGGAGTAATCGCGCTGTCGGGGAGAGTGCTCGACGAAACAAAGCGTGCAGTGCAGGTCTCGCCCGCGTTGCTTGAGACAAGTTATTTTATTGGGCATGGAACACAGGATCAAGTCCTGCCTGTGTTGCATGCGCGTGAAGCAAAAAAATATCTGGAGTCACTTGGTGTCCCCCTTGAGTATCACGAATATGTTACTCCACACGGAGTTCCCAGCGAGGAGGTTGCGCATGTGCGGGCTTGGCTGCTCGGTATCTACTCACGGAGTTAAGTTGTCTGTGTTTAAGATGAACGGTAAAACTTTACACTCAATGCAAAAGTCATATACTACAATTTATGTTTGAAGGAACACCTGATAACCAAGAACCCGTGATTGACGAAGTGCCACACCAAACTATACTAACCGAAATAGCGCCCGAGAGGAGTACCTACGCACTCGCAAGGGAAGAGCGGGTGAAAAAACTTTGGACGATTGCAAGTAGCGCCGACCATGCGCTTTATGAACATGAACAAACAACAGGTACGCATGCGCTAATGCCCGAAAATCTTGTCCGTGACGAAATGGCAAATTCCGCTATTCAATATCGGACAATGATCGAAGTTGACGAGGTATACGAAAAAGCGAAGACTGCATTTGGACGCGAGCTGACCGCACAAGAAGAAGAGATACTGTTAGTGGCGCTTGATTACATATTTAAGCGCATCATAAGTGCTGATGTGACAAAGGAGGCTGGAAATAATCCCGAAAGGATAAAACAGTATTACTTTAACGCAGTGCATCTTCAGCTGAACAGAGTATTGCCGGGTGATTTAGACCTTGTTGTTGCCCATGATTTGGTCCATATTGTGCTCGCGCTCAAGCAGGGAGAAGAAAACCTTAACTCACCGATTCCAACCTTTATGCGTGAGTCAACTGACTTTAATACTGGACCTCAGGCAATGCTTGAAGAAGCGTTCGCAACAATGTTTACGAATGCTGAGGTCGGAGAAGGTGCAAGCTATGACGACTTTTTCAAGAATCCCAAACACCTTCAGAAACTGGCAGAGAGTATTTTTGATGAAAAGCAGACTCCGCTCTATCGTGGCATGACAATGGGAGAGCATCCTCACTTTACTGACGCCGAGATGGGCGCGCAGGCGAAATCAATGATTAATGCTTTTTTGGAGCGCAATAAAGCTCAACTTGAGGGCACTGACACGCTTGCACATTTGGCGCTGTTTTCTCAGGGTGCAGCATTTGGTGAGACATTGGGGTCTGATATGTTCGAACAGCTTAGTCCAGACGAAAAATTGAAATTTATTCAGGAACACTTGGCTGTTACGCAGCAAAATATCGACGTGCTCATTTCAGGAGAAATTCCAGACGATAAGGACGAAAAATACAAAATGACCGCGTTGCTCACTCGTGAAAGTTTTGCACAGTCTATGCAACAAATAACACAACAACCAGATAAGCCTGTTTTTGTTGAACTCCTACTTCAGACACTGTTGCCACTTTATGCAAAAGCAAAGGCGCAGGCTGATGCGACGTTTGAGCGACTGGAAGGGAACAACTTGACAGATGGGAAAAATTATACATAATAAATTCAGAGTACTCACTTTCTCTGACAAGGAGTTTCATTTTGAAAAAGACCTTTGTACGCAGCATTGACTGGACTTTTGGCGCCCTCGTGCGATGGATACTCCGCAACTGCGTGTTGCACCCACTTATTCGCTCTCAGTACGACGTCACCATTGTTGGTGTGGAGCATGCGACGTCATGCACCGAAGGGGCTATTGTGGTGTCCAACCACATCTCGCGTATCGACGCCCCACTCATCATCAGTGAGGCGTGGCCATTTGCACGAGTGCGCCCTGTTGCGTGGCACGCAGAATACGCACATTGGGTGCAGTTTCCGCTCATGAAACTATTTGGGACAGTTGCGGTCGGAAGCCCGAAGCATTTGCCCAAAGAAGAAAAACGGCGACGCAAAGAAAAAGCGCTCACCATCATGGACAAAATCCTTGCTGCAGGGCGCCACATCCTGATTTTCTGTGAGGGTGCGATTGGCGATAACCGCAAGGTGTCTATTCCACCCACACATGTTGGTGTGTACGAACAAATTGCGCGCCACCCAGAAATGCCTGTGCTCGTGGTCGACCTCGACGGACTCGAGTTTTCTCGACAAGGGAGACGCTCGAAGGGGGTCTCATTCTTTACTCGACTGCCGGTCACCATCACGCTGCGACGTTTTGACAACGTCTCGCTCGAGGGAGGCCCCGCAGGTTTGAATGCGCGACTCGAGCGGTACTACAACGACGGTATTCCGCTCACCGCGTCTGGAGAAACTGAAAGGAGCATCCCATGTCTTTCGATGAATTGATTCGTATCATTGCAGAAAACGCGTCACGGCTGCACTACATCCGCCTTTATCTAGAAGAAAAAAAGATTGAGTACGCCCTTGCTGAGGTGCCCGAGCGTGCAGTATCGCACTTTGCGAACAGAGAGGAACTTACACGCACTTGGAGCGGGCTCGTCCATCTCCTAACCAAGATGTGCAAACCTCCGCACGTGGAAATTGGCAACAACATCATGTTTCAGCCTGCGCTTGTGTCGGCCGTCCTAAGGCACTCGAATGAAATTGCCCACTTTGTGGTGCTAAAGTTTCTCGGGGGACACAACCTCGCCATGGGAAGTCTCGTCATGGGCGAGCGCGAGGAAAAATACCTCGCATTTTGTGAGCTCTTCGGAGTAGATCCTGCAGACGGAAGCCCTCCGCCGACCATTCAATAACGCCCCCTGTGGCGTTTTTTTTGTTGCAGAAGAGTGACACACGCAACCATCCGCAGTATGATGCGGTTGTCATACGTATGCACACGATAGACCTCAAAAAAATATCTGCTGCACTTTCCGCCCACACCGGTAAACTGGTTGAGATTGTGCATATTGAAAAAGCGGGAAGTGGATTCCATAGCGATGGCTTTCGCATTGCCACAAAGGACGGCCGCGATTACTTTTTGAAGCGCATCAAGTCACTTGAAGGGGGATTTGAATTCCCTGAACGCCGCGTATCTGCCCTTCAGGTGAGCAATAGCATGGCGCAGCGTGCCGGACAGTACCCCCAACCGGTCGGAGTAATTCTTACACATGGTGATAACGCGCACGTCGCCCACGAAGTAGGCGAAGACCATACTATCTATCATGTACAAGACTTCGCCCCTTCCACAAAAAGCTATCTCGATCTCTTGAGCGAGAAAATGGACAAAGCAGAAATTGACGAAACAGATTGTGCGGAGATAGCAAAGATAGCGCGCTTGATTGCGTCTGTGCACTCTGTCAAACATCCGTCAGGGGAGTCAAATATACAAAACGCAGTGTACAACGACGGAATTCGCGGAGTGCTCGTCCACCCAGAACTCACATTCACACTGCTTCATGATTTTCCAGACGACCACCCCCTCCTTCCTCCCGACAAACAGAAAGAACACATTGGACGTATGTGGAAGAATATTTCTTCGTGGAAAAATCGTAGCGAGAGACTCTCGGCACTGCATGGTGATTTCTGGGGAGCGAATGTGTTTTTCTCTCCCAATGGCAGTCCCTTTGT